>CAJUDE010000037.1 GCA_910585295.1 uncultured Lachnospiraceae bacterium | reverse complement strand
GATTCGATAAAAACAATATACAATCCAGACCACCCAGGTTATTTCCCACTTGTGTGATATTACAGAAATCATCAAATAAAGAACAGCAACAGTAATGGCAATCATCCAATTCGTTATTTTTTTCTTCTTGGTTATTTCATTAGCTGATACTTTTACAACATCTGACAACAGATTTTCATATTCGTTATCAACGCTGTTTTGTGTCCTTTCGCCTTTGAATAATTCTGCTATGGTAATCCTCAGGGATGCAGCTAATGGTTCGATAAGAGATACATCTGGAAATCCGATACCCCGTTCCCATTTTGAAACAGCTGCACTTGATACTCCCAATTCATTCGCTAAATCCTGCTGCGTGCGATTTTGTTCTTTCCTGATAGCAGAAATTAGGCTGCCTGTTTTTTGAGCGTTCAATATTTTCACCTTCTTTCTGATTTTATAATATCATGAGAAACACCATATTCAAGAAACGCTCCGTTGAAATGTGAAACGCTGCATTGGATTTATGCAAAAATAACTTCCCCTTCTACAATCCCTCTTGCACAAGCATGTATGTTATTCATACTTCCTGTCCGTTCTGTATTCAAATAAAGCAAAAACTTGAAAGAAACTAAACTCGACAGCAATAAATTTTCTGCTTTTTTGAATCTTAATTATCTTAAATATTAAATCTTTTTACCTATTTTTATCTATTTTTATCTATTGCCAGAATAATTTCATTTCTCCCAGTACAACCTCTCGTTTGTTGTTGCGTTCAGTTTAGCATATTTATAGAATATTTACAAGATTCCGGACCAAAAGAGTTCTCCCTGCACAGGCTCAACAGAACTAAAACGTATCTTTCTCCTTGCTTGAAGCGAGGACGAAGAATCCATGATATCGGTAAGCCTATTGGCATGCCTTGTCATCAAAGCTGACTGTAATCCTGTCTCCCAAATGTCGGATGAGCAGATATTTCCCTGTTCCTTTTGGAAGCGCTGCCCCACATATGCTGCCGCATTATTTTATCGCTGCATTCCTGGCATCCTCTTTTGTTTGTACATCTTCAATATTTGGTAAAAGGGCCAGCATATTGACACATCCGAACGTTGGGAATACGGGGGCGCTTACAGAGCTGTCGACGGTATGGAGGGCGTTTCCTTTGGTTTTCCGAATGGAAAAATAACCATGTTCTTCACAGGTATATAAATCAGAGAAAAATGTCTGCCCTATCAGGTTATAATGGTAGTTCCCATTTCCAAGGGAAAGCCTTTTTAAAGCATAATAGCAGCCTTTGCAACGCCCCCCTGCAAAGCTTTTTTGGTAATCCATAACAGCATAGTAGATGTCAACGCCCTCAAGGCTCCCATCCATTTCCTTATAGATGCCAGAATGCAGCAAATAACCTGCCCAATCCATAGCTTCATGTTTGCCCAATGGAATTTCAATGGAAGCAAAATTTGAATTTTCCAGATATCGTTGTTTCAAAAATAAAGGGATAATTTCTGACATTTTATGATAGAGGCAGTTTTGCACGGACGCCAGCATCACGTTCAGATCTTTTTGTGGGACCATTCCATGGAAAGTGATGGCATACAACTTGCCATCAGTCCCAAAATCAAACCTGTATGTTTGAGGTTTTGCTAGTTCAAGTACTTTTTCCCTGACATATCAATCGGCCTCCTTATGGAATTGCTAGGGCAGGCATAACGCCCGTATTGACAATGGCTGTTAAAAAAAATGTACGGCAAGCGCTTAGGGTTAGAAAAAGAATGGAGGTTTCCAATCTCTTTATGAAATCCTTTTTTTGAACGGGAGCCGCATAAAAAGCCCTTATAAAAGAGTATATCAGAATGTTAATGTTTGTCAACATTGCAAGGTTACATTTCAATGGCATTGTTGATAGAATTTCACAATATAGAAGAAAGGTGGAAGAGCGAATGAACGTAGAACTGTATCTGAAAGAAATGGGGCAGAGGATTATGGAGAGGCGCAAGAAATTGGGGCTGACCCAGGAAGCCCTTGCGGAAAGGAGTGAATTGACCACTCAGTTTGTTTCCTATGCAGAATCTGGGAAAAGGGGCATGAGGCCAGAGAACCTAATGAAGATTGCTGCTGCATTGGGCGTAAGCACAGACTACCTATTGACAGGGGACATTATTGACAAAGACAAGCTGCTGTTGTCTGACAAGTTGGGCAAATTGAGCCCCCAGCAGGTGCGGATTGTGGAGAGCGTGGTTGATGAGTGCATCCGCCTTTTCAGCAAAGGGGAGTGAAGCGGTTGGGCTGTTTTGCGCGACCTGCATTACGTGCGTTTGTATAAGGGAAATATCTCAAAAAATGTATGGATTGTGCATGGAATTAGGATAATTAGTTGTTTCGCAATTATCTAATAAGTATCCTACTGCAGGAAAAAGCAGCGCCAGGGCCTAGTGTGCTGACGCTGCTTTTCTATAAGGCAGATGTGGGTTTGCCCCTTTGCTACTGCCCATCCTTCTTTTTGTTGCTTAACATGTCAATTTCTACAGAATTTGGCTTGGTGTAAGCGGATTGTGGCAGGAAGTTATAAACATCCAGGTAAGAATCCAATTCCGCGCTGTCTTGCGGCGGCCTTGGGACCGCCCCCGTGCAGTCTGTGGCGGAGCTTGCTTTTAAATAGTCATATGCATCAGCCCTTGTAAGGTCAGGCACCGGGTGGGTGCCTGTTTTGCCGTTATTTTCCATTTTAAAACACCTCTTTCTTTTCCATCCTACTAACAGTATGGCAGAAAAAGAAACTTTTATGCGAAAGTCAATTTGACTTTTATACGGTAAATCATTATAATAGTTACAAAATTTGTAAAGAAAGAAACTGAGGGAAGACATGAAAATATCAGAATTATTAAAGACAAAAGAAGTGACGATAAGCTGTGAGCTGTTCCCGCCAAAGAAAGGCTCTGAATTGAAGAAAGCACATGAAGTTGTGCAGGAAATGGCAAAAGTGAAGCCATCCTTTATGAGCGTGACTTATGGCGCCAGCGGCGGGATTAGCGAACACACTGTGGACTTGGCAAATGAGGTGCAGAATGTGAACGGCGTGCTTGCCCTCGCCCACCTGACATGCGCTTCCTCCAGCCGGGATAAAATCCAGGAAGTGCTGGGAGAGCTGCGGGGGCATAAGATTGAAAATATCCTGGCCCTTCGGGGGGACATCCCAGAGGGGTTGGACTTCCCATTGCCTGGGCAATACCACCATGCCAGCGAGTTAATGGAAGAGATACGGGCATTTGGGGATTTCTGCATTGGCGGTGCATGCTACCCGGAAGGGCATCCAGAAGCGGAGTCCATAGAAGCGGATATTGACAACCTAAAACGGAAAGTTGAGGCTGGCTGCGAGTTCTTCACAACCCAGATGTTTTTTGACAATAACATCCTGTATAATTTCCTGTACCGCGCCTTAAAAAAGGGGATAGAAGTCCCTGTGGTTGCAGGGATCATGCCGGTCACAAATGCAAAACAAATCAAAAGGATTGCCTCATTGTCTGGGACAATCCTGCCCCAGCGGTTCCGCGCCATTGTAGAGCGGTTTGCAGGCCATCCGGCAGCTTTGAAGCAGGCAGGGATTGCCTACGCCACGGAGCAGATTATTGACTTAATCGCAAACGGCGTGGGGCATGTGCATATTTACACCATGAATAAACCAGATGTGGCAGGGGCAATCTTTGCAAACCTTTCAGAAATATACCAGGCAAAAGCATGAGGGTGGACAGGAAAGAGACGCTTCGGTACCTGGGGTACCGGGGGCAGGGGATTGACAGCCAGACGCAGAGGTTATTGGATGAGGTTGCGGACGAATTGGAACAGGCAAGCTCCCCCAAAAGTTTTTACCAGGAGTACCCCTGCCAGGCGGAAGGGGATGCCGTGCTTGTGGGGAACCTGTCTATAGAGAGCAAAAACCTTGCAAGGAACCTTAGGGGGTGCAGCCATGCCGTGCTGCTGGCGGCAACGATAGGGCGTGGGGCGGACCTTATGGTAAAAAAATATTCCATCACAAATATGGCGAAAGCCGCTATTGTGCAGGCGGCAGGGGCGGCTTATATTGAAACTTATGTGGACAAAGTGGAGTCAGCCATCCGTCAGGAAGCCGAGGCGCGCGGGCTTTACCTTCGCCCAAGGTTCAGCCCAGGATATGGGGATTTCCCCTTGGAATTCCAAGGGAAGTTATTTTCTATGTTAGAGTGCGGCAAACGGATAGGGGTGGCATTGACAGAAGGGAACCTTATGGTGCCGGCTAAGTCCGTCACGGCGGTCATTGGGCTGACCCCAAAGGAACAAGAATCCTGCCACAGGAAAACCTGCGCCCAATGCGGGAAAATAGATTGTGAGTTTCGGGAAACTATGTAGAGGAAAACGGAGAGTGAACACCATGAATGTGATAGACCGGTTGCAGACAGAAATTTTATTTTTTGACGGGGCTATGGGGACTATGCTCCAAAGCCAGGGGCTAGAGCCAGGGGAATTGCCAGAAATATGGAATATAACAAAAGGGGACGCCATCCTTAGCATCCACAAAGAGTATCTGGAAGCTGGATGCAATATCATAAAATCCAACACATTTGGGGTCAACCCATTTAAGTTGAAGGGTACAGGGCATACTTGTGAAGAGCTGACCAAAAAAGGCGTCCATCTGGCAAAGGAGGCCATTACAGAAACAGGGAAAGACGCTTACGTTGCTTTGGACATTGGGTCATTGGGCAAGCTGTTGGAGCCTTTGGGCGACCTTCCATTTGAGGATGCCTACCGTGCTTTTTCCCAGGTATGCATTGCTGGGGAGCAGGCAGGGGCTGACCTTTGTTTGATTGAGACCATGAACGACACTTATGAGATTAAGGCTGCAGTGCTGGCGGCTAAGGAAAATACGCGCCTTCCAGTTGTCGTGACAATGGTATTTGATGAAAACGGGAAATTATTGACAGGGGCGGACATGGAGGCGGCAGTTGCCATGTTAGAGGGGCTGCGGGTGGATGCCTTAGGCCTAAACTGCGGCTTTGGGCCTGACACCATGAAAAAATTCCTGCCTAAGCTCAGGGAGTGCTGCTCTTTGCCAATTGTGCTAAACCCCAATGCAGGGCTTCCTGTGGTGGTGGATGGAAAGACGTCCTACCTTGTTGGGCCAGAGGAATTTGCATCTGTGATGAAGGAAATTGCACTGGAAGGCATTTCTGCCCTTGGAGGCTGCTGCGGGACGTCTCCGGCGCATATCAAGGCCTTGGTGCAGGCATGCACGGGGATTTCCCCATTAAAAGTAGTGGATAAAAACCGTTCGGTTGTCTCTTCCTACACCCATGCCGTAACATTTGGCAATCATCCCATCCTTATTGGGGAACGGATTAACCCTACTGGGAAGGCGCGCTTTAAGCAGGCGCTTCGGGAGAGGGACTTGGAATATATCTACAAAGAAGCCATTGCACAGCAAGAGAAAGGTGCGCACATCTTGGATGTGAATGTGGGGCTTCCTGAAATTGATGAAGTGGCAATGATGAAGGAAGTTGTCACAGGCTTGCAGGGGGTCACAGACCTCCCCCTTCAGATTGACACCTCTGACCCAGCCGCCATGGAGGCCGCCATGCGGCTGTACAATGGGAAGCCGCTAGTAAATTCTGTCAATGGTAAGCAGGAATCCATGGACGCCGTGTTCCCATTGGCGGCAAAATATGGCGCCATGGTAGTGTGCCTGACCCTGGATGAGGGAGGCATCCCAGAGACCGCCGAAGGGCGCGTCCAGATTGCAGAAAAGATTATCATGGAGGCCGCGAAATATGGCATCTCCAAAAAGGATTTGCTGATAGACACGCTGGCTATGGCGATAAGCGCTGGGCAGGAAAATGCAGCGTCCACACTGGACGCGCTCCATTACGTGCGAAACACACTAAAGGTGCATACCACCTTGGGCGTTTCAAACATTTCCTTCGGGCTGCCGCAGCGGGAGAAAGTCAATACCGCCTTTTTTACCATTGCGCTGTCGAAAGGGTTAAGCGCTGGGATTATCAACCCAAACAGCGGGGCGATGATGGCGGCTTATTACGCCTTTTGCGCATTGGATGGGAGCGACGCCCAGTGCAAGGGGTATATTGGCTATTTTTCCCAGCAGGATGGGCAGCCCAAAGAGGCGGGGGACAGCGTTGGGGAGACCACGCTGTTTGAAGCAGTAGTGAAGGGGCTTTCTGGAAGCGCAGGGATTGCGGCGATGAAGGAACTGGAATCCAAAAGCCCGCTAGAGGTCATAGACACAGCCTTAATCCCTGCCTTGGACCAGGTAGGGCAGGGATTTGAAAAGAAGACTATTTTCCTCCCGCAGCTTTTAATGAGCGCGGAAGCGGCAAAAGCTGGGTTTGAGGCCATAAAAGGGCATCTTAAGGCGCAAGGGGGCGCCTCAGAGCCGAAAGGCACGATTGTCATTGCGACTGTGAAAGGGGACATCCATGACATTGGGAAAAATATTGTCAAGGTGCTGTTAGAAAATTATGGGTACCAGGTAGTTGACCTGGGGAAAGACGTGGAGCCAAAGCAGGTGGTGGAGGCAGTAAAGGGACACCATGCCAGGCTGGTAGGCTTAAGCGCGCTGATGACCACGACGGTGGCGAATATGGAGCTTACCATACAAATGCTGAAAAAAGAAGCGCCAGAATGCAAAGCCATGGTGGGCGGCGCGGTGCTGACCCAGACTTATGCGGACATGATAGGGGCAGATTTCTATTCCAAAGACGCCATGGGTTCCGTCCGCTATGCGAATAGGCTTTTTGGGATAGACTAAACGAACTCTCCAACCTTTTCTGAATATATTAGTAAAAAAGAAAGGAGTTGGAGGGTTTTGAATATTAATGAGTTATTATGGGGAGCCATTGCTATCCTTGCCGTTTTGGCGGCGGCCCTTGCCTGCTGCTGGCAGCATCGGAAAAGTAAGGCAAAGCATCTGGTAGCCATCCGGGGCGAGCAGGAAAAATATGCAGAGGTCAACCATGCCCTGGAACCCTTTGGGTTTGCCTACAGCCTTTCCAAAGATATTTTTTATTCCTTGGAAGATGCATGGCAGAAAGAGTTCGGCTATGGGAAACTATATGATGAAATGGCGCCCGTTATGAATATGATTATAGACTGCGAGCCAATTTATTTTGAATATGGGGGCAGGAGATGGATGGTTGAGTTCTGGAAAGGGCAGTATGGGATAACCACCGGGGCAGAGGTGGGGGTCTATGTGGAGCGTGGAAGGGGGAGCCAAAAAAACCCAGAGGATGTGTTTTATGCATGTGCGTCGAGGGAAGACCAGCTTCCCATCAACATGAAACTATATAAAAATGGGAAAATGATGTACCAGCGCGTCGAGGACCATTGGTGGCTGACAGGCTTTGTGCTGGGGGAATTTTCCTATCCTGGCGAGTTGATGCTGGAAGCGGCAATTACATTTAAGGACAGGGAGATGCTAGAAGCGTTCCTTATGGGCTGCTACCAGGCAGGGTACCAGCCGAATGACTTGAAAACCTGGCATAACCAGGCAGCCCTTTGCATATACCGCCCCAAGACCAGGCAGCCTGCCCAGCATGGGAAGCTTTTCCGAAAATGGGTTCAGTGGCAGAACCGCCACAACTGTAAATTGTACCTAAGGCTTACAAAAGGGTTCCCCAAGACGCTTGATAAAATTTATTACCTGATGCATGCATATCCAGGGGTTTTTGCAGCCATCACCAAGACAGGGCGGTTTGCTTGGGAGAAGAAAAAGAAATGAGGCGGACTGCAAGAAGGCTGGACCAGGCATACGAGAAAGCCCTTTGCATCCCGATTGGCATGGGCAGCCGCATTGTGCTTATGAGCGACTGCCACCGCGGGGTTGGGACATGGGGGGATAATTTCCAGGCAAACCAAAACCTCTTTTTTGCCGCGCTGCAATATTATAATAGAAGGAACTTCACCTATATTGAACTTGGGGATGGGGATGAGTTATGGGAAAACCGGAACCTGCAGGAGATTGTGCGGATACACAGCAACCAATTCTGGATGATGGGGGAATTTTATAGGAACCAGCGTTTTTACATGCTCTATGGGAACCATGACCGGAAAAAGGAGAAGGAAAAATATTTTAAGAACCAGTGCAAGTCCTATTACTGCAATCCAGATGACCCTGAGAAGAGCCTGTTCCCAGATATGAAAGTCTATGAGGCTATCCGCCTGCAGGAGGCATGCAGCGGGGCGGAACTGCTGCTGGTGCATGGGCATCAAGGGGACCTTTGGAATGACACGCTGTGGAAGCTTACCCGGTTTTTGGTGCGCTACCTCTGGCGCCCATTGGAGCTGGCCGGGTGCAACGACCCAACGAGCGCGGCAAAGAACTACCAGAAGAAAGAACGGATTGAGAAGCGGCTGTCAGCCTGGGCAAATAAGCATGGAACGCTGTTGGTGGCTGGGCATACCCACAGGCCTGTATTTTCAAAGCCGGGGGATGGCTATTACTTCAATGATGGGAGCTGCGTGCATCCTAGGTGCATCACGGCGCTGGAACTGGAGCGTGGGAAGATTGCCCTGGTAAAGTGGAGCATGAAGGTACGTGAAGACAATATGCTCTATATTGGCAGGGATGTGCTGGAAGGGCCAACTTCCCTTGCGGAATATGGGAAGCATTGAGGCTTCCCGCCAATCTATGGGATAGAGCCGGTGCATCGCACCCTTTTGGCGCCTGAATCCTATAAGATAAGAAAAAATTAAGAATTAAAGGAAGAAATGCTGAAAATAATTATGGTAAAATTAATGCATAGTAAAGGGAACATATTTCCGTAAGGCTGGAAGGGCAGGTGTTTTTATGAAGATAAACAGAGAAAATTACGTGGCGCAGCTTCGGCTCCACAATGAAAAGGCGCTGGAATTTTTCATTATGGAACATGGGGAGCGGCTGGCGTCTATTATTAAAAAGCATTTATTTACGCTGCCGCACCTGCACCAGGAATGCCTGGTGGACACCATTACTGCAATTTGGAACCATATAGGCGACTTCCAACACACCAACGAGTTTGCGAATTGGGTCGGGTCAGTGGCAAGGTACCGCTGCCTGGAATTCTTAAGGGCGCACCAAAAGGAAGCGACCATTGCCTGGCTGATTGAAAAGGAGATTGCAGAAGAGAAAGAAGTGATGGTTAGCTGCCTGAACCCACAGGAGCAGGAATTGTTTTACCGGTTTTACGTAGGGGAGTCCTTTGAGGGGCAGCCCAAAGGAACCCCTGATGTGGCTTACCATACAATGTACCAATTGCTGAACCGGATTGACACAGATATTTTTGAATACGAGAAGGAATATCTGCCCCAAGAGGAAAAAGAGCGCCTCTGCCAGCAGCTACAGGCTGCATTGAAGGAGAAGAAGCGGCGTTTTTTCCTTAGGAAGTATTTTGGGCTGTCTTTCCATAAAGCAGCTTTTATGAACTGTTAAGCGCCCCGCAGCTTTGCCGCTGCGGGGTTTTGCTTGAAAATAATCCCATGCCCATCATTGCCAGAATGCCCAAGCCCAAACATGCGTTAGGCTTTTGCCAATTTTTTGTCCTTAAATGCAAGTTTCAGAAAAATAGGGGTAATGATTGTGGTGATTACGACTGTCACGACAATGGGCGCGTATAAAGAATCTGCAATCAGCCCAAGGGCTTCCCCCTTGTTCGCCACAATCAGCGCGACCTCCCCACGGGAGATCATCCCAATCCCGATTTGGATGGACTCCTTAGAAGAGTATTTCATGGCCTTTGCCCCAAGCCCGCAGCCAATAATTTTGGTAAGGATGGCGACCACCAACAGCAGCCCAGTAAATAACAGCAGGTTCCCAGACATTGAGCTTAACTCGACCTTCAAGCCAATGCTTGCAAAGAACACCGGAGCCACCAGCAAATAGGACACGGTGTCAAATTCCCGGTAGATGACTTCGCGTTTTGTGCTGTGGCTTAATACAAGCCCTGCCACATAAGCGCCCGTGATGTCCGCAACGCCAAAGAAATGCTCCGCGCAGAAGGACATAATCAGGCAGAACGCAAAGGTTAAAATAACATGGCGCCTGTTAGGCTTTGGGTCCACGGAAACCCATTTTTGTATAATAAATCCGAACATGATCCCAAAGATAATGGCGAACACAAAGAACCCGGCAATCTTCAAAAGCACAACCAGGATGTTGGTGCTTGGGTCAGCCATGCTAGTGACCACTGTAAGGGCGATAATCCCAAGGATATCGTCTATAATCGCGGCGCCAAGGATCGCTGTCCCCGCCTTGGTGGAAACTTTGCCCATCTCCTTTAATGTCTCTACAGTAATGCTTACAGACGTCGCAGTTAAGATAATGCCGATAAATATATTTTGAAGCAGCTCACTGGCAGGAAGGTCTGTGGAAGACACATGGCATGCATAGGCCACCCCGAACCCGCCAGCCAAGGGGACCAGCACGCCCATTAAGGCAATCACAAAGGAGGCCACGCCAGAGCGTTTCAGCTCCTCAGTGTCTGTCTCAACCCCTGCCATAAACATTAAGACAATCACGCCAATTTCTGATATCTGGTTTAAAAAAGTGCTGCCATGCACTAAGTTCAGGCATGCGGGCCCTAGGACCAGCCCGGCAATCAATGCGCCAACCACCTGGGGCATATTGGCTTTCCTTGTGACCAGCCCCAATAACTTTGTGCTAATTAAAATCACCGCTAAATACAACAGGTAATCATAGTTCATAAATATTCCTCCATCCCGCATAAATAATTCTTAGGAATTATAACCCTGTACTCAAAAAAATACAATACATATTTTTGCCAATAATAAACAATTTCTGCAGTTCTTTTGGTGAAAAATAAACGATTCCATGTAAATGTAAATAAGAGATTGTTTTTCAGAAGATAATTTATTATGATGGGAGGGGCCAGGGCATGGCCTAACATGCAACCTAAGAACAGAAGAAAGGAACCCGACTATGAAAAAAAATATTTTGCTGATTGCGACAGGCGGGACCATCGCGTCCCAAAAATCAGAACATGGGCTTGCCCCGTTGATTTGCGCAGAAGAAATTTTATCTTATATCCCGGACGTGTATCAGTTCTGCAGCCCTGCCGCTATCCAGATTTGCAACATTGACAGCACCAACATGGAGCCGCGCCACTGGAAATTGATGGTGCGGGCAATCCGGGAGCGTTATGGGGAATATGACGGGTTTGTGGTGGCGCATGGGACAGACACTATGGCATATACTGCGGCGGCGCTGTCCTACATGGTGCAAAATTCCAGCAAGCCAATTGTCATTACCGGTGCGCAGAAATCCATTGACCTGGAAATCACAGATGCCAAGACCAACCTGCTAGACAGCTTCCGCTATGCGGCGGACGACAAGTCCCAGGGAGTCCAGATTGTGTTTGGGGGAAAGGTGATTGCAGGGACCAGGGCGAAGAAAATACGCTCCAAAAGCTATAACGCGTTTGACAGCATAGACTTCCCCTTCCTTGCCACAATACAGGATGCCAGGATTATGCGCTATATCCCCTCCGTCCCCTATGAAGGGCCAGTCACGTTTTATGAAGAGATGAATGGCAATATATTCTTGATGAAGCTGGTCCCAGGGATCTCCCCGAAAGGGCTGCGTTTCCTGTTTGAGCAGTACGACGCCATTATTGTGGAAAGCTTTGGGGTAGGCGGCATCCCAGCTTCCGTCTCAGACGTGTTCTATGGGCTGTACGAGTCTTACCCTGAGAAAATAATCATTATGGCAACCCAGGTGGCCCATGAGGGCAGCGACATGACAGTCTATGAAGTGGGCAACAAGATTAAGGAGGAGTGCAGGTTCCTGGAATCTTACGACATGACATTAGAAGCGGTGATTGCAAAAACTATGTGGATGCTGGGGCTTGAGGGACACTCCAAGCAATCAATGGAGCAGCTATTTTACAAAAAGATAAATTATGATTTAATCTTTGAAGCGTCCCCCTTAAACTAGTTACCGCGTCTTTCGGTTGATAAATTCTGTTTTATATTTGGAATACATAATCTTCTGGCTGTGGTACAGCCCATAATAGCCAGAAAGCATGTACCCCAATGCCACAGACAGCAGGAAATAAGGCATCCCTTCAAACCCAAACAGCTCGAAGCAGATAAACAGGGAGGTGATGGGGCAGTTGGTGACGCCGCAGAACACCGCCCCCATGCCAGCCGCGGCGCAAAGCTGCGGCGAGAACCCAGAAAGGTTCCCGAACAGGCAGCCAAAAGACGCGCCGACAAAGAAGGACGGCACAATTTCCCCGCCTTTATACCCAGCGCCCAATGTGGCTGTGGTGAAAACAGCTTTCAGCACAAATCCATAGGGCTTGTAATCATTTTCAAAGCACTGGGCGATGGCTGGCATGCCCGCGCCATTATAATCCTGGTTCCCTACCAGCAAAGTCAACAGCACGACGATAACGCCGCCTGCAAATATCCGCATATACGGGTTGGGGAAATATTTTTTATAAAGGGCTTCCCCCATATGGAGCATAATGCAAAACAGCGTGCTTACAATTGCGCAGAGGATGGCGAGGATGGCGACCAGCACCCCAGAGGAGAGGGTGAAGTCCGGCACATGCCCAAGAGGGAACCGCTCTGGGAGGATATGGCACGCCCCTGCAACCCCCTGCGCCACTAAAGAGGAGACCACGCAAGGCACCAGCGCCGCATAGTGCATAATCCCAACGCTGACCACCTCCATGGAGAAAATGGCGGCGGACAGCGGGGTGCCGAACAGCGCGGAGAACGCCGCGCTCATCCCGCACATAATCATAATATGCTGGTCCTTCTCATCAAATTTTAGGAAGCGCCCTAAGGAATTGCCGATGCTGCCCCCAAGCTGCAGCGCGGCCCCTTCCCGCCCGGCGGAGCCGCCGAACAGATGCGTCATCACAGTCGATGCGAAAATCAACGGCGCCATTTTCAACGGGATATGCTCCCCGGAATGGATGGCGGACAGCACCAGGTTTGTGCCAGAGTCCTTCTCATCATGCGTCACATGGTAAGCCCCGACAATCAATAGCCCTGCGCCTGGCAGCAAGAATACCAGCCAGGGGAAGGAAGCCCTTGCCTCTGTGGCATAGACAATACAGTAATGGAAAAACGCCCCGACACCGCCTACCAGGACGCCGCTCATTATGGAAAATGCCAGCCATCTCAGGAAAATCACGAAACGTTTGGCAAAATGGCGGACATAATGCCCCAATTCTTTTCTTATCATAAACAGCCCCCTAACTCTGGCACGCCTGAATTTTTAACTTGATCTTACCATCCGCCACAATAAATGGCAAGGGCGATTTGTAAGGTTATTGTAAGGAAAAGGGATCTTTCCTTTAAGGCTTAGGGCATATGATAAAAGCAAGGAAGAACCATATTAGGAATAGGAGGAGATATGCATGTGGTCAAGGAAAGAATTGAAGGAGAATGCAAAGATGCGGGTCAGCATGAACCGCTGGAGGGCAGTATTAGCGGCGTTGGCATTTACCGTGCTGTGTGGCGGCGGCGGTGTGTTCAGCACGGCAGGCGGGGCAATCAGCGGGGTTGCGGATGCAGGCATTTCTAAGGACGGCAAAAAAGTGGAGGGTGGGGGCGTTGCGGACGCCAATAGCCCAGACGTTGTGATAGAAGACGGCGTGGTTATGTTTGCCATTGTGGTATTTATCATTGCGGCCGCCATTTTTCTGGCCCTGCTCCTGATAGCCCTCCCTTTAAAAATCTTTGTGCTGAACCCGTTAGAAATTGGCGTTTCCCGTTTTTTCACCAAAAACATGGAAGGGCAGGCGAAGGCAAAAGAGCTTTGCTTTGCCTTTGACAACCATTATAAAAATTGCGTGAAAGTGGAGTTTTTCCGCAAATTGCACATTTTCTTATGGGCCCTTTTGCTGGTCGTCCCAGGGATTGTGAAGTCATACGAATACCAAATGGTCCCATATATCCTGGGGGAACGCCCTGACCTTGGGCAAGAGGAGGCATTTGCCTTGAGCAAGGCCATGATGCATGGGAACAAATGGAAGGCATTTGTACTGGATTTATCCTTCTTTGGATGGTATATTTTAAGTGGCTTGACGTTAGGCATACTTGGGGCCTTGTACCTGAACCCTTACGTGAGCCAGACAAACGCCGCCCTTTACCTTGCCTTGAAAGGGCAGCAGGGGAAGGGAGACGCCCCATACCGCTTTTTGTAAAGGAGGAAATTATGGCATACACGGTTTTAATTGCAGACGATGAGAAAGAGATTAGGGACCTTCTGCGCCTTTACCTTGAGAAAGACGGGTACCAGGTTTTGGAAGCGGAAGACGGGCGCGCTGCCGTTTCCATCCTGGAAAAAGAAGAGGTTGACCTGGCGCTTCTTGACATTATGATGCCAAAGATGGATGGGTACCAGGTTTTGAAACGGATACGGGAGGGCAGCAATATCCCAGTGATGGTCCTGTCTGCCAAGAGCCAGGACGCGGACAAAATTTTGGGGCTTGACCTGGGCGCGGACGACTATCTGGCAAAGCCTTTCAACCCTATGGAGGCAATGGCCCGCATTAACTCCAATATCCGAAGGTTTTATTCCCTAGGGGCGAAAAGCCGGGAGCTAAAGCAGTTACAGGTGAAGGACTTACGCCTTGATATGGAATCCTGCCTGGTGTACAAAAATGGCCAGCCGATTGACCTGACCTCAGTGGAGTATAAGCTGCTGCGGCTGTTTATGGAGCATCCTGGGAAAGTGTTCACGAAGCAGCAAGTCTATGAAAATGTGTGGGGTGAGGAATACGCCATTGCAGACAACAATATTATGGTATGCATCAGCCGCCTGCGCGCAAAGCTATCTAAGGACAGCGGGGCTTATATTAAGACAATCCGGGGGCTTGGGTACCGTATGGAGAGGTAAAGGATGAAGCATGCAACTTGGAAATGGTTTTTTATCCGCCGGTTCCTGTTAATCCTGGCGCTGGTCTCTTTCAGCGAGGCGGCGCTGAACCTTTGGTATGAGGAGGCGGTGTACCCCTGGGTGGAGGAGACGTTCCACATCAGTTTTTTTATGGCAAATGGGGGGAGCGGGCAGACGGTTGGCATGCTGCTGCGCGGGGTCGCTTTTTTGGCAGCCTTAGGGGTCTGCAGCCAATTCCCAAACATTGCGGGGGTGGGCCTTCAAGGGCTTGCCGAGAAATTTGCAGGGAAGCACTTAAGCAGCCTTATCATAAGCCAGACCAGCCATATGTCCCCAAAAGAGACATGGATTTATGTATTAGGCACGGCGTTTTTTAGCATTTTGGTTGTCCTGACGCTCCTTTTGCCCTATGCCGTCGCGGCGGTTGCCTTCAGCCATATGGTGGGGCAGCATATCCGCCAATTGGAGGAGCAGGAACGCAGGCAGCAGGAAGAATATAACAGAAGGAGGAACCTGTTGCTGTCTGATGTGGCCCATGACCTTAAGACCCCTATGACCACGGTGGCAGGCTACGCAAAGGCGCTGCTGGAAGAGGAGGGTGCCCCCAGGAGGGAATACTTAGAGGCCATTTATGGCAAATCCATGCAGATGGGCGGGCTGCTTAACCTCCTGTTTGAATATGTGAAGCTAGACAGCGAAGGGTACCAGCTTGATAAGACGGAGGAGGACCTGTGGGAGCTTCTGCGGGAATGCATTGCCGCCCTCTATCTGGACTTTGAGGAAAAGGAAATGGAGCTTTTCCTGGAAATCCCAGAGGAAGAGGCCAGGATGCCCGTGGACAAGCTGCAGTTCCAGCGGGTGGCCACTAATTTATTGAACAATGCCATACGGCATAACCCGAAGGGGACGAAAGTGTCTGTAAAGGCAGAATGGGAGGATGGGGCAGCCTCCATCTGCATCCGCGACAACGGGGCGCCCATCCCAGAAAAGACGGCGGCATATATTTTTGACCCGTTTGTGTCTGGGGATGAGTCCCGCAAAAGCAAAGGAGGGAGCGGGCTTGGGCTAAGCATTGCCCACAAAATTATTGCCATGCATGGCGGGAGCCTTTCTTTGAGCCAGGAACCTGTGGGGCCTTGGACGAAATCTTTTATTTTATGCCTGAACCTTCCCGTTGACAAAGGGAAATAGACTGGATATTATAAGAATAATGTCAGATTTTGGCAAATTCAAGGAAAGGGGCGTACGGCGCCATGGCTTATTACACCATTGGGGAATTAATACGGGATGCCAGGGAGCGCCAGAATTATTCCCAGGAAGAGTTGAGTTATGGGATTTGCGCAGCTTCCACCTTATCCAGGATTGAAAATGGCCTGCAGGCCCCTGGGAAAAAGATTTTGGACGGATTGATGCAGCGCTTGGGGGTCACAGACCGGGTCTGCAATATTTATTTAAGCCAGGAAGAATGGGAACGGTACGAGCTTGAGCAGCAGTTGGCGCACAGCCTTGGGAACAGGGATTTTGAGCAGGCGGAGTTCTTTGCCAGCAATATAGAGAGGAACATTAAGAAAAACCCCAAAAAGGCGCAGAGGCTCAAGATGGAGGAGCAATACCTTGCTTTCGCAAGGGCGTTGATTCAGGAACAGAAAGGGAAAAGCATGCAATGGGTACTGCAGGAGCTTTTAGGCGCCATCCATATGACCATGCCGGATTTTGATGGGGTCCATATTAAGGCGAGGCTCCTCACCTACCATGAGATCGCAATCTTAAACAGCATTGGCTGCGCCTACCATAGCCTTGGGAGGGCGCTGGACGGGATACAATTGCTCTCTGAATTGAAGGGGTATATGGAAACGCATATCCTGCAGGATAACGAGATGTCTGTAACATACCCCATGGTTTTGCAGAACCTGTCTTCCTGGCTTGGCAAAACAGGGATGTGCAAAGACGCCCTTGCCCTCTGCCAGGCGGGCATAGACTATTGCATTAAATATGGGAAACTGCATACATTCCCCATGCTCCTTTGCAATAAGGCCTGCGCATTGGCAGAGTTAGGGCAGCATGATATGTCAAAAGAATTTTTCCTACAGAGCAGTGCCGTATTCCAGGCAGTCAATCAGCAAGAACATGCTGAACAAGTGAAACGATATGCCAGGACGCATTATGGCATACGGATATAGGCTCTAACTATTTGGCTTTTCACATGAAAACACCCCCCTCCTGCTTGACAGTATAGCAAACGGCTGCATGGCATTGCCATATGAAATGGCGCAAATATATCCTTGCGCCATTTCATATGGCAGGAACCCAAAAGGCTGTGGTATAATTAAAGTTATGCCGTTGTTTGCCGCTGCTACGGGGTATTGCTCCGGCGGTTAAATATCGACGTTTTTACTTGCATTTGACTACAGGTTTTGTTTTCGGCGCATAAGCAGCAATGCGGCAAGGTACAGGGCAGCCCCAGCCAAAACCTGGCTGACAATGGCATAGTGCATCATTGTCTTACAATAGAACTTAAGGAAGCTTTCCCCCTCCTTTGACAATGCAGTGAGGCTTGGCAGGGTTATCATAATGGAGCATATTGTTTGGTTGGCAAGGTACAGGGCTATGTAAAACCCTATGGCTGACATAACCTTGTATTTCTCCACTAGCTGCCCCAGAAGTATGCTGACATATCCGGTCAGCAGGGAAGCAAGGTCGCTGAAAACCTGCAGGATGCAGAACTGAAGCAGGAACCCGATGGGTTTATAGCCAAAAATATCCTCAAATGCGGATTCCAAATCAATGGTCCTGGCATTGTCCATGCCGCCCCACTGCAGCAGTGGGGAGATCCCATCCACCCCATTGGCTTTTGCATACTGGAACAACGCAAGAAAGGCCAGCAGTGCCACAGAAGCTATGCATAAAAGGGAATTTAACATGCTCCAGGCATATCCAACTATTAATTTGGAATGGAGAAGCTGCGCTGGCTTCACGGGCAGGGCGTGCATCAGGTACCCTTCTTTGCCAAATAAGTTCCGGTAGAACCGGATGCAAAGGTAACATGTCGCCACAATCCCGCAAGTTGCCAGGGACATAATGTAAAAGAATACAATAAGGACGGCTACAGGAGACGTCTCCCTATGCTCGAAAACGCTGGTGTTTAAGATGCAGCAGCCAATTAGCGTAAGCAGGATTAAGGCCAAGTTTACTGTGAGCATGGCTTTATAAGTGTCATGCCACTCATGTTTCATTAATTTCCTGAACATTGGAACACCTCCCGGAACAGAGCGTCAATTGATTTATGGCTTTCCTGCCGGAGCAGGTCTACAGAAGCATGGGTATGGATTTTCCCATTTTGCAAAAAAACAACCTCGTCCAAAATATTTTCAATATCCGAAATCAAATGGGTGGAAATCAAAATTGAGGCGCTTTCATCATAATTGGACAATATTGTCTGTAGGATATAGTCTCTGGCTGCTGGGTCTACCCCTGCAATTGGCTCGTCTAGCAAATACAGCTTTGCCCGCCGGCTCATTGCCAAAATCAATTGCACTTTTTCTTTTGTCCCTTTAGACAGCGCCTTTAATTTCTGGTTTGGGTCAATGCTTAATTTCTCCAGCATCCCATAAGCCCTGTCTGGCTCAAAGTCCGTATAGAAATCATGGAAGAACCCAATGGCCTCCCTCACTTTCCTGTGGCCGTCCAGATATGCATGGTCTGGCAGGTAGGAGACAAGGCTTTTGCTGGCTGGCCCAACAGGGTTTCCCTGCACCAGGATTGTCCCGGAGTCTGGGGACAAAAGCCCTGCCGCCAATTTTATCAATGTGGTTTTCCCGCTCCCGTTTGGCCCAAGAAGCCCCACAATATGGCCGCTCCCAATTTGGAGGTCAATGCCCAAAAGGGCTGGGGAGCCAGAATATGCTTTGGCCAGGCTTTTACATTCCAGTATCATTTCCATCACCCCCTTCCGGTTCCACGCCAATGGCTTTTTCAAGCAGGGAAATTGTCTCTTCCCTCTGGAACCCAAGTTTTTGCATGGTTTCTAAAAACTCTGTTACGACTTCTTTTGCAAGCTCAGATTTTAATTGGTCAATCATAATCGTGTCCTCCGTAATAAACCGTCCGCTGGTGCGCTGGGAATATACAAGCCCCGTACGCTCCAGTTCAGAAAGCGCTTTTTGCATGGTATTGGGGTTCACGGACGCTTCCTGGGCAAGCTCCCGGACAGACGGAAGCTTGTCCCCTGGCCTGTAAGCCCCTGAAATAATGTCCATCTGTATCTTTTCAATTATCTGGATAAAAATTGGCCGGTCAGAATTTAAATTCCATGGCATCAAATCACCTCGTTCCCCTTATGTATTATTGTACTATATAAATGATACAATAAAATGTTTTCTTAGAAAAGTCAAGCAGTTTCCAAGATTTGTTCCATAGCGCTTTTATGTGCAACGTGTTTCCCTCGCAAAGTGATGGAAACCTTTTGGCGCTATGGATTGCAAAATGGGGAAACTCAAATTATATTTTTCATTGCTACCAGGTTCATTTTCCTGTATAATAGGGATCCAGGAAAACAATTTACTAAAATTTCTAGTGTACAGACAGGAGGAACAAGAATGTCTCAAAGAAAAGATATCCACAAAGTGCTGATTATCGGTTCCGGCCCTATTGTCATTGGGCAGGCATGTGAATTTGACTATTCTGGCACCCAGGCATGCAAGGCGCTTAGAAGTTTGGGGTATGAAATTGTATTGGTGAATTCCAACCCTGCCACTATTATGACAGACCCGGAAACTGCCGATGTTACTTATATTGAGCCTCTGAATGCAGAGCGCATGGAACAAATTATTGCAAAAGAACGGCCGGATGCATTGCTGCCGAACCTTGGCGGGCAGTCGGGCCTTAATTTATGTTCTGAACTGGCCAAAAAAGGCGTGCTTGAGAAGTACCAGGTGCAGGTAATTGGGGTACAGGTGGACGCCATTGAGCGTGGGGAAGACCGCATTGAATTTAAGAATGCCATGGACAGGCTTGGGATTGAGATGGCTCGAAGTGAAGTGGCATATTCTGTAGAAGAGGCTATGGGGATTGCGGACAAACTTGGGTACCCTGTCGTCCTGCGCCCAGCCTACACCATGGGCGGCGCCGGCGGCGGGCTTGTCTATAATGTAGAAGAGCTGAAAACCGTATGCGCCAGGGGGCTGCAGGCAAGCCTGGTAGGGCAGGTGCTGGTGGAGGAATCCATTCTTGGCTGGGAAGAGCTGGAGCTTGAAGTGGTGCGCGATGCGGACAACAATATGATTACCGTCTGCTTTATTGAAAATATCGACCCCCTTGGGGTGCATACCGGGGATTCTTTCTGCTCAGCCCCAATGCTCACCATATCACAAGAGGTCCAGAAACGCCTGCAGGAGAAGTCCTATAAAATTGTGGAATCGATCCAGGTGATTGGCGGCACCAATGTGCAGTGGGCCCACGACCCAAAGACAGACCGGGATATCATTATAGAAATCAACCCAAGGACTTCCCGTTCCTCTGCTTTGGCGTCAAAGGCGACAGGCTTCCCCATCGCGCTGGTTTCCGCTATGCTTGCCACAGGGCTTACGTTGGCGGATATCCCATGTGGGAAATATGGGACGCTGGACAAGTATGTGCCAGATGGGGACTATGTGGTAATTAAGTTTGCCCGCTGGGCATTTGAGAAATTCAAAGGGGTGGAGGACAAGCTTGGCACGCAGATGCGGGCAGTCGGGGAGGTTATGAGCATTGGCAAGACGTTTAAGGAAGCCTTCCAGAAAGCCATCCGCAGCCTGGAAACAGGGCGTTATGGGCTGGGCCATGCCAAAGATTTTGGCATGAAGTCCAAAGAAGAGCTGTTAAAGCTTTTAATCACCCCTTCCAGCGAACGCTATTTCATAATATATGAAGCGCTCCGTAAAGGGGCAACCTTAGAGGAGGTCCATGAGGCCACGAAAGTGAAGCATTATTTCTTAGGGCAGATGAAGGAACTGGTGGAAGAGGAGGAAGCCCTCCTTGCAGGCAAAGGCCAGCTCCCATCGGATGAAGCCTTGGTTTCCGCTAAGAAACATGGGTTCTCCGATAAATATTTAAGCCAGATTTTAGAAATCACAGAAGACGCAGTGAGGGAAAGGCGCATTGCATTAGGCGTGGAGGAAGCCTGGGAAGGGGTCCATGTAAGCGGGACGAAGGATAACGCCTACTATTATTCCACCTATAATGCGCCAGATAAGAACTTGGTCACGGATGGGAAGCCTAAGATTATGATCCTTGGGGGCGGCCCGAACCGGATTGGGCAGGGGATTGAATTTGACTATTGCTGCGTCCATGCCTCCCTCGCATTGAAAAAGCTTGGCTTTGAGACTATTATTGTCAACTGCAACCCTGAGACGGTTTCCACAGATTATGACACTTCTGACAAATTGTACTTTGAGCCGTTGACGCTTGAGGACGTCTTAAGTATTTACAAGAAGGAGAAGCCGGTAGGCGTGATCGCCCAATTTGGCGGGCAGACCCCGTTAAACCTTGCGGCGGACCTAGAAAAGAACGGCGTGAAGATTTTAGGCACCGCCCCGTCTGTCATAGACCTGGCAGAAGACCGTGACTTATTCCGCGCCATGATGGAAAAACTCAATATCCCTATGCCGGAATCCGGGATGGCGGTAAATGTGGAGGAAGCGTTGGAAATTGCAGAAGGCATTGGCTACCCAGTAATGGTGCGGCCTTCCTATGTCCTTGGAGGGAGGGGCATGGAAGTGGTCTATGATGCGCAGAGCATGGCAGGGTACATGGATGCAGCAGTAGGGGTCACCCCTGACCGCCCAATTTTGATTGACCGTTTCTTAGGGCATGCAACGGAATGCGAGGCGGACGCCATCAGCGATGGGCGCCATGCGTTTGTGCCGGCGGTGATGGAGCATATTGAGCTTGCAGGGGTCCATTCTGGGGATTCAGCATGCATTATCCCGTCCAGGCATATTTCTGAGGAGAATGTGGAGACGATTAAGGAATACACCAGGAAAATAGCAGAGGAATTGCATGTCCAAGGGTTAATGAACATGCAGTATGCCATTGAGAACGGCAAAGTGTTTGTATTGGAGGCAAACCCACGCGCCTCCCGCACCGTGCCTTTGGTGTCTAAGGTGTGCAACATCCGTATGGTGCCTTTGGCGATCGAGATTATTACCTCAGAGCTGACTGGACGGCAATCCCCTGTCCCAGGCCTAAAAGAGAAAGATATCCCATATTATGGGGTGAAAGAGGCAGTGTTCCCCTTTAATATGTTCCAGGAGGTGGACCCGGTGTTAGGGCCAGAAATGCGCTCTACTGGGGAAGTCCTTGGCCTTTCCGCCTCTTATGGGGAAGCTTTTTATAAGGCGCAGGAGGCAACCCAGATGAAGCTTCCGCTGGAAGGCACTGTGCTGATTTCCGTCAGCGACCGGGACAAGCCGGAAGTGGTGGGGCTTGCCAAGGATTTTGCTAAGGCAGGGTTCCATATTATCGCTTCTAAGCATACTTGCAAATTAATACAGGAGGCAGGGATTGAGGCGGAAATGACCAATAAGCTTAAGGAAGGCAGGCCCAATATGCTGGACCTTATTACAAATGGGAAGATTGACCTGATTATCAATACCCCTGTTGGGCAGGAGCGCAAGGAGGACGACAGTTATCTGCGTAAGGCAGCCATCAAGAAAAAAGTACCTTATATGACCACCACAGCAGCGGCAAAGGCTACCATCAGCGGCATACTTTCCTTGAAAAAGCATGGCAGCAGCGAAGTGCAGCCACTGCAGAAACTGCATGCAGGGATCAATTCTTAATTGACTAATTTTGGGAATTGATTTATAATACGTGTATCTATGCATACAGGAGGTTCTTATGATAAAAAGTATGACCGGCTTCGGATGCTGTGAGGTTACAGAAAGCACATACCAGGTTACCGTAGAAATGAAGTCGGTAAACCACAGGTACCTGGATATTGCCATTAAGATGCCAAAGAAATTATATTCTTTTGAAAATGCAATCCGCAATCTCCTGAAAGATTATGTCCAGCGCGGCAAAGTGGACGTCTATATCAATTATGAAGATTTTACGGAAAACCAGATAAATTTGAAATACAACCATGGCCTGGCGGAGGAATATGTCAAATATATCCGCCAAGCTGCAGATGAATTTTCCATCCCGTTTGCGTTGGATGCCTGTGAGCTTTCCAAACGTCCAGAAGTCATTACCATGGAAGCGCGGACGCTGGATGAAAAGGAACTCTGGAAGGTTTTGGAACGGGCAGTGACAGGCGCCGCAGAGCAGTTTGTGGAATCCAGGGTGCAGGAAGGGGAGAAGCTGCGAAATGACTTGTTTGGGAAGTTGGATGCAATGTCAGGGTATGTGGGGCAGATTGAAAAACGTTCCCCTGAGATTTTAAGCGAGTACCGACAAAAGCTGACAGATAAAGTGAATGAGCTTTTGGCAGGCGCCCAGGCAGATGAGAGCCGGATCTTGACGGAAGTCACCATTTTTGCAGACCGGATTTGCACAGATGAAGAGACAGTGCGCCTAAAGAGCCATATTGCAAGCACCAAGGATACGCTGGCCATGGGGGGCAGCGTAGGCAGGAAGCTGGATTTTATTGCCCAGGAAATGAACCGGGAGGCAAATACCATACTTTCCAAGGCAAATGACCTTACCGTCTCTGACATTGCCATTAATTTGAAAACAGATATTGAGAAAGTCCGGGAACAGATCCAAAATATAGAGTAGGGGACTGGCCCAGGCAGAAAGCAGGCGCATATGAAAGACAGAACAGGAATTTTAATTATTATTTCCGGTTTCTCTGGTGCAGGGAAAGGGACCATAATGAAACGGCTGCTGGCAGAGTACCCGGATGCCTATGCATTGAGCATATCAGCGACTACCAGGGCGCCCAGGCAGGAGGAAGCGCATGGGAGGGAGTATTTCTTTGTGTCGCAGGAAGAATTTGAATCCATGATAGCAAAAGGCGCATTGATTGAATATGCCCAGTATGTCGACCACTATTATGGGACTCCTAAGGATTATGTTGTACAGCAGTTAGGGCAAGGGAAAGATGTTATCCTTGAAATAGAAGTCCATGGGGCATGGAAGGTGAAGGAATCTTACCCTGGCGCCTTGCTGCTTTTTGTTACGCCGCCAAGCGCGGCAGAGTTAAAAAGGCGGCTAATGGAGCGTGGGACAGAAGATGAGGCTACGGTTGCCTCACGTTTAAGCCGCGCCTGCCAGGAAGCCCAGTATGCCCACAAGTATGACTACTTAATTGTAAATGGCTCGCTGGATGCATGCGTCCAGCAGGTTCATGAAATCATACAGAATGAACATGCCCGTGCGGCAAGGAACCATGCATTAATTACATCAATAAAGGCAGAGCTGGAAAGCTTTGTGAAAGGAGAATGATAATTATGATGCTGCATCCATCTTACACAGATTTAATGAAGGTTGTGAACAGCGATGTTGAAATTGGTGAGGAGCCAGTTGTGAACAGCCGTTACTCTATTGTCCTTGCAACTGCAAAGAGGGCAAGGCAGATTATTGGGGGAGAAGAACCTTTGATAGACAACCCCTCCAACAAAAAGCCATTTTCCATTGCAGTGGAAGAGCTGTACAACAGCAAGGTCAAAATTGTAGGGGAAGAAGAAAATTTGGAAGAAAAGCCAGAAGAAGGATTAGACGGGGATTTTGATGAGGATACGGAAATCTAAGAACGTACCTTGTGGAGCCAGGAAGGCTCCATAAGTATGGATATTTTACCACACTGTCCTGAGAAGTTGCAGGATGGTGTGGTAATCTTATATTAAAGTTTTACAATGGAATACCCGCGAGGGCGCGGCTGCTTGCCCTGTCGCTGGCAAGCGTCCTGCCACAGGGAAGAGAATGGAGAAAACATGGAAATTTTGTTTGTGTCACTTGGATGTGACAAGAACCTGGTAGATACGGAATATATGATCGGGGCGTTAAGGGACGCCGGGCATACGTTCACCAATGAAGAAGGGAAAGCGCAGGCAATCATTATCAATAGCTGCTGTTTTATCAATGACGCAAAAGAGGAAAGCGTCAATACCATCCTGGAAATGGCCGAATACAAGAATGCTGGAAGCTGTAAGGCGTTGATTGTCACTGGATGCCTGGCAGAGCGCTACCGCAGTGAGATTATCAAGGAAATTCCGGAGGTAGACGCGGTCCTTGGGACTAATTCTTATGGTGAGATTGTAGCGGCATTGGAAGAGGCGCAAAAAGGGAACCCTTACGAATTGTACCAGCCTTTAGGGACGATGCCCCAAATGGATGCCAGGCGTTCCCTGACCACAGGCGGGCATTATGCCCATTTGAAAATTGCAGAAGGGTGCAATAAATGCTGCACATACTGCATTATCCCAAAAATCCGCGGCCGTTACCGCAGCGTCCCTATGGAAGAACTTTTGGCGCAGGCAAAAGAATTTGCAAGCCAGGGGGTAAAAGAATTGATCTTGGTGGCGCAGGAGACAACGCTGTATGGCGTGGATCTGTATGGGGAGAAATCCCTGCATAAGCTGCTGGATGAATTGAATAAAATCCCAGGGATCCAGTGGATCCGCATCCTGTACTGTTATCCAGAGGAAATTTATGGTGAGCTGGTCCAATCCATAAAACGGAACAAAAAAGTATGCCATTACCTGGATATGCCAATCCAGCATATCAACGACGGCCTTTTAAAACGGATGGGGCGGCGCACAACCAAGGAAGAATTAAGGCAGAAAATTGCATACCTCAAAGAAGAAATCCCAGACATTACGCTTCGTACCACGTTGATTTGCGGTTTCCCAGGGGAAACCCAGCCAATGCATGAAGAATTAATGCAATTCCTCAATGAAGCGGAGTTTGACCGCCTAGGGGCGTTCACGTATTCTCCAGAAGAAGGGACAATTGCGGCGGAATTCCCAGACCAGGTAGAGGAGTACCAGAAATCTGTCTGGAAAGAAGAAATTATGGAACTGCAAGAGGAAATCATTTTTGATAAAAATGATGGGATGGCAGGGCAAGAGCTGTGGGTCATGGTGGAAGGGAAGGTAGATGGGGAGAATGCCTATATAGGCAGGACCTACCGGGATGCGCCAGAAATTGACGGCTACATTTTTGTAAATACAGAGGAAACGCTGGTCACTGGCGACTTTGTGAAGGTAAACGTAACGGGAGCATATGGATATGATTTGATAGGAGAGGTGGTCGTATGAATTTACCAAATAAATTAACAATATTAAGGATGGTTTTAATCATTCCCTTTGTGGCATGTATGCTGGTTCCAGGATTAGGGGAAGCTGGAATGTACGCGTCTGTGGTTCTTTTTGTCATTGCGAGCCTTACGGATTTGCTGGATGGGAAAATTGCAAGAAAGTATGGGCTGGTGACAAATTTCGGGAAATTTATGGACCCCTTAGCTGATAAACTGCTGGTAGCGTCCGCATTGATCTGTTTGACCTCCCAGGGAAGCCTTGCGGCATGGATATCCATTATCATTATCAGCCGGGAATTTATTATCAGCGGCTTCCGCCTGGTTGCTTCCGACAATGGGATTGTAATTGCAGCGAGCTATTGGGGGAAATTCAAAACTACATTCCAGATGGCCATGATAGTGATGCTGATTTTAAATTTTGACAATGGGGCCTATCAAATCTGCGCAACCATCGTTACTTATGTTGCATTGATACTTACCTTGGTGTCATTGATTGATTACATTGCCAAAAACAAAGATGTTCTGAAAGAACAGAAATAATTTCCTGGAACAAGAGAGAAGGATGAGAAACGATGACGGTAGAATTAATTTGTGTAGGGACAGAGCTATTGCTGGGAAATATCGTGAATACAAATGCAGCTTTTATTTCTGAAAAATGCGCGATGCTTGGCCTGTCCATGTATTACCAAAGCGTGGTTGGGGACAATGCCGGGCGGCTTGGGCATTTGCTCCATATGGCAAAGGAACGTTCGGATGTGATTATCTTATCTGGGGGGCTTGGGCCTACCCAGGATGATTTGACAAAAGAAACCGCGGCAGAAGCCATGGGCAAAGAGCTGGTGGAAGATGCGAGGGCAAGGGAAGAAATTGAAGCATGCATGGCAAAGCGCGGGCATGCCATTACAGAAAACAACTGGAAGCAAGCCATGGTGCCTCAAGGATGCAAAGTGCTTTATAACCCTAATGGGACGGCGCCAGGGATTATTATGGAGGACGGGGATACCCGCATGATCCTCCTTCCAGGGCCGCCAAACGAGTTAATCCCTATGTTTGAGGAGCAGGTATACCCATACCTGCGCAGCCTGCAGCCTGAGATAATCTGCTCGAAAATGATAAAACTTTGCGGGATAGGGGAGAGCGCTGCAGAGACAAAAATTTTGGACTTAATCAATGGGCAGCAGAACCCAACTGTAGCCCCTTATGCCAAGACAGGGGAAGTGCATCTTCGCATCACAGCCAAGGCAGAGGATGAAAAGGCGGCGTTTTCCCTAATTGCCCCGGTGGAAGAAGAGTTGAAACGCCGGTTTGGGGATTGTGTGTACACAGACGACCCTTTAGTGACGTTAGAACAGGCTGTGGCAAGGCTTTTGGAGGAACACCGCCTTACAGTCGCAACGGCAGAATCCTGCACGGGCGGGCTTTTAGCCGGCAGGCTTGTCAATGTCCCAGGGATTTCTGGAAGCCTAAAGGAAGGGTATATCACTTATTCCAATGAGGCAAAGGAAAAACTGCTGGGGGTTTCCCATGGAACCTTAACCGCTTATGGCGCAGTCAGCCCGCAGACTGCCGCAGAAATGGCAAAAGGAGGGGCAGAAGCTGCAGGCGCGGACATCTGCATATCTGTAACCGGGATTGCAGGGCCTGGCGGCGGCACAGAAGAGAAGCCAGTAGGGCTTGTATATACAGGATGCTACTGCAAAGGCAACGTTTACACAGAGAAAAACCTATACAGTGGAAGCCGCAGCAAAATCAGGGAGTATGCTGTGGCAAATGCATTGACACTGCTTCGGAAAGTAATTTTAGATGAGGTGAAAGGATGAGGGTAATAGCAGGAAGCGCCCGGAGGCTCCCTTTAAAGACAGTCCCCGGGATGGATACCAGGCCCACCACGGACCGGGTAAAAGAGACTCTTTTCAATATATTGAACCCTGAATTGCCTGGATGCCGGTTCCTGGATTTATTTGCAGGGACTGGGCAAATGGGGCTTGAGGCCGTAAGCCGTGGGGCTAAGGCTGCGGTATTTGTAGAAAACAATAAGAAAGCGGCGTCCTGCATTGAAGAAAATATGCGCTTCACAAAGCTGTCTGAGCGCTGCACGCTCCTTTTGCAGGACGCTTCCCTGGCTATCAGCCGTATGGAAGGGCAGGAGCCATTTGAACTTGTATTTATGGACCCTCCTTATGGAAAAGGGTTGGAACTCAATCTTTTACAAGTATTGGCGAAATCATCCCTGATTACGGATAGTTCCCTGATTGTAGTAGAGACGTCTTTGGATACAGAGTTATCACCTGCAGAGGGGTTGGGATATGCCATTACAAGAGAAAAAGCTTACAAAACCAATAAACATGTGTTTTTGAGGTTTACAAAGCAGGCGATGGGGGAGAAAGATGAAAAGAGCAATTTACCCGGGCAGCTTTGACCCGGTGACCTTCGGGCACATTGATATGATTGAGCGTTCTGCAAAAATGGTGGACGAACTGGTAGTGGCAATTTTAATTAATAGTGCAAAAAATCCGTTGTTTTCTGTGGAGGAACGTGTTAGTATGTTAGAAGAGATATCGGGCCACATCCCGAATATCAGGATTACGTCTTTCAACGGGCTTTTGATTGATTATGCCAGGGAAGTGGATGCTTCCGTTATCGTCCGTGGGCTTCGGGCAGTCACTGATTTTGAATATGAGCTTCAGATTGCCCAAACAAACCGGATTATAAATTCACAGATTGACACTGTATTTTTAACCACCAGCCTGGAATATGCCTATTTAAGCTCTACAATCGTAAAAGAGGTTGCTTCCTATGGAGGGGATATTTCCCATTTTGTACCGGAGCGGCTTATAGACAGGATTTATGCAAAATATAGCTGAATATAAGGAGCGTTACATAATATGAGTAGCAGGATTGAGCAGATTATTGATGAGATAGAGGACTATATTGAAAACTGTAAATATCAGCCCCTTTCCAATACAAAAATTGTGGTAAACAAAGATGAACTGGAAGATTTACTGTCAGAGCTTAGGAGGAAAACGCCAGATGAAATCAAGCGTTACCAAAAGGTAATCAGCAACCAGGAACGGATATTGGCAGACGCCCAGGCAAAGGCGGACGCCATTATCGCCCAGGCGGAAGTGCAGACTACTGCGCTAATCAGCGAACACCAGATTATGCAGCAAGCGTATGCCCAGGCGAACGAAGTGGTGCTGATTGCCACCAACCAGGCCCAGGAGATTCTGGACAATGCCACAAATGATGCAAACAACATCCGTTATGGGGCGATACAATATACAGACAATGTGTTAAAGAGCCTGGAAGATATTATTGGCAATGCCATAGAGACTACAAAGGCTCGGTCGGATAATCTGCTGCATTCCCTGCAGGAATGCTACGATTTGGTGAGCGCCAACCGTGTGGAGCTGTCCCCGGATGTGGAAGAACCAAACTCTGCCCAGGCGAAGGCAGAGGGAGGCAAGAGCGCAGAGCTTCAGGTTACAGAAATATAGTTATTAACAGAGAAAGAGCAATGCCAGGGCGACCGCCGAAATCGTCTGGAAAATTTTTATCAGGAAATAAGGGGCCATGGAGAACCCAGCTTCTTTTACCATAGAAGCTGTCTGGGCAAACCCTGACAATCCGCCAAAAGCAGTATATGCCACCATCAGCGGATATGCAATTTGAAATTCCATACCCTGCCTGGCAGTGTAGGAAATACCATTGGTGATTTCTGTAAACCCAATGATTAGGCATTTCCCAATTTGGCTTGGTACAGGCAGCAGCATGGACATTTGCGCCAGGATTGCAAAAATAATAATGTAGCCGCCAAGTTTTGCCAATGTTTCAAATCCGTTCATAATGCCGGCATCTATGATTTGAAAGCTCATGGATGTCGTTTTTTTAGATTTCAGGGAAAGGGCAGGAGCCTTTGGCGGGCAGAAGGAACGGTTTCTGTTTAATGCCATATACAGGGCAAGCGGCGGCGTATACAGGATTAGGTAAGTTGCAACCCTTAAGTCTGGCCTTCCCAGGCAGTCGTTTAAGATAAAGCTGGCAATAAACATTGGGCTAATATTGTTGCAGACACAAAACAGCCGTTGCCCTTCGTCTTTTGTCATTTTGCCTGCGCTTACCAGGTCTGCCGTAATTTTGCTGCCCATGGGGAATCCAAACAACAGCCCGGCGACAAGCGGGTAGATGCCTGCGCTGCTAACCGGGAATACATGCTTGAGCAGGCAATGGAGCGCCTGGGCAAAGCTGTCTAGGATTCCAGAATGGATTAATATGTAAGAGAGGATGGCAAAGGGGAGCAAAGTTGGCAGCATTTTCTCAAACCACAGGTTTAAGCCGACTGCGGCGGCGCTTACAGCCTCGGCTGGAAATATTAAAATATAACTTAAAAACGCAATTAAGACAATGATATATACAATTTTTTTCATAGTTTATTGTATGAAGCAATAAAATAAATATACCAAAACAGGAGGTTATTATGGGAGTTTGCAGTCAATTGGAACCAAGCAGGGTATTTGCAATTTTTGAGGAAATCAGCAAAATCCCCCATGGTTCCGGAAATACAAAATTAATCAGTGACTACTGCGTGGCATTTGCGAAAGAACATCATTTAAAATGGATTCAGGATGAAAACAACAATGTAGTGATTTTTAAAGATGGGTCAAAAGGCTATGAGAAATCAGAACCAATGATACTCCAGGGGCATATGGATATGGTATGTGAAAAAGAGAGCCAGGTGGAGATTGACTTTGAAAAGGACGGCCTGAACTTATATGTAGACGGCGATTTTTTAAAAGCAGAAGGGACTACCCTGGGCGGGGACGATGGGATTGCAGTGGCATATATGCTGGCAATCTTAGAAGATGGCACGCTGCCCCACCCGCCTTTGGAGGCTGTATTTACTGTGGATGAAGAAATTGGCTTGTTGGGCGCACAGTCCATTGACCTGTCTATGCTGAAAGGGAAAAAACTGTTAAACATTGATTCCGACGAAGAAGGGATTTTCCTTACTAGCTGCGCAGGGGGGCTTCAGGCCGATTGCCAAATCCCTGTTTCATGGATACAGGAAGAAGGCAGCCTTTACGAAATTAAAGTGGCAGGGCTGCAGGGTGGGCATTCCGGCAGTGAAATCCATAAAGAGCGCGGGAATGCCGTGATGCTTCTTGGAAGGGTGCTGTATGAAATCCACCAAGCGCTTCCATTTTCCCTTACCGCTCTTTTTGGAGGTTTAAAGGACAACGCTATCCCCAGGGAGGCGACGGCTGCCATTTTGCTTCCAAAAGAAACGAAAAGCCAGGAATTGATAGATAAAATTGAAATATTAAATCAAGTTTTAAAACATGAATACCAAGGGTCTGACCCAGGGGTCCAGGTATGCTGCAATAGCTTAGGGGAGAAATCTGTAAAGGCGTTGGATGCCCCCTCTTTGATAAAGGTTTTATTTATGCTCCGTACCATGCCCTGGGGCGTGCAGCATATGAGTTCAGACATTGACGGGTTAGTGGAGACATCTTTAAACCCAGGAATCCTTAAACTAGAGGAAGATACATGCCTGCTGTGTTTTTCCGTAAGGAGCAGCGTAACCAGCAGGAAATATGAATTGACAGGACAGCTTATTTTTATTACGGAATTTTTGGGAGGGGAAGTCGTGGTGAAGGGGGATTACCCTGCCTGGGAATACCAGGCGAATTCCCCTATGCGGGAACTGATGGCGGAAACTTACAGGGATTTATTCCAGGAGGAGCCAAAATTGCAGGCAATCCATGCAGGGTTGGAATGCGGGATTTTCTCAGGGAAAATCGAAGGGCTTGACTGTATCTCCTTTGGCCCAAATAATTATGATATCCATACGCCAAAGGAACGCTTAAGCATTTCCTCCACACAAAAAGTCTGGAAATTAATTCTAGAATTTTTAAAACGTTCTAAGTAGTAAAGGAGAATATGAAAAAACAGGTATGGGTATGGTTATTGGCGCTTACAGCAGCCGTCTGCTTTGCCACTACGCTTATAGGGCGTTTGCAGAAGGTTGCGAAGGCCACCCATCTTTTGGTTGGGGAAGATACCAAAGAACTCCTACGCCAACAGGAAGTCCCGGCAGAGTTGTATGAGTCTTTTTGCAGTTATGAAAAAGATTCCGGCTATTCCAGGTACGATTACCTTCTTGGATACCTATGCACAGAAAAGGATGGGCAGAAGGAGTTGGACAGTTACCTAGAGCTATTGTATGGATATCAGGCATCCAGAACCAGGGAACTGGCAAAGGCGGAACAGGCAGTTTGGGAAGATTTGGAATATTTCCCCATTCCGTTGTCAAAAGCCGACAGCTCCATTGTGGTATCTTTTGAAAATTCCTGGATGTTTGACCGGAGCTTTGGCGGGAACCGGGGGCATGAAGGGACAGATATTATGGCGTCTTTCAATGCGCGTGGGCATTACCCTGTCCTTAGCATCACAGATGGCACGGTGGAAAAGGTGGGATGGCTGAAATTAGGCGGATACCGTATTGGCATACGTTCCCCCAGCGGCGGATATTTTTATTATGCCCACCTCAACGACTACGCCAGGGAGTTCAAAGAAGGGGATGTGGTAAAAGCAGGGGAGTTGCTGGGCTTTATGGGGGACAGTGGATATGGCGCGGAAGGGACCACTGGGAAATTTGCGGTCCACCTCCATCTTGGGATTTATATTAATGATGAAACTGGGGAAGAACTCAGCGTAAACCCATATTGGATATTGAAATGGCTGGAGAAAAAACGGTTGCATTATCAGTTTACATAACACCAGAAAGGAAAGGGGCAGGATATGCAAATCAGGCTTGACAAATACCTTGCAGATATGGGGGTTGGGACCCGCAGCCAGGTAAAACAGCACATTCGCAGAAAACAGGTAACAGTCAATGGGGAATTCTCAGCAGGCCCAGAACAAAAAGTAACGCCAGGGGAAGATGTTGTGTCCTTCCAAGGGCAAAGCATCCCATATGCGCAGTATGAATATTATCTGTTCTATAAACCGAAAGGCTGTGTCAGCGCAACTACTGACAACTGCCACAAGACAGTCCTGGACTATTTTCCAGAGAACAGGAGGAAAGGCTTGTTTCCGGTAGGCAGGCTGGATATAGACACAGAAGGGCTTCTCCTTATCACGAATGACGGCGCCTTGTCCCACAACCTGCTTGCCCCTGGAAAGCATGTCCCAAAGACATATTATGCGGAAGTATTGAACCCTGTAACAGAAGAGGACATTGCACAGTTTGCCCAAGGGATCGACATTGGGGAGGCAAAGCCAACCCGTCCGGCAAAGCTTGCCCCACTGCCAGGGGAAGGCTTGCCCACTGCACAGGTGGAGCTTACGGTTACAGAAGGGAAATTCCACCAGGTCAAACGGATGTTTGAGGCAGTTGGGAACGAGGTTCTGTGTTTAAAACGTGTTTCTATGGGAGGTTTGGAACTGGATGAGTCTTTAAGCCCCGGGGAATACCGCCCATTGACAGATACAGAATTGCAAAAGATAAGGAGGTAATGATGAAAAAAATTGGAGTGATTACAGACAGCCATAGCGGCATTACACAAGAGCAGGCAAAAAAGCTTGGCATTATGGTGCTGCCCATGCCTTTTTACTTTGACAATGAGTGTTACTATGAAGATGTGGATTTGTCCAGGGAAGAATTTTTCCAGAAGCTTGGGTCATGCAATGAAGTTGCCACGTCCCAGCCTTCCCCGGCAGATGTGATGGAATTGTGGGATAAAGGGCTTAAGGATTATGGGCAGATTGTCTATATCCCTATCAGCAGCGGGCTAAGCGGCTCTTGCGCCGCCGCTTTGGCTATGGCGCAGGAGCCTCCCTATAAAGGCAAGGTTTTTGTGGTTGACAATGGAAGGGTGTCCACCGCGCTGCACCGTTCGGTATTGGATGCGCTAGAGCTGGTAGCGGAAGGCTACACTGCGCCAGAAATCAAAGAAATCCTGGAGGGATCCAGGGACAAAATGGTAATTTATGTAGGGGTGGAAACACTGGAGCATTTAAAACGGGGCGGGAGAATTTCCCCAGCCACTGCTGCATTAGGGACAGTATTAAATATTAAACCTGTATTAAAGTTTGATGTAGGGACTTTGGACACTTATAAGAAATGCCATGGGTTTTCCCGGGCAAGGAAAACAATGATAGAGGCTATGAAGCATGACTTGGAAACCACGTTCCGGGAATGGCATAAAAATGGGGAAGCATACCTTCTTGCCGCTTCCAGCGCCTCTAAGGAAACTACGGAAGGGTGGCTGAAGGAAATCCAGGAAGCGTTCCCAGGCATGGAGGTGTTAAGCGACCACCTTTCCATGGGCGTGTCCTGCCATATCGGCCAGGGCGGCCTTGGCATTGGCTGTTCCTGCAGGCCAAAGAGGAAAGCGCAAGGCAAAGCAGAAAACTAGGGCGAAAGAGTTTGAAAGGGGATGGGCATATGTTGACGATATCAGCAGCGCCACAGGATAAATTTGATAAGCCAGGGAACCTAAAGCCTGAAGTAAACGTATCAGGGAAAGTGCAAAAAGAATTGCATATCTCGGGCTTGGGCCAGCAAACCCAGAAAAAAATAGAGAGAAAAGAACGCCAACAGCAGAAACGCCTGGCAGATATGGACCCAATGGTACGCCAAATTAAGCAATATCGGGAAGACGCCCAGAAGATGAGGGAGAGCAGCCAAATGGCGTCCATTGATGCAAAATTGAAATCTGGGGAAGGCTTAACCCCAGAAGAAGAGGAATACCTAAAGCAAAGCAACCCAGAGGCCTACAAAGAATATCAAGAAATCCGGCAGGAAAAGGAAGCCTATAAAAAGCAATTAAAATCTTGCAAGACCAAAGAAGATGTGGATAAACTGAAATTAAATAAAATGGGTGGATTCCTGGCAGAGCTGAAAAAAGTTTCCAACAATCCGGTAATCCCTGAGCAGAAAAAGCTTGGGCTGATAGAGAAGCTGCTGAAAAAAGTGATGGGAATCCAGAAAGCCCACATTGCATTTACGAAAACAGCAAAATACCAAAACCTCCAGACGCAAGAAGAGGCCACCGAGAAGGTGAAGGAAAAAAATAGCGATGCTGTAGACAACCCATCAGAAAAGAAAGATGCAGCCAGCCAGGAAGCCATAGCGCCAGGCTCAGGGGAAGGGCAGCTAGGAGATAGTAAGGAAGAGGGAAAAAAAGAAACAAAGGAACCCTCCCAGGATGGAGCCGACCCCTTTGAAGAAACCAAAAATACCATAATTGGATTTTTGACAGCGAACAGGCCAAGCGGGTATGGGCTGGAATATTTTGATTCGGTAAAAAGGAGCAGGACGTCATGTTAGAACAGATACAATCCGTTATTTTTGATTTAGACGGGACGTTGGTGGATTCCATGTGGCTGTGGCATGACATTGATGTGGAATTCTTAGAGCAGCGGGGGCTTACGCTTCCAGACACTTACCAACAGGAAATTGAAGGGATGAGCTTTACAGAAACAGCGGCTTACACCAAAAAATTATTCCACCTTTCTGAGAGCGTAGAGGAATTAAAAGAAATATGGAACCGGATGGCAATAGAAAAATATACATACGAAGTGCATTTTAAGCCTGGGGCAAAACGGTTTTTGCAGCATTGCAGGAAACAGCAGATTCCTGTTGGGATCGCTACTAGCAATTCCAAGGAATTGGTGGGGGCGGTGGCGAAATCCCTCCATTTTGAAGACTACATACAAGAAATAGTCACAGCTTGTGAAGTGGAGCGGGGGAAGCCTGCGCCGGATGTGTACCTGGAAGCGGCGAGCCGCCTTGGGGTGGACCCCTGCCGCTGTTTAGTGTTTGAGGATGTGCCAATGGGGATCCTTGCCGGAAAAAACGCTGGGATGCGGGTATGCGCCGTGGAAGATGAATTTTCCATTGGGCAACAGGAAGAAAAACGGAGGCTGGCAGATTATTATATTACGGATTACCATGAAATTTTCGCTTAATTGAGGTTGGAGGAAGTATGGAACAGGAGTTTTTGCCCATTTGCAGGGAGGATATGCGGCGGCGTGGGATTACGCAGCTTGATTTTGTATATGTGATTGGGGATGCCTATGTAGACCACCCTTCTTTTGGGCATGCCATTATTAGCCGCCTGCTGGAAGCCCATGGGTACACCGTGGGCATTATTTCCCAGCCAGATTGGAAACAGAAAGGCAGCATCGCGATTTATGGGGAGCCAAGGCTGGCATTTTTAATCAGCGGTGGGAATATGGATTCTATGGTGAACCATTACAGTGTTTCCAAACGCCGCCGGGAGCAGGATGCCTTCACCTCGGGAGGGGTTATGGGGAAACGTCCGGATTATGCAACTATTGTCTATGGGAATCTAATCCGCCAGACCTTTAAGGAAACCCCTATCCTAATTGGCGGCGTGGAGGCAAGCCTTCGCAGGCTTGCCCACTATGACTATTGGAGCAATAAGGTAAAACGGTCCATTTTGCTGGACAGCGGGGCAGACATTTTAATGTATGGCATGGGGGAACGCAGCGTCCTTGGGCTTGCAGAGGCATTGGACAGCGGCATTGCAGTGGGCGACATCAGCTTTGTAGAGGGAACGGTTTACAAAACCCGGAAAAAAGAAGATATCTATGACGCCATATTCCTGCCTAAATTTGAAGAAGTGCAGCAAAAGAAAAAAACGTATGCCCAAAGCTTTTACCTCCAATACTGCAATACCGACCCGTATTCCGGGAAACGCCTGGCAGAAGAATACCCGAACCAGGTTTATGTGGTGCAAAACCCCCCGTCTAAGCCGCTGTCACAACAGGAATTAGATGATGTGTATGAGTTGCCTTATATGCGGGGCTGCCATCCATCTTATGGGCCGCTTGGGGGCGTGCCTGCCATTTCTGAGGTGAAATTCAGCCTTACCAGCAACCGGGGCTGTTTTGGGGGCTGCAATTTCTGCGCCCTGACCTTCCACCAGGGGCGCATTGTCCAGGCAAGGAGCCAGGAATCCCTGGTAAAAGAAGCAAAAGCCCTGATTAAGGACAAGGATTTTAAAGGGTATATCCATGATGTGGGCGGGCCTACCGCCAATTTCCGGTTCCCTGCCTGTAACAAGCAGCGGACCGACGGCGTTTGCGCTAAGAAACAATGCCTGTTCCCAGAACCTTGCAAAAACCTAAAGGCTGACCATAAAGACTATTTGTCGCTGCTGAAAAAACTTCGTGGGCTTCCTGGGGTCAAAAAGGTATTTATCCGTTCTGGCATCCGGTTTGACTACTTATTGGCAGACCCAGACCGCACTTTTTTAAAGGAATTGTGCCGCCACCATGTCAGCGGGCAGTTAAAGGTGGCGCCAGAGCATATTTCTGACCAGGTATTGCGCTATATGGGCAAGCCAAAAGCGGCAGTTTACCATAAATTTGTCGGGGAATATGAGGCAATGAACAAGAAATTAGGCAAGAAACAGTACCTTGTGCCTTACCTGATGTCCTCCCATCCTGGTTCCAGGCTGCAGGAGGCGGTGGAGCTTGCAGAATTTTTACGGGACTTAGGGTATATGCCAGAACAGGTGCAGGATTTTTACCCCACCCCCTCCACCATTTCCACATGCATGTATTACACGGGATTAGACCCACGGACGATGGAACCTGTATATGTGGCAAAAAACCCGCACGAGAAAGCTATGCAGCGTGCATTAATCCAATACCGGAACCCCAAAAATTATAGCTTAGTGAAAGAAGCGCTGCTAAAATCAGGGCGGAAAGATTTGATAGGGTTTGGGAAAGGCTGCCTGATTAAGCCCCGTGAGGACCATAGTTCTGGAAGCCGGACGAAACGCAGGAGGAAATAATGCAAAAATTTCAAATCGGAAAAAATGAACAAGGGCAGCGGTTTGACAAATACCTGAAAAAACTGTTGCCAGAAGCGCCAGGCAGCTTTATTTACAAAATGCTGCGGAAAAAAAATATAACGTTAAACAACCAAAAGGCAGAGGGGGACAAGAAGCTGAACTTGGGGGATGAGGTGGCCTTATTCCTGTCGGAGGAGACATTTTCCAAATTTTCCAAACGGCCTTCAAAGAGCCAGAAAAATTATCCCAGCATCCCATTGGATATTATTTATGAGGACCAAGATATCATTGTCATCAATAAGCCTGTCGGCATGCTTTCCCAGAAAGCAAAGGCCACAGATATTTCCGCCAATGAATATATTATTGGCTACCTGCTGCAGAAGCAAGAGCTTACAGAAGCCGGGCTGCAGGCATTTCGCCCTTCCATCTGCAACCGCTTGGACCGGAATACCTCTGGGGTGTTGATTGCCGGGAAAAGCTTGCAAGGGCTGCAGGGCATGGCAAGGCAGCTTGGGGACCGTTCCGTAAAGAAACATTACCTTTGCCTGGCATGTGGAAAAGTGCGGACGCCCCGCACATTGGAAGGGTGGCTGCAAAAAGACGGGAAGAATAACCAGGGGTCGGTCACAAAAGAAGCGCTCCCTGACAGTAAATACATCCGTACATCCTATGCCCCGTTGGAATGGTTTTCTATCAAAGGGCAGGGAGATTTTACCTTGCTGGAAGTAAGCTTGGAAACTGGGCGTTCCCACCAGATACGCGCCCAACTTGCTTCTGTGGGGCATCCCATCCTTGGCGATCCAAAATATGGGGACAGAAAAGCAAATGTATGGGGCCTGCAAACCCTTCAGGTGCGTTCCCAACTGCTCCATGCCTGCTGGGTGGGGCTTGCGGATGGAAAGGAATTCAAAGCGCCTGTCAATGGGGTGTTCCAAAAGGCGCTTGGTTATTTCAGGCAGCATCCGGCATTAAACAGCCCACAGGCTGGGACAGGGGAGGTGGACAAGGTATGGCGACATGGAACTCCAGAGGCCTTAGAGGCTCCACATTAGAAGAATTTATTAACCTTACCAATGAAAAGTATGCAGAGCATGGGCTGGCATTGATCCAGAAGGTGCCTACGCCCATCACCCCTGTGCGGATAGACAGGGACAGCCGCCATATCACCCTGGCGTATTTCGACCAGAAAAGCACCGTGGACTATATTGGGGCAGTGCAAGGGATCCCAGTGTGCTTTGACGCTAAGGAATGCCATACAGACACGTTCCCGTTGCAAAATATCCATGCCCACCAGATCAGCTTTATGGGGCAGTTTGAACGGCAGGACGGCATTGCTTTCCTAATTGTGTTTTATTCCCATAGAAATGAATTCTACTATCTACGCTACCAAAAGCTGATGGAATTTTGGGACCGGTCTATTGGGGGAGGGAGGAAAAGCTTCCGGTATGAAGAACTGGAGCCGGATTTTTTTATTTCACCCAAAGGGGGGCTGCTGGTCCCATACCTTGACCTGCTAAAGCAGGATTTGGAAAAACGCGGTTGACAAACACAGGCGTTTCCTATATAATAGGCATGTTTTAGCGTGGTAGCATACTAAAGTACTGGCATTGGGAACAAGCGGAAAGGATAGGTTATGAAACGGAAATTATTACATACGCCAGAGGGTGTTCGGGATATTTATAATAGAGAATGCGCACGGAAATTGATTTTGCAGGAAAACCTGCATCATTTGCTGAAAAAATATGGATATCATGCAATTGAAACGCCCACATTTGAATTTTTTGATATTTTCAGTAAAGAAATAGGGACAACGCCTTCCAAAGATTTGTATAAATTTTTTGACCGGGAAGGGAACACATTGGTCCTTCGGCCGGATATTACCCCATCCATCGCAAGGTGCGCGGCAAAGTATTATGGGGATGAAGAATTTCCGGTGCGCCTTTGCTATATGGGCAATACGTTTATTAATAATAACAGTTACCAGGGCAGGCTAAAGGAAAGCACGCAGCTTGGGGCAGAGTTAATCGGGGACAATACAGTGGCTGCGGATGCGGAGGTCCTTGCCCTTGTGGTTAATTCGTTAAAGGCCGCCGGATTACGGGAATTCCAGATTGGCGTTGGGCATGTGGACTTTTTCCGTGGGCTGAAAGAAGCGGCCAATTTGGAGGAAGATACCGAACAGGAATTAATTGAGCTGATTTCCAATAAGAATTTCTTTGGTGTGGAAGAATTACTGGATTCCTTACATCTTTCAAAAGAGTTAAATGAATTATTTTCTATGCTGGGGAGCCTTTGCATATCGGAAGAAATGCTGAAACGGGCGAAAACCTTATCTGCTGGCTACCCTGTCATTTTACATGCATTAGGCAGGCTGGAGGAATTGGCAGATATGCTCAAATGCTACAAAGTGGAAAAATATATTTCCATTGAGCTTGGCATGCTGAGCAGCTACCACTATTATACGGGCATTATTTTTGCAGGCTATACCTTTGGAAGCGGGGAACCTATTGTGAAAGGCGGGCGCTACGACAGGCTGCTTAATTATTTTGGGAAAGACGCCCCATCCATTGGGTTTGCAGTAGTTATTGACCAGTTATTGGCAGCTTTGTCCAGGCAAAAGATTAAAATCCCAGTAAATGGCAATGGGACATTGGTTGTCTATGGGGAAGGGAAGCAAAAGGAAGCCATCCAAGAGGCAGAAGCCTTGCGGGGGCAGGGAACCTCCGTGTCCCTTGTCCTCTGGGAAAAGGAAAAAACACAGGAAGAATACCAGTTATATGCAAAGCGCATGCATATGGCGGACATCCGATTTATTCGGTAGAAAAGGTGGTGCACCATGGAGGATATGAGATATTTAACATTTGCATTAGGGAAGGGCAGGCTGGCAAAGCAAACCTTAGAAGCCTTTGAGAAAATAGGGATTACCTGCCGCGAGATGAAGGATAAAAGCACTAGGAAGCTGATTTTTGCCAATGAAGAGCTGAAATTAAAATTTTTCCTTGCCAAGGGGCCGGATGTGCCGACTTATGTAGAATATGGCGCTGCCGATATTGGGGTAGTTGGGAAAGACACTATCCTGGAGGAAGCCAGGAATATCTATGAAGTGCTGGACTTAAAATTTGGGGCATGCCGGATGTGTGTCTGCGGGCCAAAAGAGGCGGAAGAATTATTAAAGCACCATGAATTAATACGTGTTGCAACTAAATATCCCAAAATTGCCAAAAATTATTTTTATAATAAGAAACATCAGACAGTGGAAATTATCAAATTAAACGGCTCCATTGAGCTTGCCCCTATTGTTGGGCTGTCAGAAGTGATTGTGGATATTGTAGAGACTGGTTCTACCCTAAGGGAAAATGGGCTGAACGTATTAGAAGAGGTCTGCCCCCTCTCTGCCAGGATGGTTGTGAACCAGGTGAGCATGAAGATGGAAAACGAACGCGTCACAAAATTAATACAAGATTTAAAAAAGGTATTATAATACTTTATATAAACAGTATTTAATTATCAAGGGATATGCACTGGGAAAATGGTTTGCGGGGCAACATGTTTATGCAGGCATACACCAAAAATGATACATGTGCAGGACCAAGGAGGAACCTATGAGAATATTAAAACTGACAGAGGAAACAAGGAAAGGCCTTCAGGAAAACTTGTTAAGGCGCAGCCCAAACAGTTATAAAGAATATGAAGAACGTGTGGATGGCATTATTGGGCAAATCCGTGAGAAAGGGGATGAAGCCCTGTTCTCTTATACCAAGCAGTTTGACGGGGCGCAGGTTGATTCAAAAAACATTCGGGCCACCAGAGAAGAAATTGAAGAGGCATACAAGCTGACCGACCCTAAATTAGTGGCTGTTATGGAAAAATCCTTAAAAAATATCTGGTCTTACCATGAAAAGCAAAAGCAGTATAGTTGGTTTGACAGCAGGCCGGATGGCGTTATGCTGGGGCAGAAGGTTACTGCCCTTGCCAGGGTAGGGGTCTATGTGCCGGGCGGAAAAGCCGCTTACCCATCTTCCGTCCTTATGAACGTTATTCCGGCAAAGGTGGCCGGGGTGGAAAAAATTATTATGGCAACGCCTTGCAACAAGGAAGGGAAAGTGAACCCTGCCACATTGGTGGCGGCAGACCTTGCCGGGGTGGATGAGATCTACAAAGCGGGAGGCGCCCAGGCAATTGCGGCTTTGGCTTTTGGGACAAAGAGCATACCCAAGGTAGATAAAATCGTAGGCCCTGGGAATATTTATGTGGCGCTGGCCAAAAAAGCAGTCTTTGGGCATGTCAGCATTGACTCCATCGCCGGGCCAAGTGAAATCCTGGTGCTTGCGGATGGGACGGCAAACCCAAGGTACGCAGCGGCGGACTTATTGTCACAGGCAGAACACGACGAGCTTGCAAGCGCTATCCTTATCACAGACAGTGAAGCTTTTGCCGAGCAGGTTTCTACGGAAATCGACAAATTCACCACAGAGCTTCCCCGGAAAGGAATCATTGAGAAATCCTTGGAGAATTATGGGTATATCTTAGTGGCGGAAAATATGGACGAAGCCATTGGCGCGGCCAATGAAATTGCCTCCGAGCATTTGGAAATCCTGACCGCAGACCCTTATGGGACCATGATGAAAATAAAAAACGCAGGCGCTATTTTCCTGGGGGAATATTCCAGCGAGCCGTTGGGGGACTATTTTGCAGGGCCAAACCATGTGCTTCCCACCAATGGGACGGCAAAGTTTTTCTCACCTTTGGGGGTGGACGACTTTATCAAAAAATCCAGCATTGTTTCTTATTCCAGAGAGGCTTTAGAGCCAGTTTATAAAGATATTGTACAATTTGCCACATCAGAACAGTTGACGGCGCATGCAAATTCTATTAAAGTAAGGTTTGAGACATCAAAACATTGACCAGACACTTGTTCCATAAATGTTAAGTAGAAAAGAGGAGAGAGCGATGCCAGCAGAAAGAACTGCCAAACAGCACCGGAAAACAAAGGAAACAGATATTAGCCTGACATTGAACCTGGATGGCAGCGGAACATCCCAGCTTAATACAGGAATTGGGTTTTTTGACCATATGCTGGATGGGTTCGCCCGCCATGGATTTTTTGATTTAAAGGTACAGGTTACGGGGGATTTGATTGTGGACACCCACCATACAATTGAAGATACTGGGATTGTGCTGGGGAACGCAATTCGGATTGCCTTGAGGGATAAAAGGGGTATCAAACGTTATGGAAGCTGCATCCTGCCTATGGATGAAACATTGGTGCTATGCGCCATAGATTTAAGCGGACGGCCTTATTTTTCTTTTGAAGGGGAGTTCACTGCCGAGCGGGTGGGGTATATGGAAACTGAGATGGTCAGGGAATTTTTCTATGCCATCTCCTACAGCGCAGGCATGAACCTGCATATGAAAATCTTATCTGGCACGAACAACCACCATATGGTGGAAGGGCTGTTCAAGGCGTTTGGGCGGGCATTGGACGAAGCCACGTTAAAAGACGAAAGAATCAAAGACATAATGTCAACGAAAGGTAGTTTATAGGTGATGATATGGAACATAAGAACCTGATTGCCACCATTTACCTGAAAGATGGTATGGCAGTAAAAGGAGAGGGAAACCTGGAGGGCGCCGGGGACCTGAAAGAGCTTGCCGCAATCTATAACGACAGCGGCGTAGATAAGCTATATATTTTCGATTTGTCAACCTCGGACCAGGAGCATGAGAACAACCTGCATACAATCAAAGAACTCAGCCGCATTGTAGAAATCCCCATTTATGGGGGCGGCTGTATTTCCCGTCTGGAAGATATTAAGAAATTAATTTACGCCGGCTGCAAAGGCGTGATTCTAGACAGTGGGAAACACGAAACAATAACCCTGATAGAGGAAGGATCTAAGCGGTTTGGGCGGGATAAATTGTTAGTTGCCATGGAAAATGTGGATTTGATTTTCAAGCATAAGAAAAAAGTGCAGGAGCATGTGCATAAGCTGGTTGTGCTGAATGAAGGGATTATTGAATCACTGGAAAATATTACAGACCTTCCGTTCAGCGTAATTATCCAAGGCTATGACAAAGACCGCTGGGTGCAGATATTGAAAAAAGACTGTGTGACAGGAATTGGAGGCCCTTATATCAGCGACCCAGACACCTATGTAACGGAGTTAAAGCAGACGCTTGCCGCAGAGGGGATTGAGACCAAGAAGTTTGAATCTTCCATGGAATGGTCAGAATTTAAACTGAATTCCGATGGCATGCTCCCAGTGATTGTCCAGGACTACAAGACGGCAGAAGTATTGATGATGGCGTATATGAATGAAGAGGCATTCCGAACCACCTTGTTCCTTGGCAAAATGGCTTATTACAGCAGGAGCAGAAAAGAGTTGTGGATTAAAGGGGAGACTTCTGGGCATTACCAGTATGTAAAATCCTTGACGGCAGACTGTGACAAGGACACCCTCCTTGCCAAAGTTTCCCAGGTAGGCGCTGCCTGCCATACAGGGAATACAAGCTGTTTTTACAATGAATTAGTCAAAAAAGAGTTTACCACGAAGAACCCTTTAAAAGTTTTTGAAAATGTGTATGACGTGATCAAAGACCGCAAAGACCACCCAAAAGAGGGCTCCTACACCAATTATCTGTTTGACAAAGGGCTTGACAAAATCCTTAAGAAATTAGGGGAAGAGGCGACGGAAATAGTCATTGCCTCCAAGAACCCAGAAAAAGAAGAAATCAAATATGAAATCTCAGACTTTTTATACCATATGATGGTGTTGATGGTGGAAAGGGGCGTAACCTGGGAAGACATAGTGGAAGAATTGAACCAGCGTTAATCAGGCATTTTTAGAAAAAAGGTTTACATAAGTTTATTATGTAAACCTTTTCTGTTTGATTGGGGATGTTATATCGCGGTATCATAGAAAAGAGTAGGGTTTCCTAATATAATTTAGCCAAACTATGTATTTTCCAGACAATCTAATACTAAAATATAACAAGAAAACTTTTTAGGAGAAACCTATGGTTCGATCAATGGAAGAAGCGGCATCCAAGCGGAGGGCATATGTTGACCAGATGCGCGCGTCATTTTATTCTCAAGAACCTGGCAAGGCAGGAAGCCAGGGACAGGAGGAAGAATATAAATATTCCAGCCTTGGGATACGGACAGCCATTGCGGTTTTGATTTTTGCGGCCTTTGTATATTGTGACCAGAAGCAGGTTACATTCCACCAATATAAAGCTGAGGACGTGTGGAAGCAAATTGCCTGGAACCCGCTCCCTTTGGAGGATTTAGAAGACGCCATCAAAATTGCCTTGGAATCCAATGGCAAATAGTTTTCCTGTTGCGAAAAGAGAAGGGTATTGTTATAATAGGCTGAGTGATAAATTCAAAAAAGGAATGGAAAAACATGAGACAATTAGCTTTGAGCGATGAAATACTGCTCCGTATTGACAAACCTGCCCGTTATATCGGGAATGAAGTCAATATGGTGAAAAAAGACCCAAAAACAGCCGATATCCGCTTTGCAATCTGTTTCCCGGACGTATATGAGATTGGCATGTCCCATCTGGGAATCCAAATATTATATGATATGTTTAACCAGCGGGAAGACGTATACTGTGAACGGGTCTATTCCCCCTGGAGTGACCTGCATAATATCCTAAAAGAACAAAAGATCCCACTGTTTACGTTGGAAACCCAGTCCCCGGTAAAGGATATGGATTTCCTTGGGATTACCATTCAATATGAGATGTGCTATACAAATATCTTACAGGTTTTGGACTTAAGCCAAATCCCTATGCTATCGTCAGAACGGGCAAAAGGCGACCCTATTGTCATTGGCGGCGGCCCATGCACTTATAACCCGGAGCCTTTGGCGGACTTTTTTGACCTATTTTACCTAGGGGAGGGGGAGACGCGCTATGATGAATTATTTGACTTGTATAAGGATATGAAGGCAAAGGGGAAGGCGCGGCAGGATTTTTTGCGTGCTGCCAGCAAGCTGCCTGGCATCTATGTGCCGTCCTTGTACGAGGTGGATTATGGGGAAGATGGGGCTATTTGCTCCTTCCAGCCAAAATATGAAGGAGTCCCTGCCATAGTCAAAAAAGAAATTGAAATGGATTTAAGTAACGCCCCCTATCCTCGTAAACCGCTTGTCCCCTTTATCAAGGCGACCCAGGACCGTGTTGTTTTGGAAATCCAAAGGGGATGCGTCCGGGGATGCCGGTTTTGCCAGGCAGGCATGATTTACCGCCCCACCAGGGAGCGTGATGTGGATGTTTTAAAGGAATGCGCGAACGATATGTTAAAAAGCACTGGGCATGAGGAGATTTCTTTAAGTTCTTTAAGTTCCAGTGATTACAGCAAGCTTCCAGAATTGCTCCATTACCTTATTGGTTCCAGGGAGCAGGGAGTGAATATTTCCCTCCCTTCCTTGCGGATTGACGCATTTTCTTTAGATGCCATGAAGCAGGTGCAGGACATCCGCAAAAGTAGCCTGACTTTTGCACCGGAAGCAGGTTCCCAGCGCCTTCGGGACGTGATCAATAAAGGGTTGACAGAGGAAACTATTTTGCATGGCGCCGGGCTTGCTTTTGATGGAGGCTGGCAAAAGGTTAAGTTATATTTTATGTTAGGGCTTCCCACGGAAACGGAAGAGGATATGAGGGATATTCCCAGGCTTGCAGATAAAATTGCCCGCAGGTACTATGAAATCCCAAAAGAACAACGGAATGGAAAATGCCAAATCACCATCAGCACATCCTTTTTTGTGCCGAAGCCTTTTACTCCATTCCAGTGGGCGCCGATGTATGGGAAAGGGGAATACCTGAGGAGGGCAAAAATTGTCAATGAGGAAATGAAGGCTCAGCTAAACCGCAAGAGCTTAAAATACAATTGGCATGAAGCTGACGTTACCGTCTTAGAAGGCGTGTTTGCCAGGGGTGACCGAAGGGTCGGGAAGGTGCTGCAAAAAGCATATGAAAAAGGCTGTATCTTTGATTCCTGGAGTGAGTTTTTTGATAACCAGAAATGGATGGAGGCTTTTGAGGAATGCGGCGTTTCCATTGACTTTTACAACCTTCGGGCTAGGGAAGGTACAGAGATCCTTCCATGGGATTTTATTGACTGTGGGGTGGCAAAATCATTTTTGGCGCGTGAGTGGGAGCGGGCAAAACGTGGGGAAGTGACCTTAAACTGTAAAGAGCAGTGCAATGGGTGCGGCGCTGCATTATTTGGGGGAGGTGTCTGTCTTGAACATCAGGATTAAATTTCAAAAATCTGGCGCAATGAAGTTTATTGGGCATCTGGACATGATGCGGTATTTCCAGAAGGCAATCCGCCGGGCAGGCATCGACATTGCTTATACTGGAGGTTACAGCCCCCATCAGGTGATGTCCTTTGCAGCCCCCCTTGGAGTCGGGATTACCAGCGACGGGGAGTATTTTGACATTGAGGTAACTTCCACAAAGTCCAGCCAGGAATCTTTGGAAGCCTTGAACCAGGTTATGGTAGAGGGGATATCCATTTTGGAATACCGCAGGCTTCCAGATATGGCAAAGACCTCCATGTCGCTGGTGGCGGCCGCAGACTACCTAATATATGAAAAGCCAGGGTATAAGCCTTTTTTTGCATCCCAGGAAGAGCTTTCCAGAAAAATTCAGGAATTTTATCAGGGGCAGAAGGAGATTATCATTACAAAACAGACAAAGAAAAACTTGATTGAAATGGACTTAAAGCGCCTTATCTATCAGATGGAGGCCGTAAGCTTAGACAAGAGTTCCTTAGACCCAGCCCCGCCTGCTGGTTTTGGAATATCCTTAAGGGCCTGCACTGGAAGCAGCGACAATGTGAAGCCTGAACTTGTGCTGGAAGCCTTTTGTAATTTCCTAAACCTTAGCTATAATCCTTTAAGGTTCCAAACCCATCGGCAGGAAGTGTATGCAAAAACCGAAGATATTCCAGTTAAAGGGGAGCAAGAACAGAAAAAATATCAGAAGTATTTAAAACAATTGCGGGAAGCTTGCGAAAAAGAACAGAAAGCTTTTCCAGAATTTCTTCCCTTAGGGGAATTGGGAGAAGATATTCCATGAAAAATACATTGTTAATTACGAAGTTGGATAAAAATAATAAAAGCTTTATCGTAACTGCGCTTTTCCAGGATAAAAAATTGCTTGAGGCCACCCTTGAGCCTGCAGGGCATAAAAGCATCCTTGGGAATATCTATGTGGGGAGGGTAAAGAATATTGTTAAGAACTTAAATGCTGCCTTTATAGAAATTGCGCCTGGGATGCCTTGTTATTATTCCTTGGATGAATTGAAACAGCCCCTATATGTAAAGAAAATCAACAGCCCAAAAATGGTGCAGGGGGATGAGGTGGTGGTGCAGGTTTCCCAGGAAAGCAGCAAGTCCAAACCGCCCAAAGTCACCACCAATTTAAACATTACTGGGAAATACTTGGCATTAACCAGTGAAAATACCAGCATCGGCATTTCTAGGAAGCTGGATGCCCAGAAAAGGGAATTTTTAAAAAATGAGTTAAATTTTGAGCGTAATGATGAGTTTGGGATTATTGTGCGTACCAATGCGGCAACTGCTTCCAAAGAAGAGATACTGGCGGAATATGAAGGGTTAAAACAGGAATATTTCCATCTTCGCGACACTGCGCCGTACCGCACGGCGTTTTCCTGCCTGAAAGAAAGCACGCCGGAATACCTCCATAGCCTGCAAAACGCCAACCATTCCCAACTTGGCGAGGTCATTACAGATGATAAAGGGCTGCTGGAACAAGCCCATGGGTACCTGGAGAAATTCCAGCCAGAAGACCTCGGGAAGCTTAAGTTTTACGAAGATTCCATGATAAGCTTGAATGTACTCTACAGGCTGGAACGAAAAATTCAGGAAGCCCTTCAGGAAAAGGTTTGGCTTAAGTCAGGCGCTTACCTTGTAATCCAGCCAACGGAAGCATTAACGGTGATTGATGTGAACTCAGGGAAAAGCATGTCCAAAAAGCAAGGGGATGACCATTACTTAAGTGTCAACTTAGAAGCCGCTGTAGAAGTGGCGCACCAGCTTCGGCTGCGCAACCTTTCAGGGATTATTATTATTGACTTTATTGACATGAAATCTGCAGAATATCAGGAATCTTTAATACAGGCATTGCGCAGCGCAGTTTCTACGGACAGCGTTCCAGTCCAGGTGGTTGACATCACTAAGCTTAACTTAGTTGAGGTTACGCGTAAAAAAACTAAAAAATCCCTGGCGGAGCAGTTTCGTCTCTAGGGCATGTTTGGAAATTGCCCTTGTAACAGTTTATCCAAACCGCTGCTTGTTGCAAAATAACCTTATTTCATGGAACCAACAGCATAGTGTTTTACAAATCCTTACGGACAGCCCTTCCGGTTTTCCTCTGCTTTTATGGCAATAATTTGCCAAAAACAATTGACTTATCTGTATTTTTATGGTATCCTCTATGAGTATGCCGCACAGTGAGGTTAAAAGACTGCAGCAAATGCAGCACCGCAACTGGCGAGTAATGATAATAGGAGGTGCCATATGTACGCAATTATAGCAACAGGTGGTAAACAGTATAAAGTATCCGAAGGCGATATCATTACCATTGAAAAGCTTGGTTTGGAAGCTGGTGAAAAAGTTACGTTCGATGAAGTGTTGGCAGTAAGCGATGGATCCATGAAAGTTGGGGAAGAAGCTGCGAATGCAACCGTAGAAGCTTCGGTCGTGGAAAACGGCAGGGGTAAGAAGATCATCGTTTACAAGTACAAAAGGAAAACCGGTTACCATAAGAAACAAGGACACAGACAGTCCTTCACTAAGGTGAAAATTGAGAAAATTAATGGCTAATCGCTAGGAATTGTTATGGTCAATATAACGATTTATGGAAACAGCGGGCAAGGCTATACCGCATTTGAGTGCATGGGACATGCAGGGTATGCCGAAGCAGGGGAAGATATTGTATGCGCCGCAATTTCTGTGCTGGTAATTAATACGGTCAACTCCATAGAGCAGTTTACGGGGGATAAATTTGACCTTGTGCAGGATCAGGAAAGCGGCCTGATTGGGTTCTCGCTGCAAAACGGGGCTTCCCAAGAATCTTTGCTGCTAATGCGTTCGCTTGTTTTAGGCTTACAGGGAATACAGGCTAACTATAAAAATGATTATATGACGCTTACATTCAAGGAGGTGTAGGACATGTTGAATATGAACCTTCAATTTTTCGCTCATAAAAAGGGAGTTGGATCTACCAAGAACGGAAGGGATTCCGAATCAAAAAGATTAGGTGCGAAAAGGGCTGACGGGCAATTTGTAAAAGCTGGCAATATTTTGTACAGGCAGCGTGGGACTAAGATTCACCCAGGCGTGAATGTTGGCAGGGGCGGAGACGACACATTATTCGCTAAAGTTGACGGTATCCTGAGATTTGAAAGAAAAGGCAGGGACAAGAAACAGGCTTCTGTATATCCAGTGGCAAGCAACGAATAGAAGCTGCCCTCAGGAATATATTTGCATTTAGCAAGATTGATAGACTCGACTGTATAGCCGGGTCTATTCTTATTAAACTATGCATTTGTGCGGTAGGAAATACTTTTAATAGGAAGTATGATGAAAGGCGGGACTATGTTTGCAGACAGTGCAAAAATTATTATAAAATCTGGAAAAGGAGGCAATGGGCATGTTTCTTTCCGTCGTGAAAAATATGTGCCAAACGGGGGGCCAGATGGCGGAGACGGCGGGCATGGCGGGAACCTGATCTTCCAGGTGGACGAAGGGTTAAATACATTGGGGGATTTCCGGCACAAACGGAAATATGCCGCTGAGAATGGGGAGGATGGGAAAAAACGCAACTGCCATGGAAAAAATGGGGAAGACCTGGTGGTCAAAGTGCCTGCCGGGACAATTGTCCGGGATGCCGAGAGCGGTAAGGTGATTGCTGACATGTCAGGGGGCAATAAACGGCAAATTATCCTCAAAGGCGGAAGGGGCGGCCTAGGCAACCAGAATTTTGCAACTGCCACCATGCAGGCGCCAAAATATGCGCAGCCTGGGCAGCCCGGCATAGAATTGGAAGTACGCCTGGAATTAAAAGTAATTGCAGATGTGGGCCTGGTTGGATTCCCCAACGTAGGGAAATCCACATTGTTAGCCAGGGTGACAAATGCCCGCCCGAAAATTGCAAATTACCATTTCACCACATTGAACCCCAACCTTGGCGTAGTGGATTTAGAAGGCACAGGAGGTTTTGTGATTGCAGATATCCCAGGGCTTATTGAAGGGGCCTCCCAGGGCGTTGGGTTAGGGCATGAATTTTTAAGGCATATCGAGCGCACAAAAGCCATTATCCATATTGTTGACGCCGCTTCTGTGGAGGGGAGGGACCCAATTGCAGATATTTATGCAATCAACCAGGAACTGAAAGACTTTAACCCTGAACTTTTGAAAAAACCTCAAGTGATTGCGGCAAATAAAATTGATGTGATTTACGATGAGGCAGAGAGCGCCCTCCCTATCTTAAAGGAAGAATTTGAACCACAGGGAATCCAAGTATTCCCGATATCTGCAGTAAGTGGGAAAGGGCTAAAGGAATTATTATATTATGTAAATGAGCTTCTGTTAAAGCTGGATGCCCCTCCTGTTGTGTATGAACAGGAATTTTTCCCGGAAACGGCTGTCTTTAAGTCGGACGCCTATACAGTGGAATATAACCAAAAAGATAACGTATATGTGGTGGAAGGCCCCAAAATTGAAAAAATGCTTGGATATACCAATATTGATTCCGAAAAAGGATTCCTGTTTTTCCAGAACTTCTTACGGGAACATGGAATTTTGGAAGACCTGGAACATGCTGGGATTTCAGAAGGCGATACTGTACGGATGTATGGTTGGGAATTTGACTATTACAAGTAAATTATTTTAGAAAGGAACGTATAATGGCAATAACAAGTAAACAACGCGCATATTTAAAAAACCTCGCCAATGAAATTACCCCTGTTTTCCAGGTTGGGAAAGCAAGCCTGACGCCAGAGTTGGTAGCAGGCGTAGAAGAGGCGCTGGAAAAACGGGAGCTGATTAAGCTTTCCGTATTGAAAAACTGTTTTGACGACCCGAAAGAAATTGCCAACACTGTGGCGGAGCGCACCAGATCCCAGGTTGTCCAGGTAATTGGAAAGAAAATTATTTTGTACCGCCCATCCAAGAAGAACCCCAAAATCCAATTGCCAAAATAACCAGCTTATGGATACGAGGGAGCGGCCTATGGAAAAAATTGGGATTATGGGAGGGACTTTTGACCCAATCCATTATGGGCATCTGATGATTGCAGAAAATGCCAGGGAGCAGTTTGGCCTTGACAAAGTGCTTTTTATCCCCACTGGGAATCCACCCCACAAACAAAGGCAGCATGTGACAGAAGCTATCCACCGATGCCGGATGGTTTCTTTGGCCATTGAGGACAATGAGGCCTTTGCCATGGATGAGACGGAAGTGGAATCTTCAGATACCAGTTATACTTACCTTACGTTAAAAAAAATCAGGGACCGTTATCGTGAAGCCCATCTATATTTTATCCTTGGGGCTGATTCCCTGTTTGATTTTGAATCCTGGAAGGAACCAGAAGCTATCCTAGAGCATTGCAGTATCCTTGCCGCATACCGTAAACATGAACATCAGGAAAGCTTCTTCCAGCAGATTGGGTACTTGAACTGCAAGTACCAGGAGCATTTCTTTCCATTAAATACACCAAATCTTGAGGTTTCTTCACAAGATATCCGAAACCGCCTGCAATATGGAAGGACGGTACGGTATCTTGTCCCCAGGAATGTAGAGTTATATATCAGGAAACACCATTTATATGAAGGGGAGGCAATGGAAGATGAAAAGGGCAGAGATAGAGAAAAAGCTGAAAAAGGAATTGGATAAAGAACGGTATGCCCATACCATTGGGGTAATGTATACAGCCGCGTCGTTGGCAATGGCCCATCAGTGCAATTTAGGGCAAGCCATGTATGCGGGGTTGCTGCATGACTGTGCCAAATGTATTTCAAACCATGACAAATTAAAATTATGTAAAAAGCATAATATCCCTATTTCCATTTCTGAGAAGCGCAGCCCATTTTTACTCCATGCGAAATTAGGCGCATATTTTGCAAAAAAACGTTATAAAGTGGAAGACGGGGAAATCCTTCATGCGATACAAGTGCATACCACTGGCGAGCCAGGGATGAACGCACTAGATAAGATTATATATATTGCAGATTATATTGAGCCAAACAGATGCAAGGCGCCAAATTTAGAAGAGGTACGGAAAATCGCCTTTGAAGATTTAGATAAAGCTATGCTGAAAATCCTTTCTGACACATTGGAGTACCTCAAACGAAAGGGCGGCGAGATTGACCCGCTGACACTTAGGACTTACCATTATTTTAAAAACGAACTTTAAATTTTACGGAAAAGGAGGGTACAATATGGATATTTCCAGGGAAATGGCTAAGATTGCCTGCCATGCGTTAAGTGATAAAAAAGCGGAAGAGATCCGTGTGATTGAAATTAGTGAGATCTCCCCAATCGCTGATTATTTTGTAATTGCAACAGGTGCAAATTCCAACCAGATCCAGGCAATGGTGGATGCGGTGGAAGAGGAGCTGGGCAAACAGGGGCATACCCCGAAACAGATTGAAGGGACCCGCAGCTCCAGTTGGGTGCTTATGGATTACAGGGATATTATTGTGCATGTATTCTCAAAAGAGGACCGCCTGTTCTATGACCTGGAACGCATTTGGACAGATGGCAAGAAATTATCTGTAGAAGAATTATAATATTAATATCTCCTAAGAGGCGCAAATATGCGCCTCTATTTCATTCTATAGGAAATGCCTTGTCACGCGAAAGCGTTAATTTATTCAAAAATACGGAACACGCCAAAAACTTTCCCAAGGACCGTGCATTCTTCCACAATAATTGGGTCCATTGAGTCGTTCTCTGGCTGAAGCCGATAATGCCCATCTTCTTTGTAGAATGTCTTGACTGTGGCAGAGTCATCCACCAATGCAACGACCATATCCCCATTTTCAGCGGTAGGCTGGCATTGGACTAAGATATTATCCCCATCAAAAATACCAGCATTCACCATACTTTCCCCTGTTACCTTAAGCATAAAGGATTCGCCCTTTGGGATATACTCTGCAGGGACAGGGAAATAGGACTCAATATTTTCCACTGCCAGCAACGGCTGCCCAGCCGCAACGCGGCCGAGGAGCGGGACGTTCACCACTTCACGCCGGACTAAATTAAATGTATCGTCAATAATTTCAATAGCCCTTGGTTTTGTAGGGTCCCTGCGTATGTATCCATTTTTTTCCAATGTTTCTAAATGGGAATGCACCGAAGAAGTGGACTTCAAATGCACTGCCTCGCAAATATCCCGCACTGCAGGGGGATAGCCGCGGTTTAAAATTTCACTCTTAATATATTCCAAAATTTCTTTCTGCTTGTCGCTTATTTTTCCATATGCCATACGTGATTCCTCCTGAAACTGCAATTATCTATCAGGCAGCGGCTTGACCTGCCAGTAAGCAATTATTTTTCTGTATTTATCATAACATAAATTTTTCAAAAGTTCAAACACATATTCCGAAACTTTGTTCGCAAATTTTCTTGACAAATGTATGTTCTTAATTTATAATCCATATTGTAAACAAATGTTCGGAATAAATGTTCGTATCTGGAGGATGGATTATGAAATATGCAAAAGAAGAAGTATTGGGGAAATATTACCCGCAACTATTAATTTTAGCTCTGGCCATGTTCCTTTTCATTGTCTGCTCCTTGATTGGAATATGCCTGATCCAGGCTAGTGGGCAGAAGCATAAGGGGGCGGAACCTAATAGCCCGCCAAAGTCATACACCAGCATTGAAATCCAGCCTGGGGACAGTTTGTGGAGCATTGCTTCTGAACATATTACAGAAGAGTATCAAAGTATCCAAGACTATGTAAAGGAAATTAAAGCGTTGAACGGGCTGGGAGATGATAACATACATGCGGGGAAGTTTTTGATTGTGCCATATTATCCATAATTTTTTGAATGTTCCTATTTTTTATAATAGCTGATAGTATAGTGCCAAAAGGCTTTGCTTCCTTTGGCAGCATAGGCATCTTGCATAAAAAGCATCTGGAAAGCTAGTGTTCCATAGCGCTTTTACGTGCAATGTCGTTCCATCACAATATGTTGGAAAACTTTTGGCACTACGAATTGTAAAATAGGGAAATTCAAACCATATTTTAATTGTTTTTTTTAGGCTCTTAGTTTATAATAGGGCTGTGTGCTGTTTGGCAGAAAATGATAGCAACCTATTGGTTGGCGCGGTTAGAATGGAGAGGGCAGATGAGATTTATTATCCAACGTGTAACCCATGCCCAGGTTGAGGCAGAGGGGAAAATAATTGGCAAGATTGGAAAGGGGTTCCTTGTCTTAGTTGGCATTGGGCAGGGGGACAATAGGGAAATTGCAGATAAAATGATACGCAAACTGGCCAATATGCGTATTTTTGAAGATGAAAATGGCAAGACGAACTTATCGCTCCAGGAAGTTTCTGGGGAATTATTATTAGTTTCACAATTTACCTTATATGCTGACTGCAAGAAGGGAAACCGCCCTTCCTTTACCAAGGCTGGAAGCCCAGAGCTTGCGGAAAGCCTGTACCAATATATTATTTCAGAATGCCAGAGTTTAATTCCTGTTGTGGAGACAGGGTTCTTTGGAGCCTATATGAAGGTCTCTTTGTTAAACGATGGGCCATTTACCATTATTTTAGATTCTGAGGAGATCTGTTAAAGGGCAGCACAAGGGGGTTAGTAAAACATATCAGTTCGCGAAATGTTGATTTTGCGAACTGAACCATTAAAACAAGTGTTTATCCGTTCCTATGGACCTATGGCGCCGTACAGGCATTTTGCCATAATAGATATTAAGCATATAGAATTAAGAATAAGGATAGGAAAACTTCCCATGGACTATGTTGAAAAAATTAATTTAGAAAATAAACGGAAATTGCAAGCATTAATGAAAGAACTCCCAAGTTTTTGCGCTGATTTTTTCCGATACCTTGATATAAGGAATACATCATCCAGGACACGGCTGTCTTATGGATATGATGTACGCCTGTTTTTTGAATTTATCCAGGAAAAGAACCCAATCTATAAGGATATGCCGATGCATGACATCCCATTGCAGGTGTTAGATGAAATGACGCCTGTAGATATTGAAGAATACTTGGCGTATCTCTCCTATTATGAGAAACAAGGCGGGCAGGCGGTCACAAATGGGGAAAAAGGGAAATCCCGGAAGCTGTCTGCAATACGAACGATGTATAATTACTATTTTAAAAAAGAATTTATTAAGACGAACGCCCCTTCTATGGTTGAGACCCCAAAAAAGCACAAGGAAAATATTATTCGGCTGGATAAAGATGAGGTCGCGGAATTAATTTCCACAATCCAAAAGGGAAGCTCCCTTACAGAACGGCAACTTGCAGCCCATCAGAAGACAAAATACAGGGATGTGGCAATTCTTACATTATTATTAGGGACTGGGATCCGTGTGTCGGAATGTGTGGGGCTTGATGTCGGTGATGTGAGCTTTAAGAACCAGGGCATGCGTGTGGTACGCAAAGGCGGGAATGAATCTATGGTTTATTTTGGCGATGAGGTAAGCATGGCGTTGTTGGATTATTTAGAGCTGGAACGCCCGCTGTTGGCTGAAAAAACCCCTGCCGAGCATGAAAACGCATTGTTCCTGTCCTTAAAAAACAGCCGCCTCACTACCCGCTCTGTTGAGAAACTAGTTAAGAAATATACTGGCGCGGCAAATATTAATAAAAAAATTACGCCACATAAGTTACGCAGCACTTATGGGACGAACCTTTATAAAGAAACTGGGGATATTTACTTAGTTGCCGACGCATTAGGCCATAAAAGCGTAGAAACCACCCGCCAGCACTACGCTGCCATTGATGATGACCGTAGGAAACTGGCGGGGAAATTTTCAGGAAGTATTTTCCATGAAGATTCCGACAATTAATGTTTTTTGTTGTTCTTTCGGATTTCTATATAATTTAAAATCATCTCACTGCATCCTTGAAGCCCAAGCTGGCTGCTGTCTAAAGCCAAATGGTAGCTTCTGGAATCGCCCCATTTTTTGCTGGAATAGTAATTATAATAACTTGCGCGTTTCTTATCTGTTTTATGGATCATATCCGCAGCCTTTTCCTTTGATAAGCCAAAGGTCTGCATGATGTGGTCAATCCGAAATGCCATGTCTGCATGGATAAACACATTAATGCAGTTAGGATGCTCTGCTAACGCATAGTCTGCGCAGCGCCCAACGATAATGCAGGATTCTTTTTTTGCAAGATTTTTAATGGCTTCAAATTGCGCCAGGAAAACCTTATGGTTTAAAGGCATATCCAGAAATGGCGCTGAAGTATAGCCGCTGACAGAATAAGTGTCCATAACCAGGGAATAGAGAAAACTGCTGGTTGGCTTCTCATCATGGTTTTCAAAAATTTCCTGGCAAAGCCCACTTTCTTTTGCAGCCATGGAAAGCAATTCTTTATCGTAGCATTTCACTTTTAACTGTTCAGAAAGCATTCGGCCTATATCCAGCCCGCCGCTGCCAAATTCCCTTCCTATTGTAATTACAAATTTTCCCATACATATACCACCTTTCTGCTTCTACTGTCCGTTTGTTATGCAAATTGTATAGGTTGAACCTGATTAAGTATACTTAAGCATACGGCCTACATGATATTCAGGCAAGCTTTTGCTGGATAGAATATAGGCAGCACACTAGTTTAAAATTATAGTATTATTATACTATAATTGTTTGAAAATGTATATACAATTTACAATTATAAATTTTTATTCCCGCCAGAAATGAGCCAAGCAACCGTGTCCATGCGGATATTTGGCGACTGCTGCGAGGGGGCAAATCCCCGAAGCTCTCCAAAATCAAATTTCATGCCCCGTTAAGCTCTGTTGTGGGATAATTGGCTTAATAGAGATGCAAAATATTCTGGCAAAGGGGCTGTAACTTCAAGGTAATTCCCAGTAGCAGGGTGGATGAACCCTATCGTTGCCGCATGGAGGGTTTGCCCCTGCAGCTTCCACAGAGATTTCCCATTTCCATATACCTCATCTCCCAGAAGGGGATGACCAATGCTTGCCATATGGACTCGGATTTGGTGTGTACGCCCTGTCTCTAACTCAAATTCTACATAAGTATGTTCAGAAAAACGTTGAAGCACTTTATAATGGGTCACGGCATGCTTCCCATTTGCGACATTGACCGCCATTTTTTTACGGTCAATGGGGTGCCTGCCAATGTCCCCTTCCACTGTGCCAATATCCTGTTTGACAACCCCTTTTACAATGCCAAAGTAACGCCGGGTAACAGAATGGGCTTTCATCTGTTCTGCAATTTTTAGATGGGCATTGTCATTTTTACAAACCACCAATGCTCCAGTGGTGTCCCGGTCAATGCGGTGGACAATGCCAGGCCGCATGATGCCATTGATGCCAGACAAGCTTTCTTTGCAATGGTACAAAACGGCATTCACTAAAGTTCCAGATTCATGCCCTGCAGAGGGATGCACTACCATCCCTTTTGGCTTATTTACAATTAAGAGGCTGTCATCTTCATACAAAATATCCAGAGGGATTTGCTCTGGATGCACTTCTAATTCTTTCACAGGGGGGATAATGGCCTGCACATGGTCATTTCCACTCACTTTATAATTCACTTTCTGTTCTTTCTGATTTACCAGCACCCGCCCTTCTTTTGCCAGTTTTTGGATAAAAGACCGGGAATAGCCTGGGCAGGCTGCGGAAAGGAATTTGTCTAACCGCTCTCCGGCCTGCGTAGGCGTCACCTGGAATTCCAGGATTTCTCCCTGCATCTTCACTCTCCCCTTTCCTTTTTCTGAAATGGCCAAAGAACCTCTAACTCTTCGTCTTTATAATAAAATAGGATCATAATAAACAAAAGGGCCATCCCAAACGTTACGTAGATATCTGCAATATTAAAAATTGGAAAATTGATTAGTTCAAAATAGAAAAAATCTACCACATAATTTAGGCGCAGACGGTCAATCAGGTTCCCTATCGCCCCTGCTGTCAAAAGTGTTAAAATAATACGGAACCAGCGGTATCTTTTTTCAAATGGGGTACGGAAATAAACCAATACCATAAGCAGCAGCATAATAAGAGTGATTGCCACAAACCACAATTTCTTACCTTGCAGCATCCCAAAGGCTGCTCCCTGGTTTTCTAGATAATGCAGTTGGAATACACCTTCTATCAGCACAATGGAATGTCCGTTTGCTAGATATGTGGAAGCCAAATATTTTGTAAACTGATCCAATACCAGCAGAAGAAGCACACTGGCTCCATAGAGGATGCAGTTATTTCGTTGTTTCGCTGTCATAAACTATGCCCTCTCCCATTATTTCTCTTTCTTTACCCCCATAATATAACGAATTCCATCTAAAATTTCGGATTCTTCCAGTTCCTTTGTGGTATAAGCCTCCCCAAATTCCTGCAGCAATATAAACTTAATTTTACCAGCCTCCATTTTTTTGTCCAGTTTGGTTGCCGCAAAGATTTCTTCTGGCGTATGTGGGAACTTTTTCAATGTCACTGGAAGTTTATAGCTTTTTAAAACCTGTTCCAGTTCCTCTAACTGCCCTGGGGTAATATTGCCTTTCTGGCAAGAAATATAGCCAGCGCCAACCATGCCAAGCGCCACGCATTCCCCATGGAATAAAGTAAAATTAGACAGTTTCTCTATAGCATGGCCAATGGTATGGCCAAAATTCAAAAGCGCCCGCTCCCCCTGCTCTTTCGGGTCACGTTCCACCACATCCCGCTTAATTAGGCAGCTTCTAGAGACCATCTCCTCCAAAATACCATATATTTGCCCCATAATTTCCCCACTGTGGGTTCGGATATAATCTGTATAATTTTTATCTTTGATATAGCCATGTTTGATGATTTCAGCCATTCCAGAAGAAAATTGGCGTTCGGGCAATGTTTTTAAGGTGGAGATATTGAGATAGACCAGTTTTGGCATATAAAAAGCGCCCACCATATTCTTGTATTGCCAAAAATCCACGCCTGTTTTTCCGCCAATGCTGCTGTCCGTCTGCGCCAGCAATGTGGTTGGGATTTGCACAAAATCAATTCCCCTAAGGTAAGTGGCAGCCGTAAATCCGGTTAAATCCCCCACAACCCCGCCGCCCAATGCAATTAAAACGTCCTTGCGGTCATAAGAATTCTGGATTAAGTGTCCATAAACCTTCCCCACAGTCTCTGTATTCTTACTGGCTTCCCCAGCCTCAAATACAAAGGATGTACAGCAGGAAAATACCTTAGAAAGCAGTGCTTCCACCTCTTTTAAGTATAAATCTGCCACAATAGTTTCTGTAATAATGCACGCCCGGTTCTTTCCATATCCAAGGCCTTTCAATTTTTCTGGAAGAAGGCTGAAATTTTCCTGAATTTCTATATTATAACATGGCTTGCCGCCATAAGATACTTCAATTGTTTTACCCATATGCTTTCCTTTCTTTTTTCTTACTTTATTCCCGCGGGCAATGAGCCAAGCAGCCGCGCTCGCGCGGATATTTGGCGAATGCCGCGAGGGACGCTGTGTGCCGCTGGCACACAGCGCCGACCAAAACGGAGTGCAGACCAAATACCCCGCCCCTTGGGGCAAAGAGAACAAGCTAGGCTATGCCCCGTAGCTTGCTGCGGGGCATTTGACTAACAAAGGATTTGCCAGTTACAGGATGCCAATATAAAACGCCGTTCTTGGCAAAAGTTCCTTTTAAATGTATTTTTCATATTTCATTTTCAAACGCCCTTTGCGTGTCTCCCCCATACAGCCCTGAAAACGGAACCGCCCAATGGAACGTATAGAGATCAATTCTTGAGGCTTGCATTCATAAGCGGCCTGGAGGGTTTCTTTATTATTGACAAATACTTTCCCTCCATGGATAAGCTGGCTTGCCTGTGAACGTGAGATTTTGCATATGCAGGCAACTACGCTATCCAGACGGTTCGAGGTGATAATCCCTTCTGCAGCTTCTTTCTTTGGCTCTATTTGTATGTCCCCCAGAACGGCCTGTTTCACCAACACCGTAGTATGGCGTATCTGTGTCAACTGTTCTGCAAGGTAGCCGGCAATTTTTTCCTCGCAAAAAACATAAACCAATGGCCCGTCCACCAGGATATCCCCTAGCTTGGAACGTTCAATGCCCAGGTTCATAAGGCTTCCCAAAACATCCCTGTGGCTTAACTCCTCTGCAAATTTTGCGTTGGTTGGTGAGATTTGCAGGCATGTAATTGGAAATTCCCAGGCATAACAAAGAGCATCAGGCAAAAATGCAATCATCTGACGCTCACTTAACTCATAGCCGCCAAACAGTTTATATCCAGAATATAATTCAGAACTTTGCCGGCGGAAAATATTCAATTCATTAAGGTTTAAAAAATCACTGAATAAGACAATATTTTTCTGCTGCGCCTGCCTGGACAAATCAATAAAACGCTTGGCCAGCAATGTTTCTTCCCTTGTCATAGCCATATCCCTAAAACTCCTTTATTGGAGGCATGTCAAAAGAATCCATATTCATAATATTTGTGGCAAAATCACCAGAAATATCCACGCTTGACGGCGTGATAAGAAATATGTAATTGGAAATCTTTTGAAGGTTTCCACTAATGGCGAAACAAGAACCGGAAGTGAAGTCTATAATACGCTGCGCGATGTCCACATCCAGCCCCTCTACATTTAAGACAACTGTCCTGTTTAAGAGCAGCGTTTCCGTAATCTCCCGTGCGTCATCTACTGTGGTAGGCTTAATGACACATACCTCCATGCCAGACGCCCCCTGCCTTTTGGAAGGGCGCATAGGGGTCACTTTCTGGCTTTTTACCGGGCGTGGGCGCTTCTCCTCATAAGGCTCGTCTTCATCGTCTGAATCTTTCTCCTTTAAAAAGCTCTTCCGTTTGGGCTTTTCCTCTTCATAATCGTCATCGTAATAATCATCATCGTAGAAATCATCATCATCCGAATTCAGCCTCATTACATCTAAAAATTTATCGAGCATTCCCATAATAGTCTCCCTTAAACAATATCAATTCTATACTAACTATAGTTTCTTTCTCCAAAAATGCCTGTTCCGACACGGACCATCGTTGATCCCTCTTCCACTGCCACCATGTAATCACCAGTCATGCCCATGGAAAGTGCAGACATACTTACATTATCAATGTTTTTTTTCATTATGTCAACAGATAATTTTTTGATTTGGCGAAAATATGCCCGGTTGTCCTCAGGATTCTCCACAAATGGCGCAATTGCCATAAGGCCCTGGATATGGATATGCGGGAGTTTGGAAATTGCTTCCACAAGCTGTATGGCCTCCTCTTTGGAAACGCCAAATTTGCTTTCTTCCTGGGCGATGTTCACTTCCACAAGAATATCAACTTCCACTTGTTTTTTTTCTGCTTGGCTGCTGATTTCCTCTGCCAGCCGCAAAGAATCTACAGAATGGATCAGGCATACCTTATCAACAATATATTTTACTTTGTTCCGTTGCAAATGCCCAATCATATGCCAATGGATATCTTTTGGAAGCACAGGGTATTTGTCCATAATTTCCTGCACCTTATTTTCTCCAAAATCCCGGCTCCCTGCACAGTATGCCTCTTCTAGCATGGGGACAGGCTTTGTCTTACTTACAGCTATCAATGTTACTTCTTTTGGGTCCCTGCCTGATTTTTGGCATGCCTGTTCTATATTTTTGAGTACCTGCCCTAAATTTTCTTTTACCATGGTCCTTTCCCTCCTAGTGAATAATCTCGTTTTCTGATATTGCAGAGGAGTCCAGTGCAATATGGTCATATAGTGAAATGCCATAGCTTGTCCCAGTGTCAATTATGGTGTATTCCTGATTTTGGAACAGTATCTTTACCTTACGGAATACGGCATAACCTTTGTTGATATTGTACACTCCCTGCAATTTTTCCGTTTCGCTTAAAATAAATTCTTCATTGGAATCAGGCTTGATAATGCTGTTTCCTTTTTCAAAATTGTCTCCAGTAATATAATACCTGTCTTCTGTCTCTTCTACCACTGAGGCTGGGGTGAATTCCATAATAGTTTTGCCTTCATTATCCATATATTGGTGCATGACCCCGTTTACGTTGTCATCCCCGCCTTTTGTAAGGAATTCCTTAGGGATTAAGAAAAACTCTTTCTCTGTCAGGGCGGTATTTGGAATTTTCAGCCCATTGGTGTCGGACAATAACAATTTAATGTCCAGGTAACGGTCTGCGGCAAAACGGATCCCTGAATTCTGGAATGTAAGGATTAAATACCAGGCATTATCTTGATTCAAAACATGGGAGGCGCCCCAGGCAGTAGAATTGTCTTTTTTAAATTGTACTTGGATATTGGATTCTTTTGCCAGGTCTTTTGCCAGGTTTTCCCCAATGGGGACTAATAAGTCCCATGTCTCGCTGGTAATCAGTTTATATGCTGGGTCTCCTGCCGACACCTGTTCCCGTGCAATTAAGCTGTTTTTCATATGGGCCGATGCATCGAAGATATCGGTGGTAAAGTTATCCGTTGTCACATTTTCCAGCCCATCCACATGGTAGGACACAATTCCAGGCTCCTGTGCCGTGTATGCATGGAATCCTGAGGAAGTGCCAGATAAATTTCCCAAATTGGACAATGCATTTGAGCTGATTGCCTCCATTAATTCCGCTTCCATGTCATATTCAAAAGTGTAGACCTGGTAAAAGTCTTTGTCTGAATAATTCAGCACATAATTCGCCGCTGTTTTTTCTAGCTCATCATAGGAGCCTTTCTCAGAAAATAGCTGGCCGTCGTTCTGCTTTGTAATTTCTTTATAAAAGTCCCCTGTCTCATCCACAGAATAAATATAGGAATTCACGCTGACTTTTGCGGCATCCCTGCTGTAATAGTTAATATAACCAGATTTTTCCACAGTGAAAACCTTCTCTTCCCGTAAAATCACTCCAGTGAACGTGTTCTCCTGGGTAATTGTACCCTGTGTCACCTCATATACCGCCACATGCTTGGCAGTGAAATACTGGAAAATATTATAAACCATGTAAATAAAAATAATAAGGAATACAAGGATGCCCACATTAAACCGTGGGGTTCTATGAAATTTGACAATTTTTTTATTTTTTTTTCTTTCCATAAATACTTAAGCCCTGCTTTTCTAAAATAATATTATAGATGGGATAACCAAAGTTATTCTACCATTTTAAATCTGCAAACTCAAGGCTTCCATCAATTTCCAACATGATTTTTTGATGGATGGGGATACTGAAAGGTAAAAGGAGGAATGCATATGAATACCAAAGCTATAGATTACACACTATTGGCTCTTGTCATTATTGGTGCTGTCAACTGGGGATTAATTGGATTGTTCCGTTTCGACCTGGTGTCATTTCTATTTGGTGATATGAGCTGGCTTACCCGGATTATCTATGGAATTGTAGGAATTGGCGGTTTGTACCTCTGCAGCGTTTTTGGGCGCATCCGTTCCATGAACGAAGCCTAATCTGTGCTGGCTGCTTGGGATTTGTGCAACTTTTGATAGTAGATTTGCCCATAAGCCCAAGCAAATTTATGGATCTGCTTACGGTAGGATAAGAACGGGGTTATCGAATTCATCCCGATAACCCCTTCTCCCGTGGGCAGCCAGCGAAAAAACAGCCATACCGCCCCATGTACGTCATTTTATCTTCTTGTTATTCATTACAATGATACAATAACTTTGCCCTTGGCACACTCGGGCAGGTCGCTTTCATTTTTGGAAATACTTAAAACAAAATTAACGTGGAATTTATCACTGATGGATTCTAATTTTGCAATGGCATGGCTGATATCGCTGCCCTCCAAAATTGCAATGGTAAGGAAACTGTCCAAATACATTTCTTCCAAATCATGGTCCTGGGAAATAATCCCGCAGAGGAACCCCAAAAATTCATCACAATTGGTAACCATATAATCTGATACGTTAATTAAACGAACCTTATTGCTCAGTTCATACATATGCTTCTGGCTTTTATCTAAGTATACAATGTTGCCGGTAGCAGATTTTACCGATTCGTTCACTTTTTCCAACAGATGTTTTGTCTTACCTTTTCCCTTTTCTCCAGCTATAATTTGTACCATGGCAATCTCCTCCTAGTCTTAACCGCATTTATGCAAAATATATAACAAGCCTTATTATTTTTAAAAAATATACGCTATTTTGCATGACAACAGTAATTTTCATATCGTAATTATAGTATATATTTACAAGAAATTCAACCGCTATTTGAAATTTCTTGTAGTAATTCTGACATTTCCGTATAAAGGTTGTCGGGGTTGTCCGCTTTAAAAACAATGGAGATATAGGGGGCTTCCCCATGCTTGCTGTACAATACCAGGCAGGAGCCTGCACTGCTGGTCGTGCCTGTTTTGCCGCCGATTACCTGTATCCCCTCCGGCTGCTCTTTCTCCCCATTTAAAAATTTATTGGTGGTGGCCCAATCTTTCAAGACCACTTGCCCAGAGGCATTGGTTAGCTTCCCGCTATATGCCTGGGTGCTGATAATTTTTTCAAATTCCTTTTCCTTCATTGCTGCCTGGAAAATCAAATACATATCATATACTGTGGTATAATGGTTCTCATCGTGCAGCCCATGGGGGTTCATAAAATTTGAATTGGTGGCTCCAATGGCTTTTGCTTCCTGGTTCATTAATTTTACAAATTCCCCAGAGCTTCCAGACACTATATCCGCTATCACGTTTGCAGCGTCATTCCCACTGCATAAAATCAAGCCATACAAAAGGTTCTCAAGGTCAATGGTATCCCCCACGGCAAGCCCGCAGACAGACGAGCCGGCCTCTAACTGCAAGTGTGCCTCTGTCACAGTGGCAGAAGCTTTTAAGTCCCCATGTTTTATCGCCGTATATGCAGTAAGGATTTTTGTGGTGCTAGCCGGGTATAAACGCTCATGGACATTCTTTCCAAATAGCATCTCTTTCCCATTTAAGTCAAACAGCGCCGCTGCCTGGGAAAGGGAATCTGTTACATGCTCGCTTAATATGTTTTCATTTCCTGCAACGCACACTTCTTCTGCAAAAAAGGATTGTGCAGAAGAGATAGCCTCAGACGTCAGCCCATAAATTTTTGTGCTGACAGACATATCATAGGCATTTTTTATTTTTACTTCCTCGCCGCAGCCGCAAGCCAATGCCAACGACAGCAAAATTCCGGCGATTCCAGTGAATTTTTTTCTATTTATACATTTCACGCCATTCCAAGTCCCCTCTGTCTAATGATTTGATTAATAGTTCCGCTGTGGCAAGGTTGGTTGCCAGTGGTATATTATGGGTATCACATAAATGGACGACATTGTTCACATCTGGCTCATGGGATTTCGGAGTCAATGGGTCCCTTAAAAAGATAACCAAGTCAATTTGGTTATGCTCAATTTGTGCGCCAAGCTGCTGCGCTCCCCCCAAATGCCCTGCAAGGTATTTGTGAATTGACAGATTCGTTACTTCTTCAATCAGCCTGCCGGTTGTCCCTGTGGCGAATAAATCATTTTTACAGAGAATCCCCCGGTAAGCTATGCAAAAATTTTGCATTAATTTTTTCTTTGAATCATGCGCAATCAATCCAATATTCATTTAAAAACCCTCCATTCTGTACTTTAGAGGCTGAAGCCCTACATTCAATACAAGTCCTATGCCAATAAAAAGGCTAACTAGCGATGTCAAGCCATAGCTGACGAAAGGCAATGGAAGACCTGTATTTGGCATTAGCCCGGTTACCACGCAGATATTAACAAAAGTCTGAAACCCAATCCAGGCAGCAACGCCGCCGCAAATTAGGCGGCCAGATAAATCTTTTGCCCTTCTCCCAATCCAAATACATTCAATTACAATTAATAGTAGCAATACCAATATGGCGGCTCCTCCTACGAACCCAAGCTCTTCCCCTGCAACAGCGAAAATAAAGTCCGTCTGAGGTTCTGGGATATAGTTCCCATTTTTTACAGAAAACGCCGTATCATTGTTCAGCCCTTTCCCCCATAATTGGCCAGAGCCAATCGCCATAATGGAATTTTGCTGCTGATACGCGTCCTTTGCATATTTCTCTGGCTGCAGCCATGCCATAATGCGTACCCATTGGTACCTGTCCAGGATTTGCTGGTTTGGCTGCAAAATCAAATAGATAAACAACGTCCCGGCTGGTACTAGCACTGCCAGCACGCCTATTATAATTTTATAACTTAACCCGCCTAAAAACAAGAGCGCAAGGAAAATCACCGCCACTACAATGCTGGTGGATAAGTCTGGCTGGTCTTCGATCATATACCAGGGAATAAAAATCAATACGCCAGAAATTAAAATCATTGGCAACGTATTGATTTTCTCATAATACTTCCCAAAGAACCAGGAAAAAAACAGAATCAGAAGCACTTTGGACAACTCTGAAGGCTGAAACCGGAACCCTGCCACTTCAATCCAGCGCACGGCGCCCCCGCCTTTGGAACCAAACACATGGAACGTAATCAAGGAGAGCAGCCCAATGTTGAATGCATAAATCAGCCAGTTAAAACGTAAAATAAAAGAATAATCAATAACGGAAACCACAACCATCACAAACAGGCCCAAAAGCAAACCTAAAATCTGCTTGCTTTGGACAGCTTTCTGGGCGCTCCCAATTACACTAATCCCAATCATAGTCAGCGCTGACACATAGAAAATTAAACGAAAATTGTAATTCCTAATCTGATATTGTTTCAACATAATTCCGATCCCTTACTTAACCTTCTGCTTATTTGCAAGTGCTTGGATGTTTCATATCCTTAATAGGGATATTGGCGTATAACGCAGGCACATTCCCATTATTACCTTCTGATTCCGTCTGGGTAATTTGGATATCCAAGCCTTCCGCATCAATTTCCATATATTTTGAAATAACCTGGATAATGTCATTTTTGATCATTTCCATAATATCCGGAGAACAGTTTGCACGGTCGGAAACCAGTACTAATTTTAAACGGTCTTTGGCAATGTCCCCGGAGGTTTTCTTTTTAAAAAAATCCATTAAACCCATAGTGGCTTCCTCCTAATTTTTTTTAAATATTTCTTTTAGTTTCCCCCATACGCTGGATTTAATTTCCAAATCCAGAAATGGAACTTCTTCCCCAAGTATTCGATGGCAGATATTGGCAAAAGCCTTCCCTGCAAGGCAGTCAGAACCTACAAGCGGCTCCCCTTGATTCGTGGAAATGACAATCTGCTCGTCATCTGGGATTGCGCCAATTAAGTCAATGGCAAGGATATCCGTCACATCATTGATATTCATCATATCCCCACGCTTTACCATATCCATACGGAGCCGGTTGACAATTAATTCTGTCCGCTTCACCTCATTCGCCCCAAGAAGCCCAATAATGCGGTCTGCATCGCGGATTGCAGAAACCTCTGGCGTTGTCACCACCAGCGCGCGGTCAGCCCCGGCAATTGCATTTTTAAACCCTTGCTCAATCCCTGCCGGGCAGTCTAAGAGGATATAGTCAAAATCTTCTCTCAATTCATCAATCAGCTTTACCATCTGTTCCGGCGAGACAGCAGATTTGTCACGCGTCTGCGCAGAAGGAAGCAAGGAAAGGTTGGGATACCGCTTATCCTTAATCAATGCCTGCTTCATGCGGCAGTTCCCCTCTACCACATCCACCAGGTTATACACAATGCGGTTTTCTAGCCCCATGACCACATCCAGGTTCCGAAGTCCGATATCAGTGTCAATCAATACCACTTTTTTATCTAACTGTGCAAGGCCTGTCCCTACATTTGCGGTAGTGGTAGTCTTCCCAACTCCGCCTTTTCCTGATGTTATAACTATTACTTCACTCATCCTACTACATCCTCCTGCTTTTTATATGTTATTCAAAAGGCCCTTTGTAATTGGCTCAATATAAATATTCCCATCTTTTACAATTGCCACCTGCGGCTCCACCACAACCTTGGCTTTCCTGATGCGTTTTTTCCCGGCAGCCGGCTTATCTGCGCTTCTGCCAATAATTTCCCCAATTTTTATCTGGATTGGATCCATCTCCAATGCAGCCACAAAGGTCTGTTCATTGCCGTTCGCCCCCGCGTAGGCAATCCCTTTCAATGCCCCCAGCACAACGATATTGCCTTTGGAAATCACTTTTGCCCCTGGATTAATGTCCCCCAGGACAACTACGCTGCTCTCGCAATCCAGCACCTGCCCAGACCGGAGGGTCCCCTTATAAAATTCTCCGGTTTTGCCCGAGCATTCTTCCTCAAACCGCTCTATCTTCTGCCTGGTCAGCTCTTCTCTAAGCGCATCGTTATCCAGGATGCAAATAATGTTCACAGAAGTGTTGTCTGTAATCGTATCTATAATCCTGAATTCCTCTTCCTGGGTCAATTTCCTGCCGTCGAAAGAAATCGCCATTTTCGCGCCTTTGAAAAACCCTTCCGATTCCTTAAAACGCTCCAAAATACAGCCCAGCAGTTCTTCAAAATCCATGTCTTTGTCCAGTATCAAATTAATTCCATATTTATTGCTCTTTAATACTACAGGTTTTGACAAATTTATCCCTCCAAACTTTAATCCGTAAACCCATTTGCAGTACTTTCGATTTCTTCTGCCTGTCCATTCAATAAGGTGTCTTTATCTGCAAGCTTAAAGTAATATTTTAAAATATTGCTGGAAACTTCCGCTGCATTGGCAGATGTGTAGCCATACGCAATCCGCGTGGCAATGGCAATTTCAGGATTGTCAAACGGCGCATAGCCAATAAACAGCGCGTGGTTTGCCCTGGTAGGGATCTGCTGTGCAGTACCTGTCTTGCCGGCCACTGCAATTGGGAAGTCTTTGAACGACTTATTATTTTCCGCAACCATCCGCATCCCGTTATGGATGGCATCCCAGGAAAAATTCGATACCTCTGTGATTTTCCGTATGACTTCTGGCTTAAATTCTTTTACCAAAGTCCCGTCTGAGGTAGTTTCCTTATCCAAAAGGGTGAGTTTATAAATATCCCCGCTGCTTGCCACTGCCGTTAAGTACCTAGCAAGCTGGGTAGTTGTGAAGTTATGGTTACTTTGCCCAATGGAAGAAGTAATCGGGTATTCATCCGCTATATGCGGCTCATTCTCCGGTATCTCAATCCCGGTCTTTTCGTTCAGCCCAAAAAGCTCTGCATACTTCTGTATGGTGGCAATCCCTTTGTTTTCATTGTAAACGCCTCCCGATGAACTCATACGGTATCCAAGTTCATAGAAAAAGTAGTTGCAGGAATCCCGGATAGCTTCCGAGACATTGATGGAACCATGGGTGCTTCCTGGGTAAATCCAGCATTTGGGCGAAGGGTTTATTTCCGTATATTCGCCTTTGGTGGCGATTGGCTCACTAACGCTGATTACCCCTTCTGTCAGTGCGGCTGCGGCGGTGACTGGCTTAAAAGTTGAGCCAGGCGCTGTACGCTGCTGGGTAGCATTATTATACTGGGGAATGGATAAATCTTGCTGCAGGCTGGCAAAATATTCGGAATCCACAGTATTTGCAAGCCGGTTCGTGTCATACCCCGGGTAAGTCACACATGCAAGGAGTTCCCCTGTCTTAGTGTTTATCATAACGCAGCTTGCAGTACAGGGGTCTAGGGCAAGCTGTGCCGGCGTGATTTGAAGGTTTTTTATTTTGTCGCGCATAAAATTATAGGCGCTTAAATTCCCGGTTTGGAGCGCCGTCAAATCCCCATCCTGCTCCTGCAGCACCCCTTGCTCAAACAGCAAAAGGCAAATTTGCGTTCCAGATATCAATTCCTGGTTAATCATGAATTTATAAATTTTCTTGCTGAATTCCCGGTCTTTTTTTAATTCTTCTATAATATAAGAGACAAGCGCGTCGTATATTTCTGTTGAATCTGAATACCTGGATTCTGTGTCAAATTTCGTAATGTCAATCCAATCCATGGAGATTGCGCGCCGCAGGTATTCGCACAAGCTGACGGTATCATTTTTCCAAGCTTTGTATACTTCATCTTCCGTATCTACTTTATCTGTTAAGAAAATTTCATCTTCTTCCAACATAGACAGGATATAACTCATATACATCTGCTGTTCCCGGCCTAAATTTTCGTAAGAGGCTGGGACGGGGGAAGAAAATTGTTGCTGCAGCCCATTCAGCACAGAATCTTGTTTGCTTAAGAATGCGCTGTAGACTTGCTGTTCCACCATCTTGGCGTCTTCTGCATTTAGATGGTCAATATCTAACACGTTATTATTCAGCAATGCAAAGAATACGTCGTCAATTGGTATTTTGATATCAGATGCTGAACCAGTGCTGGTGTCATATTCTTTGATATTTTCAATATTGGCATACAAAATGCCGGCAAGCTCCTGCTCTAACATTTTATAGACTGCTTTTTGCAATTCCGCGTCCATAGACAGGTAGATATCGTTTCCAGAGGAGGCCTCCACCTTCTCAATCATTTCAGTGATGCGCCCCACGCTGTCCGCATAGAATTTCTCCGTCCCTTTCGTCCCCTGCAATTCCTGGTCCATTACCTGTTCAATGCCTGATTTTCCGATCACATCGTTTAATGTGTAGCTGTCATTTTCTTTGGAAAGCTCGTCGTATTCCGCCTGGGAGATTTTGCCTGTATAGCCAATAATATGGGAAAAATAAATGCTGTCCACATATTTGCGTATGCTGTCTTCCATAATGTCAATCCCTTGGAGCTCCTCAGAATTTTCCTTGATGACCGCTACTGTTTCATCGCTGACATTTTGGGCAATGGTGGTCAGGACATAACGCTGGTAGCTGTTCTGGGAAATGGCATAGCGCAAAATCAGGATTTTATAAGCTTCCTCTTCTGTATAAAACACTACGTCTTTCTTATCTTTCCCTTGCTTTTCTTTCCCTTTCACGTGAATGCCAAATCCATCCTGCAAATAAGAAATTACCTGTTCTGGCGTTGCGGCGCCTTCATTGTAGCCCAATTTCTTATTATATTTTAATTCTTCTATTTTGGTATGCCCATAAACATCCGCCAGGAAACGCTTCAAAGCCTTCCCTGTCAGGTTAAACTCATATGCGCCTTTCCCATGCTTTTGGATGCCAAACGTATTGGTGATAGAATCCCCTTTCCCTTCAATCATATGGATCACAGTGTTTAATTCTTCATTTAGCAGCTTGTTCTTTTCCTCTGAGCTGCTGTATGTGCCATTGTCCTCAATGGTCACGGAATAGGATAGTTCATTATAGGCAAGCAATTTGCCATTGCGGTCATAGATGCTGCCCCGCGTCCCGGAAGTGATACGCTCTTTTTGGATACGCAGCGTATAATTATCCATATATTCTTCCCCATTGATAATTTGCAGCACAAAAATACGCTGCAATAATATCCCAAATAGGATTACCATCAGCACACTAAGCACAAACAGCCGGGAGGTGATTAATTTTTTACCAAAATTTTTAATGGACTCAAACAAATTTACTAGCACTCCTTCGTTCAATCATTTCCAGCCTCTGGTTCACCTTTAGGATAATGAAATACAGGACAATTGTTATCAGTATGGTATACACCAGTTCTGGCAGTATAATGTGCAATAGATAATAATTGAACCTGAATTTCCCCCTTAAGAAAAACAGAAACAAGTAAACCATCACATTACATGAAAAATCACTTAATGCAATCAGTATCAATGGAAGCTTAATGTCGTCTGGGAAGAACATCTTACGGAAAAAACCATTGACATAACCTATATAGGAATAAATCAAGGCATAAAAACCGATTACGCTTCCAAAGAAAATGTCCAGCAGCAGCCCGCAAAAGAACCCTATCCACATCCCTTCCTTCCTGCCCCTCATAAAGCCAAAAGAAGAGGTGACGACAATCAACAGGTTAGGTGAAATGGATGCAAAAGCCAATGCCTGGAAAAACGTGCTTTGCAACAGGAAGCATATTGCAATAATTAAAAATACAGCTAATTTACGCCTAAGCCTCATGTTAGTTCCCCTCCTGGCCTTCCTGCACCGTTTTCTTATCCAGTATCACCAATACTTCCTGTAAATGCTGAAAATCCACGGCAGGCGTAATCGTCCCAGAATAGGTCAGGTTGTTAGAATCCCGTTCAATTTCACTGACATATCCAATTAAAATGCCTTCCAGGTATTTATCGCTGATATGGGAAGTCACCATCTGCTCCCCGCTCTGAATGGCATCGTCTTCGCACTTCAAATCAGTAAACTCTATGACCTGGTGTTCGTTCATGGTGGCAAGGTTCCCGCTGATAACGCAGCGGTCCGCTGTGGACAGCGCCATGCTGCTAACGTTGCTGGCGTCGTCGATAATGGAGCGGACTTTTGCATAATTGGGCCCCGTATCTATCACAATCCCTACCAACCCGCTTCCAGCGATTACATTCATGTCTTTTTCTATGCCGTCTTTGCTCCCCTTGTCAATGAGGAAGATACTGAACCAATTCCCCCCGGCATTGCCAATCACCCTTGCCGCCACTTTTTCATAGCTTGGGTATTTCTGATCCAATTCCATCAATTCCCGGAGGTTATCCAACTCGTACTGTTCTAGATTAATCGTGTTCAATTCCTGGGTAAGCCTGTCCACTTCCGCCTGCAGTTCTTTATTTTCCTGCATCACATCCCGCAGCGACTTTAGGTCGTCTGCCCTGGATAAAAACCAGCTCCCAATAGAATTAAGCCCTTTTTGCATAGGCACAAACACATACCCTGCCACTGTGTTCAACGGCCCGCCGGACAGGTTCAGTGTAAAGCTGACAAACATGACGATAATGCAAAAACCTGTCAATATCAGAAGCGTATATTTTGTTGGAATAGAATGTTTGTTTGATTTACGTTTCATAAATGATTGCACCCTTATTTATAAATTCTGGCTTTCATGCTAAAAGCCAGTTTCCTGAATTTTTCATCAGAAACAATTTTATTCAGTCCCCTTACTGCGCTTTCCTCTGGAAGTTCACAAGTGTTTACCCTGATATTTGTAATCTGTGAGAACAGCTCGTCCAGCCGTTTGATTTTGGATGACCCGCCAGTAATGTAGATTCCAGAATGGATAATGTCTTTCGCCAATTCTGGCGGCGTTTTCTCCAAAATCATCTTAATGGAATTACAGATAGAATTCAGGTTGTCTTTGATTGCTTCATAAATGACAGAGGAAGAAACTTCCATTTCAATTGGCAGCCCGCTCACCACGTCGCGGCCTACAATGACTGCGCTTCCCTCCTCTTCCTCTGGAAGGGCGCATCCCAATGTCTCTTTTAAATACATGGCTGTCTTTTGCCCAATAACCAGCCCAAACTTGCGCTTCATTTGATTAATAATGGACTCGTCAATGCGCCTTCCCCCAAAATGCAAAAGGTCGCTTAATACCAAGCCGCCCAGGGAAATAACAGAAATCTCCGTGGTATCTGCGCCAATGTTCACAATCATAAATCCCGTTGGGGAGTTCACATCCAAATCCAGCCCAACGGCATCGGCAATAGGCTTCTCACAAAGCAGCACGCTTTTGGGCTTAAAACGGCTTTTGTAAAATAAGTCGAAAAATGCCTTTTTCTCCACTTCTGTGATGTCTGTAGGGACAGCGACAATAAATTCTGCCCCCTTCACATGGTTTTTTACATGTTTTTCCAGAACCTCGCCAATCATTGTCTGCATATTGTTATAATCTGCAATCACGCCATTCACCACTGGGAACGATACCTTAATGGAATCTGGAGCCTTTTCATACATGGCGTATGCATCATTCCCAAAAGAATACAAATGGTTCTTATTCACAAGCGCGATGGCATTTTTCTCATTGATTACTTTCCCAGTTGCTTTACAAAATACTTTTAAATTACAAGTGCCCAAATCAATTCCATAAACATTTGCTGACATAATCTACGTTCCTTTCCTCAACCTAAAAGGCCATTTTCTCTAAAGCTTATATAGTTGTTATCACCAATAATAATGTGGTCTGCAAGGGCGATCCCAAGAACCATCCCACTGTCTGCCACACGCTTAGTTACCGCTAAGTCTGCCTCGCTTGGGGCAGGGTCCCCGCTGGGATGGTTGTGGAGAAGCACAATATGCACCGCCTTATATTCCAACGCTTTCAGGAAAATTTCCCTTGGCGATACCAGTGAGTTAGACACCGTGCCAATGGAAATAATTTCATCACCTAAAAGGCCGCTCTTTGCGTCGAACATTGATAATAACAGATTTTCTTTCGTTTCATGCCGAAGGGACTCCATGTAATAGGCAGCAATGCTTGCAGGGTCGTTCAGCCGTACTTCTTTAAACCTGCTGGCCTGCGTAACGCGCCTGGCAAGCTCTGCAATGCACTTAAGCTGCGCAGCCTTTACTTGCCCAATCCCAGGAATCTCCTGCATCTCTTCCAGCCGCATGCTGTTTAAGTTCAGGAGGTTTTTGTCCTTTTTGGACAAAAAGAACTGAGCGAGCTGCAATGCCGTCATGCCCTTTGTGCCGCTTTTTAGTATCACTGCCAAAAGTTCCGCGTCCGATAATGTCTGGGCGCCATAACGGAAACATTTTTCCACTGGTTTCTCAGATTCCGGCATTTCTTTCATTGTAATGTGTGTATCCATAACTTTCCTTTCACTCTCTCAAAGCCAAGGAAAAAGTTTTACATTTTATTTTAGCACAAAAAAAGGGACATGTATACTAATATATTGTTAAAAAATCATAAATATTCTCATAATTGCACTAACCTGGCTTCATATAATTTTTGCAGCGACATTAAAATCCCAAGCTTTCCATGGTGCCAGGTCAGACCGCCCTGGAAATAAACGGCATAAGGCGGGCGCAAAGGGCCGTCCGCGCTTAATTCAATGGAAGCCCCCTGGATAAAGGCGCCTGCCGCCATTATCACTTCATCGTCATATCCTGGCATTGCCCAAGGTTCTGGGGTTACATGGCTGTCCACTGGGGCCGCTGCCTGAATCCCTTTGCAGAATGCCACCAGGGCTTCCGGGGAATTTAATGTGACTGCCTGAATTATGTCATGGCGGCTTTCCATGCCGTTTGGTATTACGGGAAAGCCAAGGCTTTCATAAATATTTGCAGCGAAAATGGCGCTTTTTAAAGCGGAAGCCACGACAGTCGGCGCTAAGAACAGCCCCTGGTAAAAAGACTGGGTAACGCCCAGGGACGCGCCCACTTCTTTGCCAAGCCCTGGAGAAGTCAGGCGGTACGCCGCATGTTCCACACACTCTTTTTTCCCCGCAATATACCCGCCCACAGGGGCAAGGCCGCCCCCTGGGTTCTTAATCAGGGAACCCACAATCATGTCTGCCCCAACTTCCAACGGCTCTTTTTCCTCTACAAACTCGCCATAGCAATTGTCTACCATACAAATAACATCCGGCTTACATTTTTTTACAAAGGCAATCAATTCCCCAATCTGCTTTACAGAAAAAGTAGGCCTGGTTTGGTAGCCTTTGGACCTTTGGATTGCCACTAGTTTTGTTTTTCCATGGATTGCTTTTTTTATCGCTTCATAATCGAAGGTTCCATCCGAAAGCAGGTTTACCTGCTGGTAAGTGACCCCATATTCTGCAAGGGAGCCTTTAGAAGGGCGTATGCCAATCACTTCTTCTAGCGTGTCATATGGCTTCCCTGCCGGGGACAAAAGCTCATCCCCAGGGCGCAGGTTTGACATAAGGGCGAGGGTGAGCGCATGGGTGCCGCAGGTAATTTGTGGGCGGACCAGCGCCGCTTCTCCATGGAAACATTTTGCATAGACGTCTTCTAATGTGTCCCTCCCTAAATCATTATACCCATATCCAGTGCTTCCCATAAAACATTCTGCACTGACGCGGCATTCCTGCATTGCTTTTATTACTTTTAGCTGGTTATATTCCGCTGTGCTGTCAATCGCTGCAAACCGCCCTTTTAACTTCTCCTCAAATTGCTGCCCATACTCAAAAACTTTTTCGGAAATGCCAAGTTCCTGATAGATTCCTTTCATTTGCTGTTCCTTTCTATCCATACTTTAGGTTAGGTAATTGCGAAATAAGTAAATTATCAAAATTTCCTATACAATCACTACACTTTTATTGAAATATTTTCATCCTACAAAAGCCCGAAATGCTAGGCGCGCCAAGCATTCCAGCAAGACTCAAAGCCCCATGTTCAGCAAAGGCTTCCATGGTCCTTTGAGTCTTGCTTCCATGGCGCTAACATGCATTCCTTACCTTTTGCATGAGAAAATATGTCTTCTCAAAGTTTTTGAATCGATAGGAAATTCATAAAACGATTGAGTTCCGTAGTTACCTATATACCCTAAATTATCACAGAGTTTCTTTTGGGATAATCTTTTGTTCCTCTAATATTTTTTGCATATATGCTAATATTTTTCCATTATCATAGCCAAATTCCGGCTTCTGTACCCAGATAACCTCCCGCTCCCTCCGAAACCAAGTAAGCTGGCGTTTGGCAAAGTGCCTGGTGTCCCGTTTGATTTTATAGACAGCTTCTTCAAGGCTGCAATCTTTGTCCAGGTATTCTAGTATTTCTTTGTAACCAAGCCCCTGCATAGCTACCATATGCCTGTGGCATCCCATTTCCTTTAACCTGCGGACTTCTTCCACTAACCCTTCTTCCACCATGCCGTCCACCCTTTTGTCAATCCTTCCATAGAGCCGTTCCCTATCGTCATTTAAGACAAAATAGGCAAAACGGTAGGGAGATTCCCGCATCCGCTCCTGCTTATTATGCTCTGAGATTTTCTGCCCTGACAGATGGTAAAACTCCAAAGCCCGCACCACGCGTTTCACATTGTTTTCATGGATGCACTTTGCGGATTCCGGGTCTACCTGCCCCAGCATCCGATGGAGGGCCTCTGGCCCTTGTTCCTTGGCAATCTGCTCAAGTTCTTTACGGTATTGTGTGTCCTCTTGCTGCTCTGTAAAGTCAATCCCATACAGCAATGCCTGGATATAGAATCCAGTGCCTCCTACCACAATAGGGACCTTCCCTTCTGTATAAATTTTTTCCATGGACTGCCTGGCAAGTTCTTGGAACCGCACCACATGGAACTCCTCCTGCGGCTCCAAAATATCAATTAAATAATGGGGTACCCCATGCATCTCTTCTTGCGTTATTTTGGCAGAGCCTATATCCATATGGCGGTACACCTGCATAGAGTCCGCAGAAATCACAGCGCCATGGACCGCCTGCGCAAGCGCGATGGAGAGTTCGGTTTTTCCAACTGCAGTCGGGCCAGTTAGTATAATTAATGGTTTTTTCATGACACCACCCGCTTAAATTTTTTTTCCAGTTCATGTTTTGACATGGATATAATGGTTGGCCGCCCATGGGGGCAGTGGTAAGGGTTTTCCAATGTCAAAAGCTCCCCAATCAGTGACTCTATCTCTTCTCTGGCAAGGGTCTGGTTCCCTTTCACTGCCGCTTTACAGGACATGGAGGCTATTTTTTCGGTTACCATTTGAGGCGTTTCTTTTCCGTGGAAATTCGCCAGGCTATCCAGAATCTCAATGACAAGGCCCTGCCCGTCCAACCCGAATAGGTTTGCCGGGACGGCGGTGACAGAGTATTCCTTCCCGCCAAAATGCCCAATCTCATAACCAAGCTCCTGAAAATAGCCCATATATTTTTTCAGCAATGCCTCTTCTTGCATATTTAAGGTAAGCAGGATAGGCGGATAGATTACTTGGGAGGTGAATTCTTTGGTATGGAGGGCAGCCAGTGTCCGCTCATACAAGACTTTTTCATGTGCTGCATGCTGGTCGATAATATACAGGCTTCCATCAAATTCCACTAGCCAATATGTTTCAAAAAGCTGCCCGATAATCTTGTGCCTGTCCCTGGATACCTCCTCTAATAGCTTGCCTGGACGCGCTTCTTCCTCCAATGGCACCCCGTTATCTAAAGGGGCGCCAGAAGTCTCTTCCAATATGCCAGGTGTATTAGGGATTACCTTTTTTGGCAAAGCCTGTGGCTCCTCCTTCCTTATGCCAGGTAAATTTAGCTGCGCTGCATAAGTGATGCTTTCTTCTACAAGCCCATCCATCCCATTGCCTTCGATTTTGTGTATGCCAGAATGGGGGAGATGCCCATATTTTAGTTCATATGGGCTGTCTTTTTGCACTGCCTGTTTGATGGATTCCAAACGGTTACGCTCAAAAGGCTCGGGCGCATTGCGGCTGGACTTTAACTGTTCTTTCTTTTCACGCGCCTGGCGTGCCTTTTCTTCCCGTTCTTGTTCCAGGCTTACCTGGTATACGAGTTCATTTTGGTTGATGGAATCACGGATTAATCCAGTAAGGTACTGATAGATTGCCTCCCCGTTGCTAAAACGTAATTCCATCTTTGTGGGATGGACATTTACATCCAGCAAAGCCCCATTGATGGAAATATGTAGGACAGTGAACGGGAATTTATGCTGCATTACAAAAGATTTATAGGCTTCCTCTATGCTTTTTGCTATCAGCCCGCTTTTAATGTACCTTCCATTGATAAAATAATTCTCAAAATTCCGGTTTCCCCTGGAAATCAAAGGCTTCCCTATAAACCCTCGGATGGAAAAAAAATCGTTTTCCCCCTGGACTTCGATTAGGTTCCCAGCAATGTCGCGCCCATAAACATGGTAAATCACTTCCTTTAAATTAGAATTGCCAGAAGTATGGAGTTTAGGCTGGTTATTCACAATCAATTTAAAGGAGATTTCAGGATGGGACAATGCGAGCCGTTCCATCAAATCCCCAATATACCCGGCTTCTGTCTGAGGTGTTTTTAAGAATTTTTTCCTTGCCGGCGTGTTGTAAAAAAGGTTACGGACTAAGAAAGTTGTCCCTTCTGGCGCCCCAATTTCTTCGGAGGACTTCTCCTGCCCCCCTTCAATGACATAACGTGTGCCGCTTAAGCCAGAAGAGGTTTTGGTAATCAGCTCCACCTGGGCTACTGCGGCGATGCTGGATAACGCTTCTCCCCGAAATCCCAGGGACGATACGCAGACAAGGTCCTCCACGCTGCGGATTTTACTGGTGGAATGGCGCAAAAAAGCAAGCGGGACTTGCGCAGCTTCTATGCCGCATCCATTGTCTGTAATGCGGATAAAGGAAATTCCTCCCTCTTTGATTTCTACGGTTATGGCGCTTGCCCTGGCGTCTATGGCGTTCTCCACCAATTCTTTTACCACGGAGGATGGGCGTTCAATCACCTCCCCCGCTGCGATTTTGTCAATGGTCTGTTGGTCTAAAATTTCAATATTTGGCATAAAAGCTCCTTTAGAAAAATCTAATGTTCTTTTCGGTATTTCTCATGGCAGACAGTATGGTAGATACATTTTACCATATCCTCCATAATCCGGTATGTTTTTGTTTCCCATCTTAAATATTCACGCTCCGTAACTCCAGCACGTTCTGTGCCATGCGCAATAGAATTCCGTCTATTCACCAATGCATCCACATCTTTTGAAACATCTTCAAATAAATCAACGGGCAATCCTACTTTATATAAATTTTTTTGTAGGACTATATACCATAGATTTGATTCAGTATCTATCGTTTCATCCGATATTACCAATTCCCTACTTTTAAACTCATCTAATTCTTCCAAGAAATTAACCCGCCTGTAAAGGCGATGCAGGCGTTTGTCATCAGGGAGTTTTCGTTTAAAAATACTGCATTTTTCGTCATTATTATCAAATGCAGTAAATTCTCGGTTCATTGACGAAGCAATAAGCCTTTCTTGAAAGCATTCTCGTTTTAAATGCAAGGAATTCACATATTGGATATATGACAACAAGCATATTTTTACAAATCCCTCAAAATGTGCATACAGCATTAGGACTAAACTTTTCCTGTATTTCTCTTTTAATAGTTCTTCAGATATATTTGACAATTGATTTTTCATAAATGTCAATTCCTCTTGCCTCCATGCCAGTTCCGTTTCCATTGCCGTACGCAATTCTTCTTTAGTCAATAACTGAATTCACCCCCGCTGAGAACAATTCAATTCTTTTCGATAAACTATTGATGCTTCCCGTCTTATATGATTGAATTACTTCTCCGAATTTCACTTCATTTATGGCTTCGCTTAATTCTGAGAATTTTTGGAACCCCTCAAAGGAATCAATTACCCTTGCCAGTGCAATTGTTATGCCATCATAAAAATACAAAACAAAATCATTTTTTTCATGGTTTAATTTTGTCCTGCTAGAAAATGCGCTGCTTCCCAAAGACTGGTGAATGATATGAAATGTTTTTTCAAATATGTTTTTCTCTTTTTTATAATCAAATTTTATTTCCCCTTCTGTTATTTTTTCTAAATAACGGGTAAGATACTCTGTTACGGGGTATTTGTAGCTTTGCAAATCATTTTTCAACACAAAAAAACGTAAAACAAGCTCCTGGTCATACTTCATTTTAAAGCTACTCTTTCCAATTTTGTTTATTACAGCTTTAAAATCACTGTTTTTACTGCATTCATCTAAGAAATCCAAAGCTTTGGAATTTAGTAACCGGACGGTGCAATTCCTGATTTCTTGTGCAGATAATAATTCTCCACCAGTGTTAAGCCTTTTAAACATATGGTATTTCAAACTTGGCTCGCTTTCTTTTTTAATGACCTCCATCCTGACAAAACTTCTTTTAATCTTAATTTGCAATGGTTTTGGCAATAGTTCAAAAGTCAGGCCGTTTAATTCAGGAACAATATCACATCCGCTTAATTGAAGTGGCTCAGTTGTCCCTTCACCCAATATTTCCCCTCTAAAATGAAGATAGCTGGACACTCTTTGAAGCCCGTCAATCAGTTCATATACCCCATCCTTTATCTCTATTACAAAAATAGGCGGCACAGGCATCTCTAATATAAGGGATTCTATAAATCTTGACTGCTTTTCTTCTTCCCACCGAAAAAGCCTTTGGTAGTCTGGGGAAATTACTAACTCATCATCCGTATACATGTCGTATAATTCGTTAAATGAAACATCCAGGCTTTTCGTCCTAATATTTATTATTTGGCTATCTACATTTTCAATTAAATTATCAATTTTCATTCAAATACCTCCCACCCTTGGCAAACCTTACCCTTCTTGCCCATACAGCTCTTTCCTTAAATTTTCGCATATTCCTGCCAGTTCCATCATATCTTCTTCCGGACACATTTCACTTAGGTTATAAGCAAGTGGTTCGGATATAAAATCCATAATTGCTTTATTGATTAACTGATGTTCCTCTGGCGTTGCGGTAATATGGACATTCGGCACATCAGCTTCCAGGCCATCCCCTGCCAGTTCGCATAAGTTTACAGTTTTGTTCACTTTGCATTCTAAGAGCAATGCGGCAAGGTCAGTAATCAAATTAATGGCAAAATAAAATTCCAGATAAGGTTCCCCGCAATCTGCTTCTTCCTCCATAGTGGAAACAACCAAAGGTTCCTCCTGCTGTCGGAATTCACCATTCAGCTTGTCCAACCCAATATCTGAAAATATTTCTGATAAAGGAATTTCTTCCTTCTGCTTGCTTGTCAAATATTCTACTAATGTTAAGCTGTCATCTGTGCCGCCGATGTAATTATCCCAATATCTGCCTGTTATATACATGTTCCTTCCTCCTATCCATGTTTATAATATAGCATAGGGAAAGAAGATGCTCAAGGATTTTCCTTGAAAATACGGAGTGCTTTCATCCACAACATAGAGCCAAAAACAGGAAAAGGAGCCTATGCCCTTTCCCTGTTTTTTGTGAAATACCTTATCGTATTACGCCAATCAGTTTACATAATCATATTATGTAAACTACCACCGATTTTTCACCTTACTTTGTAACTGATACAATTTATTCAACGCGTCAATCGGCGTTAAGTTCCCTAAATCCAGCCCTGCCAGCTCCTGAATAATGTCATTGTCTTTTACCGTGTCAAACAGGGACATCTGCGCTAAATCCATTTCATCTAGTTTTTCCTGCTTCTTTTTGGGCTTGGCCGTTTCTGTAATCAGGCTTCCAGCCAATTCCGCAATGTCATGGGCGCTTAATTCTTCTGAGATCTCCTTGGCGCGGGCAATCACGCTTTCTGGCACGCCGGCAAGTTTCGCTACCTGGATGCCATAGCTCTTATCTGCGCCGCCCGGCACAATCTTGCGTAAAAATACCACGTCGTCGCCTTTTTCTTTTACGGCAATGCAGTAGTTGTTCACATTGTTCAGCTTGCCTTCCAGCTCCGTCAGTTCATGGTAATGGGTGGCAAACAGCGTTTTGGCTCCCAGAAGCTTAGGGTTGCTAATATGCTCCACCACTGCCCAGGCAATGCTAAGGCCGTCAAAGGTGCTTGTCCCCCTGCCAATCTCATCCAGCACCAGAAGGCTGTTGCTGGTGGCGTTCCTTAAAATATTTGCAACCTCCGTCATTTCCACCATAAATGTGCTTTGACCGCTTGCCAAATCATCCGATGCCCCCACACGGGTGAAAATCCGGTCTGCAATTCCGATTTTTGCCTGTTTTGCAGGGACAAAGCTTCCAATCTGCGCCATTAAGACAATCAGTGCAGCCTGCCGCATATAGGTGGATTTCCCTGCCATGTTTGGCCCGGTAATAATGGAAATACGGTTTTTATTGTTGTCCAGGTAAGTGTCGTTTGCGATAAACATATCGTTGCTTATCATCTGCTCTACCACTGGATGGCGCCCGTCCTTTATGTCTATCACGCCTATTTCATTGATGGAGGGCCGGCAGTAATTATTCCGCTCCGCCACTAGGGAAAGGGAGGACAGCACGTCCGTCTTGGCAATGGCTTTGGCTGTTTTCTGGATACGCAGCACTTCATTTGCAATCTTATCCCGGATATCCCGGAATGTTTCATATTCCAAAGTCACCAGCTTATCCTCCGCCCCAAGGATAATGTCTTCCAGCTCTTTTAACTCTGCCGTGATATACCGTTCTGCATTGGCAAGGGTCTGTTTCCTGGTATAGTAATCAGGCACAAGGTTTTGGTAGGAATTCGTCACCTCCAGGTAATAGCCAAACACCTTATTGTATTTAATCCTGAGGTTACGGATGCCCGTCTTATCCCGTTCCTTTGCCTCTAATTCCATCAGCCATGTTTTCCCCTCCGTCTTGGCATGGCGCAATTTGTCAATCTCCTCATGGTACCCTTCTTTTATCATGCCGCCGTCCCGGATAGAAATAGGGGGGTCGTCCATAATGGAGGAATCAATTAACTGGTAAATATCTTCTAATACATCCAGCTCTTCCTGCAGTTCCTGCAGCAGGGGCGTTTTAAATTCCCCTAACAGGCTGTGGATATGGGGGAGCATTTCTAAAGAGCTTTTAAATGCCGTCAAATCCCTGGGGTTGGCAGTCTGGTATGTGACGCGGCCAATCAGGCGTTCCATATCGTAAATGGGGTTTAGGTATTCCCGAATCTCCTCCCTAAGCATGGCATTGCAGTTAAAAGCTTCTACTGCGTCCAGCCGCCGTTCAATCTCTTTTTTGTCAATTAAAGGCTGTTCCACAAAGCTGCGCAGCATCCTAGCCCCCATTGCTGTCTTTGTCTTATCCAAAACCCACAGCAAGGAACCGCGTTTTTGTTTCTCCCGAAGGGTCTCTACCAATTCTAGGTTCCGCCTGGTGGAACTGTCAATAATCATGTATTTCCCTGTAAAATAGAGCTGCAGCGACGTCATATTTGCAAGGGAATTTTTCTGGGTTTCATATAAGTATTTCAGCAATGCGCCTGCCGCTATGGTCCCGCATTCATAGTCTTTGATGCCAAGCCCATGGAGGTCCGACATTTTAAAATGCTCCAGAAGCGTGTTTTTTGCTGTTTCATCACTGAAATACCAGGAGTCCAAGGCATAAATTGCAATTCCAAGCCTCTGCCTAAAATCCTCAAAATTCATCCCCGCCATATAAAATGCTTCATTGCAGATAATTTCAGACGGCGCAAATTTATGTATTTCATCCACCAGCTTTGCCTCTTGGTCAAGCTCTGTCACATAATAATCCCCAGTGGTGACGTCTGCAATAGACACGCCATAACGGTTCTCCAAATATACAATGCACATAATATAATTGTTTTTTGTTTCGTCCAAGGCCTGTGTGTCCAGGTTCGTCCCTGGCGTGACAATCCTCACCACTTCCCGTTTCACCAAGCCCCGTGCCATCTTGGGATCCTCCACCTGTTCACAGATGGCGACCTTATAGCCTTTGGACACCAGCTTGTTCAAATAGGATTCCACAGAATGGTAAGGGACCCCGCACATGGGAGCCTTCTCATCTTTCCCGCAGTTCTTGCCAGTCAAGGTGATTTCCAGTTCTTTAGAGGCGGTTTTGGCGTCCTCAAAGAACATCTCGTAAAAATCCCCCAGGCGGTAGAACAGGATACAATCCGGGTAATCTTTTTTTGTTTCTATATATTGCTGCATCATTGGTGTGTATTCTGACACGATGATACTTCCCTCCTTCGTAAAATTAGCCGCCTATTGCCTTCTATACAGGCGCTTTGTATTTTTCTGCAATTGCTTCCGCAACTTTCATCCCATCCATTGCGGCAGACAGAATCCCTCCGGCATACCCTGCGCCTTCCCCACAGGGATATACCCCTTTTTTATTGCTTTCAAATGATTCATCCCGGGAAATCCTTACCGGGGACGAGGTCCGGCTTTCCACCCCGGATAATATTACGTCTTCCCGGTCAAAACCAGTGATATAGTTGGAAAATTGGTGCATCCCCTGGCAAAAAGAATCGGTCAGTTCTTTTGGGAATAAATGGTGCAGGGAGCCAAACCCACATTGGCCTTTGACGGCTGATGGGAACGCCCCATATGAGGAAGATGCCCGCCCTGCTTCAAAATCGCCAAATAATTGTTGGGGGACTTTCCCGTTCCCCAGGCGGTATGCCTGCCCTTCCAGACGGCGCTGGAATTCAACGCCGCCCAAAGACCCTGGTACATCAAAATCTTTTGGTGAAACGGTAACAATAATGGCGCTGTTGGCATTTGCGCCGTCCCTGCCGCTATAGCTCATCCCATTGACGGCAATCCGCCCAGCTTCTGAAGACGCGTTGACCACATAGCCTCCTGGACACATGCAAAAAGAGTACACGCCCCTGCCATTCTTAAGGTTTGCGGTCAGTTTATATGGGGCGGCTGGAAGCTTTGCTGCCATGTCTGCCCCATACTGGCTTTCATTAATCAATGATTGCGGGTGTTCCACCCGAAGCCCTACTGCAAAGGCTTTTGCTTCCATTTGAAATCCTGCCTGGCGCAGCATTTCAAAGGTGTCCCTGGCGCTATGCCCAATGGCAAGCACGGCAAGCTCTGTTTCTATATGCAGTGACGCCCCATTCCTGGCACACTCTAAACTGGCCAGCCGCCCTTGCTGGAATTCCATTCCAACCACGCAGGTTTCAAACAGGAATGTCCCGCCCCAGGACTGGATCTGCCGGCGCATATTTGCAACTACTTCCCGTAACGTATCGGTCCCAATATGGGGTTTGCCCTGGTAACCAATGGATTCTGGGGCGCCATGGCGGATAAAGGCCTCCAGCACCGCCTGGCTCCTTCCCTTCACATCTTTCACTAAGGTGTTCAGCTTGCCATCTGAAAAAGTGCCTGCGCCCCCTTCCCCAAACTGGACATTAGATTCTGGCTGAAGCTGATTGCCCTGCCAGAATTTTTCCACATCCTGGGTACGCTTTTCAACCTTCCTGCCCCGTTCTATCACCACTGGGGCATAGCCATGCTGGGCTAAAAGGTAAGCGCAGAATAAGCCTGCCGGCCCGCTGCCAATAATCACAGGGGGATGTGCAAGCGGCAGTTCCCCGCTTTTTGGGAAAGAATAACGGGTATCCTTTGCCATGGAAACCTGAGGGCGCTTTCGCTTAAGGACTTTCGCTTCCTGGCTTACCTGGACATCTAATGCATAGACATAACATATTTCACCTTTTTTTCGGGCGTCTATGGATTGTTTCCGTATCTGGTATCCTTGAAGTTCCCCTGGGGTGATGCCCAGAGTCTTTAAGATTTTCTTTTCCAACTGTCCTATTGTGTGAAAAACCGGGAGCTTTAGCTGATGTATTCGTATCATGTTTGTTTTTCCCTCCATTCGCCGTCTTTTGGCCGCTATTGGACGCATATCCTGCAGCCGATTTTCCGGCGGCAAACCCGCTGGACCATGCCCATTGAAGGTTATACCCGCCGCACATTCCGTCAATGTCTATCACTTCCCCGGAAAAAAACAGGCCAGGCACCAGCCTGGATTCCATGGTGTCTGGGCAGATTTCATCCGTATCCACGCCGCCCGCCGTCGCTTGCGCCCCGTCAAACCCTTTTGTCCCAATGATTTCTATCAATAGGCTCTGTATTTTGTGGGCCAGGCGGGTAAGTTTTGCCCCACTGCAAGCTTTTGCAGGCTTCTTCCCATCTATCCCGCTTTCTTTTAACAATACCTGGTTCAATTTTGCAGGCAATAGCCCAACTAACGCTTCCTGTGCGGTTTTCCCTTCCCCATAAGAAAAAAAGCGTTCCGCCAGCATTCCTTCCACCTGCTGCTTAGATAAACTTGGCAGGAAATTTAATTTCACTGACACTTGCTGTTTCTGCAAAAGCCCATAGGCGGCATAACGGCTGACCTGGAATACTGGGATTCCAGATACGCCAAATTCTGTCAATTGAAGTTCCCCTAAGTCTTCTGCTATTTTTTTATTTTCTATGTAGAGCGTTACATTGCATTCTGCACGGATTCCTGCAAGATCTTTTAAAAATGGCTGTTTTCCCTGCAGCCCAACCAGCGCTGGGGCAAGGTCTGTCATTTTATGCCCAAACCCTACAATATATGGAATCCCGCTTCCGTCGCTGCCTGTTTTTTTGGCGGCTTTTCCGCCTGTGGCTATCACGCATGAGAGGCTTTTTAATATGCCCTGCTTCGTGTTTATTAAGAACTTGCCATCCTTTTTCTGGATGCCCCGTATTCCAATCCCATATTCAATGGTTACGTTCAGCCTCCGGCATTCCATTAATAACACTTCTAAAACAGAGGCGGCCTGCCCGCTTGACGGGTAATAGTACCCGTCCCGCTTTGGCTTGGCATATATGCCAAGCTCCCGAAAAAAATGGAGGGTTTTTGCAAGCCCAAATTGTTCCAGGGCAGGCAAGACAAAGGCAGGGTTCTTGCCTCTGTAATATGCAATGCCCTGCTTTTCGTTGGTAAAATTACATTTTCCATTTCCTGTTGCCAGGATTTTCTTCCCGGCTTTGTCCATATGCTCTAAAATCAAGACGTCTGCGCCTTCCCTTGCCGCGTGTATTCCAGCGGTAAGGCCTGACGCGCCGGCTCCTATAATAACCACATCAAATATCTGACCCATAAATTATCCTAATGAAATAAATTGTCCCCTAACTTATACTATAATCACTTCGCGGCGTGGTATGGTACCCTATGCGCACATTGGCGCGTACTATGCCTTTCGACATTATAACATGCAAAAACAAAGGTTTCAAGTAGGCTAACTTGTGTAATTTTCCAGAAAATTATAGAGCTGCTCCTCATTTTCTATCAATTTCCCCTGATTAATTTCTATCTGTAAATCTTCGGGCAAATCCGTGACCAGGATATCGGTGGAGGCAAATAGTGTCTCCCTGTCTGCATGGTAAACAGCCACATAACCATTTTCTTCCAGCAGGATATATTGGTAGGGGTCCACTACCTTTAAGCTTTCTGATAAAGCATTTTCTGCTTCTTGCAGCTCCTGTTTCGCCAGAAGGTCCTCATTCTGCTTCTGTAATAAGACAATACGCTCTTCATAGGTATTCCAGCTTTTGTGGGACCCTGCAAAAAATCCTACGCTTAAGCTGAAGGCTGCGCTTAATATAATTCCAAATAACAAGAAACGGATACTACATTTTTTTTCCATATCAAACTCCTTTTTATGGTAGTATCTGCTATTTTTGTTATTTTATACAAGAAATTAACGAAAAAACGCTTAGTACAAAGGAATAGCCCATTAGCACGGCTATTCCCTTTCCCTTATGGTTACAAAAACCTGGTCGCCTGGCTGTTTCCCTATTTTTGCCCGGATATCTTTGCGCAGCCCAATTAGGTAGCACACGCTCCCATCTTCGTTTTTGACGCCCATATTTACAATGCTCCCATCATATGGTTCCCCGTCAAAAGTGGCATGGACTTTTACCCTGCCCTTACCAAATTCTTCCCTGATGTCATAAGGGAATGCTACATAAGCGCCGCTTTTGCCTTTTGCCTCATAAACCATAGATTCATACTTATAGAGCTTATGGTTCACGCCCTGCACCACTCCTTTTCAGCTATGCGCTTTCGTTCAGGATGTATTTTTCAATTACCTCCGCGAGCGCGCCATGGTCATTGTCATGTTCCGTCACATAGTCTGCCGCTTCCCGAAGGTTTTTATGCCCGTTTTTCACTGCAACGCCTATATACGCCGCGCGAATCATAGGGATATCATTGCGTTCGTCCCCTACAGCCACAGTATTTTCAATAGGGGTATTTAGGAATTTGCTGATGTATTTCAGGCCTGTCCCTTTGTCAGTGTCTTTTGGGCAGTATTCCAAATATTCATTACAGGAAGTCAGGCAGTTTGTCCGTTCCTTCAGTTCTGGATGCTGCTCCATAAACTGCAGCAGCCTTTCCTGGCTGTCCACATCAATCAAAATCACTTTGTTTGGCTCCTGTTCCAGGCTCCCGTAAATATCGTCTACCAGACGGTAGCGCATCCTGGCATTTTTCAGATAAAAATCCAGCTCCCTCCCATGGTGGTCCGCAAGGATTGTGTCTTGCTGGTAAGTCTGCACATAAATGCCTTCCTTGTGGGCTGCAAGGATGATATCCTTCGCAACTTCCATCGGAAGGGTGCGTTCCGCCAAAACTCGGTCCGCCACACAGTCATAGACAACTGCCCCATTAAACGCCACCATATAGCACCTGGGTATCTTAAGCCCAAGTTCCTTCACCACAACCCTTCCCGTTGCGATTGGGCGCCCAGTCATCAATACAAAGTCATGCCCCTGTTCCAGCATTTTTGCGATAGCCTCCCGGTTCTCTTTAGAAATGCTTTTGTCACTATTTAATAATGTCTCATCCAGGTCCGTAAACAATATTTTATGTTTCATAAGGTTCCCTCCACTCTCTATGTATTTTATTCCATTGGCTCTGCTGGAATAAATACCCTTTCCTGGTATGCATTTACAATTTTAGGGAGCGCTCTTTTTGCTTCCTCACAAAATTGCTGTTGTGAGTTTACCAGCTTCTTCCCTCTCTTATCTATTTTATCATATTTTCCGTCAGGTTGCAAAACATGTGCTTTTGTATTATCTGCAAGTTGTGTTTCTAACACGTGGCGGACCTGCCCCATCAAGGCTTCATTTTCCACTGGGAACATAATCTCCACCCTGCGGTCTAAATTCCTGGGCATCCAATCGGCGCTTCCCATATAAATCTCTTCCTGCCCGTCATTGTGGAACCAAAAAATACGGCTATGCTCCAGGAAGTTCCCGACAATGGAATGGACGCAGATATTGTCGCTGATTCCAGGGATGCCAACTTTCAGGCAGCAAATGCCCCGCACCACCAGTTCAATTTGCACGCCTGCCGCGGAAGCTTCATACAATGCCGCAATCACATCCCTGTCACAAAGGGAATTCATTTTCGCTTTAATAAAGGCTTCCTTCCCTGCCTGGGCATGCTTTATTTCACGTTTAATTAATTTTAGGAAGCGTTTGCGCAGCCAAATTGGCGCAACTACCAGCTTGTTCCAGGATGGCGGCTCTGAGTAGCCGGACAGCATATTAAATACTGCAGTGGCGTCCTCCCCAATCGCCTCTGAGCAGGTAAATATCCCAAGGTCTGTATATAATTTTGCTGTGGAGTCATTGTAATTCCCTGTCCCCAGATGGACATACCTGCGGATGCCGTCTTCCTCTTTACGCACGACCAGGGCAATTTTGCTGTGGGTTTTTAAGCCTACCAGCCCATAGATGACGTGGCATCCCGCTTTTTCTAACTTTTTGGCCCATACAATATTATTTTCTTCATCAAACCTTGCCTTTAATTCCACCAGCACGGATACCTGCTTCCCATTTTCCGCCGCCTGCGCCAGGGAAGCGATAATTGGGGAATGCCCGCTGACGCGGTACAAAGTCTGCTTAATGGCAAGCACATCCGGGTCTGTGGCTGCCTGCCGGATAAAATCCACCACTGGGTCAAATGTCTGGTATGGATGGTGCAGCAGGATATCCCCTTTGCGAATCGCTGCAAAAATATCCTCCCCAGGCACAATCTGAGGCACGCGCTGGGGTTGGTATGGTGGGTAGCGCAATTCATCCTCCCCTTCAATCCCATACATTTTCATAAGGAACGTAAGGTCCAAAGGCCCATTGATTTTAAAAATATCTTCTTGTGCAATATGCAAATCTTCCCGTAAGATGCCAAGGAGCCGCTTATCAATCTTTTCTTCCACTTCTAAGCGTATTACTTCGCCCCATTGGCGTTTCTTCAACTGTTTTTGGATTTCCTGGAGCAAATCTTCCGCTTCATCTTCATCAATGGTCAGGTCCGCATTTCGCATAATCCGGTAAGGGTAAGCGCATTCTACATGGTAATTCAAAAACAGGCGGTGGATATTTCGCTCAATCACCTGTTCTAGTAAGATAAAAGTCTTAACCCCTTCTTCCTGGGAAGGGATTTGGACAATCCTAGAAAGCACAGAAGGGACCTGGACGGTGGCAAATTCCAGCTCTTCTTTTTTGTCCCCTTTCTTGGTTAGCAGCGCGGCAATATTTAAAGATTTATTCCGAATCAGCGGGAATGGGCGGGAAGCGTCCACCGCCATTGGAGTCAGCACCGGGTACACCGTTTCTTCAAAATAACGGTCCACATAATCCCCCTGTTCTTCATTCAGCTCTTCATAGGCGGAAATAATCTCAATCCCATGGTTGTGGAGCAGCGGCACCAGGGAACGGTTGTAGGTGCTGTACTGCATTTCCACCAACGCCCGGGTATCTTTGTTAATTGCCTCTAGCTGCTCCTTTGCCGTCATCCCGGCGATATCCCTTTTCTTATACCCCGCATGGACCATATCTTTCAAAGAAGCCACACGGACCATGAAAAATTCATCCAGGTTAGAAGACGTGATGCTGACAAACTTTAACCGCTCCAGCAGCGGGATATTCTTATCCCTTGCCTCATTCAATACCCTGTGGTCAAATTTTAGCCAGCTCAGCTCCCGGTTCTCGTAATATTCCGGCTTCAGAAAATCCTTCTCTTTGTCCATACCATAACCTCCCTTAAAACACTTTCTTTTCTCTTATCCTTGGCTTTATACTGAAAATTTCTTCAAATGAATTTGCATAAGCGGAAAACAGCCCCTTCTCCAATACAATGCTCTCTGCAGATTCCACTGTGACAACAAGTTCCCGTTCCTGCAGCGTGGCTTTTATGTTTTTAAATTTCTGTTTGTGGCTCCTGTCCATAGCGTTGGCAATTTTTAGGATTGCCGTCAGCTTTGAGACTACCATATAATCCTCTTTGCCCATTTTATCACTAACGCTGCTGTAAGTCTGCAGGGGCTGGGAATTATACTTCACTGCGCTTGCAACAATTTCCCGCTCTAAATGGGTCATCCCAATAATTTCCGTGGCGATAATAATCTGATAGGAACACTCCGACTGGTTTACCAGGCTAATGTAACGCCCGCAATCATGGAGGATTGCCGCCACCTGCAGCAGGAGGCGTTCACGTTTGCCCATCCCATGCACTTTCTTCATGGCGTCAAAAATTGCAACGGCCATATTTAAGACAGCCTCTGTATGGCTGGAATACCCATGGTAACGCTCTGCCAGGTTCTTTGCCGCCGCAAGGACATCCTCCTCAAAATCATGTTCAAAGTAAATCATGCGGTTTTTTTCCGCATAGGCGCAGGCAATCCCATCGCTGATTGTTACCCCCGGCACCCAAATATACTTTGCATTCAGCATTTCAGCCAGCCGCTTATACAGCACAACAGAAGGCAAAATTAATGGGTCGCGTTCATTGGCCAAGTTCAATTCCAGGGAAATTTCCTCCGCAGATTTCTTGTACCATTTGTTCAGCAGTTTAATAAAGCGTTCTGTCTCAATCGTCCCGTCTTCCTCTTTTTTGGAAAACCCTTTTGTCATTTCCCCGATGTAATCTCCCATGACAATAATATACTTCATTTCCGTGCCCTGCAGGTAAATCCGTTTAAAAATTTCCAGTTCTTTATCAATCAATTCTTGGATTTGGGTTTCATAATGGCTGACCAGGTTCTCAATTTTGGACAGCTTTTCCCGGATACGCATAATCCCAAGCTCAATATGCTGGGTTGTGATTGCCGTCCCTTTTCGGAATAACGTAATCTGCATGCTGCCGCCCCCAACATTCACAACCGCCGCGCCTTTTTGGATCATCTTTTCAAACTTTGGCAGCACCGCAAGGGATTTATAATCCATCAGGCGGTGTTCTGAATTGCTTAAGACTGTAATTTCAATTTTGGTGCGGAGGCGGATTTGGTCCAGAATAAACAGCTTATTGCTTACGTTCCGAAATACATTCCCTGCATAAGCCATATAGTCGTCTACTTTATACCCATCCATTATGGTGCGGAATTCCTTTAAGATCAGGCAAAGCTCGTCCACCAGCTCATACCCGATGACTCCTTTCCGAAAAGCGTCCCGCCCCAGTTCCACATGGCTGCGCACATAGTCTATCGAACGTATTTTCCGGTTCCCGGAAATTTCAAATACCTTCAGGCTCACTTCATATGAGCCGATATAAATTGCTGCAAATGTCGTAATTTTCATACCTGTTCCTTTCTGCCAGGCTTTTTCAGGTTATTGCCTCCCCAACAGATAATTGATAAACTGCTGGGCGGTCCTTCCTGAAAGCCCCCCATGGCTCAACTCCCACTTGTTTGCTTCTGCCAACAGCTCTTCCTTCCCCATCTGGATATGGTATTTTTCTGCAAGGGATTTCACAATTTCCTGGAATTCCTTTTTATCGGGCTTCCCAAAATAGATAGTCACGCCGAACCTTGCCGCTAAAGAAAGTTTTTCCTGCACGGTGTCATTGGTATGCAGCTCGTTATCGCGCTCCTCTTTGTCGCTGAACTTCTCCCTGACCAAATGGCGGCGGTTCGAGGTGGCATAAATCAGTACATTGTCTGGCTTCCTCTCCAGCCCTCCTTCAATCACTGCCTTTAAATATTTGTACTCTATTTCAAACTCTTCAAAAGACAAATCATCCATATAGATGATAAATTTATAGTTACGGTTCTTTATTAGGGCTATCAGGTGGTTCAAATCCTGGAATTGATGCTTATATACCTCAACCATACGAAGCCCCTTGTCATAATATTGGTTGATGATTGCCTTGATGCTCGTAGATTTTCCTGTCCCTGCGTCTCCAAACAGCAGGCAGTTGTTTGCCTGCTTCCCATTCACAAAAGCCTCTGTATTGTCAATCAGTTTCTTTTTTTCCGTGTCATACCCAATTAAGTCGTCCAAATGGGCATGGGCAATATTCATGATAGGCGCAATGTTCACCCCGTCCCCTTTATGTTCTATGCGAAAAGCTTTGTGCAGCCCAAGCTTCCCTACGCCAAATTCCTGATAGAACTGGGTCACTTCCTGTTTAAATTCCTCTGCCGTCTTTGTCTGTTCCAGGCGGACGCTCAATTGGGATATCCTGTCCCATACCCGGTGGTTAAACACATTCCCATTCCGTCCAGAACGCTTATAATGTTCTATAATTCTAAGCTCTGGAACCTCTAGCCATTCCTCAAGCTCCTTAAAATCAAAGTCAAACAATTCTTTAAAAATTTCAAAATCATGCAGCGCCAGGCGATTAATGCTCCCCTCAATGGCGCCTTTCATTTCACATGAAATACTGTAGGCATTTTCATTGTTTACCATTAAAAAAGTAAGGTAATCCTGCCATAAGTTCCCTTCAAACCCATGGCTTACGGACAACTCTGCAAGCCCATGGATGCATCCATAGCACAATGCCTGGAGTTTTTCTTTGCCAGCGTCTTTGTAATGTTCCATAACCCAGGTAAAGTCTTTAAAAACTTTACCTTCTTCCAATTCCCTGTACAGAATTAATTTCCCTGCGATTTTCATCTTCCACCCTCTTTTATCCTTACGTTTTCCTTTAATAATTCCCAAGCACTTTTAGGTACAAGGCGCCTTCCTTCAAACCTTTTAATGCGTTTTGCACTGCAGCGTCCTCAAGGTTCCCTTCCATATCCACAAAAAAGCGGTATTCAAAGCTTTTATCTTTAATGGGCCTTGATTCAATTTTTACCATGTTCAGGTTGTTGAAGATAAAGTGGGAAAGCATATGGTACAAAGAGCCGCTCTCATGGGATGCTTCAAAACAAATGCTTATTTTCTTTGCCCCCTTTAGGCAGATTTTCTTGCCTGAGACAATAATGAACCGGGTGCTGTTCTCATCGCTGTAATTAATGTTATCCTTTAAGATGTTAAGCCCATAAATATCGGCTGTCACTGTACTTGCAATCGCCGCCTGGTTGCATTTCCCGTCTTTTAATACTTTCTTTGCTGCAAATGCGGTGTTTTCTGTTTCCACCAGCTTCCAATCCTTATGCCCATCCAGGAAATCCACACTCTGCATTAATGCCTGGGGATGGGAATATACATGGGTAATGTCTGATATGCCGCTGCCAGGAAGCCCTAACAGCGCATGTTCCACTTTGATGGTCTGTTCTGCCACAATGCAGTTGTCATATTCCACCAGCAAGTCGAAGTTCTCCCCTACTATCCCAGCAGAAGAATTTTCAATGGGAAGCACGGCATAATCTGCTTCCCCGCTGCTGATTGCCTCCATGGCATTCCGCCAGGACTTTACATGGTAGCTGTCGATTTCTTTCCCAAAATATGCCTGCATGGCAAGCTGGCTGTAGGCGCCTTCCGCTCCCTGATATACCACTTTATGGGAGGAAAAAGGCAGCTTGCCTACTTGGGAAAACCCCATGTCCCTGCCCTGCCCATGCTGGACCATCATCTGATACTGGCGTTTGCGGCTTAAAGCCATAATTTGCTGAAAAAGTTCCCCAACGCCATAACGGTTCTCTTCTGCCTGCACCAGCCCCTGCACTTTTTGCAGCTTCTCTTTTTCCCGCTCTTTGTCTAAAACCGGCTTCCCAACAGATATCTTATATTCTGCAACCTCTGCCGCAAGGTTCATCCGCGCTTCATATAAGGCTACCATCTGCCTGTCTATCTGGTCAATCTCTTCCCGAATCTTACTTAAGTCTTTCATAAGCCACTTCCTTATCCTTTTTTAAACGCAGCCACTTCCCCATAGGACGGGAAAGTGGCTGTGGCATGGAACCTGTCTATTTGTTTATGGGATATAAATGTAGTTGCATTTCAATACATCAGAAACCATTCCATACTCGTCCACCAAGATAAGGGATAAAATATTATTGCCCTCTGGCATGCTGATTGCCCCTTCATACTGGTTGGACTCCTGGGTCGGCGCCGCCCTGCCCCAGGTGTAATATACCTTGCACCCATCTGGCACATCTACCGTAATTGGCTGGGGGATCTTGAAACTTCCCCCAGACGGCGTTACCTGCGGCGTGTCTGGTTTTTGAAGCTCTAGCAGGAACTGCCCTTGATTCTCTTCGCTGTACAGCCCAAATTCGTTGCAGCAAACTGCACGTACCTTTAGGCTCTTGCCCGGCTCTAACGGGATAGGCCCATGGTACAATTTCCCTTCCCTTGGGTCAGATCCGTCTGTGGTGTAATAAATTGCGCAATCCCCTTTGCTGGTAAGCGTGATAGGCGTCTCTTCCTGGAATGTCCCGCTTTCTGGTTCAAATTCTGGCGGCTCGGCAAGATACTCCTCAAACAATTCCAAAATATTGCTGTCTGTAATTTCCTTGCGTAACGCATCTATCGCTTCATAATCTTCTGCTTCGTCATAAATTTGGATTAATTGCCGGTATGCTTCTAAATGGCTGCCATTATCGGCAATGATTTCTAACAGCAGCTTTTGTGCGCTGCCTTCCTCTTCTTGCAGCAAATAAACCTCCACCAGGCTCATTTTTATATCTTCCACAGGCCCGTCGAGCTCCAACGCGCGTTTTAGGCATTTTTCTGCCTGCTGGTAATCTTTCCCATCCTTATAGCTTTCTGCCTTTGTTAGTTGGTATTCATAAGAATTGTCCTGGGAATATTTGACCAGGAAGGCAATCCCTACCAACAGCACAGCCAGAATTGCCATGGCGGCAAAAGCCCATGCCAGGTTTTTCTTTTTTCTTCTTGGTTTATGCTTCCCAGAGGCTTTTGCCCCCTCGCTTTGCTTCCCAGAAGAATGCTTCTTTTGGGTCTTTTGTTTCTTTTCCTTTAATATGTCCCTCAGGAAGTCATCCTCCAGGACAGTGTAATCTGATACAATCTGGGCTTCTTTTCCGCAGACAGAGCAATATACGCAGCCTACCTTAAGCTCTGCCCCGCAATTCGCACATTTCATTCTTTCTGTTCCTCTTCCCTGCCCTTTTTAAGCCCTTTTTATTCCCGCGGGCAGCGAGCCAAGCAGCCGTGCTTGCACGGATATTTGGCGGCTGCCGCGAGGGGCAAATACTCCGCAGCCCTGCTGCGAAAAGCAAATTCCAAGCCCCGTCAGCCCTGCAGCATGGTATTTGGCCCCTTCTCAATGCCGCGTACGCAATTATCCATTAGCATTGCAATTGTCATAGGCCCAACGCCGCCTGGAACTGGGGTAATGGCAGAAGCAATTGGCTCCACTTCTTCAAATTTCACATCGCCGCATAATTTGTTGCCTGCATCCCTATGGATGCCAACATCAATTACCACCGCCCCTTCTTTCACATATTCTGCACCAATAAACCGCGGCTTGCCCATGGCAACAATCAAAATATCCGCCTGCCTGCAAATCTCTGGCAAATTCTTTGTTTTGGAATGGGTGACTGTAACGGTGGCGTTTTCCTTAAGCGTCAGTAAGGCCATTGGCTTACCCACAATGTTGCTCCTGCCAATTACTACACAGTGTTTTCCAGCAATTTCTATGCCAGAACGTTTTAAAAGCTGGATAATCCCCGCCGGGGTGCAAGGCGCAAACCCTGGCTCCCCAATCGCTAGCTTCCCTACGCTTTGGGGATGGAACCCGTCCACATCTTTCTCAGGGCTGATGGCATGGATTACATTTGCTTCACAGATATGGCTGGGAAGGGGAAGCTGCACCAAAATCCCCTTCACTTCTTCTTTTCCATTTAATTCTTCTACCAACCGCAGCAATTCTTCTTCACTGGTATCCTCTTTCAGCTCATAGGATAAGGAGCCAATCCCAATATAGGCGCAGGCATTTTTCTTGTTTCGGACATATACGCTGGAAGCCGGGTCAGCCCCCACCTGTATCACCGCAAGCGTCCCTTCCTTCCCTTCCTGCCGAAGGGCTGATACCTTTTCTTTCAATTCATCCTTAATTTGCTGTGAAATTTTCTTTCCGTCTATCCGTACTGCCATGTTTTTTCCTTTCTATCTATATAAAATTGCCGCTTTTGGGCTGGCTTGCGCTTCACGTGGTAAGCTATTTAAAATAGCCCGGTGATAATTCCATTGTCATCCACATCAATCTGATATGCTGCAGGCGTTTTGCCAAGTCCTGGCATTGTCATAATTGCCCCTGTGATTGCCACAACGAATCCAGCTCCAGCAGATACATACACTTCCCTGACATTTACGGTAAACCCTGTGGGGCGCCCAAGTTTCGCCTGGTCGTCTGACAAGGAATATTGTGTTTTTGCCATGCAGACAGGGAAATGCCCCATCCCAAGCCCTTCAATCCGTTTCAGTTCTTTTTCTGCGGCTGGGGAGTAAGACACGCTGTCCGCCCCATAAATTTCTTTTGCTACGGTTTCTATTTTTTCTGTTAGGGACAGGCTGTCTTCATACAGGGGGGCAAAATGGCTTTCTTTCCCTTCTAGTGCTTCCAACACCTTCTCTGCTAAGGCAACCCCGCCTTCCCCGCCTTTTTCCCATACTTCTGACAATGCAAATTCACATCCATGCTCTTTGCAGAATTGTTCCACAAATGCTGTTTCCGCTTTGGAGTCTGTAATAAAGGAATTTAAAGTCACTACAACCGGGACATGGTATTTCTGCAAATTCTCAATGTGCTTTTCCAAGTTTGCAATGCCCCCTTCCAAAGCCTTAAGGTTTTCTTTAGAAAGGTCTGCCTTTGGCACCCCGCCATTGTATTTTAAAGCCCTTATAGTAGCCACAAGCACTACTGCATCTGGCTTTAGCCCTGCCATGCGGCATTTGATATCCATAAATTTCTCAGCGCCCAGGTCTGCGCCAAACCCTGCTTCTGTCACGACATAATCTGCAAGCTTCAACGCTGTCTTTGTAGCACGGACACTATTGCACCCATGGGCGATATTGGCAAAAGGCCCTCCATGGACAATCGCCGGGGTATGCTCCAAGGTCTGGATTAAATTTGGTTTTAGCGCGTCCTTCAATAACGCTGCCATGGCTCCGGTGGCCTGAAGGTCGTCCGCCGTCACAGGCTTGCCTTCAAAATTATAGGCGACAATCATCCTGCCCAAACGCCCTTTTAAATCTGCCATATCCTCTGCCAGGCATAAAACCGCCATAATTTCAGAAGCCACAGTAATCACAAAATGGTCTTCCCGCACCATGCCATCCATTTTGTTCCCAAGCCCAACCACAATATTGCGCAGCACACGGTCATTCATGTCCAGGCAGCGTTTCCATACCACCTGCCTTGGGTCGATGCCAAGGAGGTTCCCCTGTTGGATATGATTGTCCAACAATGCTGCCAGCAAGTTATTTGCAGAAGTGATTGCATGGAAATCCCCGGTAAAATGCAGGTTCAAATCTTCCATTGGCACAACCTGGGCATAGCCGCCGCCTGCCGCGCCTCCCTTAATCCCAAAGCATGGCCCAAGGGACGGCTCGCGAAGTGCAAGCACTGCCTTTTTCCCCATTTTTCCAAATGCCTGCCCAAGCCCTACGCTGGTGGTTGTCTTTCCTTCTCCTGCCGGGGTTGGGTTAATGGCTGTGACAAGGATTAATTTCCCATTCTGGTTGTCTTTTACTTTTTCCATTAACTCGTTAGACAGCTTTGCCTTATATTTTCCATATAATTCCAGCTCATCCTCTTCAATTCCCAATTGTGCCGCCACATCTTTAATCGGAAACAGTTCCGCTTCCTGTGCAATTTGAATATCTGTTTTCATCTTTACCTCCCATGCGCTTTGGTTTATGTATGTTCTATACTACCACACTCTATGGCTTTAAGATAGATATAATTTTCACAAAGATTCCATTAGACATATTGGTCCACATATTCTTCAAATTCAGCCAATGACATTAATATTTTCCTGGGCTTCGTCCCTTCTTCCGGCCCTACCACGCCAGCTTCCTCTAACTGATCCATAATCCTTGCCGCACGGTTAAACCCAACTTTAAACATACGCTGTATCATGCCAATAGAGCCTTTTTCCTTTTCAATCACAAATTTCCCTGCTTCCACAAAATAAGTGTCCCGTTCATTTCCACTGCCCGGGCCTGCCCCGGAGCCAGAGGAGGCGGAATTCATTTTTTCTTCTATCTCCGAACTGTATACCACAGTGCTTTGTTTTTTCAGGAAATCCACTACTGCCTCTACTTCGGGGTCAGATACGAATGGCCCCTGGACACGCAGTGGCTTTTGGTAGCCCTGGGGATAAAACAGCATGTCCCCATTCCCCAATAACTTCTCTGCCCCATTCATGTCCAGAATCGTCCTGGAATCCACGCCTGAGGATACGGAGAACGCAATACGGGAAGGCATATTTGCTTTGATTAAGCCAGTAATGACATCCACAGAAGGCCTCTGGGTTGCAATAATTAAGTGGATCCCTGCCGCCCTTGCAAGTTGGGCAAGGCGGCAGATGGCATCTTCCACATCGCCTGGGGCAACCATCATAAGGTCTGCCAGCTCGTCTACAACCACAACAATCTGCGGGAGCTTCACAGGCTTGGAATCATCCTCTATCTGGCTAATCGAAGCAATTTTCTGGTTATAACCTTTTAGGTCGCGTACCTGGCAATCTGCAAACTTTTGGTAACGGTCCATCATTTCCGCCACCGCCCAGTGCAATGCTCCAGCCGCTTTTTTCGGGTCGGTCACTACAGGGATTAGCAAATGTGGGATCCCATTGTATACGCTTAATTCCACTACTTTTGGGTCAATCAAGATTAATTTTACGTCTTCTGGGTCTGCTTTATAAAGAATGCTCATAATAATGGTATTGATACACACTGATTTTCCAGAGCCAGTGGCCCCTGCAATCAAAAGATGGGGCATTTTCGCAATATCAGCAACAACTGCCTGCCCGCCAATATCTTTACCCGCGGTAAAGCAAATATTGGATTTATGCTGCTGGAATTCTGCAGCCTCTATCATGTCCCGGAATCGGACCATTACATTCTCTTTATTTGGCACCTCAATCCCAACTGCCGCTTTGCCTGGTATTGGCGCTTCAATACGGATATCTGCCGCCGCCAGGTTTAACTTAATGTCATCTGCCAAATTCACAATTTTGCTGACTTTTACGCCCATTTCTGGCTGCATTTCATACCGGGTGACGCTTGGCCCGCAGCTTACGTCCGTAATTGTGACATTTACGCCAAATGTCTTTAAGGTTTGCTGCAATTTTAATGCTGTCTCCTGCAAATGCTTCCTGGAGTCCCCTTGCGCATCGGTTCCTTTTTTTAACAGGGAAACCGGGGGGAAGGCATAAGGTTTCTTTTCCTGCGCCGGCGGCTTTTGCATACTTTCTGCCGCTGGCATAGGTTCCCCTTTCTTTTCCCCTATGCCTGCTGTTAGGTGCGGTTTCTCAGGAGCCTGCCCAGAAACGGGAGGGCTTTGCGCCTGTTCTGAGCCATGTCCCTGAATAGATGGTTCTGGAATATGGGCTGCTTCCTCAGCGGCGTATACGGCATCCTGTGGTCCTATCGCCTGCCCTGGCGCAATATCAATGTCCATGCTGCTTTCTATCACCGGAAGGCCTTCGGATGCCTCAGGTATGCCAAAAGGCTCTGTCCCAGCCAAAAGGCTGTCCGGCATATCTGGCTCTGGCGCCGGCTCCACAGCCTCTGCTTCAAGGATGAAAGAAGGCTCCGAATGGATTACTACTGGCTCTTCCCTTGGCAGGAGTATCTCTGTTTCTGGCTGCCATGCAGGGCTTGCGCTTTCAGACGGGGCAAGCATGTTTGATGTTTCAAGTTTCCTTGGGCTTTTACGCACTTTTTCCACTACCACTGGTTCGGTAAAAATTTCTTGAGGTGGCAGGTCCTCGGCAAAGGGCGAGGGAGCGTCCTGAACCGCTGTTTCTGCTGCTGTGTAAAGTGGCGGCTCCTGCGCTTTTTTCTTTTCCGCCCTGGCAGGCAAGTCCACAATATTGGAAACAGAAGGGCTTTCCCGAAATTGCCATCCGGTAATGTTGCCCACGGCGCTTTTTTGGATTTCTTCCCTTCCTTCAAACAGCTTTTCTTTTAATTCTTTGGAAAATGCTTCTGTCTCTTTTGGAAGCTTTAGCTCGCTGATATTGTCTGAACGCCTGGAAGATACCGGCACAATCTTAGTGTCCAACGCTACGCCTTCGGCTTTGCGGTCTATCCTTCTTTGGATTTGCTCCTCTCTGCGTAATTCCTTCTCTTCCCTGCGCCTAATGGCGTCTTCCCTGGCAGTGTCATATACTTTCCGGCTCCCTTTTTTCACGCCGCTCAAAAAGGAGCGTTCTGTCAAAAGCACCAGGGAAATAATCAGCGCAATGATGTCCACCACATAAGCCCCTACTTTCCCAATGGATGGGCAAAGTAGGGTGGCAAATATCCCGCCAACCGCCCCTCCGCCGCTTTTATGTTCTATGGCATACTGGAAAGATTTATTTATCTGGTAGCCATCCGAGCCACCGGCTGTCAATTCCATAAATAGGCACAGGAAAACCACAAATCCCACGCCTGCCGTTAATTTGATGAGTGCAATGCCGTTGTCGCGATTGGACACAAAAAAAGCTGCCCCTACAAATAAGCAAACTGGAAACAGGTATGCCATCATCCCGAACAACCCAAAACAAAACGCGCTCACTTTTGCCCCAATAAAACCTCCGATCCCAAAATTACTGATAAACATTATAATACAGGCAGCCAGCGTCACCAAAAGCGCCACTTCGCTTCCAAAGGATACTTCCTGCTCCATGTAATGGTTGTTGTTTTTCTGCCCAGGGCCATTCTTAGCCCTGGCATTCGTTCCTCTTGTTGTATTTTTTGGTTTTGATGCCATATATTTCCTCCCAAACTGTCGTTCCTCTTACAGTTTATCACATTCCCTGCAAAATGTCATCACCGCTTTTCAGACTTTTCCTGACTGGTATTCTTCATACATTTTATTCACCTCTGCGCATACCAGCAAAATATAGACACCAAAGTATAGCCACATCATAACTAATATAATCGTAGTCAGGCTTCCATACATAGAAAACCCATTAAAATAATCCACATAGACGGAGATCCCAAAAGACAGCAGCGACCAGCCCACCGCGCTCATAATGCTGCCAGGGAGCTGGTTTTTTACAGGCGCCTTCCGGTTTGGGAGCATTTTGTAAACCATTAAAAAAAACACCATCATCATTGCGAGCAATATTAAGGACCGGCATTTTAAAATTTCTTTGGTAATATTTGCCACAAAGGGAATATATGCGGCAATCAAATTCTGCAGGCTGTTCCCAAACACCATTAAGGTAAGGGAAACCACAATCGCAACTACCAGCATTAAGGTATAGAGGATAGCGCGGAACCGTAGAAATACCCAGTTACGCGTTTCTTCTATATCATATACGCTGTTTAACCCATCTGTAAGGCATTGTATGCCCTTTGCAGCGGGCCACACTGCCATAATGGCGGACACAGACACAATCCCTACAGAATTATTGTACACTTCATGGATTATCCCAATCAGGAACGGGGAAATATACTCTGGCATTAGGCGGTTAATGATCTCCATTACCATGCTTTTTGTTACTGGCGTGTATTGTATCAGTGAGATAAACAGCATGGCAAATGGGATGATTGACATAATAATAAAAAACGCTGACTGCGCCGCATAGGCGCTAATATTGTCTCTCTTGCATTCTTCGAGAAAGGCTTTTGCCCTTGCCACTATTTTCCAAAACATAATTATTCCTCATTATAAATATTTTCTATGGTAATATCCTTGTAAAATTTCATTATAATTTCTGCATAACCCATCCCAGCTTTCGCCATCCCATTCGAGCCGTTTTGGCTCATGCCGATTCCATGCCCGTAGCCGCCCCCGTACAGCGTGTAACCCTTTTTTCCGGAGTCCAGTGTAAAATAAGCGCTAGGCAATAGCTCCATATCTATAGCGCCCCCATTATTATTTGTAAGCTGTTCAGCGACAGCCCCAAGCACATAGCGGACATTATATTCGGTAAATAAATTTACTTTGCCTTTTTCATAGGAAATGCACAATGCACGAATGCCCCCTCCGGCTCCACGCTCTGCGACAGATATTTCTTTGACTGCCCCAAAGCCTGCCAGGCTCGAAGCCTCCCATTCTTCCCCATTTTCCTTTATTACCTGTACATTTGCTTTATTTGCCGAAGCACGTTTTATAATTGCATTGCTGATAGCTTCCGTGTTCCCCTTGATTGGCAGCTTTGCCTGCCAACGGAAATAGGGGCTTTCGCTGTCAAAGGAATTCGCTTCTTTATTTTTTATAAAGGATGCAAACGCTTCTTCTGTAGAAATGTCCGTCGCTTTTCCATCTGATGCAAGGCAGGTCCCTTTTAAATATCCGTATTTTCCATCACTTGGGACGTTCCACAACCCCATATCGCCAGTATAGCCGCAGGATGTGGAAAAAAAGTATGCCTCCGCCACTTCCCCTTGGTATTTGACCACTTCCCCAACTGTGTCGTCCACTGCAAGGTTTGTCTGAGCGGTTTCCTCTTGCTTATTATACACCTGATAGCTTGTGCTGTCATCCACATGTGCGCCTAATGCGGCATAATCTCCTTTCATAAGCTGTATGCATGCATAGCTCCTTGCGCAAATTGCCTGGACGCGAAGCGCTTCCCTCTCATAAGAGGATGGCATCTCGCTTGGGACAACCCCATACAAATACTGCTCTAAAGACAGTTGGTTGACAACCCCATACCCTTCTGGGTATTTCCGCACTTCGATTGTCCCCCTGTACCCCAGGGACGTATGCCCGCCGTTCCCATCTGAAAAATACACCCTTCCATCCCCATCTTCTAACGCAATCTTTAAATAATCAGAGTTTTTTCCTAAAAATTCTGAAACTGTAATGGGCTTTCCTGCAGCCACCTGCTTCGTTTTATCCCCAACGGTAACAGAACTTTCTGCATCTGCCACAAAGACAGGGCTGCTATGGTAAGCGGCGCCTTCCCCATTCAGTAAAAGCACACGGATTACCTCAATGGATGCAGGCTCTTTTAGGATAATCCCGCACACCTGTTTTCCTGCCACCACAAAATCTGCCCGAAGGTTCCCAATCACCAGCTTCGATTCGTCCAATTCCTCTACGGTCCCATATGTTTTGTATATTTTTAAGGATCCGCTATGCTTTAATGTCCCATAACCAGAAATTTCAATCTGTTTGTCATTAAAGCTTAAGACTTTGCCAGAAATCATATCCTCTTTCTTGTAAATTGCTGTAACCTTTCCTTTCGTCCATTCCATGTCACAAATGGTGTTTGTAATATTTTCTTCCAAGCCTTCAATGTCCAACATAATTTTCTGGCGTTCATATAACACTTCCGCCTGTTCTTCTTGTGTGGAATGGACAAACACGTTTTTCAGGGTAAGCGGGCCTTCACATTCACTGCTGACGCCAATGATACGCCCATCCTTCACATAAACCTGGTACATATCATAATAATGGAAATAATCCACGCCATCCGCCACCTCATAATACCCTTTTTGGGTCAGCCTGCGTACCCCGTCCTGGGAGTTTTCCGGTTCCTTGGTTAAAAAGATCAGGTTCTTTGCCGAGACTTTCCCATCTGTATCCAGCAAATCTAATATTTGCTCATATACAGCGTTCCATTCTGGGCGGGATACTTGCTTCCAGGATGATTTTTCAGGATAGTCCACATATTCCCGGACAGAAAGCTGGGTGAGCAGCCCTTCTAATTTCCCAAATGTAAGTTTCCCATTCAAGTTATCTTTTTGATTGATTTTTTTTAATTTATCTTTCCATTCTTCTTCCCCATAATATGTAAAGCTTAGCTGGGAAGGCAGTTCCGCCATCGCCACATAGTCGCTGCTGTATTCCGTAACCACCTTATCCTCTGTCACAATCCTGATAAAAATAATGGCCATTGCCAGCAAAGATACTGCCAGGGCTGCGGCCATATAATTCTTCTTAATTCCTGACCCTCTTTTTTCCATGCAATCTTCCTGTCCCTTTTCCTATTTCAAAAGTGGCTGCATTCAAGCGAAAAGGCTGCCTTTCTTCAAAGCAGCCTTTCCTCTTTTGTAATTTATCCTTCGTACTTTAAGATTCTTTCGTAATAGTATCTTTGGTATATAATATCTTTCGTACTTTAACATCCTTCTTTTGAAACTTATGCGCAAGTTCACTTTTGTAAAATCTTTAGTAAATAAAATTTTTTGGAAAGTACCCCAAAATGCCGTTTCCTGCAATTTTGACTCCTAGCGCAAGCCAGGTGGGTAACCGCAACCTCTCTTCTGCCTTCCGCTGCTATCTGGCGGCCTGGCATCCAATTGGCAATGTAGGAATCCCATAAAAGTAAATGTAGGTTCAAAATAGCAGGGTATCGCACATCTCAGGAATACTCTAACCTATAACTGATTATACCTTATTATACCCGGATTATCAACTAAAAATTAATGTTAATTTCAAGTTAGGCGCGCATTATTTTCCATCCTGAGGTTCAGGTATGCCGTTAAGCCATTACTTTGCCTTTGCTGCATTGTCCTGTGTGCTGTCTGGGGTATCTGGGCTGACATCTTCATTAGGCATTACCACAACCTCAAACTCACGTGTTGTCTCCATATCCGGGTTATTTGGGTTCTTCACCGTGTAGGTAATGACATAAGTCCCTGCCTCTGTAAATGTCACTTTGCCATCTGTTATGGCAATTTCTGCCCCAGTTGTTTTGTTTGCCACTTTTGCAGCAATGTCAGTAATAGGCAGGCTCTCTAATGCAGCCGTCACTCCCTGGTAAACATCATACGGCTGATTAAGCTCAGCAGTACGCGGTTTGCTGTTGTCAATGGTAATGTCTGGCTTACGTGTGTCTGGGCTTACTACAACATTTTTGCTTGCTTTTGCCACAGCCTTCGCATTCCCTGGATTTGCCACAGAATATTCTACCTTATATGTCCCAGCTTTATCAAAGGTATATTCTGTCCCAGTAAACTCTACAGGGGCTGCCCCTGGCGCTGCCACAGTTATTTTCAGGTTCTTTGTCACGTCTTTGCCAGATACCAGCTTCGCGGAAACGCCAGACCTTAAGTTTAACTTCAAGCCAAATGCGATATTCTGATTTACCACGCCTTTAATTACAGGTTTCTTAGTATCTTTTACGGTGACAGTTGTAACTTTTTTCGCCACTGCTTTCTTATTATATGGGTTCTTTACAGAATATTCTATTTTGTATGTCCCAAGTTTATTAAATTTATATTTCTTATATTGAGCTTCTTTCAGTGTGCTGTACTTACTCTTCCCTGGAGCCTTAACCTTAATTACAATTCTGGAAGTTACATTTTTGCCAGATACCAGCTTAGCCTTAACCTTGGACTTTAAGTTCTTCACGGAATTGTATTCATAGGTTTTCTTGGAAGAAATGCCGCTGAACTTAGGTTTCTTTGTGTCTTTTACAGTGACTTTTGTGGTCGCCTTTGTTACTAGCCCATTATTTGGGTTAGTGACATAATAATTAATCTTATATGTCCCAAGCTTGGTGAGCTTCAGCTTGCTTTTACTGTACCCCTTCTCTTTTTTGCTTCCAGGGTAAATAATCTTAACCTTAATGCTCTTTGTCAGGTCTTTGCCTGTTACATTTTTAGCCTTTACATTCTTTTTCAAATTAAGCGTGGAATTATATTCCTTTTTCAGCGTGGACTTAACGCCTGTAATGGAAGCTTTCTGGGTGTCAGACACTGTGTATACAACATCTGCATAAGCTGTCCTTGCCAAAGCGTCTGTCACACGATATGTAATCCGGTAGCTGCCCAGCCTGTGCGTATTCACACTTCCAGCATATGCAAGCCTTCCAGTAATGTCATTCCCGAGGGAATCTTTTGCGGAAATCCCGCTAAGTGGGTTAAACTGGCTTCCATAAGATACGGTAGTGTTTGCGCCGCTGGTATTGATAGACGGCATTGCCGCATGGTATGGGTTGCCTGGCATGGGGTCTGTTGGGTCCCAGCCTTCCCTGACATTCGGCACTTTAATTGCCACTGGCTTACCCAATGGGTCGTTTGCAGAGGAACCGTAGATAATATTCACTTGTGTCCCAAGCGGGCAATTGTCGTAAATCCATTTGGCATCTGCAACGGTCAGGCGTACGCAGCCATGGGAAGCTGTGGTCCCAAGCCTGTTATATTGCACATAAGATTGGGAAGCATAGTCCCCATTCCGGTAATACCATACAGAATGGAACAAAATCCCATTTACGATACGTGTGCAGTACTGCCCGTAGGATGGGCCGTCTAGTGTATGCCATCTGTATTTATTGGGGGTATAAAACGTCCCCAGGGGCGTTGCGTTCCCAGTGGAGCATACAAATGCCCGTTCCGGCGTGCCGTCCAGCCGGTAAACAGTTACAACATTTGTCCCTTTGTTTACCTGTAATTTATAATTCCCTGCCGCATGCGCTTCTTCTTTATTGAATACAAAAACGGAAGCTGCCAACAGAAAACAAAACAAAAACGAGATTAAAAATTTATTTTTCTTCATGCTCAAATCTCCACTTACTTTCTATATATAAATTCTTTACAATTTACATACATTCTACCTAATACACATTCTCCCACAGGATATGCATTATCCTGTGGGAGCCATATAAACGTATTAATTTTTATGCTTCTAAAGTATTTGCCTCGTCTACCACTTTCTTAATTGCTGCGGCAGCGTCTTCCGGCAATTTGTTAAAGCCGCCTTCTGCTTCGTCAAGGTTTGTCACATAATTCAACCTGTCCTGCATACGTGCCTTTAACTGTTCTACATATTCTTTGTCCTTTAAATCTGGGACAAACCCTTCCCATTCAAAGATTTCAATATCAGAGAATGGACCCCATGGCTTAAAGTCTGCTTTCTTCTCAACAATTGCCTCCAATATGCCTAAGGTGTCTTTCGGCTGAACCTTTTTGCCCATAAATTCACCAGTGTTGATGATATAGCAGTCCACATTTTTGGTTTCAACTAAGGATTTGAATTTCTCATAATCGTTTACCAAAGGATATGTCCTGAATGGGTTTGCATATGGCTCTACTACCAATGCATTGGGGTCTACGCCAGCTGCAAGCCTTTCCGCAGTGGAGCGTTTGGTTGCAAGGGTTGCGCCCATTACGGAAGCAAGGGAAGCGCCCTTTAATTTCACTACTGGCGGGATAGTCGGGTCTTTCATAATCCAGAAAATAGCGTTAACCGGAGCTTCAATCTTGTCTACCCGGTTCGGTGACCATAATTTGGACTTGATAGCGCGGCCATTGCCGTTACGGATATCTTCTGTTACCAGCACAACTTTACCGTCTTCATCCAATGTTGCGGAGCAGTTCTGTGCTGTCAGTAAGTATTTGTTGTCCTCGCATGCAGTTGGGTAATCTGCAGTCTTGTCAAAATACGTTGGCTCTAATGCTACAGAAGAGCATGTCTCTGCATTGATGATAAACGCATCGTCATGAAGCACTTTGATTGATGGGTATTTATTGTTGTGTTTTGCATGTGTAAGGGTGGATTTCCCTGACCCTGAAAGCCCGAATACAGCAGCCACATACTTAGAGCCATCTTCCAACGTGTACTCTTTCTGCCCGCCGTGGCAGGAAGCATACCCATTCCTGTTAGCCAGCGCCCACGCCAAGGTCAATGTGCCTTTTTTATGTTCGCCAAAATATTTCATCCCTAAAATCCCTGCACAGTTGGTGTCTGTATTGAAATAGCACAGGCAGTTCGGGTCTGAAATATCTGTCTTATCTGTGCCAACCCACTGTGGGTCAGAGAAAATATAGATATCCGGCTCATTCTCATACAGCTTGGACGCCTTGTACATTTTCACATAATTGTCAGACATGTACTGGAAGTTCAGCATCCAGGAATACAGAAGGTTCTCTTCCCCTTCTGGGATTAACAGATGGGCTTTTACCATAAACTCTGAATCCAAACCAATGAACACTTCTGCATGGTACATGGTCTTCCATCTGGTATCATAGACTGCGTCCATTAAAATCTTATCCAGCTCTGTTGTATTAACGCCTGGCTTGCCAGTAATCCTTCTTGCAGGCGCATAACGGCCTGTAATGGAGCCGTCATTGAACAGCAATACCTTTGCATCTGGTTCCAAGCCAAATTCTTCCCCTCTATATACAGGCATGTCTGTCACGACAGTCCCAGGAGAATTCTTAGCAAGCTCATAAGCCTCCTTCAGGGTATTTACCTTCACTACATTGTTGCCATAGAAAGCGGCTTCAATAATAGAACGGGTCTTTGCAAAACCAACCTTATTCGGCCCAATCTCTGTTCTTGGATAATATGCCTTTGTCGCCATTGTTTACTTTCCTCCTTAAAATTTTAAAGTTCTCTACCATATAGAATATCCTTTTGTTATATCCCTGTCAATCCTTTTTTGCCTTTCTATGCCAAAAAGGACCCTGCCTGTGGAATGCCGCGCCGGGCGCGGCCGCTTTCATGGTACATCAGGCTATCCCTATTCTAAACTATTTTTCAAAAAAAATCCATGGAAAAAAGCGAAAAAATACATGAAATTTTTAAATAAAATGTGAATTTTTCGTAAAGTAATGATATTTTTCTTGTGCCAGGCTGAAAATATATGATATGATATTTCAATACTTTACCGCGCTAATAATATGATGAAATGTTTTAAAGGGGGCATTTATGAATACGACTATGAATACAAATTATTTTTGCAGCATTACGCCTGAAATCGCCCGTCTGGCGGAATTGAACCGCCAGGCCGCAACAATTGACCCCAGCCTTTTTGCAGAATATGATGTAAAAAGGGGGCTGCGCGACCTGAACGGGAAGGGTGTGCTGGTCGGCCTGACTGAAATATCGGATGTCTGCTCCACCAAAATTGTAGACGGCAACCCTGTCCCCGCGCCTGGAGAGCTGTATTACCGAGGGTATAATGTTAAGGACTTAATCCAGGGGCTGTCCGACACTTCCCATTTCGGGTTTGAGGAAAGCACCTACCTCCTTTTGTTTGGGAAACTCCCTACCCAGGGGCAATTAAATGATTTTTGCGCCCAGCTTGCAAAATACCGTTCACTTCCTACTAGTTTTGTCCGAGATATTATTATGAAGGCGCCAAGCCAGGACATGATGAATACACTGGCAAGGAGCGTCCTGACCTTGTATTCCTATGACGACCGCGCCGAAGATATTTCTATCCCAAATGTATTGCGCCAATGCCTGGAATTAATCAGCCTGTTCCCCCTTCTGTCTGTATATGGATACCAGGCATACCGCCATTACCATGACGGCGCAAGCTTGTTTATCCATACGCCAGGCGAGGAGCTGTCCACTGCGGAGACAATCCTGCATATCCTTCGGCCAGACAGCAAATATACCCCGCTGGAAGCAAAGTTGCTGGATATTTCCTTAATCCTCCACATGGAGCATGGCGGTGGGAACAATTCCACGTTTACCACCCACCTGGTTTCTTCTTCTGGGACGGACACATATTCCGCTATTGCCGCGTCCTTAGGCTCCCTGAAAGGGCCAAAGCACGGCGGCGCCAACATTAAAGTGGTAAAAATGTTTGAGGATATGAAAAAACAGCTCCATGATTGGAAGGATGAAGAGGAAATCAGCGCTTACCTCACTGCCCTCCTCCACAAAGAAGCCTTTGACCATGCAGGGCTGATTTACGGCATGGGGCATGCGGTATATTCCTTGTCAGACCCCCGTGCAGAGCTGTTTCGGAGCTTTGTGGAGCGCCTTTCCAAAGAAAAAGGCCGCCAGGAAGAATTTGCCCTTTATTCCATGGTGGAGCGGCTGGCGCCCCAAATCATTGCAAAGGAACGCAAAATTTACAAAGGCGTAAGCCCAAATGTAGACTTTTTCTCTGGCTTTGCATACAGTATGTTAAACCTTCCCTTGGAGCTGTATACCCCAATCTTTGCGATTGCAAGGATTTCTGGATGGAGCGCCCATCGGCTTGAAGAATTAAATTATGGCGGCAAGATTATGCGCCCCGCCTACAAAAATGTACAGGAACACCTAAAATATATCCCTATGGGGCAGCGTTAGGCAGCTTTATAACAAAAGTTACCAAAACCTGCGTTTTGCCCTGCTGATTGTGGCATAGAACCAAACGCACACGGTCAGAAACAGCAGGATTAGGGCCTGCATCACCTTATGGATGGGCATGATGCAGTCATTTACAAGCGCTGCCACCCCAAATAAAGCTGCCACCGCCCCCATAACAAGCGCCCGTCCATAAATATAGCCGATATAGCCCCTGGCGTCCCGGACCATAGCGCCGCCAGCCCCGGTGAACCAGCCGCTCAGCTTCCCGGTTCTTTTCATCATAATGGAAGAATAAATTGTATAAAGCCCATACATAAGGATAATTACATCAAATAACAATAACATTATACTTTTCCTTTCTTTTTGCTGCTTTTTCGTATATAATAGTGCTTGGCAGCGATAATAAATTATTATATACGTTGTCGAAAAGCATTGCAAATAGTATTTATATAAAAGAAATGATTGAAACTTCCAACCACTTAGTGTAGAATTAGAATATACAAATCAATCAGCAAGGAGCGATTCTAATGGAAAACATAAAAATATTAATCTGCGATGATTCTGTTCTGGCACGGAAACAGTTAAAAGACATCATCAAAAAATGTGGCTACGACAATTTTATAGAAGCTTCAAACGGCCAGGAAGCATTTGACCTGTATAAGGAGCATCAGCCAGACCTCTCTTTTTTGGATATTGTCATGCCTGTCAAAGATGGTGTGGAAGCTATCCGGGACATCCGTGGCTTTGACTCCAAAGCATACATTGTTGTTGTTTCCTCTGTAGGCACCCAGACACAATTGAAAAATGCTATTTTAGAAGGAGCGCGTGATTTTGTACAGAAGCCCTTCTCTTCTTCTGCAATTGCAGAAATCTTAAAAGGGCGTTTTGAAGGGAGATAAGAGTTATGCATACGCAGTTTTTTGGTAATTTTTTGCTTAATAAGGGGATTATTACCCCTGAACAGCTGATTGAGGCTCTGAAAGTACAGTCCTCTACACACAAGAAATTCGGCACCCTAGCAATCCATTCTGGCTATATGTCAGCAAGTGAGGTCGCAGACGTTTATATTACTCAGACCCATTATGACAAACGGTTTGGGGAACTTGCTGTGGAATTGGGTTACCTTACGGAAGAACAGGTGGACAAACTGCTGACAATCCAGTTGCCAAATTATATGCTTCTGGGGCAAATTTTGGTAGACCATAAAATATTGACCCATATTGAGTTGGAAAACCTAATTACAGAATATAAGTCTGAGTATGAGATTTATGAATTGGACCTGATGGAAGAGCAGAAAACAATGGTAGACAAACTTCTTGCCCACCTGTATCTGCCAGAAGACCTGCCGGATACGCAGAACATTATTTCCTACCTTACACTTCTTTTCAATAATTTGGTGCGTTTTATAGGGGAAGATTTTACGCCTTTGAACCTTATGACTTTGCCGGAAGTGCCTACGAATTTTTGCGTGTCCCAGGTTGTGGACGGCGCATTCTCTTTCCTCTCGGCGCTGGATATGGACCACGAAGCTGCCATTGCTTTTGCCAGCAGGTATGTAGACGAGGAATTTGAGGAATTTGACGAATACGTAAGCGCTTCTATGGAAGATTTCCTAAATCTACATAACGGGCTGTTTTCCGTGAATATGTCAAATGACTACACGGTGGAACTGCACTTACAGCCACCAGAGGCCCATGAGAATACGGTGCTTTCAACGGAAGCGCCATCTTACCTGCTTCCTGTTATCTATTCTTTTGGGACAATCAATTTTATCTTTTCCGTTACATCAGAATAAAAAAGAATCCGGCTTGCCGGATTCTTTTTTATTCTATAGGAAAGGCCTTATCACGCGAAGCGTGAAAATGCCCTTCCTAAAGTAAAAACAATTTCTGTTATTGAACGCCTAAGAACTCTTTTACCACTGCCTGCATCTTATCTACCTCGCATACAGCTTTGTGGCGCACTGGCGCGGTGCGGATCTCTTCAATTGCCTTTGGGACTTTTACGCCAGATAAAGACTCAAGTTCATCTACCAAGCCAAAGTCTGGCTTACTGCCGTAATTCCCATCAATGGCAGCCATCACGCTCCTAGTAAATTTATAGGGGCTTGCAGTGGAAGCAATCACCGTCTTGGTGTGGTCCCCAGTCTCTTCCCTGTATTTCTTATATACGGCTGCCGCAACTGCAGTGTGGGTGTCTATAATATAATTAGACTCTGCATAAATCCTTTGGATGGCTGCCCCAGTCTCCTCTTCGCTGGCATAATTCCCGTAGAAATCGGAAAGCTGCCTTTGCATACTATCAGTAATTTCATAACGCCCTTTTTCCTGCAAGGATTTCATAAAAGCTAGGTTCTGTTCTGCATTATCCCCTGTAATGCGGTAAATTAGGCGCTCTAAGTTGCTGGATATTAAAATATCCATAGAGGGGGATGAAGTCAATACAAATTCTCTGTTCCGGTCGTATGTACCTGTGGTAAAGAAATCATACAGCACTTTATTTTCATTTGAGGCGCAAATCAATTTCCCAATAGGAAGCCCCATATTCTTTGCATAAAATGCCGCCAGGATATTTCCAAAATTACCTGTGGGGACAACCACATTCATAGGTTCCCCATCTGAAAGCCCGCCAGAATGGATCAGTTTAGCATAAGCGTATACATAATAGACAATCTGTGGGACAAGCCGCCCAATATTGATAGAATTGGCGGAAGAAAACTGATACCCTGCCGCAGCCATTTCTTTTGCCAGCGCCTGATCTGAAAACATCTCCTTTACACCTGTCTGCGCCTGGTCAAAGTTCCCGTTAATGCCCACCACAAATGTATTGTCCCCTTTCTGGGTCACCATTTGCTTCTGCTGGATTGGGCTTACCCCGTCTTTGGGGTAAAAAACAATGATCTTCGTCCCCTCCACATCAGCGAACCCTGCCAATGCGGCCTTGCCAGTGTCACCGGAAGTTGCTGTTAAAATAACAATCTCACGCTCTACCTGGTTCTTCCTGGCAGCGGCAATCATCAAATGGGGGAGTATGGAAAGGGCCATATCTTTAAATGCAATCGTCGCCCCATGGAACAATTCCAGGAAATAAGCATCCCCTGCTTTCTTTAAAGGCGCAATCTCTTCGGTATCAAATTTCGCGTCATATGCATTTTGGATGCACTTTTTTAATTCCGTTTCTGTAAAATCTGTGAAAAAAAGCTTCATCACCTCATATGCCGTTTCCTGGTATGCCATATCTGCAAGCTGGCTTACAGGCACATCCAGTTTTGGAATCTGCTCTGGCACAAACAGACCCCCATCATCCGCCAAGCCTTTTAAAATCGCTTGGGAAGCAGTTACTTTCTCTCCATGGTTCCTTGTACTTACATATAACATAATTTCTATTCCATCCTTTATCATACTTTATAAACTGAGGGATGCCCTATAGTTAGGACACCCCTCATTATAAAAGTTTTCTTCTTTTCTGTCAATCTTCCCCAACAATTTTCCATATCCCTTAGGGAAGCGTATAAAATTCATGGCCTCCATATTGGAACAGCCAGGTCAGGTTCCGGTCAAACCATTCCATGTCATAAGGGTTTGCTTTTCTCCTGGCAGAGAAAAACAATGCCCCTTGGGATAAGTCTTCTTCATGTATCGCTTTTTCCACCGCTTCCACCGTGCCTTCTGTGACTTCCACGGAATAATACCGCCCGTCTGCAGTAGGGGCAAATTGCGGGCTTCCGCCGCTCCTTTCAAAAATCACTTCATAGACCGTAGAGGCAAATTCTTTTGCAAGCACACGGTTTAAAATCACCTCTGCCACCAATATCCTGCCCTGCTCGTCCTCCCCGCCTGCTTCTGCCTGTACAATCCTTAGGAGCGCTTCATAATCTTCATCAGATATCGGGATGTCGCCATATGGGTTTAAGGGTGGGCGCTGCATCTCGTTATGGGTCGGCTCAATGCTGGCGCATACGGCAACCACTTCCTTCTTTTTGATCCTGGCTTTTTCCGACTCTTTTATTTTACTCTGTTCCGTTTCTATCGCCTGTTTGCAAGAGAATGCAAAGCCTTTGCCATCATTTAGGCTCTCCTGGCTTTCTCCCTCTGGCTTAATATCTTCTTCCATTGCTTTTACGCTGCCACATTCCACTACGCTTCTGTTTTTTCCTGCACCGCCAAATCCATTGGTATTTAGGGAAACCATTGCAAATACCGAACAACCGGAAACAAGGACGGCACAATTCCGATAGGATTTTTTGGATATATTTTTTATGCCACAATATACATTCTTTAGTAAGTTCTGAATTGCCAACATAATCGTTCCTCTTTTCCATTCGACTTTCCATAATTTTCCATTCCAATTGCAGTATTCCCAAAACTTGCTTTTCTGCATTTTTGTGATATACTTATTTTGTATTTTTTTCACCAAAAAAATACATGGAATTATAATTTATGGAGGGTATTATGCTGCCAGGTGTCTATATTGCTTACAAAAAAAATGGAACTGCCTATTACCGAGCCAGCGTCACTTATCGCAATAAACATATATCCCTCGGCAGCTTCCATACCGAAGAGGACGCGAACCTCGCATACCGGGAAGCTGGCCGTTTGCTGCAGGGCATGCCAGCCTCAATGGAGGACGCGTTCTCGCTACCAACTATTTTAAGTTTTGGCAAAGTAATTTCTTTGTTGAATTTTCGGGATAATCTTATTTATTTTAAAAATCCTATCTATTTGAAGAATAATTATTTTATTTATTATATTTCCAAATCGGACGAGCTGAAATTTGATATTGACGATTTGTTTTATTATTCCAGCCACAAAATTATGCGCCGCAAAGGGCATTTGTTTGTCAGTGATTATGGGATGCAGATTAATATCCTTTCCCGATATGGCATTAAAAATTATGCCGTTGCCGGGAGGGACTACTATTTTGCCAATGAAGACCCCACAGACTTCCGTTATTCTAATATTATCGTGGTAAACAGATATTATGGGGTGGAAAAAATCTCCTCGTCCAGTGGGGAACATTATAAGGTCACAATACATATTAATGGAAATTACACGGTAGGGACCTACCAGTCAGAAGAAAAAGCCGCCATCGCTTACAATAAGGCTGTAGACTTGGCAAAAAGCAGCGGGGTCTCCAAAAGCTTCCAAACCAATTACCTGGAGCAATTATCTCCCCGCCAATACGCCGAAACCTACAGCCAAATTAAAATTTCAGAAAAGTATATCAATTATTTAAAGGCTTTGGCCGATGCCGCTACCCTTTCTGGTTGATATAGTTTATCAAGCCCTCTGCCTGAATGATTTTTTGCATAAATTCTGGGAACGCCTGCCCTTGGAATGAGGTTCCCTTCGACTTATTTGTAATTATGCCGCTGTCGAAATCTACTTCCACTTCATCTCCAGCCTCAATGCCTTTCGCCGCTTCTGGGCATTCAATAATAGGCAGCCCAATATTAATGGCGTTGCGGTAAAAAATCCTTGCAAAAGTCTCAGCTATCACACAGCTTACGCCAGACGCCTTAATGGCAATGGGCGCGTGTTCCCGGGAAGACCCACAGCCAAAATTCTTATCGGCCACAATCATATCCCCCGCCTTTACTTTATTCACAAAATCCTTGTCAATATCTTCCATGCAATGGGAGGATAATTCTTTTGGGTCTGATGAATTCAAATACCTTGCAGGGATAATCACATCCGTATCTACATTATCCCCATATTTAAAAACTGTTCCGCTTGCTTTCATATTAGTTGTTTCCCTCCTGTTCTGCTGGTGCCGAAATTTTGCCAGTGATTGCGCTGGCTGCCGCAACTGCTGGGCTTGCAAGGTATATTTCTGATTCCACATGCCCCATACGGCCCACAAAATTACGGTTGGTTGTAGATACGCAGCGTTCCCCTTCTGCCAAAATCCCCATATACCCTCCCAAACATGGCCCGCAGGTGGGGGTGCTGACAATTGCGCCCGCTTCAATAAAGGCTTTTAACAGGCCTTCTTCCATTGCATCCAGATAGACCCGTTGGGTTGCTGGGATTATAATGCAGCGGACTCCTTTTGCCACTTTCTTGCCTTTTAATACTTCTGCCGCAACACGCAGGTCATCCAGGCGCCCGTTGGTGCAGGAGCCTATCACTACCTGGTCAATGGCGATATCCCCGACTTCATCAATGGTTTTTGTGTTTTCTGGCAAATGGGGGAATGCCACAGTAGGCTTCAACGCGCTTAAGTCAATGGTATACTCTTCTTCGTATTCTGCATCCGCGTCTGCTTCATATACTTTGAATTCCCGCTTAGAATGGCTTTCCATATAGGCAACGGCTTTTTCATCCACTGGGAAGATGCCATTCTTGCCCCCTGCTTCAATCGCCATATTGGCAATGGTAAAGCGGTCGTCCATAGATAAGCTGCTAATTCCATCGCCTACAAATTCCATAGATTTATACAGCGCGCCATCTACGCCAACCATGCCGATAATGTGCAAAATCACATCTTTCCCGCTGACCCATTTTGGAAGCTTTCCAGTCAGGTTAAACTTAATTGCAGAAGGCACCTTAAACCAAGCCTTCCCAGTTGCCATCCCTGCAGCCATATCTGTGCTTCCTACACCAGTGGAAAATGCCCCGAGGGCGCCATAGGTGCAGGTATGGGAGTCCGCCCCAATAATTACGTCCCCTGCCACGGTAAGCCCCTGTTCTGGAAGGAGGGCATGTTCTATCCCCATTTCCCCCACATCAAAGAAATTGCTGATTTCATGTTTGCAGGCAAACTCCCGCACGCATTTACAATGCTGTGCCGACTTAATGTCTTTATTCGGGACAAAATGGTCCATCACCAAAGCAATCTTATCCTTATGGAATACCCCGTCAGCAGTAAATTTATCCATCTCATGGATTGCCACAGGCGCAGTGATGTCATTCCCAAGCACTAAATCCAGGTTAGCCTCGATTAACTGCCCTGCTTTTACTTCTGGAAGCCCTGCCGCTGCCGCAAGGATCTTCTGTGTCATCGTCATTCCCATTTTCCAATCCTCCTGTTTGTCTTTCTGCTTGCTATTTTACCATACTGCATGATATAATAGAAATACATATTAAGTATAATTATTATAATTTAAAGTTATAGAGGTGTTATGTGATGGAACAGAACCTTTCTTCATACCGGATTTTTTATGCAGTTGCCAACACAGGGAATATTTCAAAAGCTGCAAAAGAGCTTTATATCAGCCAACCAGCCATCAGTAAGTCCATACAGAAGTTAGAAGAGAATATTGGGGTAAAGTTGTTTGAACGGAGTTCCAGGGGAGTCACCCTTACAACAGAGGGGGAATTGCTCTATACCCATGTGAAATCTGCGTTTGAGACTTTGACCCTTGGAGAGGATAAACTACGCCGTTCCATCGCCTTAGGCGTTGGGAACCTGACGATTGGCGTCAGCTCCACGCTGTGCAAATATATCCTGCTTCCTTACCTGCGGGACTTTATTAAGAAATATCCCCATATCAATATTTCTATTGCCTGCCATTCCACAAACCATACGCTGAAGCTGTTAGAAGAAGGCAAGTTGGATATTGGGCTGGTAGGCAAACCAGAAATATTAAGGAATATTGATTTCTACCCATTTCAGGAGGTGGAGGATATTTTTGTGGCAGCCAAGGAATACCTGCACAACCTCAAGGTCCGCGGCGTGGAGAGGAACCAAATTCTCCAAAGCGCCACATTGCTATTATTGGATAAGGAAAACATGACCCGCCAATATATTGACGGCTATTTCCAAACCAACCATATCATACCCCAAGACACCATTGAGGTATCCAATATGGACCTATTGATTGATATGTCAAAGATTGGGCTTGGGGCTGGATGCGTAATCCGAAATTTTGTAAAGAATGAATTAAAAGCAGGGACATTGTTGGAAATCCCCCTTACCATCCCAATACGCAAACGGATGATTGGTTTTGCATATAATAAAGAGGTTAAAATATCCAAATCCCTGGGGCGGTTTATTGAGTTTTATGAAGGGTATCAATTATAGTATTTCCAATAGAACGAAGAGTCCGGCTCGCCAGACTTATCCCGCCGAAGTGCGGCTGCGACAGCAGCTATTTTCCCTTGCGCGCAGTGCGATAATTGTTTGTTCTTTTCTAGGGAATCAGAAGGGATTTTCTAGAAAACAAACAAAAGCTCCCAGCAGTGTTTTGCCGCCAGGAGCTTTTGTTTAGTTATTGATTAACTTGTCCTCTTCATTGTTCCAGCTATAGAGCTTGCGCACTTCCTTGCCCACTTCCTCAGCTGGATGTTCTGCAGCCAGCTTCCTCATTGCCTTGAAGTGTACCTGGCGCCCTGCTGGAGACATATCCAGCAAGAAATCTTTTGCAAAGGTTCCATCCTGGATATCGGATAAAATCTTTTTCATTGCTTTCTTGGTATCTTCTGTGATAATCTTTGGCCCTGTGATATAATCGCCATATTCTGCCGTATTGGAAATAGAATACCGCATCCCCTCAAAGCCAGACTGGTAAATCAAGTCCACAATCAGCTTCATTTCATGGATACATTCAAAATATGCATTCCTTGCGTCATACCCAGCTTCCACCAATGTCTCGAACCCAGCCTGCATCAATGCGCATACGCCGCCGCAAAGCACTGCCTGCTCGCCAAACAAATCTGTCTCTGTCTCTGTACGGAAGTTGGTTTCAAGCACGCCAGCCCTGGCGCCGCCAATTCCAAGCGCATATGCCAAGGCGATATCCTGTGCCTTCCCTGTAGCGTCCTGCTCCACTGCTACCAGGCAGGGAACGCCTTTGCCTTCCTGGTACTCGCTCCGTACGGTATGCCCCGGGCCTTTTGGCGCAACCATGGTAACATCCACATCTTTTGGCGGCACAATTGCCCCAAAATGGATATTGAACCCATGGGCAAACATCAACATATTGCCTGCTTCTAAGTTTGGCGCGATATCCCTCTTGTACATATCAGCCTGCAGCTCGTCATTGATCAAAATCATAATGATATCAGCTTTTTTAGCCGCCTCATCAGCGGTAAACACTTCAAAGCCCTGCGCTTCTGCCTTTGCCCAGGATTTGCTCCCTTTGTAAAGGCCAATAATCACGTTGCATCCAGATTCCTTTAAATTTAACGCATGGGCATGTCCCTGGCTGCCATACCCGATAATTGCAATTGTCTTCCCTTCCAATAAAGAAAGGTTACAGTCTTCCTGATAAAATATCTTTGCCATTTTCTCATCCTCCTAAAATATTTATACTATCGTACCTGCCCCACTGTCAAAATGTTGCAGATGCGGTAAATATCCCTGTTAGTCAGTCAAACATTTTGACATCAGAAGACCCCCTGGTAAGGCCTGTGATCCCTGTCCTGGCAAGTTCTAGTATTTCATAGCCTTCCAGCAATTCCAGAAAAGCGTCCAGCTTGCTCTGGCTCCCAATCAGCTCAATCATCATAGAATCATTTGTCACATCTACAATTTTTGTCTTAAAAATTTCCGCCAAGGAGATAACCGCCTGGCGTTCTGTGTTCTTTACACGGATTTTAATCAGAATCAGTTCCCGGCACACAGAACTTCCATTTTCCAGCTTCTTAATGTCAACCACGTCCTCTAATTTCGCGAGCTGCTTCTCGATTTGCTCTAAAATCAGCTCGTCGCCGCTTGAGACAATCGTGATCCTTGTAAATCTTGGGTCTGCCGTCACTCCGGCCGATATGCTGTCAATATTATACCCTCTCCGGCTGAACAAGCCGGACACATGGCTGAGGACATTTGGGGTATTCTCAACCAGAATTGATAATGCCTGTCTTTCCATGTACAAAACCCTGCCTTTTCCTTTCACTGCCGCAAACCATTGCGCGATTACTAAATAGTTTAGCATATTACATCGGTTTGTCAATAGGATTAAGAATTTGTTTCCACCGCGCCTATACGAATTATTTTTAATTACTATTCTCTGAAGTTATACTAGAACCCTTCTGGGCGGTTCCAGGATTCAGCTATCCCGCTGGCGCGCCACTGGTTCTCCTCCTCCAGGTATCCTTTTACTGACAAATATTGAAACCTGCTGGCTGTCTTTAACGCATCATAAACATACCGTAAAGGTATCCTGGTGCGGTTACGTTCTGGGTTCCCTGGCTCTGCCAAAAATACTGTGTCGTCGTTTTCCTGGTACAGCCATATATTCACATAATGCCCTGGCGTGTCCTGCCAGAAAGAATTGTCATTGCCGCTGCATACTAAGGCAATTATTGACCTGGAATTTTTTACCTGCTGTTGGAATTTTTCATAAGTTTCTGGTTTTTTATGGAGCTTGGCCTGAACGCCGCTGCGCCTTAAGGTATCCCGCATAGCCTCCCAGTCAATAGCCCCATACATTCCATCTGGTGCATAATCTGAGACCTTTATGGCAAACCAGAACATGCCCCAGGGGGAGGCTTCATAAGGCGAAAGCGTATCGTATATATTTGCCAGGCAGCACAAGCCGCACCCAAATGAGCCAAAAGTGTTCCCATCCACTTGAAATTGGCTCCATTCCCCTGACCATGGGATCCCCTCTTCCCAAGACCTTGGCCCCTGCAAAAAAGTGTACACATCCTGTTCCTGGATTGTAAACGCCTGTGCCAGCGCCTTGCGTTTTTCTTCAGGAAGGTTTTCCTGCAGCCATTTTGCAGGCCCGGCACATAAACCTTTTGTATCTGTGTTGGCGTCGCCCGCCTCCTTTACTGGCTTCACTTCTTTTTTGCCCACAATCCGCATTGTGGCGACAAACAACAAAAGGAGAAGGAGAAAACTTCCCAGTACAGGCAGGTAAAATTTTATGTTTCCCTTCATTTAGCCCCCTTTAACCGCAGTCCCAGTAATATAATATATTACTGAAATCTCCCTTTTTCAAGTCTTCTTGGTTGATCAGGAAATTTGCCACGCCTCCGTCGCCCCACAAAATGTAATCTTCGTCTTCCACATAGTCGGAATCCATTTGGAAAAGCTGCGTGTCATAATATCGGTATGCTTCTTCATATTCCCTAGGGTCTGTTTGGGTGAAGCAAGGGTATCCCAACAGCCAATGCCCAGTATTGGGTAACTCTTTCATTATTTTATCATAAGTTTCTTCACCTAAAAATTCATCCAAAGGCTTCCCTTCTGTCTGTTTTCCAAATTTTTCCTCCATAACCTCACAGAATATCTCTTCAAAACGGTAGTCGCATTCCCCGATATATGCCGTCTCCCTGATTATCTTTACTGTATATTCTTCCCAAATTGGGGAGCAGCCATCCATGTCGCTGTCTGTGCATACAGGGATATCCAAACTTTGGACCTGCGCTTTTTCCAATTGGTAGTTTACCGATGGATGGTAAACTACCTTAAAATTCTTCTGTATGCCCTGCCCGTCAAAATCCATGCCATATACATCGTCCAATGCGATGAAAAATTGGAACATTCCCGTGCTTGGCAGCAGCTCGTCCCTTTCCACTTCCTGGAACAGCCGTTCCAGGTTTATCTGCGCCAGAAGCATCATTTTATTCCCAGTGCTGTCCACGGGGTATTCCTTTTCCATATCCCAATACGGCAGCCCGCCAAATTTACTGTCAAATAAGCCTGGCTCCCTATCCCGGTCAATGGCCAGTGCGTATGCCTGTTTTTTTGTCCGTCTCCTGATTTCTTCTAAAATCTCTTCTACTTCTTTCCAGCCCATGCTGCTTCCTCCATTTTTCTATTGCGATATCATTAATTCTACACCAGAAACCAATTTTCTTCAATAGGGGCAATTTTTTAAAACAGTATGCCCAGGACCAGTGGGCCAGGCATTCCGAACATGGAATCTTCCTATCATGTTTTGCATTTTTGCAGCAAAAAAAGAACCTCTCTTGCAAGATTCTTTTATAAATGCAGGGAATCCCTGGGGTTTTCATCTTCAAATTCAAAGATGCATTTCTCATAAGCGTTGATTACATGGGTATCTTGGTACTTATCATACCTTTTATGGTCAACGCCATAAGACAGATGCACATGCCCATGAAGGAAAAACTTGGGCTTATATTTTTCAATTAGGGAGCGGAACACTTGAAACCCCTGATGGGGAAGGTCCCGCCCATCATTTAACTGATAAGCAGGCGCATGGGTCACCAAAATGTCAAACCCGCGCTTCTTAAAAATTTGGAACCTAAGCCGTGCCGCCCGCTGCTTCATCTGCCATTCTGTGTACTGGTGGCTGCCAGCGCTGTAACGCATGGAACCGCCCAGGCCAAGGATCCTTATGCCTTTGTGTACATAGACTTTATCTTCAATGCAGATACACCCGTCTGGCGGGGATTTGTCGTATTTCCCATCATGGTTGCCATGGACATACAGCACTGGCACAGAAGAAAGGGTAACTAAAAAAGAGAGGTATGCAGGGTCTAAGTCCCCGCAAGAGATAATTAAATCAATGTCCTCTAATTTGCTTTTATCAAAATATTCCCATAGCCCTTTGGACTCTTCATCTGCAATCGCCAGTATTTTCATTTTGTATATTAACCTTCCTGTTCTTTTATGCCCTGCTGTTTCATGACAGGCTTTGCCTGCTCTTTTAGTTCTTCCTTTTTGGGGATTTCCCCGATAATATTCTCTGCCAGCCAGTCCATTGTCATAATTTCCTCTGGGGAAAGGATATAATCAGGGTCTTCCGACACCGCCCCCTTCTGGGAATATAAGACGCCAGAAAATGGGTTGAACAAATCCGCGCTGATGGACGCCTTCAAAAGCCCAGCTAAACGTTTCAGCCCAATCGGCAGGTATTTGGAAAATACCACGTCTATTACCCCTTCCGACATCCCCCACCAATAATTGATTGCTTTTTTGGCGGAAGGGTCGTCGTCATATTTCCATGTCCCATCCATGATCGCCCAAATCAACTGCTCATAAAAATTCCCCCAATGCCACAGCGGCATTGCAAAATTCCTTGGATGGCCATCGCTCATATGGTATAGGCCAAAAAACCTAGAGGCTTCCTCTGGGATTACCATATCCCTCCCTGAAACGCAGGAAGAGCCGTTTTCTTTGATGCATTCCTCAATATCCAGTTCTTTTTTGGAGGACCATTCCAGATAAACCCTTGCGCGTGGGTTTATCATCTTTGCCCCCAGGGCAAAGGCATTGACGTTGGCTATATTGCCATAAATTGGGTAATCCCCAATATAGGTCAGCCGGTTATTTTCTGCCATTGCCCCAGCAATTGCGCCCATTAAAAATTTCGCCTCATACATCCTGGCGTAATATGTCCTGATGTAGCGATGGGACGTGTTTAGGGAGCAGTTTAAAATACGGACTTTTGGATTTGCAATTGCCGCCTTCACACTGGCCTGTGCAAAGGGCGGCGTTGTCGTGAAAATTAAATCGCATCCTGAATTTATGGCGTCTTCAAGCAGCGCGTCTATATTTTCCATCGTCCCGTTTTCATAACAGGCCGTATGTACCTCTTCATGGAATGTCTGTTCCAAATGGAGCCTGCCCAGTTCATGGGCATATGTCCAGGCAGAGGTTCCTGGGGTCTTTTCATATATAAAAGCAATATTTAATTTTTTGGTGGCTGGGGCTGACGGGAGCAAAATGTCAAGCAAGGACTTTTTCTTCTGGTTTGGCTTCATTTTCAGCTCAATTTCTGATTCCTCCCCTAACAGCACAAATTCTTCCCAACTCTTTGCAATTAAATTCTGCAGCTCGCTTGTGGTCTTTTCATCAATTGCTTCATAGCCATATAAAGTAATAAAGGAAAGGAATGCGTCCCCAATGGATGTCTTAAGCTTATTGCCGCCCCTTGCACGGTATTCCGCGCTGAACCTGGTATAGATAGAACTGAATTTCAACAATTCCTCTTCTGTCCAGGCCTCTTCTGGCTCTTTTCCCACTGCTTCCTGTAATTTTGCAAAGCTCCCTAACTGAGTAAAATTAATATAATTGATGGGGGCAACCCGGTAAAAATCCAGGAATTCATAGTAAAGCTTATTTTCTTTGTCTCCACTTTGTTTTGGGACAATGCGGGTGACGTTCCCTGCAATGGAGACGGCCCCTACATATTTCATTACGCTGACCCGCTTATTCCCTTCCACTACATAAAATTTATGCATATATTCATAAGCCTTAACGGGATCACGGATCCCTTCTTCCAAATGTGCATCTAGCAGCTTTATCCATTTGGAGGCAAATTCTGTGTCTTCCCGCAGTATCGGCATGAAATTTCCAGCAAATGAGCTGCTTCTGCCAAATGTCTTAGTCCCTACAATCTGCTCTATGGGAATCTGGACCAGCCCAAGAGGCACCTCAGAGTAAGACCCTCTCTCTGGCAGAATATCGTCCAAAACCTGCAAAATTGGCCTCTCCCCATGGAGCATCCGTGTCTGGTAATCTTTTTTTCCTAATTTAAATGCTTTGCCGTAATCTTCTTTTCCCATATTTCCCTCCCATGTCATACTGCATCCAGCGGATTCTATCTATATGATTGCCTGTTTTCGGTATTTTATTTCTGCAGGGTATTTAACTTCCTCCTTTTCCACTGTCGGCTCTATCTTACCACACATTTCCAAAATATTCTACAGTTCTTTTGGGGAATAAAATAATTCTATCCTGAACCCAAAATACAGCCCCACCATTATTTGGTAAGGGCTGTATTTGAATTCTAAAAAGCTAAGGTTTAACCGTTCTATTTTTTCGGCACATCTTTTATGGAGAAGCTGATCCTTCCCATCTTGTCTTTACCAAGGCAGACAACTTTCACAACATCTCCCAAAGTCAGAACATCCTCCACCCGGTTGACCCGTTCCTTGGAAATCTTAGAAATGTGTACCATCCCTTCTTTCCCAGGGGCAAATTCCAGAAATGCGCCAAATTCTTTAATGCTGATAACTTTGCCGATAAATATCTGCCCTGCCTCAAAATCTGTGGTAATAATCTTTATCAGTTCTACGGCCTTGTCCATCATATCCCGCTCGGTGCCACAGACAGACACAGACCCTTCGTCGCTGATGTCTATTTTCACACCCGTTTGTTCGATAATTGCATTGATTGTTTTTCCACGCTGCCCAACCACATCGCCAATTTTTGCTGGGTCTATCTGGATTTGGACAATCTTCGGGGCATATTCCCCTACTTCTTCCCGTGGCTTTGCAATTGCTTTGGACATAACCTCGTCCATAATAAACAGCCTTGCTTCTTTTGTACGCCGGATAGCCTCTTCCACAATAGGCCTGGTCAGCCCATGGATTTTAATGTCCATCTGGATTGCGGTAATGCCTTCATGGGTTCCAGTCACTTTAAAATCCATATCGCCGAAAAAGTCTTCCAATCCCTGGATATCCGTCAATACAATATAATCGTCATCTGACTCACCAGTTACAAGGCCGCAGGAAATCCCTGCCACCATTTTCTTAATCGGCACGCCTGCAGCCATCAATGCCATGCAGGAAGCGCAGGTAGACGCCATGGAAGTGGATCCATTGGACTCAAAAGTTTCTGAAACTGCACGGATTGCATAGGGGAACTCCTCTTCTGTGGGAAGCACTGGGATCAAGGCGCGTTCTGCCAGCGCCCCATGCCCAATTTCACGACGTCCAGGGCCCCTGCTGGGTTTTGTCTCCCCTACGGAATAAGAGGGGAAATTATAATGGTGCATATAGCGTTTGTTTACTTCATTTTCATCCAGCCCATCAATTCGCTGAACCTCAGATAAAGGCGCAAGGGTCACCACATCGCAGATTTGCGTCTGCCCACGGGTAAACATGGCGGAACCATGGACGCGTGGAATTAAATCTATCTCAGCCGCCAACGGACGGATCTGGTCAATTGCACGCCCATCTGGCCTTTTGTGGTCTTTTAGGATCATTTTCCGTACCGTCTTCTTTTGGTACTGGTAGATTGCTTCCCCTAACACTTCCAGCCATGCTTCATTTTCAGCAAATGCTTCTTCCAATTGTTCTGTAATGCCCCGAATGTTTTCTTCACGGACCTGCTTCACATCAGTGAATACAGCTTCTTCCATCTTCTCTGGCGGCACCAGTTCTTTGATGGCTGCAAATAACTCTTCTGGCACGGCACAGCTTGTGTATTCATGTTTTGGCTTGCCTACTTCTGCAGTTATTTCATTGATAAAGGCGATAATCTCTTGATTAATGCCATGGGCTTTATAAATTGCCTCAATCATTTTATCCTCTGGAACCTCATTGGCGCCAGCTTCAATCATAATTACTTTCTCACTTGTGGATGCCACTGTCAGGTTCAAATCCCCATTCTTCCACTGCTCCTGGGAAGGGTTGACAATAAATTCCCCATCTACCATGCCAATTTGGGTTGTTGCGCATGGGCCTGCAAATGGAATATCTGAAATGCTGGTTGCAATTGCAGAGCCAAGCATCGCAACCAATTCTGGGCGGCATTGGGGGTCTACGCTCATAACCAAGTTATTTAATGTCACATCATTCCTATAATCCTTTGGAAACAGGGGGCGCATAGGGCGGTCTATCACACGGGAGGTTAAAATGGCATTTTCAGACGCCTTTCCTTCCCTCTTATTAAACCCTCCTGGGATTTTCCCAACAGAATACAGTTTTTCTTCATATTCCACGCTTAATGGGAAGAAATCTATCCCTTCCCTGGGTTTGTCTGACGCTGTCGCAGTACACAAAACAACAGTGTCCCCATAATGCATAAAAGCTGCGCCATTTGCCTGGGCTGCAACTCTCCCTATATCTACCTTGAGTGTCCTGCCTGCCAATTCCATGGTAAATTGTTTAAACATAGTTCATTTCTCCTTTATGATTGATATAAAGCAGAAGATGCCGAAACTACTGAGCTGTATATAAGCCCTTATATGCAGCTCAGTGGTCTCGGGACTTCCTTCTGCTATATGTTCCATAAAAATAGTACTTCCTTACCCTATGCCCAAATGGCTATAACATTAGAAATAGAGCGGAAAACCGCTCTATTTCTAGAAAAGGACTATTTTCTGATTCCTAAACGTTCAATTAAGTTACGATACCTTGCAATATCAGATTTCTTCAAGTAATCAAGCATGCCACGCCTCTGGCCTACCATCTTTAAAAGCCCGCGCCTGGAATGATGGTCCTTCGGATGCTCTTTTAAATGGTCTGTCAATTCCTGAATCCTTGCTGTAAGGATTGCAACCTGAACTTCAGGTGAACCAGTATCCCCTGGCGTCCTTGCGTATTCTGCTATAATTGCCTGCTTCTTTTCTTTTGCTATCATCTTATGACAACCTCCTCAACTATTATTATCGCCCAACAATACGAGGTATTAAGTAACGGCCGGAGCGTCCGGTTACCGAATACGGGCTCCTCATGGTGTTGGCATGTTCCTTAGAAACCTGCCGTCTGCCATTATAGCACAGTCGGCGGCTCTTGTAAAGAATTTACTTATGCCACTTTGCTTTTTGCCAATTCTGCCAAGGTTGCGAAACCTTCTGCATCATTCACTGCCATTTCAGCCAACATTTTGCGGTTCACTTCCACGCCTGCCAGCTTCAGCCCATGCATAAACTGGCTGTAAGAAATGCCGTTGATCCTTGCTGCCGCATTGATACGGGCAATCCATAACTGGCGGAACTGCCTTTTCCTTTCTTTCCTGCCTGCATAAGCGCTTGTCAATGCCCTCATAACAGACTGCTTTGCCACACGGTACTGCTTAGAACGCGCCCCTCTGTAGCCCTTTGCCAGTTTCAATACTCTATTATGTTTTCTTCTGGCAGCCATGCCGCCCTTAATTCTTGCCATGTTTCTTTCCTCCTTAACTTATTCTTACAAATATGGTAAAATCTTTTTCATATTCTTAACATTTGTAGCATCAGTAATTGCAGGCTTACGAAGGTTCCTCTTCCTCTTAGGGGACTTCTTTGTCAAAATATGGCTTTTGTAAGCTTTATTCCTCCTTAACTTTCCAGTACCTGTCTTTTTAAAACGTTTCGCTGCTGCTCTACATGTTTTCATTTTTGGCATTTTTCGTTCCTCCTTAACTTCCAGTTATTTCTTCTCAGTCAATACAATGCTAATGCTCCTGCCTTCCAGCTTAGGGGCTTTCTCCACTGTAGCGACATCTGCTAAATGCTCTGCAAAATCATCCAAAATATGCTTGCTGCTCTGCATATGTGCCATCTCCCTGCCTCGGAAACGCAAGGTGATTTTTACTTTATTGCCTTTTGAGATAAATTTTTTAGCTGCGTTAATCTTCGTATTTAAATCATTCGCTTCAATATTAGGTGACAAACGGATTTCTTTAATCTCAACCGTTTTCTGCTTTTTCTTTGCTTCCTTTTCTTTCCTTACCAGTTCATATTTGTACTTCCCGTAATCGATAATCTTACATACAGGCGGCTTTGCCGTAGGGGCTATCTTTACTAGATCCAGTTCTGCTTCCTGGGCAATTTTCATTGCTTCCCTTGCCGGCATAATACCAAGCTGCTCCCCGCCTTCCCCGATTAGACGAACTTCCTTGTCTTTGATTTGTTCATTAATCATTAACTCACTAATGGTCTTGCACCTCCAAATATTAATCTTAGAACATTGCGGGGGTTCCCCGCCTCCCCCTCATCCCCATAGTTATGAAGGGCTGTTCATTTACTGCGCTAAGCACGGCCATGCAATAGTTTCCCATCTACATGGGTATGCAGCTTATTTGCCTTATAAATCTTTACAAAGCAAAAAGTGGATAGGCAGACTATCCACTATATTGAACTTAACCGCTTTTGTAACCTATCACTCTATCCTACCTGGCAGACGCCATTTTCCGATAGAAACAAACGGATTTCTTCAAATATGAACCATTAGTCACCCAATTGTGCTACGGTGAGAGTGGATACTCTACTTTCTTTTACTTACAACTCTGTTACTTTACCATGCTTCATGCCCTTATGTCAAGGATTTTTCCAGTTATTTTTAAATTTTCCCCGAATTCATCCTTCCCAAACCTATTTTTTTCTGGTACTATATGAAATGTAAAAAATTATTCCCGCAGGCAATGAGGATATATTGCGAACGCCGCAAGTAAGCCCTGTGGGTGCAAATAGAAAGGGATACTATGGATTATAATGATAAAAAATTAATAGACTTGCACGCCCATTCCACAGAATCGGATGGGACCTACACACCAGAAGCGCTTATGGGGCTTGCAAAAAAATGCGGGCTTTCTGCCGTTGCGCTAACTGACCATGATTCTATCAGCGGCATTGCAAAGGCTCAGTCTGCCGCTGAACAGCTTGGGCTTGAGTTGGTGCCTGGCATTGAGCTGTCCACAGACTACCATGGTATGGAAATCCATATCCTGGGATACTATATTGATACGGAGAATCCAGAATTCTTAAAAAGGTTAAAAGAATTTGTGGACAACCGGGACAACCGGAATGAAAAAATGGCTGCGCTCCTGCAGAAGGAAGGCTTTGGCATTACGATGGACGCACTTTATAATGAGAACCCTGACAGTGTTATTACAAGGGCGCATTTTGCCAAATTCCTTGTCGAGCATGGGTTTGTCAAGGATCGGGAAACGGTATTCCGTGAATACCTGGGAGACGGCTGCCGCTGCTGTGTCCCACGTGAGAAAATCACGCCCTATGAGGCAATCCGCTTAATCCAAACTGGCGGGGGGCTTGCATTTTTTGCACACCCAGTTTTATGCCATATGGAGGAAGGGGAACTCCATGGATTTACCAAAAGCCTAGCGGAGGCTGGATTAACTGGCTTGGAGGCAATCTATTCCAAGAACCGTCCAGGGGACGAAGAGAGGTTTCGTAAACTGGCTGAGGAATTTGGGCTGCTTATCAGCGGCGGGTCGGATTTCCATGGGGATAATAAACCTGACATACACCTTGGGGCTGGGATGGGGAATTTAAGCATACCTTATGGGGTCCTTGGCCAAATCAAAGATAAATGCAAAAACAGGGCGATCTAAAAATGCCTGGGCTGTTCCCTTACCAAATTGTAAAGGCATCTATTGGTATCTTCCAAATAGATGCCTTAATTTTTCTTCTGGGATAAGGTTCCCCGCTGCATATTCTGCTTTTTTCATGCCATGCGAGATATTCGCCTGCCGTTCTTCCTCCGTCATGGATTTGCTGTTCTCAACAAGGAAATTCTGGCGGATAATGCCATACACAAATCCCTGCTCCTCTTTGCTGCAGTTTTCAAGCGCAGATGCAACCGCCTTGTCTGCGCCATACATCCCTGAATATGTTGGAAGGTGATTCAGGGATGAATCAACTTGTGTGACCTCTTTTTGGAAAGCCGCATTTTTCGCTTCCACGCGGATATTTCAATGCTGCTTCTGTAGTAGCGCTGCTGCACAAAATAACGATTATGCAGTAAAGAATGGCGATGCCAAATGGAAACAACCTACGAATATAGCTGCAGCCGTGTGCAAATCGGCATTAATAGGGCTTGGATTGCTGGCTGCTGAAATTTTGCAACGTCCCCAAAAACAAAAAGGACTATCAGGGAATTTCCCATGTCCAAACTAAATAATACCAGCGATACCCATAATCTTTTTTTCCACAGTTCCTGATAAAAACAAGTAAGCCCTATGATCCCTAAGCAATTACAAACACGCGGGCAGTTTCTTTGCTGGGACTTTAATCTTTGGAGTAGGCTTGATCCCTTTGAGGGCGTTCCTGCCGATTTTTTTCAATTTCGTGGATTTTATGGTGATTGCCCAATGGTCTGGTTCAAGATTTGTAGATTCCTCTGGCAATGGTGCGCCCTAATATTGATGTTTTTGTTCCTATGGCCATAAAACCCAGCATAGCCTAGGATATCTTTTTAAATTTTGCCTTATGGTTAAAATAGTTTTTATGTTTATTGATATATTTGACAAACTTCTCCGCTGTTGAGCCCTTATATCCTTTTATCACAGAAGGGTTGTATAATTTTCTGTAATTTTCAATGCCATTAATAGATATTTTTTGCCCAGGCTTTCCAAAAAGGCATGCCATTTTTAAGTTGGGGTTCAGTATTGTTGCCTCTTTTAATTCAAAGCAGTACTGCAAGGCATAATCAGCGTTTTTTGTCTTTTTAGGGATCGTTATTTTCTCCAGAGGGGACTGCCCAAATGCATCCTCCTTGATGGTCTCCACGTTTTTAGGAATGGTTATCTGCTTTATCCCAGCGCCAAAAAATGCAGCATCCCCTATTGTTTTCAGAGTACTGGGGAGGGTAATGCTTGTAAGGCTTTGGCAATAATAAAACGCCCAGCGCCCAATTTCCGTACATCCTTCTTTTATCAATATTTTCCTCAGTTTTGCCCCTCTGAACGCACCTTCAGGAATTGTCTTTATGCTCTTAGGGATTGTGATGCTTTCCACTTTGCTGCAATAGAAAACCATATCCCCTATCTTTTCTACCCCTTCTGGCAAAGTGATTTTTTTGATTGCGCAAAAGGCAAAGGCCCCGTTGCCAATTTCCCCCACTCCTTTTGGGATTGTGGCGTTCTTTAATTTTACACACTGCCAAAAAGCATTGCCCCCAATCTTTTTTAATCCTTTTGGCATGGTTACAGTATGTAGCTTTGTGCAACCTTCAAAAGCATTATCGCCAATTTTTGTAACCCCCTTAGGGATCGCCACCTTTTCTATTTTCTTATTACAGAAAAAAGCCTTCTCCCCAATTTCTTTTACCCCTTTGGGAATTTTAACATATTTGCCGCCCCCATTGTATGAAACCAAAACGCCATTTTTAATGGTAAAATCTTGATTGGCTGCCTTGGCTTCCATACCGCCCATATTTATAAATGACAAAGCAAACACGAAAGTTATCACCGCTAATTTTATCAATTTCTCTTTCATTCTACTTCCCCCACATTTTCCATAAATTCTCTTCTTCATCTTCCTTACTCCTTTACATCCTATTTATCCCCTGATTTAAAAATTTTAAACGAGGGTTTAAATATCTGAATGATGGTTTCTACATCTTTTCATATAAATATAATGCATATAATTATTATAACAATTCCTACAATGTTCATCCCAATTCCTGGCAGGATGGAATTTCATACAGCCGCAAAAGTTGCACACAATATTTATAAGGCCTCCAAATCTATCGCCCGAAACCTCCTTTCCAAATGTACCATTCCCGACGCCCCTTCCGGCGCCACCACTTCCGTAGCCGTCCCAGTGTGCTTGTTGTTTTAATTATATCATTTTATGGAATTTTGTCAACAATACAACTATATTGTAATATTCGGATTCTAAACCAGACCCCAGGAAGCCCTTAGCTTCTTCAAACTTTGTTATTGGCTGATTTCAGCAATGTATTCCGCCATTATCCCCCTTCTGGCACCAAAGGGCAGGCATGTGCAGCAGTATTGGCTGCCGTCCTGCCCATGCCTAGAAAGCCATATTTATACAGCCTGCTTTTAGCAAATCCCATGCAATCCAACACACTTCTTCTAAAAGAAATCCCAAAAAACTTTTCTCCCTAAACAATCATAAAATATCCCACTTTATAGAATTTCGGATTTGGAACTGCTATACTGGCTCTAAACCATGATAGTTTGAGGTTCCATGTCTTTGTTTTTTATTCTGGGGATCTCTGAATTTACATAATAGGAGGAACAAATTTATGAAAAAAAATATGAAGATTTCAGTATTACGAAACCAGATATTTGTCCTGGCGGCCTGTCTTCTGCTATGCGGCGCCGTAGCCTGCGGCAGCAGCGGGGACCAGCCTGCGGATGTGGAAAAAGAAACGGGAGAGGAAGCGAAACAGAAACCAGCTTCTTTTGAAATTACGAATCTGGCAGGGACGCCGTCAGATTATTCCAGTAGGGAAAACTGGATGAGAATTCCGGAAATTACCCATGAGGTTGATACCATTTATCTTTATCCCACCTGCTACCTGGATGACTCGGAAAATGCAAAACCAATTTGTGATATTGATAATCAGCAGATGCGGGACAGAGCTAGGGATGTTTACGAGAATCAGGGAACGGCCTATGAGGAATCTACCAACGTGTTTGCCCCGTTCTACCGGCAGAGTAATATTTATCAGGTTGCAGATTTAAACCATAAAGAACTGGAAGAGTATCAGGAACAGGAACAGCGCACAGACATATATGCCGCTTTGGATTATTATTTTGAACATTATAACGACGGCAGGCCTTTTATTCTTGCAGGGCACTCTCAGGGTTCCATAATGACAAAAATTGTCCTTGGAGAATATATGCAGGCACATCCAGAATACTATGAGCGTATGGTTGCGGCATATCCCATTGGATTTTCCATTACCGAAACGTTTCTGGAAGAACATCCATATCTAAAATTTGCTGAAGGTGCCAACGATACGGGTGTAATTGTCTCCTGGAATACAGAAGGAGCGGGAAACAAAGGACAATATAATCTGGTTGTGGAACCGGGGGCCATCAGTATAAACCCCATCAATTGGAAGCGGGACGACACCTATGCCGGATTTGAGGAAAATCTGGGAAGCCGTATTCTGAATGAGGAAACAGGAGAATATGAAATTATAACTGGAGTTGCAGACGCGCAGGTGGATACAGAGCGCGGCGTAGTTATCTGCACAGCAAAGAATGTGGGGTATGCCCCGGCAGATTTATTCGGGCCGGAAAGTCTGCACGGCCATGATTATGATTTTTATTATGAAAATCTGCGGGAAAATGTAAAAACAAGAGTGGAGGCCTATCTGAAACAGAACCCTGATTGATCTTAGGGTAGTACGCCCCTATGCCCCTGCCACAGCCCCATGCTTCCATATCCTATGGTTCTGTTACCCATCCCCCTCCTTCAAGAATTTTTATTGCCCCAATCTGGGTTCCATACCTAATATAACGCAGGCCTAGGATGCCGCTATTTTGGCAAAAATGGCTTTTATTCCCGCAGCAATGAGCCAACCAAGCAGCCGCGCTTGCGCGGATATTTGGCGAATGCCGCGAGGGATGCTGTGTATCGGCGGCACACGTTCAGCGCCGACCGAAACGGAGTGCAGACCAAATACCCCGCCCATTGGGGCCAAAAGAACAAGCTAGGCCATGCCCCGTAGCTTGCTGCGGGGTATTTGACTTCTACAAAAGTAAGCCTAAAACTATCTCATCTGCTTTGGGTTTAGCATGATATGCACATTTTCCATGGCGATACGGCATCTCAGGAAATCATATTATTAATAGGAAAAAGCCCCAACGCATATCCTGCCGGGGCTTTCCTTTCCTGAATTACTTTACAATCTTCACTTTTCTGCCCTGCCCTTTGTTTTTGAACAGTTTCTTATAGGCGGGCAGCTTCTTTGCCGGAACCTTAATCTTTGCCGTAGGCTTAATCCCTTTGAGGGCATTCCTGCCGACTTTTTTCAGTTTCGTGGACTGTATAGTTATAGTCCCAAGCTTCTTACAGCTTTTAAATGCATTTCCACTAATTTCACTGATGCCTTTCCCAAGGGTTGCCTTGCTGAGCTTCGTACAGCCTTCAAATGCAGATACGCCAATGGCCCTTACATTGTCCCCGATTTCAATGCTTGTAATCTTTTTATTGTCCTTGAAAGCCTTGCTTCCAATGGCAGTTACCTTGAAATCCTTCCCGCCAATTTTCACTGTTTTGGGAATTTTTACTTTAGTAGCTTTGTTGTTCTTTATCCCTGTAACTGATACTGTGGATGTGCCTGTCACCTTATACTGGTAAGAGCCGACCTTATGGGATGTACCCTTCTTTACCGTAATAGTAAAGTTCTTTGTTACTGTTCCCTCATAATTCCCTTTTCCCGTAATTTTCACTTTCGCCGTTCCTGCATTGATGTTCTTGCTATAGGAGACAATATAGTCTGTGTTTTGTACCAGGGTTTTGCTTCCATCTTTGACTGTGACAGTTGGCTTCTTGGCTTTTCCATCATAGGTATAGGAATTCTGGCTAAGGCTTACATTGTTACTGGAGATTGTTTTCTTCCCAATAGGAGGCAATGCCATCCCAGTAGATGAAAATTTAATGTTGTTTTCATTCGCATAAGTCTCTGCATAAGAGCCTTTCTTTCCAAATATTACTAATTCCTCATTGCAACCAGCAAATGCATTGCGCCCGATAATTGTCACACTTTCCGGAACAGCTATTTCCATCAGACTGCTGCAACCCTGAAATGCATAACTTTGTATCTCTGCCACGCTTTCTGAAATACTGATTTCCGTCAGGCTGCTGCAGCCAGAAAATACATAGTCCTCTATCGTTGTCACACTTTCCGGAACAGCTATTTCCATCAGACTGCTGCAACCCTGAAATGCAGCACTTTGTATCTCTGCCACGCTTTCTGAAATACTGATTTCCGTCAGGCTGCTGCAATACTGAAACGCATCTCGTTCTATCATTGTCACGCCTTTGGGAATACTTATTTTACTCAGGCCGCTACCCAGAAATGCGCTTCTCCCAATACTCGTCACCCCTTCTGGAATGACCGTATTTTTACCACCTGCCAAAAGTATACCGCTCTCTTTTTCAATGATTGCATTACAATTCTCCCGGCTGTCATATACTGCATTCCCTTCTTCGACCTTGATATATTCCAGACTGCTGCAACCTGAAAATGCACCGCTCGCTATGCTTGCCACTCCTCTGGGGATAGTTATATTAGACAGGCTGCGGCAGGCATCAAACGCAGGGCCAATTTCTTCCACACTTGCCGGAATATTTATTTCTTCCAGGCTGAAGCAGCGCTGAAACGAAAAACCCTGAATACTTTTCACTCCTTCAGGGAGTGCTATTTTCTTCAGGCTTTCACAGCCATTAAACGTATTTGCCTCAAGAACAGCCACCCCTTCCGGTATATTTATTTCCTCCAGGTTCGTGCATTCGTAAAATGCGCCCGACCCGATACCCGTCACTCCCTCCGGTATCACGATACCCGTCAGGCTTGTGCATCTGCAAAATGCTTGTTTCCCGATGCCTGTCACATCCTCTGGGATAATTGTATTTTTGCAGCCTCTGATAAGCATATTACTTTCCGTTTCAATGACTGCATTGCAGTTTCCCCGGCTATCAAATACTGCATTCCCTTCTTCGACCTTAATATATTCCAGACCGCTGCAGCCACAAAATGCCTCGTATCCTATGCTTATCAGCCCTTTGGGCAGAGTCATTCCAGACAGGCTGCTGCAGTCTGCAAAAGCATAGTCCCCAATGCTTGTCACCCTTTCTGGGATCACCACTTCTGTCAAACTGCTGCAGCCTATAAAAGCATAGTCCCCGATGCTCGTCACCCCTTCTGGGATCACCACTTCCGTAGCTGTCCCAGTATACTTCTTCAGCACCCCATTTTCAATCTCAAACCCATCCGCATCCGCTCCCCTACTCTCTTCATATGCTTCCACCCCTTTTCCCTCTGCTTGACCTTCTGTGGCATATGCTGCCTGTGAAGGAAGCAACATTGCTACGCCCAATACTAATGCCATCAGGCTTTTCCAGCTCTTTTTCTCCCTCATTTTCCTTCCTCACTTTCCTTTTTTGTTAAGTTTTTGGCATCCATATTTAATGTATGTATTTTCCTAAAATTATATCACTTTGTTAAATTTTGTCAACAAATATAAATTCTAAACTGATAGGGTTTTCAGATTAGGCATTTAAAACGCTTGGACGCTTTAAGCCATTACCAGAAAAAAGGACTGGAAAAGAAGATATTATGTTTGGGAAGGAATGTTACTTATTAAAGCTTTTTCCCTTGAAGTTTATGCCCCGTAATAGTTTTTAAATTATTCCTCCTTAAAATTTCTATACCTAAGTATTTAGGAAGCATATGACAAACAATTTACAGGCTCCTGAAAGTTATGAAAAAATAGAATGTTATAAAAAGCAGAAGGATATATCCAACAATAGTACCCTCAGCTTTAAGAACTTGATACTAAGCAAGGTCTATGGGATTGTAAGCACCTGATTGATTTGGACAGGCATTGCAGGCCATAAGGACAACTGAGGCAAAGACCAGACTTTCCATGTGCATATCCCTGCTAAAGCCACAGATTCACACATGGCAAATGTGGACACAGATTGCTCAAATCATTGGCGCTGTGGAGCTTATTGAGCTGGAGGACAACCAGAAGCACTAGTTAAAGCCAGCACTAGTTGAGACAACCATGGGTTCAGGGAACTATGGGAATACCTTCACAGATTCTTCAGGGAAAATTGTGAAGAAATGGGATGGAAAAGGGAGACTATTACCGCGGAAATAGGAAAACCTGCCACCGGTAAAGCAATTCTTCTAATCTAACAGCCAGCCAGCCTTCCTGTCTTAAAAATGTAAAGGCGCCTATTGGTATCTTCCAATAGATGCCTCATTTTCAAATTCCTTACTTTATATCAATCGCTTTTCCGCCAATGCCAAAATTTCTGTCCGGCACTACCTTATATCTGCATAAAACCTCCGACTTCAAAAAAACATTATCCCTGCCCCCCCCGATTCCCCAATCTGCTGGAACGCTGGGGATGCCCGTCCTCTGGGCTTATCGGGGTATTAAGCGCCATTAACCCAATAAATGGTGAATTATGGGGATTTACAGCTTTTGCATTTATCCTTTCTTCATACGAATTTCCTTTTTGATCAGCACGTTTCACACGCAGGAAAGGTACATCACTGCTATAATTTTCATCTTTATCTATTGAAAAACTACTTCCACCTGGCGTTGCATAAGCAAAGACAGCTCCCTCACCCCAATTTAAAGTAACATTTCCAAAAGAATGCTATTCTTCCAGTGCCATTTTGGTAATGTTGTGGGCGATTGCCAACAGTACCCATTCTATTTTTAATTTGTCAGTTCCACATAAGTGAAACCGTCGGAACGGCCAACAACCTTCATAGTTCTTCTCCCTATAAATTTTTAATATGTTTAATCCAGCAGAAACCCTCTCATCTGTAGCTTATTGGCGGTATGCAGCCGTAAGGTCAATTTTTCAGATATCTGCGTTTCTTCTTCAGACCATATCTGTTCTTGCACAGCTATCAATATTCGTAAAGTAACTCACATTTTCTATGCCTCAGTTGAAATATTCGACATTTCATCCGATACTGTATCCATTCCGGTATCATCAGATGGCATATTATTATCGGTATCATGCTCTGAATTTTCATTTGGTGCTTTTGTCGGCTTGGAAATTTCCAAACTCATGGTAGTTTCCATTCCTCCGATACTCATTGTCATTACAAGCACCCTTGAACCATCCGGCTTAACAATGATATCTGTCTTTGATTCAGATTCCTGTTTATCTACCTGCTCCAATTCCTCATCTGACACGTCACTATCCTCCTGCTCCATTAATGGATTTGTTGATTTAAGTGCGTCATATATATCCTGCACATTGGCATTCTGCCTTGTACCTGCAGGAGCGGATTCGTCTGCCGCCTGTTTCTGCGGGCGGAACTGTCCGGCTCTGCTCCGGTTGTACTTATTCGCTAATGCATTGTTCTGATAAAATTTAAGGCCTATTCCATTTACGCTCATGATTCAAATCCTCCATTGTCATCAATTATTTTATTATTGCCGCCCCTCTGTCGGTCAGAGCCGCATCCGCTCCCTCGTATTACATTACCAATGCCCATACCTGCCTCCTTTCCTGCAACATCACCGTTACACTGAACTCACTTTTCTTTATCTTGGTATCTATGTCCCCCATATATTTCTCCGCTTCCCTCTTTACATTGGAAAGCCCGATCCCATGCATGGAACCCTGCTTTCCGAAAGGCTCCTTTTCATCATCGCAGGCTGCTATTTTGATCGCCCCCACCTCCTTCTTTCCTCACTTCATGTATCGGAAAAATAAGAATATTTTTAACTCCAATAGCGTGAATAGACAATTTGGCAGCGTAACAGGATTGACATTTTTATCCTTAATATCCCCTCTGTCGCTCTCAATATCCCCCTCAAAAAGGGCGGATGCCCAGCAAGGCGGCATAAACGCAAACCGCCGCATATGGTGGTGAGCCATCTGCGGCGGTCTTTACATGATTAATGGCATCTTATCCAATCTTGCCACATTTATTTCATCATGAAAACACTTATTCTTCCATTTCATAAAATCTTATTTTTCAATCTAATCCACTATTTGATTTTTTCCATAAATGCTTTAAATTCTTCCAAGGATTTAGATGGTATGAACTCAATTATTTCATATTGGGCAATACTTTCTTTAAAGAATGGGTCTTGTACCATAATCTGTTCTGCCTCCTGCTTTGTGGCACAATTACAAAGAATTATCCCGCCAGTTCGTGGATTCTTCCTTCCAGAACATATAAATTTTTTTGTGTTGTAGTTTTTTTCCAAATAACTAATGTGTGCCGGTAACATTTTTTCAACTTCCAAAATTGGCTTGATATAAGTCAGATTAAAGATAAACATATTGTACCTCCTGCAAAAATGTGTTAGAATAATAGTGACCACAGTCAATGACCGTGGTCACTATTTTAACTACTACCATTTATATTGTCAATAGCATTTTATAAGGAGTCAAAGAATGGAACAGAAAAAAACACGTAAAGATAGAGCTGTTGATACAAAAAATAAAATATTTGAAACAGCAGTCACACTTATAAAAAACAAAGGGTACAATAATGTTACTATAAGTGAAATTTGCCAGACAGCAGGATTGGCAAAAGGATCATTTTATGTTCATTACAACTCCAAGGAAGATATTGTAAGGGAAAGCTATTATGCTGATATGGGAACCTATATTTGCACCCATTACAATGAATTTATAGCCTCCAACCCTAATAAATCCGTAATTGAACGTATCGCCTACTTTTTAAATCTGGAATTTGAATTTGCAGAATACGCTGGATATGAACTTACCTGCTTAGCTTATTCGCTAAATCTAAGTGCATGTATACCTGGACCGTCCGAACATTTCAATAAACGATCCTTTTCCCAAACATTATATAATGAAATAGAATCAAGCTTGCAATATTCATCCTCCAGTTTTTCATGTAACGAAATATTCAATTATTTTGAAAGCATTGTGAGAGGCACAATGGCTACATGGTGTTTCTCAAATAACTCTTTTGGCATTGTTGAACAAGGCAGAAAATATATTAAACAGGCTGTTCATAGCATTTACCAAATGCAATGAACCAACTTGTTTTATGAAAACCGCATTATTCTCCGCGTTTTCATCTGAAAAATAGTTTCCTTCAAGGAGTAAATACCCTTCCTCTGTATATTGCCATATATCAGCCGGATAGCTAACTGTACTTCTGTTCTGGAAACACCCGTCCTAATCATATTGATAGTACCCTCTGACAGTATTTACGTTTCCATCCTCCGCTTTCAGAGATAGCTGAATTGCGCTTTATAAAATCTTCCTCACTGATCTGTCTAGATGCATCTACGTCAAGCATTTGATACATTTCCTTATAATTCTGCTCTGAAATGTAATTCATATATGTGAGAAGCAATTCATCCGGTCTGGTTAGATTGCTTCCCGTTTTAGCTAAAATCAGCATATATACTGCCATGCCAAATGTTGTTGCACCATAATTCCTGCAATAAACCGCAAAACCTTTCCCGTTCTCTTTCTTCTGCGTCTGCTTTTCTTTTTTGTCATGAGCTGTCCTCCAAATAACTGACAATTAATAGTTATCCGTCGGATTTGACGGATAGGGCGGTATGGATAATCAAATGTTATCCATCAGTTTGGATAAGCAGGGATTGAATTGGCAATTTACACTTAAAACAAATAAGCCTGTCACTGCTTCATCCTCACATTTTCCTATAAACAGCATACTTGGGAGATATGTAACATAATAGAACGGCAGAAATCTCATGCTGGCTATCATCCATTCCGGCAAAAGCGCAAGGGGAATCACCGCTCCTGTCACAACTGCTGATAAATTATCCTTTATCATGAGAGATGAGGTTATTAATAAATATTTGAAACATATAACAGAGAGAAAAAACTAAGATGACGATTGGGTTATCAGAAAGCGATAACTTCAAGTTTATAGAATTGAACAAATCGGATATTCCCACTATGGCTACTATTTTTCTGCTAATTTGCGAGCTACATATTTGACAGTAATATCACTATTAACAAGCTGTATATACCTGCTAATAACAGCGTTTGTTGAAGAAATGGCATGGAGAGGATTTCTGCTAGAACGACTTTCTTTTAAGAAAATCAAAAATGTTCTTTTTGTTGGCGCCGTTTGGGCAGTGTGGCATAGCACCAATACAATATAACATTGTTGTATTAGCGGTCATAATTTTTGTTGGTGCTCTATTGTGTAAAAAATCAGACAAAAAATTTTTCACTTGATAACTTCCAGTTTGTTGGGAAAGCGCAGAAAGTACAAAATCGGTATGGGTGAAATAAAAATGAACAATGAACAAAGAAAAAAATTGAAAATTTTGAAGTACGCAAATGAAGAGAATATCAAAAAAATCCAGTGGAAAAACAATATCCTTTTACAAGAATGCCTGAATAATTTGGAAACTTATCAGATTATATTTAATCCCTTTATCGTAGCCGATAAAAGACAAATTTTCGACAATTTCACGCCAGGTGATTATAATTATACCCATTATTTCCACTGCTATCAACAGCATTGCATACGGACTGCAGGAATTGATATGCCCCTTGTCAAGTAAACAGGTGAATCCCTTATTTCTAAAACGTTATAGATTCTTGTTCCATCAATATGGTGGTGACTCTGCTGTCACCTTATACATTAAGCCTGTTATTGTCAATATTGGTTGACGCTTTTTTTACAGGGATATCAATGCCTAAGCTGCAGCATTCAGAGATTCGTAATATCTCTGTCGCTTGACCATAGGAGGGAGCCATTCATTGGCGGAGAATGTCCTTTTCTTCAAGGCTTATCGTTCAAGTTGATGGTGGAAATTTTAATTTTTCTGTGGTAAACTATTTTCATCAAAATCTGTATACTAAGGTGGTGCAATAAATGAAAATTGTACAGGCTACAAATGACAATTTGACAGAGCTAATGTCTTTTTACAGTGTAATGTGTGATGTCCTTGGTGAAAAAAGTTTCCTGCCAAACGGGGATAAAGGTGGTTTTCCCTCGCAATCAATGGTAGAGGAATCTATCAAAGGCGGATGTCAATTTATCGGCATAGAAGATAATAAAATCGTTGCGGCATATATCCTAGACCATGATTGCGACGGAGCATATGATACAGTTCACTGGCAAATCAACGCTGCAAAAAATGAAGTAGTCATTATGCACGCACTTCGTGTTCTGCCGGATTATGGCGGGCGTGGATATTCAAAGCTGCTTGTCGAACACGCAATCCAGACAGCAAGGAGCAGAGGTTGGAAAGCAATACGGTTAGACTGTCTGAAAGGGAATGATATACCTGTCAAAATGTATCAGTCATACGGTTTTAAATATGTGGATACTGTGGATATTACTTATGTCGATATAGGTGTTCCCATGCCATTTCATCTTTATGAGCTTGTTTTGGGATAAACAGTTTGAGCGTAATCAGCAGTCATGCTCTCAGGTATGACCGTTTTTCCATGCCTTGCTGTACAGACTAGGACGGCATATGTTCTTTGGAAGCTTCCCTCCAGATACTTTGTGACAGCAGCCAGTTTCATCTCAAAAGAGTATTTTGAATGTTGTCCCATGAAATATGCCCCTCCTTTCCACCCAAAGTCCCCCGGTATCCCCCGTTAAATCGCATTCACCAACCGCGCCACATTTTTCCAATCCGTACCCATTGTCCGTAAGGATGGAACTCAGGTGGTAATTGGTATGCTCCACGATGCAAAACACGCACCTTGCCCCGCACTGGCGACTGATCTCCTCGCATCTGTGGATATTCTCCGGGATATCCCCATCCGAAAATTTGTAATACAGCGGATAAACCAAAAGCTGTCCTTCCATTCTTTTCAGCGCCCATCCCTGGAAGACTTGCGTTTCCCTGTCGGGGAACAGGCTAATGACCTGCTCCTGCGTCCTTATCGCAGGCTTATTCACCGTTCTCACTTCCCTTCCCGCTATATTCAGAAAGGAAAAGCCCCGCAACCGCCAGGAATGTCCCCATAACGGAAACCCACGTTACCAGCTCCTTCAGCACCGGCACGGAAGTCGCCACCGTTATGACGGGAACCATATAAATATAGATGCTGGTCTTGACCGCACCAAGCACCTTTACCGCAAGGTTCCATGTCACAAAGCAGAGCGCAGAGGCCCCCAGCCCAAGATATAAGATATTCAACAGATGCGTCACATCCATAAACCGTTTCAGACCGATTTCAAAATCAAAAAGGAACAATGCTGGAACCATGAACAAAATCCCGTAAAAGAACGTCCTGCGTGTGGTAAGGGTGACCGGGTAGCCAAAATTGCTGATTTTCCTTGTCAGTATGGAATAGCACGCCCACACAAATGCCGCAAGGACTGCCAGCAAATCCCCCATTGGGTTTAGTTCCAGTTTAGAGCCGTTAAAGCTGATCAGCGCAACACCCGCCATCGCCACCACAAATCCTATGAAAAAATTTGCTCTTAGCTTCCCTTCCGATTTCAAAAACAGGCGTGACAGGATTGCCGTGAAAAATGGCGCAACCGAGATGATAGTTCCCACGTTGGACGCCATTGTATATGTAAGCGCAATATTCTCCAGTAGGTAATATAAGCATATCCCGCACAGTCCCGCCAATACAAAAGTCAGCTCCTGCCTGCGCCCCACGCCTTTCATACGGTGCGGGCAAACCAAAAATAATGCCGCAAATCCCATGACAAAGCGGAAGAACAGTATTTCCACCGGTTTAAAATCCGTAAGCAGGACTTTGGTGGATATGAATGTCGTCCCCCATATCATCCATGCTTTGAATGTCTGGAATCCGGCCTCTGTGTTGCTGAACTCCAGCGGTTTCTTTGTATACTCATAGTTGCGCCAGCCAAATGCTTGAGTATAATGAGTCTCACTTCCTACATCAATACCAATGATCAAAGTTTTTTCAGTTATGGATGCAATTTTTGCGTTCTGTGTGTTACAATTCATTTTAGATACCTCTCTGTTCAATAAGATTTTTACTAACCTGCGAAGTCAGTAATCTTATTCTACTCTGAGGTATTTTTTCTCAACCTTCTTTCTTGGAATTCCCTATACTTGAATTATACAGGAAGCTCTTATTGAAGAAAAGATAAAAACAAAGCCAGAATAATAATCCCGATAACCAGCATCAGCAGCAAGGCGCTGATAATTGTAGAGATAATATTTATCAGGCTCCGGCTTTCATTATTTTTAACACAGATGATAGACAGACACAGCCCCATGATGACACAGGCAATATTGATACCGCCCCAAACTGTACGCAATCCATCGGGCAATACAATTTGCAGAAATACGGGAATCAGCGTTGCAAAGGGCAGCACACTGATAATAAGGGCAGCAATACTTATATTTTGTAATTTTTTCTTTTCCATAGTTTACCTCATTTCTTTCTTACCAAATCTTTTAACAGCTAAAAAAAGAGCTAATATAAAAACCACTATTGCACATGGCAAAAACGGAAATACTGAAAATGCTGTGCCTGTGCTTTCTGCCGTAAAATCATGCAGTGAGCAAGATACCAGATAACCGCTGTAACAGTAAGGATATGCAATCCAAAGCGGTGTATTGGCTATTAAAACGCCAGGAATAACAAGAAACAGGTTAAGCCCTACAGAAAGCAATGCTTTTTCAAACAATACTGTAATCGCCCACATAGCCGCTATACATGGCAACATAGTAAGGAATAATCCTACGCACCACTTTACAAGATAAAATACTGGTAAAGTATCTGTAATCCCTGCCAGGTGTGTAGCAACGACGCCAGTAACCAAAAACACAATGAGAAAAACGACCATTTCCATAAACAGGTAAAACACCAAAACACCAAATTTTGCCAGAGATAAAGCATAACGGCTGACTGGTAATGCCAGCATCTTCAGAATACCATTATGCTGCGTTTCACGCCCTGCAATCATTACACATACAACAATCATGGAAAATGGCAATAGATAATAAGCGTAGACTAATGCGCTCTGGATAAACATGGCAGACCACGCATTTGTATATTCTGGGGAAAAATACCTGCTTAAATTGGCAACTCCCGATACTACCACTAACAAAGGTGCAATAAATATCAAAGGAACGATTTTCGACCGCTTTACCTTTTTAAATTCAATCTTTAATAAATCAAAAAAATTCACACAAATCCCTCCTATTCATAACGTAAATGTTTCGCCATCCATAAGCCTATTCCTAACAGCAAAAATGTTTCTGCCATAGATATAATAGCTATTCCATTGTCTGGCTGTGCGCTCATAGCAACAGCAGGCTTTAACATCACAACGAATGGGTGGACCAATAGCAAACTGACATTTGAACCTGCCAAGGCCATTCCGCTTAGAAATCCGGCAACTCCTATTCCAAGAGGCATCCACATATTTTCAAAGCGAGAGGAAACCAAAACCATAAAAGATAATGTCGGCATAGAAGTAATAAAGGAATATGCTGTAAATTTAAGCAAAGTGCCCATTTCAAAAGTACCTTTCGGCAAGTCACTGATAGCAATTTTTAACAAAGCTAAATTCTGCAACACAATCGCTGCCAAAAGTAATACCGTTAAAATAAAAAACTTGCACAGATACATTTTAGGAACACTGATCGGAAGCATATACATCTTCTTGATTGCAGTTCCTTTAAATTCCATGTTATAAACCATACAGGCAGCTACAACAATACCAAACATATTCAAAACCATAATCATTCCGTAAAGCTGTGTTAAAAGAATATCCATCGGAGCTAACGGGAGATTCAGCAATGTATCCTTACGCACAATAAAATTGACAAACGCATAGGCTGCTCCTAAAATACCAACTAATAACAGCAGCGGAATGACGCCAGTTCTTTTTTCTTTCTGAAGTTCAATGATAAGTGTTTTCATAACCTGGCCCTCTGCTTTCTGGCTGCATTATCCTTATCAATCATGGAAAGGAACATATCTTCCAAATTAGCGGAACTAATCTTATTATCCGCTGCGAAACCTGCCTGTACTGCATTCTGCCTAAGTTCATCAAGACTTCCCTCGAACAGCAGCCGGCCATGATTAAGAATGCCGATGTCATCTGCCATCAATTCTATTTCCGACAGCATATGAGAAGATATTAGGACGGTGCAATCATAAAGG
>CAJUDE010000036.1 GCA_910585295.1 uncultured Lachnospiraceae bacterium | reverse complement strand
TGCTTAACATGATGGGCGGGCTGGATACGCCCACGTCCGGCAGCGTCATTGTCCGTGGGGATGAATTGGCAAAAAAGAATGATGAGGAGCTGACCATCTTCCGCCGCCGCAACATCGGTTTTATATTCCAGAACTATAACCTTGTCCCAATCCTGAATGTTTATGAAAACATTGTCCTGCCTGTGGAGCTGGACGGCGACACGGCAGATGAGAACTTCATGGACGGGATCGTGAGGATGCTGGCGCTGGAAGATAAGCTTGGGCATATGCCAAACAACCTTTCCGGCGGACAACAGCAGCGTGTTGCTATCGCCCGCGCATTGATTACCAAGCCGGCTATCATCCTGGCTGACGAACCTACGGGCAACCTGGATTCCAAAACCAGCGCCGATGTACTGGGGCTTTTAAAGCGTACCAGCATGGAGTTTAACCAAACCATTGTCATGATTACCCACAACAACGAAATTGCCCAGCTTGCCGACCGCATTGTAAGGATCGAAGACGGCAGGGTCATGGGATAAAGGAGGTGGCGGATTATGACATGGCCTTTTGAAAATGACACCAGTACAGTAGAAAAGAAACTGGCGGGGCGGAGCATGAAAGCCGACAGGCGCCGGGGCGTTTTCATTATCTTTACGATTGCCCTTGCCGTCTGTCTGATGGGTACTCTTTGTTTTATCTACTCTGCGCAGCAGATGCAGACTTTGGATCAAATCCTTGGACAGTATCAGGCCGGCTGTAGCGGGCTGACCAGAGAAGAGGTCGCCCGGCTTGTGGATGCGGGCAGGTTTGAAAAATGGGGATATACTGCGGAGGCCGGTTCTGTCCGCCATAAGGACAGCGTTTTGAACGTCAGTTTTGTCAATTCGAAGATGATTGATCTGATGGGCTACGGAGAGATCATTGGAACTTATCCCCAGGCAGAAAATGAACTCTGTGTGGATCAAGCTTTTTTCGATTATTATGACCTTCCGGCAGAAGTGGGTCAGACACTCAGCCTGAACCTTGGCAGCGGCGAAAAACCCTATACCATCACCGGCATTTTGGAATCGGAGAACAGCAGCCGTATCTTCACGGTCTGGATTTCGGAGGACAGCGTGGATATAGCCGGCCATAAAGCTCCCTATGAGCTGCGGTTTTGCTTTGCCGGAAGCCAGGGGATGGAGCCTGATCAGCTTCGCATGGAGATCGAAGCTTTTTTCCGGGGGATGGGCATCCCGGAAGACAGGACATTTTACAGCTCCAGCTATTTTGGGATGCTGGACCTTTATCTGGGAAGTGGAATGGAGATTTATGCCTTATCAATTTTAATTGCTGCCATCTGCGCAATCGTGGTCTACAATATTTTCTATATTTCCGTGATGGGAAAAATGAAGGAGTACGGCCGCCTGAAGGTGCTTGGGACAACGCCGAAGCAGTTAAAGCGGGTGGTAAAGCGGGAACGGCGCTTTCTGACAGTCATGGCAGTTCCGCTTGGATTGATTTTCGCCGCGGTAATCGCATGGATGGCCGTACCCGGTTATTGGCCCTGGCGTGAGAATGTGCAATCTGCGGTGTTGATTTTCTTCCTGACCTATGGGATGGTTTTGATTGCCACCAGGAAGCCTCTGTCAATGGTGGGAAAAGTGTCTGCCATTGAGGCTATCCGGACTACCGCCTATTCCGAACAGCAGGAACGGAATGCTTTAAGACGGCTTCACCACCGCCTGACCATGCCTCGCCTGGCGCTGATGAATTTCTCCCGGAATCGGAAAAAAGCCTTTGTAACAGCCCTTTCATTAAGCCTGACCGGAGTTCTGCTTCTGTGTATCTCTGCCTACGCAAATTCGGTGGATGTAAAAGAAATGGCTCAGTCCCAGTTTGGAGACAGGAGCCAGTACCTGTTGCATTATGAGGACTACGCAGGCCGGGAATTTTATGAGATGCAGAAGGAAAATCCTCTGGGGGAAGCTTTGCGGGAAGAACTTACAGCGATTCCAAACGTGGATTTTGTCACGGCCTACTCAACGGCCTGTGTGGAAATCCCTGCTATCAGCGAGATCCCGGGTAACCGGGAGCATGAGGCTTTCATCGTTAGAGGAATTGACCAGAAGAATATGGAGAAGATGTACAAAGGTGATACGGTTCTGGAGGGAAAAGTGGATTACCGGCAGCTGGCGGAAGGGGACGGTATCCTGGTCTGCCCGTCAGGCAGCTCCCTGAAAGAGATTTACAAAACCACTTATCAGGTCGGGGATACCGTTACCCTTTCCTGTTACAATGGGCAGACGAAGACGTATACGGTGATGGGAATTGTAGGAGATATTCCAATCTGCAGTTCTGCCCATTATTTTATCCTGCCGGAGGAAGAACTATCTGTCCTTTACCCGGAAATTTCGGATTTTACCAGCTATGTGAACATCCACGCCAGGGAGGACAGTAAGGAACTGCGGAAAGCGGTGTTTGGCGCCGTATCCGATGAACGGGTGGCGGTTTCCAGTCTGGAGGACGCCATCACTGTTCTGGAGAGCGGGATGAAAGGGGAGCTGAAAAGGGATTACAGCCTCCTGATCTTTATCTTTGTATTTTCGCTGATAAACCTTGTCAATACGCTGATCACGAACCTTTTTGCCCGCCAGCAGGAGTTCGGCGTGTTCCAGTCAGTTGGGATGAGCGGCCGTCAGATGTCTAAAATGCTGTCCTATGAATGCCTGTATTATATAGGAATCACGCTGTTTGTCACCCTGACGGTGGGGACGGTATGCAGCCTGGCGGTGTGCCATGTTTTTGACCAGGTAGGCATGTTCGGGAAGCTCACGTATCATTTCCCGGCGCTTCAGGTTCTGGTGTTTGCAGCTGCGCTGCTCCTGGTGCAGGCGGTGTTCTCGGTCTGTGCGGTCCGTTATACCAGAAGGCTTTCCCTTGTGGAGCGGATTAAGGCGACAGACTGACTTCGCTCGAAGTAGCGATATTGAACCAAGGAGGGAAACAAACATGACATGGCCTTTTGGACATGACATCGGCGCCATTGTGAAGAAACTGGCGAAGCGGAGCCTTGCCAGCGAGAAACGCCGGAACCAGATGGTAGTGGTCGCCGTTGCCCTGGCGGCGTTCCTGATATGCTTTGCAGCGGTTGTAGCCGTTTCTATTGCGCAGATCCTTACAGTTGTCCCATATCAGTTCCCGTTCCTGCAAATGGGGCTGTACCTCTTTGTGATGTTTGGCATGGAGGCAATCCTGTCAGTCTGGATGGTACGCAGGCAGAAAAAGCAATCCCTGGTAGAGCAGATGCGGGCGATGGAGTGACTGATAGATTTTTATTCGGCATTTCACGGCAACAGATAAACATTCCACAGCAATCAAATTGTTTTGGCATTTCCGACAGGCTATAATGAAATGCCTGTCTATGGCAGCGGCAAAAGATGAACTTTTGCCGCTGGCGATATCATGACGAGGAGGTGGCGCATTGATCCGTATTGCAATCTGTGATGATGAAAAACATATGTCTGACCATATAAGGTCAATGGTCTCAGATTTCTTTCGTAAAAAGAACCAGGAGATCAGCCTCCATATGTTTTCCAGCGGCGAAGAGCTGCTGAGCTACAATGGACGCATCAACATCCTGTTTCTGGATATCCAGATGAAGGGCATGGATGGCATGGAAACGGCAAGGAAGCTGAGGGCGGATCAGTTTCAGGGCTTCTTAGTCTTTATTACGGTACTGAAAGAGATGGTATTCCAGTCTTTTGAGGTACAGGCCTACGATTATCTGGTCAAGCCAGTGGATGAGAAACAGTTTGAAAAGACGATGGAGCGCCTTTACGCTTCCATGCAAAACGCCAGCGAAGACAGCCTGCTGGTGCAAAAGGGATATGAGGGGCGTATCGTCCAAAAGGATGAGATTGTCTTTTGTGAGATCATAGACAGGAAAATATATCTGAACCTGGCTTCCGGCGAGGTTGTTGATTATTATGAACGGATTGAAAAGCTGGAAACAAAGTTGGATAACCGTTTTTACCGGTGCCACAGGAGTTATCTTATCAATCTGAAACATTTAAAAGGTTATAAAAACGGGACTGCCTATATGGATAATGGCAAAGAGATTCCCGTATCACGGCTGCGGAGCAAGGAGTTCTCCGGCGTTGTTCTGCAGTATATGAAAAACATTTGAGATCTGTAATTATTTCAATCAGAATTGCGTATTTGCTGTGCAATTCGTGCGAAAGCGTACAGACTGCAGGAGCAATCCCCATTGCTGGAGGCAATTGTTATGGGATTGCGGAATATCTGTGAAGGAACGGAACAGATATTCAGAGTTTTTACATGCGGGGGCAGGTAACATGGTCGAGTATTTAGATTTTTTCAATATATATATTATAGGCCTCATTGAGGCGGCCTTTCAGTTTTATTTCCTGGCAAAAATCCTGAAAAAGAAACTATGGCTCCCATTTTATTTCCTGTTTGGAGTATGTGCGGTGGTTTTCACCAGCTTTCTTTCAGTTGGCACGGCGACTGGCTTCGTGGTGATGGTATTTCTTCTTACAGTATGTGGGATCCTGGTCTGCCATGTGGATTTTAAGACTTCCCTTCTGTATGCAACCTTGACAACTGAAATCATGCTGCTCTGCTATGGGATTGTGAAATCTCTGATAGGTCTGTTATACGCATGGCTGCCTTATTTTTTCTATGATACGGCTGGTATTGCGGCTATGCTGGCTAGTGAGGCCGCGTCTCTTTTGCTGACAGGGGTTTGTTATTATATGGTGTATCGCTATTTTTCCGACTATACCGCATCGGAAATGCAGCAAATGTTTCTGGTTTTCATTCCGATCCTGATGATTTTTATTATGTGTGAGTACATTAATACGCTTTCATTTGATTACCAGTATGTGATCTTAGAGGAGGACGGATCTTTCGAGTATCTGCTCAGTCACTGGCAGCTGCTCGTAATGCATCTTTTGGGACTGTTAAGCCTGTTTTGTATTTTGTTCTCTTATAAGAAACTGCAGCAGAATTTCCGCCTCAGCACCGAAATTTCACTGTTGGAACAGGAAGAACATTCCCTGAACCGGTATGTGGAAGAGGCGAAAACCCGTTACGATGAAACAAAGTCGTTCCGGCATGACATTAGAAACCACATTGTAGTGGTGAAAAATCTTCTGCAGAGCGGGAAACTGGAGGAAGCGGTAAGCTATATGGAAGATATGGATGATATGGCGGAAAAAATGTCATTCCCCTGCAGCACCAATAATCCAGTAGTGGATATTTTGGTGGGAAACAAGCTGGGGATAGCCAAAAGCATGGGGATAGATGTGGACTGTTCCCTCCTTCTGCCATATCCCTGCAGTCTGCGGGACATTGATATCTGTATTATCCTGTCAAATGTATTGGACAATGCGATTCAGGCAGTAAAAAGGCTGGATGCCGGTATGGAAAAATATATCTATGTGTCCGGGCGCACCCAGGGAGATTTCCTTATGATGGAAATAGAAAACAGCTTCTATGGGAAAGGCGCGTTCAAAAAAGGGACAGGTTTGTCGAATGTAAAGAAGGTGGCTGAAAAATATGGCGGCGCCATGAGTATAGATGCACAGGAGAATAAATTTGTCCTCCATGTGCTGCTGATCATTTCACAGCACCCAGAAGGTATCCCACAGCAAATGGATTAACACGTTACTTTCTGCAACCGAAAAAAGAAAAAGGAAGGGAGCTTTCTGTAAGGACGGCTGCCTGCCAATATCAAGTTGAAGGAGGAACATGCTTATGGCAATGCAGGTGAATGGAAACTATGAACATTCCAGAACCGACTATGCAGAAAGGGTGAAGGAAAAACAGGCCGTCTGGAGGGCGGGAAAAGCAAAGGAAGCAGAGAAGGTTGCAGAGGAGAAAAATTCTGGCAAGCTGTCCGAACCACAGGATGAATACATCAGCAGTGAAAAATCGGGAAAAAAGCCTACGGGACTGTACCGGGTAGGCCAGGACGAGGACGGCAACCGGAAAATCTTTTTTGACGGCCCGAAAGCTGACCATGCAGATGGAAAGGATGGCCGTTCTGGGGAAGGCGAAGATGGAAAAGGGCCGAAGGTAAGCGGGGGCAGCCAGGGAAAGCCGGAGGAGAAATGTGTTGCAAATACGGATAAAGTTGACAGGGAAATCAAAAAGCTGAAAGAAAAGAAAAAGCAGCTGGAACAGCAGATTCAGTCAGCTTCCGGGGATGGAGCGCCCTTCGGGAATCCCTCTTTGCCATCCGGCAATAATAAGGAAAACAAAATCCGGGAACTGGAGAAAATGCTGGCGCAGGTAGAAAACGAGTTAAGACAGAAAGATAATGATACCTACAGGCGGCAGAATGCTTCTATAAGGGATTTGGATTTTTAGTGTAGTATCAATACCGGGAGATGGTTGCAAATGCGCACTGTTTTCCGGTATTTTTGAAATGGCAGCGTCATTTGAATTTCTTAAAAAGGATTGTGGCAGGAAGGATTCAAAGGAGGGACAATTATGCATACGAAAACAATGGAAGGCCTTGCAGGGGCAAGTATGAGTATGGAGTTGTTGAATACGCCCTTCCGCATCTATAAAGCCGCAGAGCAAAGAGGCGATATAGCCGTTATGGAGCGGGCAATGGGATATGTCGGCGAATTTGCGGATAAAGCGGAGGACTATCAGAAGAAAGCCGAAAAAGGAATAGAGGAGGACGCAAAGGAGGCAAGGGAAAAAGCGAAAACAGAGCAGGAAAACGCCATCCAGAAACGCAGGGAGCAACGTGAGGAGATGGAAAAGAGGATAGTGGAAAGCCGGAATGGGGATACGGATACCGTCAGCGTCAGCGAAAGTGGGAAGGCCGTATTGGACGGGAAGGCTGATTCGGTTCAGGCTGGTGCGGACAACGGCATATCTGTAGATGGAACAACGGATGTTATTAAGATGGAACCTGTAATCTATACGAAAACCGGGGAAGCATCGAAATCGGAATCTGGCACAAATATTTCTGTTTCAGTATAGTTGTTGCCACAGGGGCATTTTGAATTATAAAAGATAATCCCTGGCAGCTTTGCTGCCAGGGTGCCTGATTACCAGTAAAATGGGGACATATCTGCGGTGAGGAACGCTGACATTAAGAAAGCGCAGTCACCAATGGTATTCGTAGTAGATGGAAATAAACGGTTGGAATGGCTCCGACCGTTTGGATTGTTTAGATCGGAGAAGAAAATGAATAAGAAAAAGTGGATTCGTATCGTATCGATTTACTCGATTATATATACAGTAATAACATTGTTGAACAGCGTTTTGTACCTTTGTAATGGTATTTATGAAGACCCAAGCGGTAACTGGCATGAGTTAGACAGGGCTATGGTCCTCCTGATTGGGATAGCTGCATTTGAGCTGTGCACAAATCTGCCTGTTAAGCCTTTGGCTCTCAGATATTTGATTGCCTATATTCCCTCTCAGCTGCTGGCGTTCGCGTATGTTTGGTTTAGCGGACTGCGGGAACCTTTGGCGAAGACTGCATACCGAGATATTTGGATTAACTTTACGGGCCTTTTTGTACTGTTATGTATCATGAATACTGTCGTTTATGTTTTTAAGAAAAAAGAGGGCAGGAAGGAAAAAGGAATGACATAGGCTGTTAATAAATTTATCCCGATTTTTGTAGGATTACTTCTTATACTGCGCGGTTTGCTTTGGATTGTCGATGGAAACAAGAGAAGCTGTTTCTTTGGCATAGCAGCCATTGTGGTAGGAATCAGATTCCTTTATGAATTTATTGTCTTTACAGTGGATGATCTATGAGATTGCAGAATGTATCTCAGTGGATGGCTTTGAAATTATGGATAAATTTAATCCACAAAACCTGGAAGAAAATGTGGAAGTATTCAATCAGGCTCTGAATAAATATCTTGCAGAATATGAAAAAGTGGGAATTTGTCCAAAGCATTTTGAGGGTATGGCAGAATATGCGAAGGATTACAATGAAAAAATTTTTGAAGAAATATAAAGAAAAATCAGAATTTCTGTAAGATTATCGCACTGCAAGGAGGAAATTGTGATGGCGGGATACACAAATAAGTTGAAACTCACGTTATGGGTTTCTGTCGTATATATTTTATCGTTTATGTGCTATGTTCCTACATTGCTAGAACAAAACGGAATTATCATTCCCAATATATTGTTATACGTAAAATACTTATATGTGTGCATCCCCTCGATAGCTGCTGTTTTTCTGCTGATTTGCGAGCAGAATGTCAAGGTGTACTTTTCACAGATGTTTTCAGGGAAAATAACGGCCAAACATATTTTGATATGGGCTGTATGTATGGCTGCGGGGATACTCTGTTCTTATTGCTATTCGCTTATAACGGGAGTGGACGTAAATATATATTTGTCATTAGCGTCACTATTGGCAAACTGTATATATCTGCTGATTACAGCACTTGTTGAAGAAATAGCATGGCGGGGATTTTTGCTTGAACGGTTGCCTTTTAAGAAAAAAATCATCAGCGTTATATTTGTTGGCGCTGTTTGGGCAGTGTGGCATATGCCAATGTGGATAATCAGAAATTCATTGAGTTTTGGACAGATTGTTTGGCTCTGTATATGGACAGTAATTGTTTCTGTTGGTTTGGGAATGGCCTATTATCAATGCAGAAATATTCTGCTTACTACTATTATACACGCAGCCTTTAATATCTGCTATTTGGCGCCAATGCAATATAATGTTGTTATATTGGCAATTGTAATTTCTGCTGGCGCTCTGTTATATAAAAAATCAGCAAAAAAAGTTTTTTGATTGACAAATTCCCGTTGTGGGACAAAGGAGGAAAGGATCATTGAACGATTTAAAAGAATTAGGGAAACTGATGAAAGAACATCCTATTATTATTGTTGTAACATTGGCGGCGATGGCTATAGGCGCAATTTTGGGAGCGGTCGCGTTTTATCAGGGGTGGTTAGAGTGATTTTTTGCTTGCATAAATGCAGATTGAACGATACGGAGGCGATAGGATATGGAACTTGGAAAACTGAAGCACGAAAATATTGATAAAGAACACATCTGCTGTGCGATTTCCAATAACAAGGATATTCAGGTCATGTCCAAAAAGAACTGGCTGAAAGACAGGCTGGATGCGTGTACCCGCGACAGTAAAGCGAAAGGTAAAAAGGGGCTTGTAATCCTGTCCTCCAAAAAGAAAATGGGATTCCTCTCAGACCCGAAGTATATGAGTTATAAGGGGTTTTAGACAGCGGATACGGCGGAGCCTTATTTTGAGCTGATGTATTTGCCCTTTGAGGAGGACGCATCCCTTCCCCGTTTCCGGGATAGCGTGGGCAGGCAGAAAGATATGCCAGAAGGATTTGTGCTGTATTACACAAACCAATGCCCCTTTACGGCGAAGTATGTACCGATACTGGAGGGGATGGCAAAGGCTAGGAACGCGGTATTTCAAACTGTCCATATCCAGACTAGAGAAGATGCGCAGGGATGCCCCTCGCCCTTTACAACCTTTTCCCTTTTCTATGATGGGCAGCTTGTAACACATGAAATCCTGTCGGAAAAGGAATGTGATAAAATTTTAGCAGATAAGGGAATGTGATAAATGACAGGATTAAAAAGAGGAAGCGTAAAGCTTTTGCCCCATCAAGAGGAATGGAATAAAAATGCTGAAAATGTAATTTTGAAATTGAAACAGATTTTAGGATATGCTGCTGTCGATGCTCAGCATGTCGGAAGCACTGCGATTGCTTCCATTTATGCAAAACCAATTATTGACATTGTGATTGGCCTTCGTGATTTGAATGGTATTTCGCCTTATATGAAACAGTTAGAAGAACACAATTTTGTTTTTCGCGGAGAAGATGTTGCAGGACAAATGTTATTTGTAATGGGTGATTTTGAAAAAGATACACGTACCCATCATATCCATGCAGTCAAATGGAATGGGACAGAATGGAACAACTATATCAATTTTCGGGATTATCTGAATTGCCATCCTGAAAAGGCAATGCAATACGACGCCTGTAAGAAAAAACTGGCGTTACAATTTCCAGACGACCGAAGAAGCTATACAAAAGGCAAGCAGGAATTCATAGAATGCCTGCTGAAAGAAGCGTATGTATTTGGCTTTTGGGAAAAAATAAGCTTGCGGGGCAAATGATTGCCGACCGATTAAACTAAGCGGTATCTCATTATACGGACATGGACATAAAAGATGATAAGACATATTCTCTGAAAGTTTCCGACACGCAAATGCCGGTAACGGCATATATGGCTGAATATTGATTTACGATGAAAAAACAGACAAGTTTTATAATGTGGAATTCGAGGGAAAAGGGAAACCGGTTATCCCCGATTTTACTGAGGCAAAAGAATTAAATACATATAAGCTTGAATTGCCAGGCGCAGTAGACAACCTCTCTTAAAAGGAATTCTGACATTCCCATCGTGATAAACAGCGAAGATCAGTATAGGAAATGTGATAGGCAGATTATTTTTATATGAAGACGAGGGAGAATATTTTATTGAGCAGACGGACAACAGAGTACATACGATTCCGAAAAAAGCGTATGATTGGATAGATCATTATATTTCGTATATAGATTACGAGCCGTAAGCGGCGAAGGAGGGAAAAAGAATGCGTCATATTTATATTCGGGGAAGTCTGGGACTGATCTGGCTGGCTGCAGCCATTGTATGCGGGATATCGGGGAACTTCCCTATGATGGGGCTTTATCTGGTATTGGCAGTCGCTTTCCTGTATTCCGCATATGCGGTATGGAAAAAAGAAAAGAACAAAGGAGGGGAGTAAATGCGAAGCATTTCTATTAATACTTCCCGACGGCTTGCCGCCGAGGCGAAGGATAGAGGGCATTACATTGAAAAAGGGGGAGATAAGATGGGAGAAGCGCTCCTGGCTGTGAAACACTTAAGCGCATGGTACAGCAACGAGAAAATGGTACTTTCGGATTTTTCTTTTGCGCTGGCCGAGCATGAAGTGGCGGGATTGATTGGGCTGAACGGGGCCGGGAAAACCACATTTCTGAAGGTACTTTCCGGGCTGCTCCCTACCTTCCGTTCAGAGGGTATCTGCTTTTGTGGTTCACCTGTGGATTTTCGGAAGCAGGATTTTAAGCTCTGCCGCTATACGGTGTTTGCCGAGGACAATTCGTTTTCGTATTTTACTTTCTGGGAATACCTGGCCTATGTATGCGCCGCCTATGGGAGAGAGGTTCCGGATGTGTCGGAGCTGATACAGGGCTTCCGTTTTGAAGAGTATACAGATACCCTCTTAAGGGAGCTGTCAACCGGAAACCGGAAAAAGGCATTCCTGATTACGGCTTTTGCCTTAAAAACCAAACTGCTTCTTCTGGACGAGCCGGTGAACGGGTTGGACTTCCAGAGTACGGAATACCTGTATGGGCAGATTTCGGGGTATAAGGAGCATGGAACCGTGCTGTTTTCCTCCCACATCCTGGAGAGCATCACGCTGACTTCTGACCGGGTATTTGTCCTGGAGGACGGCAGGATCCGGCAGACATTTGAACATGGGCAGGTCAATGCCGAGGATATCCGGGAGGCTCTGCATGATGAAAATGACAGGTAGGGCCTTTGCCAAAAAGCTGTTCGGGGCAAAATATGAGCGGCTGCCACGGACTTTTTTTATGGATGTGATTATATTTTGGGGACTCTATATTGCCGGCTTCCAGGTTCAGATTGCATCGTTTATCCGGGTTTTGATGATCAGCACATTTACTGCGGGCGTGATGTGGCAGGCTCTTTCTTCCAAAGATAACGCGGTGGAGCTTACGGCTATGCTGATGTTGCCGCATCGACGCCGGGAGTTTGTTTTCTCTTATGTGGGGGTGCTGGGCGCCTATACGGTTATTACAAAGACAGGGCTGCTTTTTGCGGTTCTGCTGGCCGTTTCTGCCTGGAAACCGGTAGAACTTGTGGGAATGATCCTCTGCATGGTCCATGCGGCCTTTATGGCTGCCGCGGTTTATTCCATGAGGAAATACTGGTATGTGGGCGGGCTATGGGCTGCAGCCATAGTATTCGCAATTTTATTCATGGCAATAGAAGACTCGCGAAGCGTGGATTCTATTGTATTTGGAAATGAGGTCTTGGCTGGCCTGTTGCTGCTTGTGAATAGTCTGTTTGCCGTCTTGATTTTATGGAGAGCAGACGGATACGATTTTTATCAGAAGGAGAGTAAGAACCACCCTTCAGGCGCCCCTTTTTGCCAGGGTCTGCCCCAGCCAAAGCGAGGGCATTCGGCAATAATTAGGAAAAGCCATGTGGTCCGGCAGAGGAAGGGGGCAATACTTTGGAGGTATTTTTTCCGGTATCTGAGCTGCCATAAGAATTATCTGCTCAATACCGTTGTGATGTGGTGCATAGCCCTGGTACTGCCCTATTTCTTAAGGGAAATAGCCGGTCTGTCCGTTATTCCAGTGGGTTTTGCGATCCTATCCTTAAATACTCCCATCTGTATCCTACTGTCCTGCGACCCTGATTTAGAGCAGGCAGTCCGTTTCCTGCCCGGGCAGAAACGGCGCTTTTGCATTCCATACTGCCTGTTTATCTTTCTTTGTAATATGGCCGCAGATGTGATATTCCTCTGTAGCTGGCAGATGCAAAACGGCAGCGTCACTGTCCTAATGACTGCGGGGGCTGTTTTCTTTGCCCTGCAGAGCGCGGTGTTCTCTGTGCTGCTGGAATGGTTTTATCCCATCCGGGGCTGGAAGATTGAAAGCGACCTGTGGCACCATCCGCGGAAATATGTGGTTCCAGTGGCAATGCTCCTGCTCGCGGGGGCAGTCTTAGCCTGGCCGGTGTTACTGTATGCCTTGCTGGTTCTGCTGGCTGTGGAAGCCATAGTTTTTCTTTTTTATCATATCGGCAAAAGAGTTTGAAATCCTGAAATTACCGTTACAGAATCCTAAGAAGGTATACGCAAAGGAACAGATCTATTCAGAAAGAGTTTGCGGACCGTATATTTGAACGGCTGTATACCATGGAAGATTCCAGAAACCGGGAGGTCCAGGGGAACGGTTTGGGGCTTACGATTGCAAAAAAACATGCTAAAGCTGATGAAACTGGATCCGGTGAAACGCTGGAAAATACTAGTATCCCAGATGATGGCGGTGAAATCCTTGTGTATACGTGGTATCTGTGAAAATACGGAACAGATGCCACGTATTGTAAGAGAAAGCGTATGAAAATGAAAGATAAAAAGATATTATATGTGGAAGATGATTTAAGCCTGATTGAAGGCCTGAAATACACGCTGGAGAAGAATGGTTTTCAGGTGGATAATGCCCGTACCGTAAAGGCGGCGTATCAATTCTTCCAGGGCGGCCGGTATGACCTTTTACTGCTGGATGTCACGCTGCCGGATGGGACAGGGTTTGATATTTGTAAAGAAGTACGGAAGACTTCTGCTGTCCCGATTATTTACCTGACCGCTTCGGATGGAGAGATCAGCATTATAAGAGGGCTGGACATGGGTGGGGATGACTACATTACCAAACCGTTTAAACTGGGAGAGGTTCTTTCGAGGATCAACGCATTGCTGCGCCGTTCGGCACAATTTAATAAGAGCGACATGATTTTAGAATCGAATGGGATCAGGATTGATATGTGGGAGCGGGTCTGCTGGAAGGGAGAAGAAGAATTGCCACTGACATTGGTAGAATATAAGCTGCTCTGCCTGTTCCTGAAAAATCCGAACCGTATTTTGCCAAGGGAGATGATCTTAGACCGTCTTTGGGATGGGAATGGCAGTTATGTGGATGACAATACCCTTTCTGTCTATATTCGCAGGCTGCGCAGGAAAATCGAAGATGAACCCAATGTCCCCAAAAAGCTTCTGACAGAAATCGGGTTTGGATATAAATGGGCTGGGGAGTAAGGCTATGGAAAGAATGGGAAAAGAAACAAGGAGGATGCTGTGCTGGCTGTTTACCATCTGCCTGGCTGCGGCGGCAGGCTCAGGCATCTTTTTATCCTATATGACAAATGATTTCCAGAAGGCAGTTGTGGAACATGATTATGGGGCGGCAGGGTATTTGGTAAACCACCCAGACACAAATATAGCAGCTGCATTTACGAAAGGCAAGACGGACTCTGACCTGAAGGCCGGGAGGCAGGCCCTTAAAGAAGCGGGCTACCATGAAAATACGGATCCTGGGATGGTTCCAGTTGTCGCCGCTTACCAAAAGCGTACCGCCGTTCTGCTCAGTGGTATGCTTTTTGGCGTTTTTGCGGCCGTTTTTTTGACGGTCTGGATTTATATCCAGAGACAAAGAAAGGCGCTTGCAAAGGCGGATACCGTGATTACCCGGTTCCTGGAGGGAGATACGGACCAGAGGATTGACAGTGAGGAAACCGGGGACTGGTACAGCCTGTTCCACAGGATCAATGAGCTTGCCGCCATCCTCTCTGCCCAGGCAGAGCATGAAAAACAGACGCGCGAATTTTTGCAGGCTATGATCTCAGATGTTTCACATCAGTTAAAGACGCCCCTGGCAGCGATTAAGATGTATGATGAGATTATGGCGCAGGGAGATACGGACAGCGAAACAATCCATACTTTCAGCCAGAAATCCCTGCGGGAAATACGCCGGATGGAGGATGTAGTCTATACGCTCTTAAAGATAGCCAGGCTGGACGCAGGCGTGGTCAGGCTGGAAAAGGCGGAGGAAAACATTGAAATGCTCCTGCAGGACGTGATAGAACGCTTTGAGGCACTGGCCGCCCAGGAAGAGAAGGGGATTGTGTTATCTGGAAATCACGATGTCTCACTCTATTGCGATGCCCTCTGGATGTCGGAAGCTTTGGGGAACATGGTAAAAAATGCGCTGGAGCATACCCAGAGAGGCGGGAGGATAGTGGTCAGTTGGGAGAGGACACCACTTCTTACAAACATTATGGTGGAGGACAACGGGAAAGGGATCCACCAGGAGGATATCCATAATATCTTCAAACGGTTCTACCGGAGCTGTTTTTCCCAAGATACCCATGGGATCGGTCTGGGGCTGCCGCTGGCCAAATCCATTGTAGAGGCTCACCAGGGGACGGTTTCTGTAACAAGCAAGGTCGGGCGGGGCAGCAGATTCGTCTTAAGCTTTTTCCATCTTACAAAAGAGTAAGATGAGATTCATGTGAGAGTAAGGCACATCGGGTATGATAGTTCCCGAAAGGCAGGTAATGATTATGGATATTCTTGAAGTACAGAATCTATGTAAGACCTATGGAAAAGGGGAAGCACAAGTCCGGGCGCTTGACAATGTTTCATTCTCCGTGGGCAAAGGGGAATTTATCGCAATCGTAGGCGAATCCGGTTCCGGGAAAAGCACACTGTTAAATATGGTGGGGGCCTTGGATAACCCGACCTCCGGAAAAGTGCTGATTGACGGGAAGGATATTTTTTCCATGCCTGAAAAAAAGCTTACGGTATTCCGCCGCCAGAATATTGGGTTTATCTTCCAGTCCTTTAACCTTATACCGGAATTGAATGTAGAGCAGAACATCACATTCCCTCTGCTGCTGGATTACCAGAAGCCGGACCAGAAGTATGTGGAGGAGCTGCTTGAAATCCTGGGCTTAAAGGAACGCAGGAAGCACCTCCCCAGTGAGTTAAGCGGAGGACAGCAGCAGAGGGTGGCAATCGGGAGGGCGTTGGCGTCCCGTCCCGCAATCATCATGGCGGATGAGCCTACCGGGAATCTGGATTCCAAGAACAGCCAGGAGGTCATCACCCTCTTAAAATCCATGTCAGCCAAGTACAGGCAGACAATCCTGATGATTACCCACAATGAGAACCATGCGAATACAACGGACCGGGTGCTGCGTATGACGGACGGCAGGCTGAAAGATTTGGGGGTGGCAGCGAGATGAAAAGTTATCTTGGGCTGATACCCCAGTATGAAAGGGCCCACCGCAAAAACAACCGAACCTCCATACTGTGTATTACTCTTTCTGTATGCCTTGTAATGGCAATCTTTAGTATGGCGGACATGGCGATGCGCTCCCAGAAAAGTTATTTTATCAAGACAGGTGGCGAATACCATGCAGCGCTCCATGATGTGGAGGAGGAGACGGCAGAACTGGTATCGGCAAGGGTTGACGTAGCTTTATCAGGGTGGGTATATCAAGGCAGCACGGGGATACTATCTGGCAAAACCGTCAGCTTTGTGGGGGCGGAAGAAGAAACATTGGAATCCCTGACCGAAATGGATATGACGGACGGGGCATACCCTTCCCTTCCGGATGAGGCATTGCTGAATGAAAGCGCCATGGAGCGGCTGGGCCTGTCCATTGGCGATAACATGACGGTTACGGTTCCGGACGGCTCACAAAAACAATACCGGATTACCGGAACCCTTGCGGATATGGGTTCCATGCTGAAAGCGGATATCTGTGGGATGGCGCTGAGTGAGGATGGCTTCCTCGCCATTGCAGATGAAAACGCAGCAGACGGAACCACTTACCGTATCCAGTTTAAGGATGGCGCCCATATTCAGGAGGCCATAAAGGAAATCAAGGGACAGTTTGGCCTTTCTGACGGCCAGATTTCAGAAAATACCGCTTTATTAGGCCTGATGGGACAAAGCGAGAGCAATATCATGCAGGCTCTCTATCTGATTGCGGCAATTCTTGTTTTCCTTGTCCTGATTGCGGGGACGGTGATGATCTCTGCAAGCTTTAACACCAATGTATTGGAGAGGACGAGGGTTTATGGGCTGCTTCGCTGTTTGGGGGCATCCAGGAAACAGGTAAAACATTTTGTGATCCTGCAAGGGCTTCGTCAGAGCGCGAAGGGGGTGCCCATCGGCCTGCTGGCAGGCCAGATTGTGACATGGGCTGCCTGTCTGCTGCTGAGGTCCATCAGCGGGGACCGTTTCTCAGAGGTTCCGCTATTTGAATTCAGTATCATCGGCATACTGGCAGGGGCCGTGGTGGGCTTTCTGATCGTCCTCCTTGCATCCCTTTCTCCGGCGAAAAGAGCCTCCAGGGTTTCGCCTGTCACGGCAATCAGCGGAGGCTCCCAGCTGACGCAGAATAAGCGTGCGGCGAATACGAAGCTGTTCCGTGTGGAGACAGGCATGGGCGTATTCCATGCTTTGTCCGGGAAAAAGAATTTATTCCTGATGACCTGTTCCTTTGCTATCAGCATCATGTTGTTCCTTGCTTTTCAGGTAATGGTTGTCTTTCTGGATCAGGGCATGCCTGCGTTAGCCCCATGGGCGGGAGATGTATCTGTGACAACTGCTGCAGGATTGGAGCCTTCTGTAATAGAAGATATCGGGGAAATTGAGGGTGTGAAATGTGCCTTCGGGAGGATGGAATACAGTGGGTTATCCGTTTCTTCCGATACCGAGAGCGGAACGGCTGCACTGGTTTCCTATGAAGAAAACCAGTGCAAATGGGCAGAAGAGGAACTGATCGAGGGGAATACCGAGCCTGTGCAGGGAGGGGCTGGGGATGTCTTAGTCACCTACCGGGACGGCATGCAATGGAAAGTCGGGGATGCTGTGACGCTCCATACGCCTTTTGGGGAGAAACAGGTGAGGATTGCGGGAATCCTTTCGTCTACAAATACGTCAAGTGAGGCCGGAAGCCTTGGATATATCATATGCTCAGAACAGATGTTTACAGAGAGCATTGGTATGGCAAGCTATACAACTGTGGATATACAGTTTGCAGGCAGCGGCAGTGACGAGACAGTATCAGCGATACGAAGCCTCTGTCCACCGGATAGCTCCATTGCAGATAAACGGCTGTCAAATTCGGAATCTCAGAGTTCCTATTATACAGGAGCGGTGTTCATTTATGGGTTCTTGCTCATCATTGCGCTGATCACCATGTTCAATATCTTTAACAGTATGAATGCCAGCGTGGCGGCAAGAACACAGCAGTATGGCGTGATGCGTTCTATTGGTATGGGGGCTGGGCAGATCTATAAGATGATTGCTGCAGAAGCGGTCACCTATGCAGTATTGGGATGTGTCACCGGATGCGTCCTGGGGCTTCCTCTAAATAAAATGATGTTCCAATTCCTGATTGCCGGTAAATGGGGAACCAGCTGGCAGCTTCCTACTGCGTCCCTGTTGCTGATTGTTCTTTTATGTTTCGGCTCTGCGGCATTGGCTATCCGGCGGCCAATCAAAAAAATCGGGAAAATGTCCATTGTGGATACCATAAAACTACAACAGTGAAACATGGATACGGAAACCATGATTATAAGGATGCTGCAGCAAAGTATGACAAAGGATGTGCCAGGCCGAATGCCAAGACGCCAAGCCGCATAGTTTACGATTGCAATGGAGAATGTCGGCTGAGAAACAGGATTTCTATTATCTGCGGCTTTCAAAGGAAGATGGAGATATAGAGGAAGGTTCTGCAGAAGAAAGCTGCAGCGTCATTTCCCAAAGAGACTGCATTAAAAGGTAGTTGCAGAAACACTGTTTTCAGGCAGATGAGTTTGAGGAAATTGCAGATGACGGGTACTACGGGACTAGTATGGACCGGCCTGGAATGAGACGGCTGCTGGCATATTTTCCTTGCAAATCAAGTTTGGTTGCCATAAAATATAAACATAGAATATGGCCAGCCATTCCAGCGATTGGCTGTGGGAAACAGGAGGTAGGATATGTACAAAAGTAAACGGTTTGCTTATGCGTATGAGGACGAGGAGAAGTCAGGAGAGAATTTATTTAAGGAGATTTTAGGGGACGCGGAGTTATCCACTTTAGACGAGATTATTATTGGCCCTTGGGGGGAATGCTGGGATGATACAGAGGCAGGGATGCAGGCTATTGTGGATGGAATTGTAGAGAATAAAGAGAAGTTTTCCAATATTAAAAGCCTGTTTTTCGCGGATATGGGATATGAAGACTGTGAGGTTTCCTGGATTATCCAGGCAGATTATTCCAAATTTTGGGAAGCGCTGCCCCAGTTAGAAAGGCTGACCATCAAGGGAAGCACCGACTTGGAACTTGGGGAAATTGTCCATGGGAATTTGAAGCATTTGGAAATTATCTGCGGGGGGCTTCCCAAAAATGTCATTGAGTCTATACAAAAAGCCAAGCTTCCGTCATTGCAAAAGCTATTGCTGTATATTGGCGTGGAGGGGTATGGGTTTGACGGGGATTGCGCCACAATCCAGAAATTCCTGGAAGAGTCCCAGTTCCCACAGCTTACTTATTTAGGGATTACAGACAGTGAAATCCAGGATGAGATTGCAGAGGTAGTTTTGGGCAGCAAATATATGGGGCAGATTTCAACTTTAGATTTATCCATGGGCAGCTTGACAGATAAAGGCGGGCAAATGCTGCTGGATAAGCTGCCAGAATATCCCAATATTAAGCAGTTAGAACTGCAGTACCATTTTATGTCAGAAGATATGATGGAGAAACTAGAAGCGCTTCCAGGCATCCAGGTAAATGTGGACAACCAGCAGGAAGCAGATGAGTTTGATGGGGACGTTTATTATTACCCAATGCTGACAGAATAGGAATGTCCTGGATGGGTACAGGGAAGCAGGAAAAAAGAAGGGTCGTCCTAATTGGCGGCCCATCTTCTAAAAGGGCAGTTTTTTTTCAAAAGGCAGCAGACCGTTTGGGCGTCCCCGTCCATACGGTAGATTGGGAAGATTTCACAGAGGAATTTGATTTGGGCAAATTGCAGGGCGCAGCAGTGAAAATTGACCCCCCTGCCTATCAAACGGTTCAGCTATGCCAGATGCAAAGGGAGTTAAAGGCATACCATAGAAAACTGCAGCGATTGTCCCAGGCAGATTGCCATTTTTTAAATCCGCCAGAAGCAATCTGGCAGATGCTTGATAAAAAGGGGGCGAAGCTGCGCCTTTGGGCGCATGGGGTTTTGGTAACGGAGATGTTCCCCGAAGAAATCACCTCAACAGCACAGTTAGAAGCAGTTATGGAAGCAAGGCATTGCTACAGCGTTTTTGTGAAGCCAAGGTATTTTTCAGGCGCGGCAGGGGTGTCGGCTTTCCGTTTACATCCAAAATCTGGCAGCAGGAAACTCTACACTTCCTGCCGATTGGAGCAGGGGCGGTTAATCAATACCAAAAGGCTCGCATGTATGGAAGGGAACGAAGAAAGCAGCCGTTTGTTAGGCCATCTGCTGTCTTTAGGGTGCGTGGTGGAACGCTGGCACCCCAAAGCAGATTTCCATGGGAAAAGCTATGACTTGCGGGTGGTGTTCCAGTATGGGCATATTGCCGCTATCGTTGCCCGCCAATCGAAAGGCCCGATTACAAACCTTCATTTAAACAACCAGGCATTGGATGTGGGGGAACTGGGGTTGGAGGAAGGGACGATGGAGCAGATTGCCTTAGTGTGCCAGAAGGCATATGGGGCGTTTTCTGGCTGTAATGCACAAGATGCAGATGGTTCTCCTGACGGAATTTCTATGGCGGGCATTGATTTATTGTTAGAAAAAGGGACCTTGCAGCCGCGGGTCATTGAGCTGAACGGGCAGGGGGATTTGATTTACCGGGATATTTATGGGGAGAACAGGATATATCAGGAGCAGGCGCGTATTTTATCAGGGGCAGGCGCCTCCTGTGTAGAGTTTCCGTAGGGAGGGCAAAAGATGCAAAAACTAGATATGGGAAAGATTGTAGGGAAACGCAATATTCTGTTTGTATGTATAGATTCCCTCCGGTATGACGTGGCAATAGAAGAGCAGCAAAGCGGCAAAACCCCAGCGCTGAACCGTTATGGGGCATGGAGGAAATGCAAGGCTCCGGGAAATTTCACTTATCCTTCCCACCAGGCGATGTTTGCTGGGTTCTTCCCAATAGAAGAAGGGGTGCTGAACATGAAAAAGCGTGAAGTCCTTTTTTTCTCACCAGACATTGGCATGGGGCGCAAAGCGCCGGAAGGGGCTTTTGCTTTCCAGGGTTCCACCTGGGTAGAAGGGCTTGGGAGGGAAGGCTATGAAACCTACTGCATTGGAGGCGTCAGTTTTTTTGACAAAAGGACGGATGTGGGCAAAGTGATGCCTTCTTATTTCCAGCATAGTTACTGGAAGCCATCCTTTGGGTGCAAGGTAAAGGAGTCTGCCCAGAATCAGGTTGATTTTGCCATACATAAGTTAGGGCAGGTGGAAAAGGGCAGGAAGATTATGATGTACCTAAATATTTCTGCCTTACATTACCCAAATTATTTTTATATAGAAGGGGAGAAGAAAGACAGTAAACAAGCCCATGGCGCCGCATTGCGTTATGTGGACGGGCAGTTGGGGAAGCTGTTTTGTGCCTTTCGTGAAAAAGGGGAGGCGTTTGTGATTTGCTGTTCTGACCATGGGACCTGTTATGGGGAAGACGGCGTATGGTACCATGGGGTGGACCATCCCATTGTAACTACAGTACCATATAAACATTTTCTATTATAGGAGGGGTTGGAAGATGGAATATCCATATCAGCAGTATATGTACAGTTACCCACACAAAATTGCATACCGGACCCTTCATGGAATTAATTTAAAGGAGTATCTTGGCAGGCTGTCGGGGTCGTCAAACAGCCTGTATTTCCATATCCCTTTTTGCCAGTATAAATGTGGGTATTGCAACTTATTTTCCCTTGCGGGGCAAAGCATGCAGCAGATGGAGCGGTATGTAGGGGCTATGGGGCGCCATGCCCGGCAGATTGCAAAGATTATGCCAACAGATGCCGTGTTTTCTGATTTGACGTTAGGCGGCGGGACGCCTTTGGCTCTGCCGGAACGGCTGCTGCAAAATGTGTTTTCCATTGCGAGGGATTATTTTGGGATAGAAGCCGGCAAGCAAATGGCTGTGGTGGAAACTTCCCCCAACCAGACAACAGAGGCTAAGCTTAGGATTTTAAAAGAAGAAGGCGTAAGCCGCATCAGCATTGGCGTACAGAGTTTTCAGGAGGAGGAGCTTCTTGCGCTGCATCGGTTCCATACTGCGGCTGCTGCGAAGAAAGCGTTGGGCTTTATCCGGGATACTGGATTTCGCTGCGTGAACGTTGACCTTATTTATGGGATCCCGGGCCAGACCATGGAGAGTTTTGAGGATTCTTTGCGGCAGGCGTTGGAGTTTGAGCCAGAAGAGTTGTTTGTGTATCCATTATATATAAAGCCAGGGACATATCTTTACCATCAGGGGGCAGAGTGTTCTAAGGATGCCTTTGGGATGTATCAGTTTGCCCGTGGATTTCTTATGGAAGTAGGGTATCGGCCTTTTTCTATGCGCCGGTTCGTAAAACGGGGACAGGGTTCTCAGGAGCTTTTGCCTTCGCTGTGCGGTTTTGGCAATACCATATCTATTGGCTGCGGGGGCAGGAGTTATGTAGGGAACCTGCATTTTTGCACGCCTTATGCGGTGGACCCCAAGCAATGCCATTCTATTTTGCAAAATTATATGGAGCAAGAGGATTTCTGCAATGCTGCCCATGGGTTCCTGCTGTCCCCGGAGGAGGAGAAGCGGAGGTATGCAATTAAGCATGTGTTATTTGGAAAAGGCATATGCCTTGCAGATTATAGAAAGAATTTTGGGAGTGAGGTGGAGAGGGATTTCCCATTTTTATTAGAGTGGGTGGAAAATGGGCATGCAGTGTTTGGGGAAGGGTTTTTGTCATTGACCGAGCAGGGGTTTGCCCTGTCTGATTATTTAGGCCCCCAACTGATTTCTGATAAGGTAAGGCGCCTGATGGGGCTGTAAGCAGGAAAGGAGGCAGAGATGAAGCGGCAGTGGTATTACAGGGGCAGCTTAAAGTCCTGCAACTATTCTTGCAGTTACTGCCCATTTTCAAAAAGGGCTTACAGCAGGCAAAATATACAAAAAGACCAAGAAGCTTTTTTACGCTTTACCGACCACATGGTAAAACAGCAAAATGGCGGCGCCGTGCAGGTAGTCCCCTATGGGGAGGCATTGATTTACCCTTATTATTGGAAAGGGCTTGCCGCGTTAAGCAAAAGCCCGGCGATAGATGCGGTAGGCGCCCAGAGCAATTTCAGTTTCCCAGTGGGGCAGATGCTTGCTGTTTACCAAAAACATGGAGGGGATATGGGAAAGCTCCGTCTGTGGGGGACTTTCCATCCTGAAATGACGTCGGTGGGGCAGTTTGCACAGCAGTGCCATCTCCTGGAAGAGCATGGCGTTTCCTATTGCGCGGGCGCCGTGGGGATTCCACAACAAATGGAAAAAATTCGTATGCTCCGTGCGGCGCTGCCAGATTTTGTGTACCTTTGGGTCAATAAAATGGATGGTCTGGGAAGGCGTTACACAGATGGGGAGGTTCGGGATTTTACCGAAATAGACGGATTTTTTTTGCAGGAATTAAAACATTACAGGGCAGACACTGCAGTATGCGCAGACAGCCGTTTTGTGGAGGCGGACGGGACAATGCGCCGCTGCAATATTTCCCGCCAAAGCCTTGGCAAGTTCTATGATGGTTCGGATGGCGCGGGGGAGCGTCTCCAAAGCTGCAAAAAGAAGGAGTGCGGCTGTTATCTGGCTTATTGTAACCGCAAAGATGCGGCGGCTCCATTTTTCCTGCCATACCCTGCCTTCCGTATCCCAGTTTATCCAAAGGCATTGTTTTTTGATATTGACGGCACCCTTGTGCCAGAAGGAAAGATGCGTATTCCAGAAAGGACGGCCCAATGGCTGGCCTACCTGGCAAAACGGTGTGAAATCTTCCTAGCCACTTCATTGCCATTGGAAGCTTCCAAAAGAAAGCTGGCGCCTGTCTGGCATATGGTCCGCGGCGGCGTGTTTGCCAATGGGGGCAGATGGCGCATTCAGCGCCATTCTGGGGAAGGCGGCTGCATGGATGTCGTTGTGCCGATGGAAACCTACTGGCTGGAACGGGCAAAAGAGAAAGGGAAGGCATATGGTTTTACCGTGCATGTTTACCGAAAAGGAAAAGATATCTATAAAGTGACGCTGTCTTTTCGCAGAACCAAAAAAGGGATGCAGATGCTAGGGCAGAAAAGCCTTGTAAGGGATTTGGAAATCCCAAGTTCCTGCCAAGTGTTATGGGAAGGCAATTGTATGCAGGTGACAAAAAAGGGGACAGGGAAATTAGAAGGGGTATTGGAAATTTGTAAAGAAATGGGTTACCAGAAAGGGGATGTGATGGCATTTGGCGATTCTGAAAATGACAGGGCGATGCTGGAGTATTTTTCTAAGGAAGGGTAGGAAAGCTTGCAGGCATTGAATCTGTAAAGGAAAACCACACGTACCAAGAATTGCTGCCGTTGGAAGAGGCATGCAGGCTGTTGAGCAACTATATATCAAACAGCAAGCCATATCAAATTCGTTCTATTGAATTGATTTACCAGACAGTATTTGAATATGAGGATGAAGACAAAAAGTATTGGGGTTATATCCAGTCTGTGCATGCAAATCCGGCATATCATTTTAAGGTCGTGAATACGGGGATGCCAGGGTACAATAACCTTTGCTTTGATGTCAATGCGGTAAGCGGAAAAATTACAACGATGAGTTAGGTAGATATAGGATGGGATGGCTTGTCTGTCGATGTCAGCAAGGTAGGTGTTCAGTTTACCGCTTGTGAGAAGATTGGTGTATGTAATCTTTCGGTACTGCTTCAAATAGTCCAGATGCCGCTGTCCCCATATGCTTATTGAATGTTCTTCTTCAGTGGGTACAGTTAAGCATGGGATTATATAGTCACCTTGCCTTACATATTTGCCGCCTAATTTTTCAAAAATTGTCTTTGGCATTTTATAATTCCTCCATATGATTTGAATTTGCCTACAATCCAATCATTCTAGCTGATTACAAAGTCTTTTGGTTTTAACTTCCTTATGGAACGTCGCCCATACACCGTTTTTTTTATTTGGCAGACGTTTGCCTTAAAACCTTATGAAATGAAACAGAACCGATAAATTGTGATTTTTATTCCACATGTTTATCGGCTCTGCATCTATGTGTCTGGCTCTTTGATGATATATTTACCTGCCCGATAGAAAAGTAGAAACCGATGCTTCCCACCCGCAGCGCTTAATCACTGTTCGCGGATTTGGTTATCAGATGGAAGGAAGTGGACGCATGAGCATATTCCGTGATAGACAAGTTAAGTTTTTTCTTTTTTCATTGCCGTATATATTGTTCTGGCTTTTGGTGCTGGCACATGGCTTTGCCAAACTCAAATAGCTGCTGCAAAATCTATGTATCTGGAACATGACAGGTCTGTTGTATCTGCGCTATTGGAACAGGGAGTTTCAAAAGAAGTGATTGCAAATGCTGTTTCTTCCACAGATACAAGTGCCGCAGGGGTGGAATTTTTAAGTGGTTTAGGAATCAACCAAAATACACTTTTATCTTAAACTTAACAGATAACCGGGAATATCCCTCTTTTGAGTATACAAGGACAAATAGAGGGAAAAACAGGTGTAGGTCAGATTTATCAAGTAGCTTTTATTCTCTCTGTTATCGATATGCTAACCTGTATTCTGATGATTTCAAGCAGTTTGAATAGTAATGTCGCGGAACGGACGGAATTTTTTGGTATGCTCCAGTGTTTAGGCGCAACAAAACGGCAGATCATGCGATTTGTGCGTTTAGAGGGGGTATATTGGTGCAAAACAGCTATTCCCATTGGAATTATATTCTCCATAGTGATTGTCTGGATTTTGTCGGCCGCTATGCGGGTAATAAATCCGGGGTGGTTTTCATCTATGCCGATTTTGGGGATCAGTTGGATAAGTACCATTGCAAGTATTCTGTTAGGGCTTCTGACTGTTTTATTGGCTGCACGTTCTCCGGCAAAGAGAGCGGCGAAAGTTTCCCCGCTTACTGCTGTATCGGGAAATGCCGGGCAAACAGCTTCATTCCGTAAAGCTGCTAATACAAAGACCTTTAAAATTGAAACTGCATTGGGTATTCACCACGCAAAAGCAAAGAAAAAGAATTATATTTTAATGACAGGGGCATTTGTTGTCTGCATTACGTTGTTTCTTTCATTCAGTACCCTTGTTGACTTTATGGGAAACGCTTTTGTTCCCCCAGTATATACGCCGGAATTATCCATAGCAAGTGAAACTAATACTTGTTCGATTGGCAATGGACTGTTAGGGCAAATCAGGCAAAACGATGTTGTCAAACGAGCATATGGGCGTATGTTTGCTTATAATGTTCCGGCAGAATATAGCGGGAAAAACCATAATGCAAATCTTATTTCCTATGAGGAAAATCAATTTGGGTGGGCGGCAGACTCTTTAATAGCCGGTTCCATAGAAACAGTCATGCAACAGGAAAAGCTTCCGGTGAAGATGTAAAAGCCATCGAAAATTTATTTACTGATGGCGGTGTAATATTTTCAGGCAGTCTTTCACAAGTGCAGCAGCAAAGAAATCTGTACCATACTTTTGCCGTCCTTGTTTATGGTTTCCTTTCTATTATCGTTGCGATTACCATATTCCATATTATGAATACAGTCAATATGGGGGGTGCAGCAAAAATGAAAGAATACGGAGGTATGCGGGCGATTGGAATGAGTGTCTGTCAGCTTATAAAAATGATAGTTGCAGAAGCAGGGACCTATGCGATACATGGGGTTATTGGGGGCTGCATGATTGGGCTTCCTATGCACTGGGTTATTTATGTAAGCCTAATAACAAATATCTGGGGAACTGCATGGAGTGTACCTTTTATTCCTCTTATACTCATCATCGCCATTGTTTTATTTACTTCCCTTTTGGCGGTCTGGGGGCCTGCAAAACGGTTACAAAGAATGTCTATCATTGAAAATATCAGCGCACAATAATCTTTCATAATCTCTTGAGAGGATTTGCTGGCACAGAGTCCCGGCTGGATATTCAGCAAAGAGCTGATGCATGATATTGTCCGGCATGAGCCATATTCCGGCGATTACAATATTGTCATGAGCCATATCCGCCACATAAGGGAGAAAATAGAAGACAATAAAAGAAACAGAAGGCGAGCCACCTTTTTTTGCATGGTTTAGAAAAATCCAGAAATACTCACGAAAAAATTCAGATATTGGGGATATTCTATTCTTTGGGATGTTTGTATGTCCGAAGATAGGCTTTCGCAATAGCAAGGATTGTCGTAATCTGTTCCTCCGCACATTGTGACGGATGCCCCAACAGGCGCTTCTTAAAAAACGCAGTATGGATAAATTTCCATAAGGAAGTTATAGTCATAACTATAATGGCGGTAGTGTGTAAACTTTACCGCTCATTTTTGAAAGTTTTGTGAAGTTTATGTTTTTTATAAAAAATCAAGTCCCAAAAGCAGCATGTTTGTAAGTATTTTAAATTATATTGATGCTGGTGAATCTGAATGCTACAATAGCTAATATGATTAGCAAAAAAGAAAAAGGAGTAGCCAATAGGAAAGCAGGTTTAATAATAGTACGGAGATGCCCATATCACTATTTATAGTCAAGAAAAATTGTTTTACAATTTATGCATTGGATTGCAAAATTAGTTTGAAATCATCTTCTTCTAAGAGAAAAGTTCTAAGTAAGGCAAATGGCCATATTATTCAACAAGGAGAAGTTTGCGGATATTTTGAATAAAAAATTGTCGTTAAGTAAAAGCATCAGAGAGCCAGATGCAGAGCCGATGGCCTTGAGAAGTGAGGTTATTGCAGCTCATTGGCTCTATTTTTATTTTATGAAACAGTTTAGTAGACGTTTTGCTTTAAGTATTTGCAGGAAAGAATCACAGGAGGGTTTAATATCTTTTTTGCCGGGCAGTAAAAGAAGTTTCTACCATTTAACATCTCACTTCTCTGCACATATATTTACGTTGGTACAGTGTCATAAAATCAAGTAAGTTGCTATCAGCAAAAAAGTGGTAACAAGAAGTGGCCTATGTGTACTAAATGTTTTGTGCAAAATAGTGTTGGGGAAATTTTCTTTAGCATAATTTATACTTATATTGCTGATATTATTCGTGGTAGCTTGATAGATATTTTCTGACTGGATAGAGTTGATTACAAACTGTATATTAGGAACTTTATGTAAAGAATACTTGTATAAAAAGCCGCACGGTATATAGCAAGATGGTGCGATATGTAACCGCCGTAGTAATAGAATCTGGAATTGCTAGTTTTAAGGAGTTTGTTATTTCAGATATTTTTTCTCCAAGCACAGTTGGGTTTTAATATGTATTGACTATATAAAAGCATAATAGTAATATGTCATTGAGCATATTGAAAAGCATACAAGGTATTTTGAAACAAAAATGTGATAATGTAATTCAATATTTTAATAAAAGAAAGCGGGGAACAGATAGTAGATGTTTACCATACAAAACATTCAAGACCTAAATGATTTGGAAATGAGTGTTTATCAATACGTGATGCAGCATCAGGACGCAATTCCTTATATGCGTATCCGGGAATTAGCTTCAAATGCCCATGTGTCTACAACAACAATTTTAAGATTTTGTAAAAAGTTAGGATGTGATGGGTATTTAGAATTTAAATTGAAAATGAAAGAGCATTTGGGAAACCAGGGAAATGTCCATGTTCCAGAGGATTTATCAGAATTGAAAGTTTTTTTGGAGAGAGTGGACTCAGAAGCATATCAGCAGAAACTGAATGAGGCAGCTTCTATGATTGCTCAGGCTGACCGTGTTTTTTGTGTTGGCGTATCAAATTCGGGTTACGTTGCCCAGTATGCGGCACGGTATTTTTCCGGGTTTGGAAAATTCAGTATGGCTATTACAGATCCATTTTATCCAATGTGGCAGATGAATGAGATGGAGAATACCGTGGCACTTGTATTTTCCATATCTGGTGAAGTCTCACAAGTAACGCAGATTACAAATCAGTTGAAACAACACCATTGCCGTATTATCAGTATTACAAATACAGAAAAATGTACGGTTGCCCAGCTTGCTGAATTGAATTTTTGCCATTATATTACAATGAGGAGAGGCGAAAATAATGCTGATTTTATGAACTCCCGAGTGGAAGAAATCATTGACTACACCTCTCAGGCACCGGCAGTTATAGTTGCGGAGACACTTGCCAAGCGGGTTGCCAGTCGATTGCAGGAGGAATAAAACAAAGTTGTTTTTTAGAAAAAACAAGTTCCAAAAGAGCGGACTTGTTTTTTTTGATGTCAGAAGCAATGACATTGTCGTTTTCCGTTGCTATAATGATAACAGAAAAGAATTTCAGTACTGGAATCAATTCAGGAAACTGCTGGAATGGCCATCTGGCAGAAAAAATTTTAGGAGGAATGTGATATGGCAAATAAAGTTCGTGACTATCAAAAGCTTGCCACAGATATTAAGGACACAATTGGTTCGGAAAATATTGTGACAGCGACTCATTGTGCTACCAGACTCCGTTTGGTATTAAAAAAGATGCCTGATGATTCTGCTACAAAAGAAATAGAACAGATGTCTGGCGTGATTCAGGTCGTGGTGTCTGGCGGCCAGTACCAGATTGTTATTGACCCACATGCAAAAGACGTATATGAGTACCTGTCAGGCATGGTCAATTTTTCAGAAGAAGCGCCAAAAGTAAAAGAGAGCCTGGTCAACAGGGTAATTGCCGTAATGTCCGGCTGTATTGCGCCATATGTCTACGTCATGGCAGCAGCGGGGTTATTGCAGGGGATTTTAATCATTATTAAGATGTTTGCGGATATCGGGAATACTGGCGCGGCACAGATTTATAACATGATTTCCTGGACGCCTTTTACGTTTTTGCCTGTGTTTATCGCTGTGGCAGGTGCAAAACATTTTAAGTGTAACGTATATATAGCTTTGTGGTGCTGTATGGCTTTGGCAAATCCTACCTGGGGCAATATCGCCGCAATAATCAGTGAAGGAACAGCGCTGGATTTTCTGTTTGTACCACTTACATCAGTAACATATACATCCAGTGTGATACCGCCTATTATTTTGGTGGCAATACTTAGTAAGCTGGAACACTGGGCAGAACCCCGGCTGCCAGAAGTGGTGCGTCCAATTGGAACGCCGTTTATCTGTGCGGCAATTATGGTGCCAATGGCGATCCTGGTAATTGGCCCGGTTTCTACGGTGCTGTCAAATGGCCTGGCTTCTGCTTATAATATGTTGTATAAATTCATCCCGTGGCTGGCTTCCGGTCTGTTTGGTGCGATATGGGAGGGATTGGTTATCTTTGGAATACATTGGAGTTTTACGCCAATTTCATTGACAAATTATCAGAATATGGGATTTGATACCCTGCAGGCATTTAAAGGCATTGCAGTGTGTGCCCAAGTTGCCGCATGCTTTGGCGTATTTTGGAAGAGCAGAAATGCCAAAGTGAAAAATATGGCAGCATCCTCAGCAGCTACAGGACTGTTTGGCATTACAGAACCGGCAATTTATGGTATAACCCTTCGTTTTAAAAAACCTTTTATATGCGGCTGCATCGGCAGTGCGATTGGTTGTGCGATTACAGCTTTCTTTGGTTCAAGGTATTTTGTATATGCCGGGCTACCGGGGCTGTTGTCTATCCCCAATTCGATTTATACAGACAGTGCGGCAGCGAATTGTGAGGCATTGGGATATGCGGGCAATTATTCCAATTCAGTTATTGGTATTTTGATAGGTACCGCTGTGGCTGTTTTAGTAACATTTATATTAGTTCAGATTGTTGGGTTTGATGATCCGGTTGAGGTTCCTGAGGATATACCAGAGGCGGATGCGGGGGAAGCGGTCTCAGAAATTTCAGAAGGCAGTTCGTTTATGGTCTGTGTCCCAATGAATGGGGAAGTAAAGCCGCTTTCCGAAGTTCCAGACGCTGCTTTCTCCGAAGGTATTTTAGGGCAGGGAGCAGCCATTATTCCTTCAGAGGGCAGATTGTATGCACCTTTTGAGGGTACGGTATCTTCTGTATTTGATACAAAGCATGCTGTCTGCCTGTGTGGCCCGAATGGCTGTGAAATGTTGATTCATGTCGGTTTAGAGACAGTGGCTTTGAATGGTAAATATTTTGATGCGAAAGTAAAGGATGGAGATAAAATAAAAACCGGCGATTTATTGCTGGAATTTGATTTGGATGCAATTAGCAGGGATTTCAAAACGATTACGCCTATCCTGATTACGAATGCTGATGATTATGGGGAAATTAATTTCATAAAGCAATCAGGTTCTGTAAAAGCAGGAGAGGCATTGTACGAGGTTCAATAAGTGTTTTCTTACAAATATAGCATATTTCCCTGGATTGTGTGCTGGGAAAGAAAGGGAGGACATTATGGGTTTGCCAAAAAAATTTCTTTGGGGCGGCGCTGTTGCTGCGCACCAGTTGGAAGGCGGCTGGGATGCGGATGGCCGCGGTATTTCTGTCAGTGATGTTTTGACAGCGGGGGCGCATGGTGTTCCGCGCCGGATTACAGACGGAGCGCTCGAGGGGGAAAGCTATCCAAATCATGAAGGGATTGGCTTTTTCCATACCTATAAGGATGATATTGCATTGTTTGGCGAGTTGGGCTTTAAGTGTTTCCGTACTTCCATATCATGGAGCCGTATTTTCCCAAATGGAGATGAGGAAGAGCCTAATGAGGCAGGGCTGAAATTTTATGATGATATGTTTGACACTTTGTTAAGTTATGGTATTGAACCGGTTATTACATTAAGCCATTTTGAAATGCCATATTATCTTGCAAAACATTATGGAGGCTGGATGAACCGCAAGTGCATTGATTTTTTTGTACACTATGCACTTACAGTTATGGAACGGTATAAAGATAAAGTAAAATACTGGATGACTTTTAATGAAATCAATAATCAGGTAAAGACGAATCCGGATATTTATGGATGGACGAATTCCGGTGTAAAATATTCTGAATTTGAAAATCAGAAAAAGGCATTGCATCAGGTTGCACATCATGAATTGCTGGCTTCTGCGATTGTAGTTAAAAAGGGGCATGAGATTAATCCTGACTTTCAGATTGGGTGTATGTGTTCATTTATCCCATATTATCCCTATTCCATGAATCCGGAGGATGTCATGACTGCCCATGAGTCCATGCATGAACGTTTCTATTTTATGGATGTCCATGTACGGGGGCATTATGGCTCTTATGCAAAGAAAATCTGGGAGAGGGAAAATAATGCGCCAGTGATGGAAAATGGGGATGAGAAGATTCTGGAGGAAGGAACAGTAGATTATATCGGTTTCAGTTATTATATGTCTCATGCAGTAAAAGCAGATGCAGTTCTCGAAGGGGATGAAAATGCAGATGGAAGAAATGTCCATACAGTGCGCAATACTTATCTGGAGGCTTCGGACTGGGGATGGCAGATTGATCCGGTTGGGCTTAGATATGCACTGAATCTTATGTATGAGCGTTATGAGAAACCACTGTTTATTGCCGAGAATGGGCTTGGTGCACTGGATGTTTTGAGTGAGGATGGTACTTGTGATGACAGCTACCGGATTGAATATCTGAAAGCACATATTGAAGAGATGATAAAAGCGGTAGAATATGATGGGGTTGACTTGATGGGATATACTCCGTGGGGCTGTATTGATGTTGTTTCTTTCACCACGGGGGAACTGCGTAAACGGTACGGATTTATCTATGTAGATAAAAATGATGATGGTTCAGGCAGTGGAAAACGTTTTAAGAAGAAATCTTTTGAATGGTATAAGAGAGTGATTGCAACGAATGGCGAGTCGTTATAGCTTTTGCCGCTTATTGTGTGGTTTGGTGTTGGCTATGGGAGGTGGTATGGGATATGAAACTGCAATTAAAAGAAAGAGTTGCACATGAATTATTTCAGGGAAAAGGGGACGCTCTTATTTGTGACATTGCATCAAGTGATATGATGCACGCAAAAAACAGATGTTTTATCACGGTCCGATTGAGGCAGGGAGCTTCTTTAGGACTACACCGTCATGAAAAGGAAAGCGAAATTTACTTTATTATGCAGGGATGTGGGCTTTATACAGATAATGGGGAAGAATATGAGATTAAAGCTGGTGAGGCGGTAATCTGTCTGGACGGAGATGAACATGGTATATTAAATCAAGAAAAGGAAGAGTTAATTTTCATAGCGTTAGTGATAAATTCTTAACCAGTCAGGAGGGATGAAGGTGAAAGCAGCAGTTTATAAAGGAAATGGAAAACTTTCTGTAGAAGAATGGAATGGCAGGATGCCGGAAGAAAAAGAAGTTCAGATTAAAGTGTCTTATTGTGGGATATGTGGTTCTGATATTCATATCTTACAGGGGTCAGAAGACCATAGGATGCATCTTCCATCAGTCATAGGACATGAATGTTCCGGGACAGTTTGGCGTGTAGGGAGTAAGGTGGAAAGTGCCAAACCGGGAGACAGGGTTGCCGTATGGCCAGTGAAATCTTGTAAAGAATGTTTTGCCTGTAAGGAAGGCTATGGTCATGTATGTCAGTACCTGAAGGTTCGGGGAATTGAGACAGAAGGGGCTTTTCAATATGCATGGACATTGGATGAAGAGGCGCTTGTCAAGATTCCGGATACCGTAAGTATGCTTCATGGCGCATTAGCAGAGCCGTTAGCAATATGCTGTCATGTGGTAAAGAGAGGAAACGTAAAAAAGGGTGATTTTGTTGTTGTGATTGGCGGTGGACCCATTGGCATTATGACAGCATTGGTTGCCAAAGCTGCTGGGGCAGATGTAGTTTTGTCTGAGGTAAACGAAAAGCGTTTGAAAAAAGCGGCTGAACTGGGTATACATACAGTAAATCCAGTAAAAGAGGATTTATTGGATGCTGTCATAAACCAAACATTGGGCAGAGGTGCAGATGTAGTGTTTGAAACATCGGGTTCACAGCCAGGAGTTGACAGTATGGTTCAACTGCCAAAAGTACATGGCACTGTTGTGTTGGTTGCTATCTACGGAAAACCAATGACAGTTGATTTAAAGCAGCTTTACTATTACGAGAAAAATGTAGTAACAGCAAGGATACAGGAAAAAGCAGATATGGAAAAGGCTCTTGAACTTTTGGCTGGGAATGAAATAGATGCAGATAAGATTATTACTTCCGTTTTGCCACTGGCAGATATCCAAAAAGGATTTGACAAATGTATGGATCGGAATGGCAGCGAGGTAAAAGTTATGATACAGTGTGACGCTGATTAGTCTGAAAAGGGTTTTGCCACTGTTATCTGGCGGTAGTAGAAATAAGGGGCAGCAGTTTTAGGCTAATATTGAAAGAATTAAAAAATGCAGGCCGAATTGGATGCAAAATTGGTATATGGGTATGATTTTGAACAAATTATGCAGCTAAGCAAATGTACGTTTGCTTAAAGTTTTTACATGGCTGATGATGGAAATGCCATCGTCTGCTGATTGCCTTATGCCTGTATTCAGAATGTAGCAGTAAGATAGAAGGGGCGATAGCATTGGATGAAAAACAGATTTTTTTGGAATGTGAAAGAAACAGGGTGTTTTATCTGCTGATGATGAGTGGAGGAATGTTGGGAGCCTTTACATATTGTGTCAGGGGTGGTGTTTTCTGCAATGCGCAGACAGGTAATATCGTACTTCTTGGGATGGCGATTGGACATGGAAACTGGAAGGGAGCAGCATATTTTCTTATCCCAATTACGGCATATGGGTTTGGGGCTGCTGTGTCAGAGGTATTGCCAGGAACTGTGAAAAGGGCACATTTGGTTTGATGGGATACATTGTTGGTTGGAATTGAAATGCTGGTAACGTTGTTTCTGGGTTTTTTGCCGGAAAGTGTCCCGTTTCAGTTTTCACAGGTGGCAATAAATTTTATTTGTTCTATGCAGTATAATACATTCCGTCAGGCAGAGGGAGTACCAATGGCGACAACATTTTGCACGAATCATGTGCGTCAGGCAGGAATTAACTTGGCAAGGTTGCTGCAAAAGGGCGATGCAGTATACGTTAAAAAATCTTTGCGGCATGGTGAAATGCTTATAATGTTTCTTATAGGAGCCATTATAGGAACAATTTTATGTGGTATGTTTGTGGGCAGAGCAATTTGGGGAGCGTCAATCATGTTATTTATAGTATTTATTGACTTGCTTCATGCAGATTTAACAAAAGAAAAGGGAATGCTTGGACGTGTGCCGACAGGACATTAAATAAAACATAATAATATTTTAAAAATTTAAGAAAGGCGGATGATGTAAATGAAGAAATTTGAGTATGTAATAAAAAATTTTTATAGTTGTTTGCTCCCTTTTGCAACTGCCGATTTTCGCTCTCAACAACTTCCCGAAAAATGGGGAAGTTATAAAATCTGGTAAGCTACATATCCCAATAAAAATATGCCTACCAAAATACAAACGAGCGAAAGTACAAATTTTCCTTTCGCTTGTTCTCCTTTTTTTCTGTTAGAAAGCAACGGCCAAATGCCATATATTGCAAAAATAAGACCAATAAAACATTGAATAACCACGCTTACAATTTCCATAACAGGTTTCTCCTTAACCACCAATTTAGCTTGCAAACTGAAATTTGTCGATTAGATTGATGACCAGAGTATAGCACATCTTCCCGCTGAAAGCAAACTGCATTTCATGTCCGTTCCGACATAAACGCAGATAAATTTGAAAACACGGCTTTACAATTTTTTGAAAAAAAATAACGCACGAGACGCTTTCTAATGTATAATAAGTTTGCAGACTAAACTATACGAAATTGAGCGACCTTGTACGTTAAATTTATTATACAACGAAAATGATCTAATTGGTAGGCGTTATCGTTATTTTTCATTTATTTTGAGGGTTTTTCAATACATACCACTGAAACATTGTTTCTGTTAGTGCTATCTATTCTGGCGATGGAATCAGCTGATTCTATCCGCTTCCTGTACAGGCACTTTTTATCTGGAATAACAAAAAAATCACTCATTTTCACAGCCTGTTTTCTTATGTATTGATGAGGCAATGGTTACAAAGTTTGGCAAAGCATTTGAAAATATTTCAAGATACTTTGGCCATGCCGCACATAATGGCTCAAACTATCTTAATGGGCACTGCTTCGTAAGTATGATGCTCTGTGTCCCAATGTGGAACAGAAACACAATCCACTATCTTAGCATCCCGCTTGGATATCGTATGTGGCAGAAAGAGGAATCCAAACTGGAACTGGCTGCGTCTATGGTGCGTCAGGTTATGCCGGCATTGAGCAGTATAAAGAACGTTATCATTCTTTGTGACAGCTAGTATGTAAAAAAGAATATTTTGTGCTGACCGATGAAAAAATTGGTGGTTATTATATAGCTGCGCGCCGTGTCCTTATAAATATCTTTGGCCGCAGGGAAGTAATGGCATGTGTGACATCCCCGGCAAAGGAATCCAGTACCAGACGGTTATTTTTCAGCACGATTTTTCCAGAACAGTTAGAGATCTTCTGCGCATGGCAGGAAAAGTCTCCATTAAACCAGACTGGAAGCAGCCGAATGCAGGATATTCCGTTCCTGTTATATGTATTCAGATGGGACATAGAGGTTAGTTATTACGAACAGAAAACATTCTGGTCATTATGCAGTTACATGGTACGCAGCCAGAAAGGAATTGAAATGCTGGCCAACCTGATCATATTTCTGCCCCGGAAGCAGCGAAAAAATGGGGCATTTCAGAAAGACGGGTGCAAAAGCTATGTGAGGAAAACCGTATACCCGGCGTGGCAAAATTCAGCCGCTTGTGGCTGATGCCAAAGGATGCAGAAAAGCCGGCAGATAAAAGAAAACGGAAGGAAAACAGAAAGTGAAAATTCGACAATTTAAACTGCTCCGCTTATTTTGGCAACTGCCTTATACGTTTTTGTATTTCGCCAAAAGTTAAAGACTTGTTAAGAATTTATATGTTATAACTCAGAATATAGAAAAATCAAATTCAAGAAAAGAGGAATACACTATGTTCTGGAGAATACTGAAAAAAGACCTAAAGCGCAAAAGGGCAATGAACGTGATATTGCTGGTGTTTATTATACTCGCGTCGATGTTCATGTCCTCAGGCGTGAGCAACATCATCACCGTGACGACTGCGCTGGACAGCTATTTTGAAATGGCGGAC
>CAJUDE010000035.1 GCA_910585295.1 uncultured Lachnospiraceae bacterium | reverse complement strand
GCAAGCCTGATTTTTTGTAATACCAATATTTCACTGACGGCAGCCATTTTTATGACTGCTTTATCGTGATGCTTCCATGATTGTTGAAAACATTTGTTGTCAAGGTTCAGTTCTTGGCTACGAGTTTTATTTTCGTAGCAAAGGACGTATGGTGCCTCTTTTGATGATTTTCTTCCTAATCATCATACCGCGGATAATTCAGCACAACTCCATTGATACGCCTTTCTTCCAAGGTTTGCAAATGTCATACTATATTTTGTTTGTAATCTATATAGGCATGTTTTTGTCATTTGCTTATTCATTTTGGAAATATTATAACTCAATCAATGAGTGATTTTGCCATGCCCCGTCAGCTTGCTGCGGGGTATCCCATCACTCCTTTTGTTCAGTTCTAATACTAAATTCCAGTCCTTCCCCATAAACTTATGTGAAATAAAAAAAATTTGCCTTGCCTATCCGGCTAACTGCCGAACTGGCAAGGCTTTATATGCTTGGCAATTCCCTTTACCAACGAAAAGGCTCCAGGCTTTGGTCCCTGTTATTTGCCGCCCAAACGCTCTTCTTTTTCCCTCTTCTTCCTTTTATCCCTGCTCCACCAAGCGCCATCCACTAAGCATCTCCCACCTGAAGCAAGTACAATAAAAATAATAAATCCTAATAAACCTTCCATTCCAAACCCTTCCTTTCCGAAACAACCCAAAGTTAACGTTTTCAAATCTTTTCTTACTGTCATATTGTAATATATATTTTTAAATATGTCAACTATTTCATACTTAATAGATGAAATAATTAAGTTTCCATGAAAAACTTGCTATTTATTATCCCGTCCTTTCGGAAGGTAAATACCCCTTTGCAGAGTATTTGCCCTGACGGCAGCCCCCAGTGAAGCAAGACAGGTTTCCGTCAAATACCCGCAAAGGCGCGGCTGCTTGGCCCATTGCCCGCGGGAATAAAAAAACCTAATCAAATCGGAGGCCTGCGCCTGCAACCTGATTAGGGAATACGTCCATTGCCTTATTCGATTTTTTTGATGACTTGAATAGAAATAATTTCAACCAGTATCACAGTGTCATACAGCCATTGGATTGTATTTGCATAAAACAAGTAGTTTAGCTTGCCTATAAAAAGCTTAGCTGCAAAAAAATCATTTCCTGTAATCTTAGCAATCACATTCGCCATAACCATAAAATAAGAAAAAGATGCAATACTTGCTTTTCCAATGATTTTCCACCCACGCTCGTCATGGTTTTTCTTCCTTGCAAATATAACAATCAGGATAATTGTAAGCGGCACCCCTGCCGAAACGCCTACCGCCAAAAACATTTGGCTGGAAAAAAGGTTCCATATAAATTCATAAAACGCCAGCACTTTCATACCTCCCCAAAGTCAAATAATTCCTCAATCGTAACGTCAAACACTTTCGCTATACTGTAAGCTAACAACATAGATGGATTGTAACGGTTTCTCTCAAGCTGCATAATAGTCTGCCTAGAAACCCCAACCAAATCAGCGAGTTCTTGTTGGGTCATTCTTTTAGAAGCCCGGTAAACATGGATTTTACTTTCAAATTGATATTTATTTTTTGCCAATCGCCCGCCGCCTTTCTTTCTATTTCCTGCCATGAAACAATGTTGAGTATAGCACATCTATGGTTCCTTGTCGAGCCAAATGCAGTTTATAAACTTTTAATAATTACCCAAACCCTTGATTTTCCTGGCTTCCCCATGCTTTGTTAGCACTCATTAAAAAAGAGTGCTAATTTTCTATTGACTTTTAAAAAGATGGGGATTACAATCTATTTCAGGTTATAATTTTTGCATAGAAAACAATAAAGGAGTGTAATCATTATGAGCAACAAACATGGGAACCTTTCCATTAACAGCGACAATATTTTCCCTATTATAAAAAAATGGCTGTATTCCGACCATGACATTTTCTACCGCGAGCTGATTTCCAACGGATGCGACGCCATCACAAAATTAAAGAAATTAGACCTAATTGGCGAATACGACTTGCCCCAGGATTATGAGCCAAACATCCAAATTGTGGTAAACCCAGAAGAAAAAACCTTGAAATTTATTGACAACGGCCTGGGCATGACTGGGGACGAGGTAGAAGAATATATCAACCAGATCGCCTTTTCTGGCGCTACGGATTTCTTGGAAAAATATAAGGACAAGGCAAGCGAAGAGCAGATTATAGGGCATTTCGGCTTGGGCTTCTATTCTGCATTTATGGTGGCGGATGCTGTGCATATTGACACCCTTTCCTATCAGAAAGACGCAACAGCCATCCACTGGGAATGCGATGGAGGCACGGAATTTGATATGTCCGACGGGTCCAAATCCACCGTTGGCACAGAAATCACATTATTCCTAAATGAGGACTGCTTAGAATTCGCCAATGAATACCGTGCAAGGGAAGTCATTGAGAAGTACTGTTCCTTTATGCCAACCCCTATCTTTTTGAAAAAGGAAAACGCGGAGCCTGAATATGAGACAATCCCTGCTGATGAAGTGACGGAAAAAGACACCGTAATTGAAACCATTGTGGAGGAAGCTAAATTCGAGGAAAAAGAAAACGAGGATGGGGAAAAAGAACAGGTGGAAGTGTCCCCGCGTACAGAAAAAGCCAAAATCCTCAAGCGGCCAGTCGCTTTAAACGACACCCACCCGCTTTGGACCAAGCACCCGAACGATTGCACCGATGAAGAATACAAAGCATTCTACCGGAAAGTATTCCAGGATTATAAAGAGCCGCTGTTTTGGATCCACCTGAACATGGACTACCCTTTCAATTTAAAGGGCATCCTGTACTTCCCAAAAATCAATACGGAATATGACTCCATTGAAGGGACAATCAAGCTGTACAACAACCAGGTATTTATCGCAGACAATATTAAGGAAGTCATCCCTGAATTCTTGATGCTCTTAAAGGGCGTGATTGACTGCCCAGACCTGCCGCTGAACGTATCTAGGAGCGCATTGCAGAACGATGGTTTTGTACAGAAGATTTCTGACTACATCACCAAAAAGGTAGCGGACAAATTAAGCGGCATGTGCAAGACTGATAAGGAATCCTATGAGAAATATTGGGATGACATCAGCCCCTTTATCAAATTTGGCTGCTTGAAGGATGAAAAGTTCTGTGACAAAATGAATGATTACATCCTCTTTAAAAACCTAGACGGCAAATACCTTACCCTGCCGGAATGCCTGAAAGTGGAAGAGGCAGATTCGCAGGAACCCTCTGAATCAGAAGATGGCGGCGCTTCCCCTGAGGATGAAAATGCAGACGCTTCTGTGGAAGATGGCAAAGACGCCCGCAAGCCAGTTTATTATGTAACCGATATCCAGCAGCAGGGGCAATATATCAATATGTTTAAAGAACAAGGCATGGACGCGGTTATTTTAGACCATAATATTGATGCCTCCTTTATCACTCAGTTAGAGCGAAGGAATGAAAAAATTAAATTTGTCCGCATTGACGCTGATTTAACTGAATCACTGAAAGAGGATGTCCCAGAAGAGGAATTGAAGGAAGCAAAAGATACCCTGACAGAAACCTTCCGCAAAGCCCTGGGAAATGAAAAATTAAATGTATCTGTGGAAAAACTGAAAAATGCAGAAATTGCGTCTGTAATCACCCTTTCAGAAGAAGGGCGCAGGATGCAGGATATGATGAAAATGTATGGCATGGCAGGCATGGATCCCTCTATGTTCGGCGGCGACCAGACGCTTATCTTAAACGCCAACCATGCGCTTGTCCAGTATATCCTGGATAACAAGGACTCTGAGCATGTGCCTGTATTCTGTGAACAGCTCTACGACCTTGCTGTATTGAGCAACCACCCTCTTCCCACAGAAGCCATGGGTAAATTTGTAGCAAGGAGCAACCAGATTATGATGCTGCTGACCAAATAATTAAAGGCCCACTCAAAAGCCTGCAGCGGGGCAGGGATTGCCACCCTGCCTCACTGCAGCAAAAATGAAGCTGCCGCTTCAACGCGCAAAAATTCGTGAAGCGGCAGCTTTATTCCTGCGAACAATCCGCCAAGCAGCCCCTTAACAGCCTTATAATATGGTGTATGGGGTTTCATTATCTGCTCGATAAACGTCATCCCATCTATTTTTTCCAACTTAATATGGGGCATTTTATCCATCAGCAGGCGCACCAGAGAATACCCGTTTGTATGCAGCCCATTAGAAGCCACCGCCAAAACAGGGTGCTCCATCCCTGGAAAATTGAATTCATACAAAGAAGCAAACGCCCCCAAAGCATTTAACACACGTCTGTCTTTTGTCTGCAAATACCCTGACATTTCTTTCTTCATTGTGTCTGTATAGGCAATATCAACCCCTGCCCTGCTATAAGAGAACCCTTCCTCATCTTTTTCACTTCCATCTAAAATTTCATCTACCGACACACCCAACACCATTGCAAGGTCTTTCAATATCTCGATATTCAGAAAAGCGGTCCCATGCTCCCATTTAGAGACTGCCTGAAAAGATATATTTAGCTTATAGGCAAGCTGTTGCTGCGTCAATCCAAGCGCCTTGCGCTTTCCCATAATAAAATCACCGATTTGAATACTGTTAAGCATATGATTTTTCTCCGTTTTTATTTTACCATAGACCAGCGCCCTATACTTTTGCAATAACCGGACAAGGGAAATTTCCCCTTTGCCTCAACCATAAGTTGAATTATGGCAAGCCGGCGGATGGCTGCATTCGCAAACTCTAGGATTAAAAAAATGCCAAAGCCTATCAAACTTGGATTGTGGACCCAAGGCAAAATGCCGCCACTGCAAATTATTTGAAAGAAAAAAGGCGTATGCCCTGCTGCATATGCCTTTTATACACGGAGGATATGTTCACCAATTGCAATATTTCTCATATACCTCAAAAAAACTGTCTGTCTTCACATCTTTGTTAATTTCTACTTTCACTTTATCCCAAACCTCTTCGTTAAACTCAGAGGACAACGTGTCCAAAAACTCCATATACACATCGTCAAACGCTTCTTTCCTGCGTTTCTCCAGAATCACAGATTTATTGTCATCGGTTTTTTCCTGGTTGTAATGGTTCACACATTTTAAGAAATAAAATCCTTTTTCTGTCTTTATCTTATCGCTTACCTGGTCATTTTCCAGGGAGAACGCCACTTCCTCCACTTCTGGAAGCACATCATTCCTGCCAAATGTAATGTCAATTTCAGAAGCCTCGTTGTAAACATTCGCCACCGAAAGGAAATCCGCGCCTTCCTTAAGCTGTTTCTCCACTTCCTTTGCCTTATCCTTCTCTGTCACAAAAATTTGCTGGGCTTCCATAACCCTGGCCTCGTCATCGCTTACTTCGTCATTGACCCCTTGGGTCAGGTGGGTATACAGCTTATTGGCAAGCCCATAGCGGTGGTACAGGACTTCAATGTCCCCCTGCTTCACATGCATATATTCCCGCTCTGTGTCGTTCAAGGACTCAAAGTATTCCCTTGCCGCCTCTTTTACCTTCCCCTGCTCTTCCCCTGTCAGCTCAATCTTATTTTCCTCTGCCAGGAAATCCATTGCCATCACTTGGGCCATCCTGGAAATTGTCAGGTCCTTCACATATTCTTCCAGGTCATTATTTTCAAATTCATGGTTCCACAAATCAATCCCATACATGGTGGAATACATATTCTGGTAATTTGTCATCACTACCCTTGCCTCTGGCAGCGTGCAGACTTCATCTTTAATTTTAAATACGTCATTGTCGCTGAACCCGGCGCTTACCATTACCTGGGTATCCCCAAACTGGCATCCTGCCAAATGCAAGAATACCAGCCCGCAAGCCGCCAGGATTCTGTACTTTATCCGTTTTTTCATTGGTATCTACCCCTGCTAACCCATTTTCTTTAATATGCTGCGCGCAACGCTCAGCCCATTTGCCGACGCCTGCTGAAGCCCCCTGGTGACAGAAGCGCCATCCCCAATCGCCCGCAGTCCTGGGACATTGGTCTCAAAATCCCGGTTCACCACTACTTTATTGGAATAAAATTTTACTTCTACCCCATACAGCAATGTTTCATCACTGGCAATCCCGGGCGTAACCTTATCCAGGGCAAAAATCATTTCCTCAATGTCCACCATGATACGGTGGGGGAATACCAGGGACAAATCCCCTGGCACTGCATCCTTTAACGTTGGGATCAAATTATTCCTGCACAGCCGTTCTTCTGTGGTGCGCCTTCCCCTTCGGAAATCCCCAAAAGCCTGCACTAAAATTTTGCCATCGCAAAGCATATTCGACAATTGGGCAATTTGCTTGCCGTATGCAATCGGCGTTTTAAAGGGCTTTGTAAAGTTTTTGGAAACCAAAAGCGCAAAATTTGTATTGCATGTTTTCAGTTCTTTGGATTTATAGGCATGGCCATTGACCACCGCCAGCCCATTGTCATAATATTCCGATGCAACTTCACCAGATGGGTTGGTGCAAAAAGTCCTTACCTTATCGTCAAACGTAGGCGTATGGTACACCAGCTTTGCCTCATAAAGGTTCTTATTCAGGAACTCCATCACCTCATCCCGGACTTCCACCCGGACACCAATATCCACAGTCCCAACTTTCGTTTCCACGCCCTGTTCTTTGCACACATGGCTGAACCAGTCTGCGCCTTCCCTGCCAACTGCACAGACAATTTCATCCCCATAGTACTCCTCTCCCTGGCTTGTGGCTACGCCGATTGCCCTGCCGCCTTCCACAAGCACACGCTCTACCATAGTCATAAATTTCATTTCCACGCCGTGGTCCAGCAGATGCTCTTGAAGGCGCATATAGATCTTATAGCCTTCCTCTGTGCCAAGGTGCCGAATGGGGCATTCCACCAGCTTCAAGTTGGCATTAATCGCCTTCCTGCGGATTTTACGGATTTCTTTCTCCTTGCCTACCCCATAGACATTGGCGTCCGCGCCGAATTTAAGGTAGATTTCATCAGATTCATGGATTAAGCTTACCGCCTCCCCATAGCCAAGGATTTCTGGCAGGTTGCCTCCCACATCTGGTGAAAGGGACAGCTTCCCATCCGAAAATGCGCCTGCCCCGGCAAACCCAGTGGTGATGGAACATGGCTGGCACCCAACGCACACTTTTGTTTTCCGTTTTGGGCATTGGCGTTTTTCAATCCTTCTCCCTTTCTCTATCATCAGTACCCGGATGCCTGGCCTTTTATGGATCAATTCATAGGCACAAAATATGCCGGAAGGCCCAGCCCCCACAATAACCACATCGTAATTTGCCATATCTGTCTCCTGTTCTGCGCCTTGCCTGCATTTGGCGCCTTAACTATCCTTCCACGACGAGATACCTGCCATCTGGAAGCGGGAACACCTCAGACGCATCCTCTAAATCATCATCGCTCATTTGCGCCACGTCTGCGCCTTCCTCTTCAAAATAACCCCGTACTTCCCGGATATTCTTGCAAACCACTGCCATGCAGTCCTGCAGGAATTCCTCTGCCTCTTCTGGATTCTTTGCCACCTTCTCGTCAAATAACTGCAATTGGTGTTCCAAAAAATACTCCAGGCAAATTTCATCATACTCATTCATATTTTATCCCTCCTCTTCCCATTCTATGATAGTATGGTTTCTACAAAATTTCAATGCCTGATTTTTCCAATTTCTGATAAATTGCAGCTACTGGAAGCCCTACCACATTATTGTAGTCTCCCGCAATTTTTTCAATATAAACTGCACATTTGCCCTGAATTGCATACGCCCCCGCCTTATCCATAGGCTCCCCAGTCCCTATATAAGCCTCGATCTGCTTGTCTGACATAGGGTACATTGTCACTTTTGTCTCCTCATAAAATGAAAAAACTTCCTCCACTTGCTTATTTGCCAGCAAAACCACTGCAACCCCGGTAAATACGCTGTGTGTGTTCCCAGAAAGCGTCTTAAGCATTCGGGCGGCATCTGCCTTATCTTTGGGTTTCCCCAAAATCTGCCCCCCAAATGCCACCACCGTATCCGCGCCCAATACCGCAAGGCGCCCTGGCTCCTGGCTAAAACGCGCCGCCACTTCTTTCGCTTTCTGCTTCGCCAATTCTAGCACAACCTGCTCTGGGACCTTGCTTCCTATGCGTTCTTCCCCTGCTGCCGGGACCACCTCGCATTCTGCCCCAATCTGGGCAAGAAGCTCTTTCCTCCTGGGCGATGCAGAAGCCAAAATCAATTTATATTCCATGGACCCACTAAAACCTTTCTATTGTATGCGGCATATGGCTTTCCCCAACCTGCCGCCAGGTATTTTTCACAGAAGCATAGCTTGCCCAGATTGCAAGGGCATACCCAATAACAAGGTCTTTTGCCACTGCAAGCGCCAGCTCTGATTCTTTCATCATCTCTGGGATCCAGCCAAAAGCGTCCCATATCGTAGGCGCAAACAGGCCGCCCATTTCATTGTAAATTGTAATTGCCAGAGAGACAAATTCTGCGCCTGCAATCATCAGGAAAGAAAGGATTACACAGATTACAATACCAGCTTTTGACAATTCCCTCCCTAGTATCCCATATCCTTTCATTCCGCAAAATACTATTACATAGCCTGCAATCCCGGCAATAAACCCAACTTGCCCAAGCACAACCCATAGCACGGAGCCAATTAATGTCCCAAAAATCGCCCCGATAACGCCAAGCGGAAGGTTCTCTTTTTTCTGCACGGACCCCGAGCCTGACAGGCGCCCGTCGCATTCCTGGCAAATCAAAGCTGGAACCCTGTCCACAGCCGCCGGGCGCAAAGGGCGTGCATTCCCACAGTAGGAACAACAATTATGTACGCCATTTTCTTCACATTTAGAAGCAATTTCTGATACTGCAATCGTCAGGTTTTCCTTATCCTCCTGCCCTTGGGAGGCAACAAAAATAGAGACCATATCCTTCCCATTATACCCTGCATATTTTACAAAAGAATGGCGCTGCTGGAATGCCTGGAGGTATGAAAGGAACTGCCCTTTCCCCCTGCTGCTTTCCACATCCACATAAAGCTGTATCTGGAACTGACCCTCAGCCATCCTTGGCACAATTAAAAACTCTGTGCCGCCATACCTGCCGTGCATTATGTTTTGCTCCTGCTCATACACAAACCCATCTGGCACGGCCCTTTCCATCTGTACGTTCATCTCGCTCCTCCTTTGAAATTATTCTTTTAAATAATTGCCTATCTCCTCGCGCCGCCCAGGCAACCCTTCCGTTGCCTGAAAAGGGCTATTTTGCCCCAAGGCATATTATAGCGCATTTCTTTTGAAAATACAATTCCATTAAAATCTTGAGTTCCCCTATTTTTTATAATATCGGCTATTATAAAAAATAGGGGAACTCAAATATTTTACACTAATTTTTTCATCATCCAGCAGGCGTCCTCGTAGGTGCCATCTTTATATTTCATATTGTTAGGGAACGTGCCATACTTACAAAACCCCAGGCTTTCATAGAGGTGTATGGCGGGCTTATTGGAAGACGCCACTTCCAGCTCTGCCTGCCCATATCCCAGTTCCCGGGCTTTGGACAAGGCTTCCTCCATCATCTTCCTTCCAATCCCGCGCCCGCAATATGCCTGGTACAGTGCAATGGCAATGCTGCACCGATGGGCATAGCGGGAGTAACTCCCAAGGGAAGAGACAGCGCAACTCCCAATATGCTTCCCCTGGGTGGATGCAATAAGCAAAAATCCCCGCGCATCTTCTTCCTTTTCCCGAATAAACTGCCTCTCCTGCTCCAAAGTAACGATGCTTTCTTCCGGCTCCCGGATTAAGTAGCGCGTTTCCTTGGCGGTTTCCACCAAATAGTCCATTAATTGCTCCGCATCTTCTTCCCTGGCGCTGCGCAATAAAATTTCCTCATCCACAATTTCCACAACTTTTTCTTTTATTACCATAATTTACCTCCTTATTTTCGCCCATATCTACAGGCACTATGCGCCCATAGCCTACACAGGCACAGTTTCTCCTAAGCGGAAAGAATACAGCAGCCGCTCTTTCACTTTTTTGCCCAAAGCCCGTTCAACGGCCTCCTGGTATAGTTTAAGCTGGCTACGGTAGCGGCCTGCAAGCTCCTCTGCAGACGTCACCTTGTCTGTCTTATAGTCCAGAAGCACAATTTCTCCATCTTCCTCAAAGAATGCGTCGACAATCCCTTGTACCAATATCATTTCCTCACTGTCCGTACCCTCCAGCACTTCTTTTGCCGGCTTCCCCATCACAAAAGGCTTTTCCCGGTACAACTTCCCCTGCCTGGCAGCCGCCTGCATCCGAAGCCCAAGCCCTGTCCGCAGGAACTTCTTTATAGACGGCAGATAAACCAAATCCAATAACTCTTTTTCAATTCTTTTCTGCCCCTCAAGTTCCCTAAGCTGCACTTCCAAAGTATCTGGCTCTTTGGTGAAATCATAGCATTCCAAAATCCGGTGCATAGCAGTCCCCCGCCTTGCGCCAATATTTACTTCCTGCACCCCTTCCATAAATGCCGGGACATATTGCTGCACTTCTTCCACCGTTTCCTGATACGCTGGCCCCGCCTCCTCTTGCATTACGCGATCCATCGCCCGGTGCTTTAATTCTGAGACCGTCACTTTCGTTTTCATGGCAACCTCGTCCCCATAAGGGTATTCATAGGTAAGGCGTTTTGCAACCTTCTCTTCCCATTCCGGCTCCGGCTCCTGCAATTGCGCCAATAGCTGAACCCTGGTCAGCCCTTCCCCCACCGCTTCTTCCATCTCCATTTTCTCTAATTCCGCTTGCCTGATTATGGACACAGGGCTGCATTCTGCCCCGCATGACCTTGCCAGCAAAAGGAACTGCAAAAACGTATTGCTGCCCAGCCGGCTTAAAAAAGTCAAAAACCCATCTTCCCCAGTGATGGCCTGCAAGGACTCCAGTTTTTCCCCCGCTTTTTTCATTACCCCAGTCAGCACCAATTTTTCTTTTGCCCTGGTCAGCGCAACATACAAAACACGCAGTTCTTCCCCCACATTCTCCATGGTGGTTTTCCTTGCCAGAAACTGCCTGGTCAAACCCGGCGTCCGAATGCGGCGTTTCACGTCAACCACATCCAGCCCCAGCCCCAGGCGGGGGTGCAGAACCACCCGCTCCCGTATATCCTGGCTGTTAAACATTTTTCCAAGCCCTGACACAAACACCACGGGGAATTCCAGCCCCTTGCTTTTGTGGATGCTCATAATCCGCACAGCATCCTCCGCTTCTTCCCCTTCCGCAAGGGGGAAATCCACTTCATAATTTTGAAGCTGCTCCATATACCGGATAAAATGGAACAAGCCCCGGTAACTGGTGCTTTCATAGGCAATCGCCTTTTCAATTAACATTTCCAAGTTTGCGCGCCTGACTTCCCCGCCTGGCAATGCATAGACATAGGATTGGTAGCCCGTTTCCTCCAACACTTGGAACAGCAGTTCATGGATGGGCGTATAGCTTGCTTTTTGCCGGAATTTCCCTAATATCCCCCAAAACCTGCAAAGCCGTTTTTTCTGGGAATCCCTTAAGGGGCATACGGGTTTCCCCCCCTCTTTTTGGGAATCCATGCCGCCCTCTTCCGCTGCAAGCGCCACTGCCTGGTAAAATTTTTCTTTTGGGTAAGATGTCCGAATCAACGCCAAATCTTCCCCATCCAGCCCTACAACCGGGGAGGATAGCACAGCCGCCATAGGGATATCCTGCCTGGGGTTATCTAAAAGCCTTAGGAGGTTCAGGGCAGTCTGCACCTCAATGGCAGAGAAATACCCCGTCCCGGCTGCTGCCCGCGCCGGAATCCCAAGCCCGCCCAGTACTTTCACAAAGGTATCCGCCCAGCCGCTCATGGACCGGAGCAAAATCACTATATCAGAATAGCGGACTGGACGTAGCTTACCAGGATTGCCCTCCCCAGGCATTTCCTTTGTCACTTCCTGCACCTGCATCAATGTTCGGATTTCCATGCCTACGGCTTTCGCCTCCAGCTCCGGCATTTTTGTGTCCCTGTTTTCTTCCTCTGGCTCCACCACCAGGAATTTTGGCTCAAACATCCCAGGCTCCCCTTCCGGGAACACCGCCCCTGGGTAAAGGGCTGCCTGGCTGTCATAAGTGACATCCCCAATATCCGCCTTCATAATCCGGTAAAAAATATCGTTTACTTGTTTCAGCACTTCTTTCCGGCTGCGGAAATTCATGCGTAGGCTAATCCGCTGCCTGTCGCTTTCTTCCTGGGTGTAAGCATTGTATTTTTCCATAAACAGTTCTGGCCTTGCCATACGGAACCGGTAAATGCTCTGCTTGACATCCCCCACCATAAAGATATTGCAAACCCCTTCCGGCTCCTTTGAGATAGCCTTTAATATTGTCTCCTGCACATAGTTGGAATCCTGGTACTCATCCACCATAATTTCCTGGTAATTCTTCCGAAGCTCTGCGGCCGTCTGGGTAGGCCCCTTTGTTTCCCCATCCACCAAAATCTTCAATGCAAAGTGTTCCAAATCATTGAAATCCAACATGTTCCGGTCGCGTTTTTTTGCCGCAAGCTCCCTCATATAAGCGAGGGTCACTTCCACCAGCATATCCGCCACAGGGCGGTTTTTCTGCAGGTCCGCCAATACCTGTTCTGGGCTGCCTGAAAAAAACTGCCCCGCTATTTTTTTCAAAGAGCTTTTCACCTCATTGCGCAGCTTCTGCACCCGTTCCTTTTTCTCCTGATCCCCATTAAATTTCCTTGCAGGAGGGAGCCGCCCAAAGGAAACGCTTGAAATCCTCTCATAATACTCCTGGAAGCTTTTGCTTGCAGAGATTTTCTCCATCGCTTCTGTTTCCTGCCCCAAAAGCTCCCCATACATGGCCGGGCCATCTTCCTGCATGCTTAACTCCCTGCAAATACCCATCTGAAGCGCCCACTGGCTGCTGACGCTGTTTAAATAGGACAGCAATTCACCCGTCAACGGAAGCGCCTCAAATTCCTCCATGCACGCGGCATGGAATGGCGTTTTGCAGCTCTTCAGCCATTCTTCCACCCATGGGTAGCTCATGGCAAACCCAAACAGTTTTAAAATGGCATCCTTTAGGGGCGCGTCATTTTTCCCTGTGGCGATGGTTTCTGACAGCGCAAGGAATTCTGGCTTCGCCTCTTGATAATATTTCTCAAGCACCTGATCTAACACATCGCTTTTTAAGAGCTTCAACTCGCCCTCTTCCGCCACCCGGAAATCAGGGTCTAAGTCAATCCGATGGAAATAATTGCGGATCACATATAGGCAAAAACTATGTATGGTGGTAATCTGCGCATTGTGCAGCAAAGTCTGCTGCCGCTGCAGATGGGCGTTTTCTGGCTGCTCTCCCAAAGCTTTTTCAATGGCGCCGCCAATACGCTCCCGCATCTCTGCCGCCGCCGCATTGGTAAACGTCACAATCAGAAGCTTGTCAATATCCACCGGATGGCTTTTGTCTGTAATTTTGCGGATAATCCGTTCTACCAGAACCGCTGTTTTGCCGCTCCCTGCCGCAGCCGACACAAGGAGGTTGCGGTTCTCCAATGCAATGACTTGCTGCTGCTCTTTCGTCCACTTCCTCTCCATTGCTTCTATATCTCCTTCTGCATTTTTTCCAGGATTTCCTCTTCATCCTTAATATTCTCCAGCTTCCGGTATTCCCAGCCAGGAGAAGCGCTGTCAAACCCGCAAATCCCATGGTAAGGGCAGTAATCGCACCCGGTGCTGTCCCCAAGCTGATAAGGCTCTGCGCCAATCTCCCCATGGAAAATCCTCTTTCCAATATCCCGGATTTTGTGGTTGGCATACTTGGAGAGGATTTGGAATTCTTCCTTGCCTGCCCGTTTTGATTTCTTGCTGACGCTCCCGTCTTCCATTTCCCCAGCGACGCCCTTTAATTTCAGCTCTTCCAATATTTTTTCCTTTATTTCCGCATCTGTGCTTGAAAAATCCCCCTCCACTACCGGGTCGTCCAGATGGTAATAATACATGCCTCCAGGGACCACTTCTTTATTAGGGTATTTCCGCTTTAGCAGCTCAATGGCAGAATTCATATATACCACAAGCTGCAGCTGCAGCCCATGGTACAAAGACAGCAATTGGAATTCCCGGTTCCCAGATTTATAATCAATCACTTTTACATAGACCTGGCCGCCTTCTTTTTTGGCGTCAATCCGGTCAATCCTTCCCCGCAGCCGCATTTTTTCCTCTTCGCTTAAAATAAAGTTCACTGCCTCCAGGTTCTCCGCAAAGGAGAATGAGACTTCATAGCCCTCGGGGGAAAAGTGGCTGGTTTTAATTTGCTCGCTGATAGTCTCAATGGTGCGCTTTAAAATCCGCTTCATCCGCTCTAACAAGTAAGCCGTCCTTGCCTCTTGAAGGAGCAGGCTGTCAAACCCTGCGCCTAACGCCTCCTCAATGGCAAGCCCAATCAACTCTTCCTCCACTTCCTTTGGCACGTCAAACCAATGGTAGCCCCTCTGCTCCATATGGTTGGAATAACGCTCCAGCGCCTCATGGAACATATTCCCCATATCCACCGGGGCAAATTCCCCAAGCCTGCGCTCTTCCAGCTTAAGCCCATATTGAAGGAAATGGCTGAATGCACAGACGCTGAACTGCTCTAGCCTGGTCACGCTGTTTTCCAGCACTGTCCCATACAAAGCCCTAGTCACCTCCGCCCCCATGGGCTTTGCATGGTACTGGTAAAATGCCGCCTCTAGAAAAGAGTAGGCCGTCCTCTGCCAGCTTTCTTGGGACATGTACCAGCGGTACAGCCCTTTCCACGCTGGATGCACCTTGCCTTTTTTTGCCTCCCGTATGCCTTCCACCAGGAATTTCAAGCTGCTTTTTGGCGTTTCAAGGAACCCATAGGACCCATTGCCAAAAGATTCTTCCTGCACTTTGGGCTGCAGTGTGGGGAACATCTTAAATATCGTCCCAATTAAGTAAGATTTCCTTGCCTCCTTCCCATCCTGGCTTACCCGAAACCAGGTAAGGTACAGCCGTTGCGACGGTTTTGTCAAGTTCAGGTACAGATAAAATTTCTGGATAAAGCTCCTTTCCCGGTCAGTAGGGGCAAGCTCCAGGCCATGGGACGCAAACCATTCCCGGTCTGACTGGGAAATAATCCCCCCATGCTCCGCCGCCTTTGGGATTAAGCCGTCATTGACCCCGGCAAAAAACAATACCTTTACGTCTGAAAGCCTTGTGCGCTCAATATCGCCAAACACCACCCTGTCATACCCAGGGGGGATAATCCCCACTGCCGCCGCTTCCAGGCCAGCCGTCAGAATTTCCCGGTACTCCCGCACGCCCATCCGTTCTTCCCCCAGCAGCTCCACCATCTTATCCAGCAAATCCATGGCAATCTTATAAATCTGCGCATATTCTTTTGCCAGGGCAGCCTCCCCTTCCTGGCTAAAACGTTCTTCATACCCTTTTAGCTGCGCCTCCACTTGCAATTGGCATATCAACTGGTACAATGCCCTGGACTCTTCCAGCACAGTATGGTAATTTCCATCCTCTTTGCGAAACGCTTCCCATAATGGCGCGAACTGCCCTACAAACCGCTCCCGCAGCAGATTAATTTGGTCCAGCTCTTCCTGGGACTGGGCGCTGCCTTTGCGCACCCATTTAGACTTCCATTTGCCAAACCCGCGGACGCCTTCTGCCAGCAGGTAATTTTCCAGCAAATCCACATCCTCCATCGCCCATCCAGACAGCCCGCACCGGAAATACCCAAGCGCGGCTTCATAAGAGAAATCCTGTTCCAGCAAAAGGAGCGCCTGTTTTAACAATTCTGTCATTGGATGGAACACAATATTTTTCTTGGCGTCCAAAAACAGTGGGATTTCATACGCGTCAAAGATTTCATTAGCATAATTCCCATATTTCTCTACATCGCCGCACACAATGGCAATATCTTTATAACGGTACCCTTTTTCCCGCACCAGATACTTCACTTCCCTTGCAATAAAATGAAGCTCCTGCCTTGGGCTTTGCAGGGAATACATCTGGATATCTTTATCCACTTCCTCCCGGCTGCCTTGATAAGGCTGGGGCTTGGGACGGAATAAATTCTGTTCCAGCCAAAGCAAGGATGGGGAGCCAGCAAAACGGCTATGGGTGGAATGCTGCACCCAATAGGGTTCCTTCACTTCACTATGGACGTCCCTCGCAATATGTAATAACGTCTGGACTGTTTTCTTGCTCATGAAAAACAGCTCCTGCACCCCCTGGCACTGGTAAGGGTTTTCCCGCCCATCCAAAGTCACGGTCACAATGACCTCCCTGGCTGCCTTAAGGAGCGCTTCCAGCAGATAATACTGCACTGGCGTAAACCCGGTAAAGCCATCCAGCACAATGACAGAACCCTTTAATATCTCAGACTGGCCAGCCACTCTTGCCAAGACCTCAAGCAATTCCTCCGCCGTGATAAAATTCCCCTCCAGATAATCCACAAACCCTTGGTACATTGTCTGGATATCCTGAACTTTATAGCGAAATAGCGGCGACTGCCCCTTATCCTGGATAAAAGAATCCAACTGCCCTGGCGTTACCCGGTATTGGGTCAGTTCCGAGATCACAGACTTCACTTCACTGATATAGCCGCTCCTTTTCATACTGGCTTTCATCAGCCGCAAATGGTCCTGCTGCTCTTCGGCAACCCGGCGCAGCAGAAGGTTTTTGCCCGTCTCCTCCAAAATATTTAAATTCCCCATCCCAAGCTCATCAAAAACCCGGTAAGCAAGCCTTGGGAAGCTTACAACGTCCACATTCATAATGCTGTGGTTTTCCTGCCGCCGCACCAGCTCGCGCTGCGTCTGCATGGTAAACTGCTCCGGCACCAGAACAAAAAATGTCCTCTCCCTTTCCTGTTTTGACTCTTCTAAAACTTTCTGGAATACATAGTGGGACTTTCCACTTCCAGACCCTCCAAAAACCAACTGCAGTGACATATGGCCTCCTTTGCAGCGCGCCCTTTTGGCGCCTTAATCCTTATAGGGAATCCGAAGGAATTTCCTATAAGATAAAAATTAGGGTTCCTGGCACGACTGCCAGAAACCCCAACGACTGACTTTTCTATTCCTCTGCCAACTGGTAGCGTTTAAAAAACTTATCTTTCCCGCATACGTGCCGCTCCATATCCTTTTCTGTTATAATATAGTCCCCATCCCTTAGGAACGTAAGGCCCCTGCGGTTCTGAATAAAAGGGCAAACCACAACGCCGTCCTCGCGGGTGACCTGTATCAGGTTATCTGGCCTAATCCATCCAGTGGTGACAACAGAAGTCCATGGCATAAACCCATCCTCCATCCCTTTTCCAAGTTCATATTCAACCGCTTCCACTTCAAAAGAACTCCTAATATACTTTTTCATACAACTCACCTGTCCTTTACTCAATATCTCTCTTTATAGCAGCAATCCAAATTTATAATTCCAGGTTCGGAATGGTTCTGGACTTTCTTACTAATAATATACCTCATATTGGGTAAAAACTCAACTTATTTTCTGAATAAAATTGGCATCTGCTCCCCATTTTTCTTGTTATCCGCAACACTTAAGCTTCTTCTTCGGATTCCTTGCTTTCCTCAATCATCTCATGGAGCTTGCGCATGGCCTCGTCAATGCCCCCCACTTCGTTGATGATCCCTTCCGACACTGCCTGGTTCCCCACTAAGATTGTCCCCAGGTCTTTGGTCAGCATACTTGTGTTCATCATCATTTTTTCCAATTGCTCCTGGGTGGCGAAGCAATGATCCGCAATAAACCCGGTAATTCGGTCCTGCATCTGCTGGAAATAATCATAGGTCTGCGGCGCGCCAATCACCAGCCCATTTAGGCGCACTGGATGTATGACCATCGTCCCTGTAGGCACGATATAAGAATAATCCGTAGACACTGCCAGCGGGACCCCAATGGAATGGCTCCCACCCAGCACCAGGGAAACCGTAGGCTTGCTTAAAGAAGATATCATCTCTGCAATGGCAAGCCCAGATTCCACATCCCCTCCCACGGTGTTGATAATCACCAAAACGCCGTCCACGGTGCCATCGTCCTCAATCGAAGCCAGCTTCGGCAGCACATGCTCATATTTTGTGGTCTTGGCGTTTGGTGAAAGGCTCTCATGCCCTTCTATCTCGCCAATAATTGACAGCAAATGGATTTTGTGGCGGGCTTTCCCTTGGTCTAGCGTAAGCTGCCCCATTTCCTTAATCTCTTCGTTCTCGTTGTGTTCCTTTTCCTGTTGCTTTAAGCTCTCTTCCATATTCTCCTCCATGCTACATAAATTTTGGCAAAAACCCTTATGTTAGTATGGAAAATTCGATTGGAATTTATGCAAAAAGAATCCAACCAGAATTCGTGTACGGCCTGCATTAAGGCAACGCAGACGCGGCCTTTCCTATAGAGAAAAAACTTGGGGCAATTGTGCAACGCCCCACTGCACAATTACCCCAATTCCTTGTAAAAGTAAAATGTTTATGTATATTATTTTTTTGTAGTCTTTAGAAATTCAGGGATCTTAATATCCCGTTCTGGCACATTGCTCTCTGGCCTCCTTGGCCTTTGTATCCCAAGGGTTGAAGCCGTCACCCCTACATTATTGCTTGTGGTATGGGATGGCTGCGCCGCCGTCGGGGTTGGGGAAACTGTCCCATAATGGCTTGCCGGACGCGTAACAGATCCAAGGTTGTTAGAAGCCCTTGCAGTATTGGGCATCCTGGTTGTGACCGTCTGCTGCTGGTACTTCATGCCTGGCATTACCTTCGGGGAAGGCGCCGCATCGCCTAAGCCTGTGGCAATTACCGTAATAATCGCTTCATCCGCCATGTTTTCATCAAATTTAGCGCCAAATATAATATTTGCATTGTCGCCTGCAAGGTCTTGCACATAGCTTGCGGCGTCATTTGCATCCATAAGGGAAATATCACCAGAAATATTGATGATGACATGGGATGCGCCTGTAATCGTAGTCTCAAGCAACGGGCTTGCCACTGCAAGCTTCACAGCCTCTGTAGCCTTATCATCGCCAGTGGCCATGCCAATCCCGATATGCGCCAGCCCCTTGTCCTTCATTACAGTCTGCACGTCTGCAAAATCCAGGTTAATCAACGCAGGCACATTAATCAAGTCTGTGATGCCCTGCACCGCCTGCTGCAGCACCTCGTCCGCCTTTTTCAAAGCGTCTGGCATTGTAGTCCTCCTGTCCACAATTTCCAGCAATTTATCATTGGGGATGACAATCAAGGTGTCCACGCTTTCTTTTAAACGCTCAATCCCCCCAAGGGCATTGACCATACGCGCCTTCGCCTCGAACTTAAAAGGCTTTGTAACTACGCCTACTGTCAAAATCCCCATCTCTTTCGCAATCCCTGCAACTACCGGCGCGGCCCCTGTGCCTGTCCCGCCGCCCATGCCGCAGGTGACAAACACCATATCCGCCCCTTTAATTTCGGCTGTCAGCTCCTCAATATTCTCCTCGGCTGCCTTCTGGCCAATCTCGGGCTGCGCCCCCGCCCCCAGCCCCTTAGTCAGCTTCTCACCGATCTGAATTAGGGTAGGCGCCTTACAGAGCGCCAATGCCTGCTTGTCCGTATTGATACCGATGAATTCAACCCCACCGATATTTTCATCAATCATTCTATTTACAGCATTATTTCCAGCCCCTCCCACACCGATCACGATGATCTTTGCACTGGATTCTGCTTCTGGCGTCATTATTTCAAGCAAGGTTCTTCCTCCTTTTATCCTCTATCTAAACTTTTTCTGTCAAATCCCATTTAAACTCTTATACACTATACTATAATTTTTTGAAGAATTAATCAATAAGAATTTCTAATTTTATTATATTTTTTCACCTGATTCCCATCGCTTCCTGCAAATATCTCTTTTTTTCCGACAAATTGCCCTACCCCGCTTTCTCAAATGTGATATCTGTGGTATTTTCTGTCCAGCCTTCTAGGTGCAGCGTCCCCTTTTGCCCTTCCAGCTTAGGCAAAACATGGAAAAGCCTCACAACTTTTTCATTCAGGTTCTGGGCAGACCCCAAAAGGACTTTTATCCCATTATAATTTAAGGTATAAGTTCCTCCTTCTTCATATTTAATGCTTTCTGGAATCTGTTCGTATTTTTTCAATGTCTGTGTCAAAGACAGCAAATTCTTCAGAATATTCTCCCCCTTAATCGGTAGTTTTTGATACAATACAATCTGTTCCACATCCAGCCCTTTTATGACTGTTATCCCTTCTATCACTTCAGAGGACAGCTCCACCACAAACCCATCTTTATCAAAGTATGCGTTCTGCCCCAAAGCGTCAATATAGACGCGCCCAAGCAGAGCTTTCTCATAAACCTGGATTTTCAATGTATGGGGAGATTCCAAGGAAACCTCCATGCTGTCCACAAAAGGCATTTCCTTTGGCTCAATAAATCTATATTTAAAATACACATACAAGCTGTTCCAGCAATACTCATCATCCAAAAGCCAGTCTTCCATTGCTTTATCGGAATAATGCTTATTCCCTTTTACCTTTACTTTCTCCACGGTAAACACCTTGACAACAACAAGCGCCGCGATCGCCAAAAAAAGCAATAGGATTAAGACTGCCGTCATAATGGCTTTCCACCGCTTTTTGCGCCTTATCTTCTCTCTTCTTCCCATATCTTACTCCTGTTCCAGGTGGATTCCTCTGGACACGCTTAACACCAGCCCAAATTCTGCCAGCAGAAACAGCACGGACGTACCTCCATAACTGATAAAAGGCAAAGAAATGCCTGTATTCGGTATTGTATTCGTCACCACCGCAATATTCAATATTACCTGTATGGAAATATGCGCAAGCGCCCCTGTCACAAGCAGCGCCCCATATAAATCCTGGGCATTGCTGGCAATTACCATAAACCGCCAAATCACAATGACAAACAAAAGGATTACGCTGACTGCCCCAAACAGCCCAAGCTCCTCACAGATAATAGAAAAAATCATGTCATTCTGGGCTTCCGGCACAAACCCCAGCTTCTGCATGCTGCCTCCAAGCCCCTTTCCAAACAGGCCGCCGGAGCCTATGGCATACAGGCCTTGCAAGGTCTGGAAACCTTTTTCATATTTTTCCGGGTTCAGCCAAATTAACAGACGTTCCGCACGGTATGCTTCCATCATAATAAATATGGCGCCAAATGCAATCACGGCCCCGCCTGCAACCACAAACTGCATATATTTCGGGCTTGCGACAAACACCATCGCAATCGCAATGCCCAATATAATGATTGCCGTGCTTAAGTTCTCCATCGCCACCACCCCGACCATCGGCAGGATAATCGCAATTACTTTTACCAAGGAAGAGAATTTACCCATCTGTTTCGGCATATTGCTTATAATTGTCGCCAAAAACACAATAATGGCAAGCTTCGCCGCCTCCGAAGGCTGAAAACTTGTAAACTTCAAATCCAGCCAGCGTTTTGCCCCGTTTGACTCTTTCCCAATAAAAAGGACAAGGGTACAGAGCGAAAACGCCCCTATGTATGCAATCAACCAGAAATTTCTCCAAACACGGTAATCAATCTTGGAAATTACCGCCATAACTGCTATCCCCAAAATATCCGCCGTAAGCTGCTTTTTCAGATAAAACGCCCCGTCCTTGAATTTAAGCTGCCCGTTGTATGCACTTGTGCTGTACAGCATGACCAGCCCAAAACAAATCAGGAAAAACATAATCAGCAATAGCGTATAGTCAAAATAGCGGATATTTTTTTGTCTTCTGTCAGCCTTTCGTTCTCTACCCATATCAGCACTCCTGACTTACGATTTCGCAGTTACCCTTCTAACGCCCTCGCCAGTTCCTTAAATATTTTTCCCCGCTGTTCATAATTTTGGAACATCCCCCAACTTGCACAGGCTGGGGAGAGCAATACCGCATCCCCGCTGACCGCATGGGTGAAACAGGCTGACACCGCTTCCTGTAAGCTGTCCGTCAAAATAATATCATTTTCTGGATATCCAAGCCGGACTGCCGTATCCCTTATTTTCTCCCTGGTAGCCCCAAGAAGCACCAGCTTCTTGACTTTCCCATCAAAAGCATTGATCCAATCCTCATACTCCGAGTCTTTATCATACCCTCCCCCAATCAGCAATGTGGGCCATTCCATGGCGCGGACCGCCTGAATCGCAGCATCCGGGTTCGTTCCCTTGGAATCATTGTAAAAACGCACGCCCCGTTTTGTAACCACATATTCTATTCTATGCTCCACCGCCGAAAATGTAACCAGCGCTTCCCTTATTTTTTCTAATGGAACGCCAGATACCAGCGCCATAGCGGCTGCAGCCATTACATTCTCATAATTATGCATTCCAATCAACTTCAATTCCTTAACGTGGCACACCGTTTCCTTCTTTGTGTCCCATGCCCATATGATTTTCCCGTTATCCAGGTATATGCCCTGCCCCAGTTCCCTTTTGCTGCTGAAAAAGACAATTTGGGCATTTACCTTACTGGAAAATTCCTTAAGGGCTGCATCTTCGTAATTAAGGATGCAGAACTGCCCTGCCCCCTGGTTCGCGGCAATCCGTTCCTTTGCCTGCCGGTAATTGTCCATGGTATGGTGGCGGTTCAGATGGTCCGGCGTAATATTTAAAATAGCGGAAACCTGTGGGCAGAACTCATGCACCGTCTCCAACTGAAAGCTGCTGATTTCCGCCACTGTCACAGAATCTTTTGTGGTTCCAGATACCAGGCTGGTATATGGCACGCCAATATTCCCAACCACTTTCACGTCCAGCCCGGCATGTTCCATTATCGCGCCCAACAAGGAAGTCGTTGTGGTCTTTCCATTGGTTCCAGTCACTGCAAGGACTTTCCCCTGCTCAAAGGCATAGGCAAGCTCTATCTCACCCCAGAGTTCCAGCCCTGCCGCCCGCATCTGTTCCACTGCCGGGATATCCATAGGCACGCCTGGGCTTAATACTGCGACATCACACGCCTCGACCGCCTCTTTGGGAAGCTCCCCTGCCAGAACCTCCACCTGCTCCAAGAAAGGGGACTTTTTGCGGACCTCCTCTATATCCAGGCCTTCTTTCCCATCATACAATATAACCGGACGCCCGCATCTTATCAGAAGTTCAGCCGCCGCGACCCCACTGATGCCAGCCCCCACAACCAAAAATTTCTTTCCATCCAGGTTCAATGTTATCCCTCCTACAATGCGAGCAGCCCAATCAGGCACAAAATAGCAGTAACAATGGAAAATACCGCCACTACCCTGGTTTCAGACCATCCGCCTAGCTCAAAATGATGATGTATGGGCGCCATGCGGAAAATGCGCTTGCCGCCTGTCTTTTTAAAATAGGTCACCTGTATCATAACTGATAAAAGCTCCACCCAATAAATCAACGCCACAATCAATATAAAAATTGGCATATGCAGCATATATGCTGTGGAGGCCACAAACCCGCCTAGAGCCAGCGACCCAGTGTCTCCCATAAAGACGCTTGCAGGATACACATTAAATAACAGAAATCCCAGCAATGCGCCCACCACTGCACAAGTGATCGGCTCAATGCCGCTCCCAGTCCCAACGGCGACAACAGAAAAAAAGGTTGCTATCAACACGGTTACGCTGGACGCAAGCCCATCCAACCCATCTGTAAAGTTCGCCCCATTCACAGTCCCAAGGATTGCCAAAAACATAACCGGAGCCGCCAGCCATCCCAAATCCAGGTATGCCCCATGCTCAAAGCCTCCTGTAAAAGGGATTAGCATTTTAGACGCGCCTTCTGTATACTGGCCCATATAGAAAATAAGCACAACCGTCACTAATATCTGCCCCGCCATTTTCTGCCATGGCAAAAGGCCGTCAGACCGCCGCAGCACCACTTTTAGGTAATCATCCAAAAAACCAATTACCCCAAACCCTACTGTCACAAACAGAATTGGCAAAACCCTGGGATAATCCTCCATATAGATAAGGGAAGTCACAATAATGCCGGCCAATATCATCAACCCACCCATTGTCGGCGTGCCAGCTTTCTTTAAATGGGATTTCAGCTCTTCCCGTTCTGTCTGCCCTACTTTCAATTTCCTTAAAACCGGAATCACCACTGGCCCTAAAACCGCCGTGATGGCAAATGCTATCAATACCGGAATTATTACTTTCTGCGTCATTTCCTCTACACCTCTTCGTCTCTACGGTGTTTTATGCTCACCGTAACTCTCTTTCCTTTTTATCTTTCCGCCTCTTCTTTTGCAGCTTCCTTCTCTGGCACAGCTTCCTTCTCTATCCCAAGGTAAGGCAGGATATTGGAGAAAATCTCTTTTACCACAGGAGCCGCTATCGTCCCCCCATAATAAATCCCCTGAGGGTTATTTATAATAAGAAGCGCAAGCACCTGAGGGTCTTCCGCCGGCGCAAATCCCAAAAATGAGGAAATATATTTATTTGCGCTCCTGGGAAGCGTTTGGGATGTGGCTGTCTTGCCCCCAATGGTAAAGCCTTCAATATATGCCCGGTTTCCACTTCCCTCGGACACTACTTTTTCCAACATGCTCCGTAAAGTCTGGGACGTGCCTTCGCTTACCACCCCTTCTTTCACTTCATACTGCAAATTCTCCACCAATTCCCCCTGGCTGTCCTTGACGGATACCCCAAAATGCGGCGTTACCCTATGGCCGCCATTAATTAAGGAAGAAACTGTCGTTGCAAGCTGAATGGGGGTAACCTGGAAAGACTGCCCAAAAGAAATTGTCGCAAGCTCCACTGGCCCTACATTTTTCTTATTATGCATAATGGTGGCGGCTTCCCCTGGCAAATCAATCCCTGTCCGGCTCAACAGCCCAAACTGCTCAAAATATTTATACATATTATCTACGCCAAGCCTTAAGCCAAGCTCAATAAACACCGGATTGCAGGAATTCATAAGCCCCTGGGTAAAATCTTCAGAGCCATGCCCTGTCCTTTTATGGCAGTGGATCCTCCTGTCCTCCACCATTTTGTAGCCCGGGCAGAAAAAATGGTCGTTTAGGGTGACTACGCCTTCTTCAAATGAGGCGGCGGTAGTGATGGTCTTAAATACAGAGCCAGGCTCATAGGTGTCATTGATGCAAGGGTTCCTCCACATCTGGTTCAACAAATCCTGCTTGCTCTGCCCTTTTGCCTTATCTTTTGCGCCATCCTCCGCTTCCTCGCCTTTTGGCTGCGCCGCCGTCTCCTGCGCCTCTATCTTTTGGGCTTCGGATGGGGAGACGTCCCCGCCGATTAAGGTAAACGGGTCGTTTAAGTCAAATTCTGGCACATTCACCATTGCTAGAATTTCCCCATTGTCTGGCTTCATCACAATAACTGACACGCCATCCGCAGACTTTGCCTCCATAACTTTTTTTGCTGCCTGCTCGCAATACATTTGGATATTATAATCAAGGCTGATATGCAGGTTATACCCATCCACTGGCTCCTGGCGCCGTTCCCCTGCATTCTCAATTTCCACCCCTCTTGCATCTGTAAGGGTTAAAATTTTGCCATTGCTCCCTTTTAAGTACTCCTCATAGATAACTTCCAGCCCAATAATCCCCTGGTTGTCGCCCCCAGTAAAGCCAAGCACCCGGGAGGCCATTGTCCCATACGGGTAATACCGTTTATAATCTTCATCCACCTTCACCCCTGCAAGCTTGCAATTGCGGATACGGTCCCCCACCTCTTTATCCACATTTGACTTCACCCTTTCAATGGAGCTTACCTTTTCCACACGTTTGCGTACCTTCTCTTCCTCCATGCCAAGTTCTTTGGACAAGACCCGGATTACTTCTTCTGGCTCTTTTATCTGGCTGTGGATTACAGAAATTGTGCAGACTGTGCGGTTTGTCGCGAGCACAGTTCCAGTGGAGTCAATAATCTTCCCCCTGGCTGCCTTAATATCCCTTTCCCGTTCATGCAAATCCTCTGCTTTCTGTCCATAATATTCTGAACAGAAAACCATCAAATATACCAGCCTTCCCACAAGGATAGCAAGAACCAGCATAATTGCTGTAAAAGCCACTAATAATTTCTTACGGTTGAAGGTTTTATTGCGGAACATACCATAACCTCACATTTACAATTACTATAATCTATTACAGCCTGCATAAGGTTATGTACTTATTTTTGCCAATCCCTAAAACAACCTACCCTTCTTCCTCAGGCGCAGCCCCGCCCTCGGGCATAGCCTCTGGCACGCCGTCTGGAGGGTATTCCTGCCCTTCCCCTTCTGGGTTCCCTTCGCCTCCTTCTGGCGCAGTCCCTTCTGGGTTCCCTTCGCCTCCTTCTGGCGTATCCCCTTCTGGAGCCTCGCCAGTCCCCTCCGGCGTATCGCCTTCCGTTCCCTGGGTTGTCCCTTCGGAATCTTCTGGCGTGCCGCCCTCGGGGTTCCCTGAACCGTCGCCCTCTGTGGCTTCATCCTGGAATATATTCAAATATGGAAGGATCTCTGTAAATATTTTTTTTGCCAAATCAGTGGCAAGGGCGCTGCTCTGCCGTTCAATTGGCGCATTTGCCTCGTCAATCACCACATAAACCAACACCTCAGGATTCTCCACTGGGGCAAATCCTATAAAAGAGACTACATATTTTTTCTGATCCCTGTCCCCTTTTTGGGCAGTCCCCGTTTTGCCGCCCATAGAATAGCCTTCTACTTTAGCGCTTTTCCCTGTCCCTTCTGACACTGTGCTGTATAAGTATTGCTTAATGGTGTCGCTAGTCTGTTTTGATACCGTCTGCTTTAAGACCACAGGTTCTATGGCCTCCACTGTATTCCCATTGCCATCCACAATCTTCTTTACCAAATGGGGCTGGTAATAATAGCCTCCATTGATTAAGGAAGAAAACGCTGAGGCAAGCTGCACCACTGTCACATTAAAATTTTGCCCAAAAGAATTGGTCGCAAGGGAAGTGGTGTTTGTGTTTTCTGCCGTATAAATTAAAGTATCTGTCCTCGCTTCCCCTGGAAGGTCAATATTTGTGCGCAGCCCAAAATTAAAGATATTCTGGTATTTATAGAAATCCTCCGCCCCAATGTCACTAGCCATATGCATCATTGCGTCGTTGCAGGAATTCATAACTGCCTGCTCTGGCGTCAACGAGCCATGCCCGGACCGCTGCACGCAGCGGATATCATGCCCCCCTATCTTTTCTACCCCGTCGCATTCATACCAGTCCCGGATATTCCCTGTTTCTAACGCGGTAGCCACTGTAAACGGCTTCGCTGTGGACCCTGGCTCATAAGTATAGGTAATGCAATAATTCTGCCAGATTTGGTTTAACTTCTCTAACTTCTCCTCCTCGCTGAAAGAATCTATCGCCTCCTGGGAGTAATACATGGACAAATCCCTGGGCTTGTTTAAATTATATACTAAACTGTCAGACATCGCCAGTATATCGCCATTTTGGGGGTTCATCACCACTACCCCGGTCTGTTTGCTCCCTGCCCCTTCCCACATCCCATTCCGATGCTCTTCTTGAAACGCCGCAATATTCTTCTCCACCACCTTTTGTACATTCATATTAATAGTGGTGACCAGGCTTTTGCCATTGATTGGGTCTTTAATTGTCTTTTCAAAATTGCTGTCAGAATTCAAGAAGCCATACTGCCTGCCATTGACCCCATTCAGCACATCATTGTAATAGTCCTCTAACCCGCCAATCCCTTCATTTCCAGACGTGGTGAACCCCAGCACTTTGCTGGCTAAGGTATCGTATGGGTATTCCCTCTGGTATTCCTTTTCAAACCACACGCCCTGCACGTTGGGGTTCACCTTCTTGCCCTTTTTCTTCCCGCTTTTATATAGTTTGGCTTCCAAGTCCTGGAACTCCACAATTTCTTGGTAATGGAGTTTTTTACGCAAAACAAAATAACGACTGTCTGCTTTTTCTGTCAGGGCAGCCATTATTTCTTCTTCTGTAACATCTGGAAAACACTGGAGCAACGCCGCAACTGTGGGTTCCAGATATTTTTTTACTTTCTTCTTTTTATCACTGTCATAAAATTCCTCATTAATCACTTTACAGTCCAGCACCAGGTTATACACATCTACGCTGGTAGCCAAAATAGTTCCTTTGGAATCCAGAATATCACCCCTCTGGTAAGGGATGCTCTGGCTCTCATACCCCTGCTGGCTCAACACCTGCTTCTCATATTCCTCGCCTTTCACCTGCTCGATATAAAACAGCCTTCCAACAAGCCCGCCAAGCATGGCCATCACAAGCGAAAATAACACCAACAGCTTTTTTTTCATCCTCCTGGAAAACTTTGCGGGCTCTTTTCTTTTTTTCCGGGGTCTTCTCTTTCTTTCTGCCAATATTCCTTACCTTCTTTATTTTGCTGGGATATCCTGATATTGATTCATGTAATCATTGGAATCTACATCAAAAAACATAATCTGGTTTTTGGAAGGGTACACCATCCCTAATTCCTCCGTCGCCTTCCTACGGATCTCATCCAAGTTAATAGAAGTGTCAATACGTTTCTGCTCCGCATCATTCTTGCCTTTTAATTCAAGCACCTCGCTTTTTAGTGAAGCCACATGCTTAATCCTTGTTGTTAGTTCAGACTGCAGCTTCAAATAAAGCCCAGACACCGCCACCATCACCGTCATGGCCACTGCCAGAAACAGCACATAGCCTGGGTTCATCTGAAGCGCCCGTTCCTGGTTCTTCCTGGCAGCAGCCCGCAGGGCGCGTTTCCTTTCACGCTGCTCCCTGTCTAGCCTTTGCTTCTCTTGAAGCTGCCGATGCGTCTCCTCACTCCGCCGCCCTGGATTTGGCTGCAATTTTCTGACCGTATTCCCATCTATATAATTTACAGTTTTTTCCGTACGTCTTGCTTTTCCCTGCTGTCCCACTGCACTCACTCCAATCTTATTTCTTGCCTCAGCTCTTCTAGCCCCGCCCTTTCAAATGCCCTAAGCTTCGCACTTTTAGAACGTGGGTTACCTGTTATTTCCTCCTCTGATGGCAAAACGGGCTTTCTGGCCAACGCCCTCCCAAGCGGTTTCTTTCCACATACGCAGACCGGAAATCCTTCCGGGCAGGTACATGGCTTCTCGCTCTTCTTAAATATATTCTTAACAATCCTGTCTTCTAAGGAGTGGAATGTGATTACGCATATCCTCCCTCCTGGACGAAGCAGCCCTATCATATCTTCCAGAGAATCTTTCAACACCTCCAATTCCCCATTCAGCTCAATTCGGATTGCCTGAAACGTACGTTTGGCTGGATGCCCCCCGCCCATCCGTACTTTTGCAGGGATTGCCGCCTTAACTGCCTCTGTCAACTCCCCTGCCGTCTCAATTTCTTTCTGTTCCCTTGCCGCCACAATATGCTTCGCAATATTCTTGGCAAATCTATCTTCCCCGTAATCACGGATCACCCGGTACAGCTCCCTTTCACTGTATGTATTCACCAAATCCTTCGCCGTAAATTTCTGCCGGTTATCCATACGCATATCCAGCGGGGCGTTCCCGTCCCGATAGGTGAACCCCCTGTTTGTGTCATCCAATTGATAAGAAGAAACCCCCAGATCCAACAAAATGCCATCCACCTGGCGAATGCCACAGGCTTCTAACACTTCACCCATCCGACGGTAATTATCCCTGATAACCTGCACCCTGCCGTTAAACTCCGACAGCCTTTTTGCTGCTGCCTCCACTGCATCTTCATCCTGGTCAATCCCTATCAGTTTCCCTTTTGGCGATAACCGCCTGCAGACCTCATATGCATGCCCGCCGCCGCCTAAGGTCCCATCCACGTAAATTCCATCTGGATTGACATTCAGATATTCCATTGTCTCTTTCAAAAGTACAGATTCGTGCTTGAATTCCATGCATTCCCTTTCCGGTTCTGTTTGGTTTATTCACTGGGCATTAAATCATAAGCCCGAGGCTTGCCATATGCTCTGCTATCTCTTCCACATCATCATATTCATTGGTCTCCTGCCATCTGTCTTTGCTCCAAATCTCAATGTGGTTTAGAACACCTGCCAATACAGCCTCTTTCTCAATTCCGGCAAATTTCCTTAAAGTTGCCGGCAATAGTACGCGCCCTTGCTTGTCCACTTCGCAGATTGCTGCCCCTGCGAAAAAAAACCTGGCAAACTTCCGGGCTTCTTTGGAGAATTGTGACACCTGGCTAAACTTCTCTTCGATCGACTTCCATTCTTCACTGGAATACACAAAAAGGCACCCATCCAATCCCTTTGTCACAACAAATTCATCGCCTAACAATTCCCTGAACTTGGATGGAACGATCAGCCTGCCTTTTGCATCCACTGTGTGGTTGTATTCACCCATGAACATAGACGTCACCTTCTGACAGGCAATACGCATCTTGGGGCAACGATAGAAATGTTATCCATAAATTCGCCTGCGCCCTTATGCACTTCCCCACCACATACTGCCCTTTTGTCCCACTTTCCTCCACTTTTATACCATTCTAGACCATCAGAAGTAAAAAAGCAATAGGAAATTTAGTAAAAAGCAAAAGAGACTGCCGCAAAATACAGGAATTCTACAACATATAGTACAATGTAGCTTACATCTGTACTATATGTTGTAGAAATATCTTATTTCGCAACAGACTCCTTCACTTTAGCAAACAATGCATGCCTATGTATATCTTATAAATTTTATCTAAGCCCCAACGATTTGAATTATTTTCTCCATATCTGCAATCAATTCCCTGGAATATTCTTCTGCTTCCCGGCAGACCTGCTCTGCCTTACTATAATTTTCTTCAAACAATGCGTGGATGGCATCTGAGCCAAACTTATGGAACTTCTGGTGCTTCTCACCCAAAGCGTCCCAAATGCCCCGGACTTCCGGCATGTTTGGCGTAATCGAAGAATAAAAATGCCCAAACCCGCATTTGTTAGAATCCAACTGAAGCGGCACAATAACACGGTCTTTTACCATTTTCTCCAGATTTGTAATCCAATTCCTGTGCGCCGTGATCGCATTGCGCACATACTGGCAAAACTCATGGCTCTCTAAATGGTAAAATGCGTCATTTGACATCTGCCCCATCTGCTTCACTGCAGAATCCAGGGTCATCTCTATTTCTACAACTGGCTCTGTGGCTTTCATCAACTCATTGCCAATTTCCCGCATAAAATCTGTGCTGGTCCTTAACTGATTCTCCATTTCAGCCATAGTGCTGCTGATTTCCTCGCTGACCGCCGCAAGGGAAGTGACGGATTCGCTGACTTTCGACACATGCCGCTGGTTCTCGTCATTCAATTCCCATACATTCCCTATTTTCTCTGTCATAGTCCCAAGGGCTTCTATGGTATTTGTTGTGCTGCCAGCGCTTTTCTGTGAGGCGCCTTTGATGCCTTCTACAAAATCCCCCATATCCCCGGTGAGCTTCTGCGTCTGTTCCGCCAAAGCCCGGATTTCATCTGCAACAACCGCAAACCCGCGGCCTGCGCGGCCTGCCCTTGCCGCCTCTATGGAAGCATTCAATGCAAGGAGGTTCGTCTGCATGGAAATAGAATCTATCCCGGCAATTACTTCGTTCATATTATTAATAACATCCAGAAGCGCGTCCATATCCTTGCGCATCTCTTTGGACACTTCAATTGCCTGGCTGGACAAGTCCCGAATCGACGTAAGCTCTTCCTGGCCTTGTTCTATCTTCTGGTATACTTCCTCTGTCTCTTCTGACACCTTAATAATTGTATTGGTCAACTGCTCCAGAGAATTATTTCCCTCTACCTCAGAATGCCCCCCATTAGCCCCAAAAATAACTTCTGTCGCCTTCGCCACATTCTGGGATATTTCAATAATTTTGTCTGTCTCATGCTGCATCATCAAGTCAAGGGAACTGATTTGCATAACCGCTTTAATATTTTTCTCTAGGATTTCTGCAAACTGATTCCTTCCATCTGTCAGCCTTTGATAAATGTCCTTTAATTCCGGTTCACCAGAATAATCAGCATACCTTAACTCCGAAACTGATTTTAACAGTTTTTTCGTTTTTCCAATTCCCATATCCTTATCCTCATTTTCTTTATAGTTTCTACATAATTATTCTTTATCATATTTCGCCATATGTCAATCCTTTTTTTCGTTTTTCTTACATGAAATATAAAATAATTTCCCCAAACATGCCATTGGAAGCTGCCCAAAGCGGCAAACAGGGCTGGAAAAAAATTCCAGCCCTTGTTTCCTTATCTCCCTTATCTTATCGTTCCTTAATTCAACGGTGGTTGAACTTTATCTTTGTATTGCATGTAGTCTTCTATCAGTTTATCCAACTGAACGCTCATCTGATAGCATTCCGGCGCACAAACGTCTTTCCCCACCGCTACATCCAATCGCTTTCGTACAGTCTCGATCTTGCTCTTCAATTCTGACAAATAGTTCATTAAAAGCTCCTTTTTCCCCCTCTGAAAATATTCTATATTCTTCGTAGGAAAAAAGCAAACGAAAATCGCCATTTTTTTACAGGACATTTCGACAAGAAATACTTTTATTCGACATGGTTCAAATGTATGGTTACGCCGCAAGCATAGCCGGCGAAGCCGTTTCCCCTTTAATTATGCGGATTACAGCCGCCACCACCTGATGGCACAATGTCACAATATGGCGACAATCCCCTTCGACAGAATTCTTCAATTTAACATAAGTTTCGTGCGCTTTCTGGATAAAATTACAAATATCTTCCGTACTGTTAAGGTCCTGCACGCTCGCCTTTACTATTGCGCTGTTCCTCTTTGCCTCGCCGCTTTGGATATATTCCCTCAGCCCTATCTTCAACCGTTCTTCGTATGCGCAATGGTCCCTTAGGTTCCCTGTGTAATGGGGGTTATGGGGAAACGTAAAATAATCTGCAATATAATGTATCACTTCCCCTAAATTGCGGTAAAATACCCTCATATTAATCTGGGACTTCCGTTGCCTCTCCACAAGCTCTTCTAACTCCTGCTGCACCTTCGGGAAGGTCCCTTCCATTTCATGCTTCACTGTAATAAACGAAGGCTTACAGTCCGGCAGGATGCTGCCTAAGTAAAACGCCTTTTTATGTTTTTGTAACTCTTGCTCTTCTAAACTTTCCACAATATATTTTGCCAGTGATATATGAGATTTCTTTCTCATGCCATCCTCCATGTATTATGTTATGCTCTTCCTGGCAAATTTGCTCATTTGCAAAACAGGAAGAAAAATGCTGCCTGCCTCCCATTCATGGGAATTTATGTTCCAGACCCATTCTACTTCCTGTCATGCGATATTACAAGTATTTTTTTAAAATTTCCTAATTTTTTCAATTGAATTTGCAAAATTCAGGAAAAAAGTGCAAGTTTACTTATTTGCAGTGGCAATCAAAGCTTGCGCACTCTGTCTCCCCGCAGCTACATGCATTGCTTCCGGCAATCCCAATTTCTTTCGCGTTGCACTTGCAGCCTTCGTTGAAGTCACAGTTGGTCGCCTGGCACCTTACGCTAATTTCCTTGCTGGGCTGGCCGATGGAATTCATCATATTCCCAGACCTTTCCCGGAAACTTTCACAGCAGGTCTCATTTGGCTTAGAAGCGTCCTGCCCGCCGATTGTTATGTCCCCCTTAGAGCAAAGCTGCTCTTCGTTGTACATACAGTTTCTTACAGAACATTTTAACTGAGTCATTTTAAATCTCCTTTCCTAAATGCTATTTCCTATCCGCCGCATTAGTATTTGGAAATCTAAAATAATTTATACGTCCCTAAGGAATTTAAGCCACTATTTTTTCTGCCCTTCCTGTGCTTCTTCTTTGCGGATCTCCTTCGTGCGGATTTCTTTGCAAATCTGATTTATAAAATCTTCCAATGGCTTTACGCCTTCATCCCCAGCAAACCTGCTTCTGACAGACACGGTTTGGTCTGCCTCTTCCTGCTGGCCTACCACAAGCATATAGGGGACTTTTTCTAACCGAGCCTCACGGATTTTATAGCCAATTTTTTCAGACCGGTTATCCACGCTGCATAAAATCCCATTTGCCTTAAGCCCTTTCTCCACCTCTGCCGCATAAGCCTCATATTTATCGGAAATAGGCAGCACCCTTACCTGCTCTGGGCAAAGCCAAGTGGGGAACTTGCCGGCATATTTCTCAATCAGCCATGCAAGGGTCCTCTCATAGCAGCCCATGGACGTCCTATGGATAATGTATGGGCGGACTTTATCCCCATTCTGGTCAATATAGTACATATCAAACTGCTCTGCCAACAGCGCGTCCCACTGAATGGTTACCATGGTGTCCTCTTTCCCATAGACATTTTTCGCATTAATGTCGACTTTAGGGCCATAGAACGCCGCTTCGCCCGTCTCTTCTGTATAGGCAATGCCCAGGCTGTCCAGAATTTCCCTTATATGCTGCTGGGTTTCCTCCCATACCTCTGGCTCGCCAATATATTTTTCCCTATTCTCTGGATCCCATTTGGAAAGATGGTAAGTTACATCCTCTTCCACGCCTAATGTGGACAGGCAGTATTTTGCCAAAGCGATGCAGCGTTTAAATTCCTCCACCATCTGATCTGGCCTTACAACCAAATGCCCCTCAGAAATAGTAAACTGGCGCACGCGGGTCAACCCGTGCATTTCCCCAGAGTCCTCATTGCGGAACAATGTGGATGTCTCCCCATAACGCAAAGGCAAGTCGCGGTAGGAGTGCTGCTCTGCTTTATAGACATAATACTGGAATGGGCAGGTCATAGGGCGCAGGGCCATTACCTCCTTGTCCTTCTGTTCGTCTCCAAGTACAAACATCCCGTCTGTGTAATGGTCCCAATGTCCAGAAATTTTATACAAATCGGACTTTGCCATTAAGGGCGTCTTTGTGCGGATATAGCCCCACTCATTGTCCTCTAAATCCTCAATCCACCGCTGCATGGTCTGGATCATTTTCGCCCCTTTCGGCATCAAAAGCGGCAGCCCCTGCCCAATCACATCCACTGTGGTGAATAATTTCATCTCACGCCCCAGTTTGTTGTGGTCGCGCTTCTTAATGTCCTCCAAATGCTCTAAATATGCATTCAATTCATCTTTTGTGGCAAAAGCAGTCCCATAAATCCTCTGAAGCTGGGATTTGCTAGAATCGCCGCGCCAATATGCCATAGAAGAAGAAATCAATTTAAATGCCTTGATTGGCTTTGTGCTCATCAAGTGCGGGCCTGCGCACAAATCGGTAAACCCTTCCCCTTGCTTATAAAATGATATTTCTGCATCTTCTGGCAAATCCTCAATCAGCTCTACCTTATAAGGCTCTCCTTTCCCTTCCATAAACTGGATTGCCTCTGCCCTTGGGAGCGTGAACTTCTCCAACTTACTCCCTTCTTTGATAATCTTTTTCATTTCTTTTTCCAGATTGTCTAAATCCTCCCTGGAAAACGGCTCTGCCTCAAAATCATAGTAAAACCCTTCCTCTATGGACGGCCCTATCGCCAGCTTTGCATTCGGGAACAGCCGCTTCACTGCCTCTGCAAGCACATGGGAACAGGTATGGCGGACGGTGCGTATGCCGCCGGCATCTTTCTGGGTTAAAATATTCAGCCCACAATCCTTGCTGACTATGGCCCTTAAGTCCACAACCTCACCATCCACTTCCCCTGCACATGCCATCCTTGCCAAACCTTCGCTGATGTCCAGCGCAATGTCATATACGCTTTTCGCTTCACTGTATTCCTTAACGGAACCATCCTTCAATGTAACCTTCATGCTGCACTCTCCTTCTTTTCCAATCCTTGGTTAATTAAAATGAATTACATTATTTTCTTCTGGGTCTTCCCAATCCTCAAACAATTCCCCATCGCTATCGCAGCTGCCATTTCCATTGTGGGAACCAATTGTAGTTTGCTTAATGCGCTTAGGCGCAAACACAAACCCTATCACAATCCCGCCCAAAAGGCTTGCCGCAACTGTTAGGATATATTCTTTCTTTGTCATCTCCACAACGTCTGTTAACGTACCCATCCACTCTTTCATTTTACACATAACCGTTCTCCTTCCTGATATTTCGTTTTAATTTGTAAATACAAAGCGGGCAAGCCCACTTTAACTCCCCTGGCCCTTCAATCATAAGGGGGCTTGGCGTCTACACTCCGTTTCGGTCCGTTCTGAACAAGCGCCACTGGCGCTTAGAACCTTTGCACGCCGAGCATGGCCGCTTTCGCGACATATTACCTTTCGTGCGAGTGCGCGTCCCTATTTTTATCTTATAGGAAAGATACTTTCACGCTTTCATGTAACACGGCCTTTCCTACGAGATAAAAAATCCCATGCAATACAAATGTACTGCATGGGACGTAAAATACGCGGTTCCACCCTGCTTGCCCTGTTCCTTCAAACAAGGCCCCTCATTCTGACGGTAACGGGGTCACCGGGCTATCCGCCGCTCCAGGGTGGTCTTCAGATGCTTCCTGCCAAACCGCTTCCAGCTTCCAGGCAGATAACCCTGCCCCTAACGGTCTTCTCTGCTTCCCTTATCAAACATATGGGATTTTAGCATTCCACAACTTACTCTTCCTGTCAAAGCTTTTACTTTTTCAGTTTCCTATACTATAATCTATTTTTTACAATCTGTAAAGGGCTATTTATTCCTTCCACAGCACTTCTTATATTTTTTGCCGCTGCCGCAAGGACAAGGGTCGTTGGGGTAAATTTTCGCTTCCTTTATAATTGTCCCAGATTTTTTCTGCTCCAGATACAGCCTGTGCCTTGTCTCCTCATCATAAATTTTCTCCCACTGTGGAAGCTCATACAGCCAATCCGCCTTGGCGTCCACCATGTTCTTATAGAGTTTCTCCTTATCAAAGGCAAGGCTCACTTTTGTGTCCTCTTCCATCTCTTCAATCGGGTTCGGCGTTACCAGGCTGTCGTTGATGCCGTCCAAGAACCCTGTCATGTCCATAATTGACAGCTCATATTTCTCCGCTAGTTCTTTGACTGTGCCTTCCACCACCTGGTCTGGATCTTCCAGCAATTTCTCATATACCCCTTTCTCTAACAGAAAATACCTCTGCCAGAACTTTTGGAGTTCCCCTTTATTTGTTTCCTGGTTGTATGCAACGCTCTTCCATTGATCTAATAATGCCATAATCAAATACCATCCTTTGCCACTATTCTATTTTTGCATATTTTGTACACGCTGCCCATAGTATACCTCATTTCAAAAGGATTTTCAAAGGATTTTTTTATTTCCTTGAACCTTGTCGAAAAAGAACCCTTCTTTCGCGGCATACTCCATTTCCGCCACCGTACCCCTGCTTCGCTGGGGCAGACCCTGCGATAATTACTTTTTCTTTTATAGGGGAATCAGAAGGAATTTCCTAATTTTTATCTTATAGGAAAGTCATAGACTTTAACGCTTTACAGCAGCATGGTCTTTCCTATAAGATAAAAAAATCAGGCGCGGCTCCCTATCTAAAAGCGCCACGCCTGATTCACTTCTCTGATTCCCCATTTAAAATTTCCGCCAGAAAATTCAGCACATTAAGCCCAAAATACTAGCATCCAACTTCCCCCTGCAAAGGGATAAGGAGGTTGGTTTTCGCGGCATTCGCCAAATATCCGCGCGAGCGCGGCTGCTTGGCCCATTGCTCGCGGGAATAAATTTTATGCTAGTATGTTACAATATTACTTTCACAAGTTACTTCTTCCCCGCCTACTGTAGCAATCACATAAACCCGGTAAGTGCCTCTGGAAGATAAGGCAAAAGATTTGGTCATTGTCTTTCCACCTGCATTTGCTGCAGACTCAATCCAGGAAGACTTTGTCTGCCAAGAGCCATTTTCTTTCTTTTGCAGCCGCATCACTACATTAATAAAACATGTTTTCTTTGCAAATACTTCTGCAAGACAGTATGCTGTACTACCTGAAATTTTCAATCCAGCGGCTATATTTAAAGTATTGACATAACGAGGTTGTATCCCTCCTGTATTCCCCGCCGCCCTGGCTTGTGCTGTTACCTTTGCGTTCCCCTCCGCTGCATAGCTGACTGTGGACATGCTGATTACCAAACACACCACCGCCAACAACATTGCAAGTTTCTGCTTCATAAACCTTCTCCTTCCATTTCTCTTTTGTATTATGGTAATGGGCGTAATAACCCTATAACATTAACAACCGAATTTTGGAAGGCATGACATATTTTTGGAGATTAGATTTTTGTTTTTATCTCCAGAACCTTGGTTATCCATACTTACTTTTTATAAAATCATTCTACCGTATTATCAGAAAGATTTAATTTCCCTGCCATCTCTATCAATTCATCTTTTGCAAATGTCCCTCCTAATACTAATTTATACACACCATTTGAAAGAACCAGTGACCCTATTCCATCATCCTCCGAATAATATCCTGTAAATCCATTTATTTTAATATCTTTCAAATCTCCTGTATCAGAAGTAATACTTTCTGCTACTTTATCTTCCTGCCATGTTTGTTCTAAAAGTAATACTTCTTTCCCTTTTGTATAGAAAATGGTGTACCTTTGAAATTCTCCCTCAAATTTTTCGGATTTTAAAGAATACCCCTCTGGAATCTCTGTCAAAAAATATTTCCTAAAGTTATCTTTCGTATGCTCCACATTTTCATCCAGTTCTTTATTCTGAATTTTAAAATGATCCCCCTCCTGTTCTACGCTGAACTTACTTAACCACTGAATAATTGGCTCCGCGCCAAATGCTGTCCCTCCCGCTATAACAAACACCAACAGTGCAGCCACTGCCACCCGTTTCCTAACACAGAATGAACGCCCTTGGTTTAAAATAGGCTCCACCGTTCCCCTGCCCCTTGCAGCTTCTTTCATCATACGGTGCATTTTCAAACGGAACCTTAATGAAAACCTATGCTCGGGAAGATCTGTCGGGCGGTTCGCATAGTCCTCCTTCGCAATTTCATCAAATGCCTCTTTTAGCAGCTTTTCCATATCATTAGCCATCTGTTCCCCTCCTTCATACCATTTCATAGATAAATATTCTGGTATGGTAATATCCTACACACATACTCACATTACCATAACAATCAAAACATTTGTTTCATGACATTGCTTTTGCTGTATACATTGCTCAGTTTCGCGCGAGTGCGTATCCGCCCAGAGGGTTTTTATATAGGGAACGAAGTTTCCTATATAAAAACAAAGAATCCTACTCTGCAGGATTCTCCGCCTGCGGCGGACCGCTTTCACGGCATATT
>CAJUDE010000034.1 GCA_910585295.1 uncultured Lachnospiraceae bacterium | reverse complement strand
TTTAATCGTATATTTTGCAATATCCGTTTTTTCCATTCCTTCTTCCTTCCATACCCGCCTTTTCAGCGGGGAAATAATCAGGTGTCGCTTGGTTTCATTATACAAAAAAACCATCCTATATTCAAGGATGATTCCCCACTGGTTTACGGTATAGATTCAACTCTCAAACATTTATCAGAATTCACCATTTTTTCTTAAACAGGTAATACACTTGCCTGTATAGATTCCGCATTGATGAACAGGTTTTTCCCTCTGGCTTCCTGACGTTCATTCTTTGCCTTATAATCGTATGTAAAGATAGGAAGCACTGTTGGAAAGATGCTCGAACTAGATGCCTTGTTGGAACATCTTTCCGACAAGATGCGTGGTATTTGCACCAACAGGCGCTTACCTTCGGCGGCATTTGCCAATTAGTGCGCAAGCGCGGCTGCTTGCCCATTACTCATAAGAATAAAAATTTAGGGCATCGTAAGGATATCAGCCAACATGAAATTTAGGTATAAAAATCCTTAATTTACAAATAATAGTGTTATCTGAAAGCCGCATATGCCCTAGGGCGTATGTTATGGGTAAAAAAAGATATGTAAATGGAGGATTTTATTATGAAAGCAACAGGGATTGTCCGAAGAATAGATGATTTGGGAAGGGTGGTAGTGCCAAAGGAGATCCGCCGTACTTTGCGTATCCGGGAAGGGGACCCGCTGGAAATTTTTACAGACAGGGAGGGGGAAATTATTCTGAAAAAGTATTCGCCCATTGGCGAGCTGGGGCAGTTTGCGGGACTGTATGCAGAAAGCCTTGCCCAGACCAGCGGATGCCTGGTATGCATTACAGACAAAGACCATGTAATTGCGGCAGCCGGAGCCGGGAAAAAAGATTTCGACGGGAAGCCAATCAGCAAACAGTTGGAAAATGTGATTACAGACCGGGAAACTTTTTGCGCTAAAAAAGACGACAAAGGATTTGTGAAAATTACATTAGATGATACTGGGGATTTCCAGTCCCAGGTGGTGTCCACCATTATTTCAGAGGGGGACGCCATTGGCTCTGTAGTGATGTATAACAAAGAAGAAGGAAGCGGGATGGGGGAGACGGAGAGTAAATTAGCAAAGGTTGCGGCAGGGTTCCTTGGAAAACAGATGGAGCAGTAGGGCGTGGAATCCCCCTCAGGGCTGAGGGGGAATTCACGCTCTATTTTTCTATTTTCATGCTCCGTCAGTTTTGTCACGGGGTACTTGGATTTGCTGTCCGTTGCTGGACAGGCTGTGAATTTTTGTCAAGGGACCGGAATTCATAGCCTGCTTCTGAAAGGTTTTTTAAAACAGTTGGCAGTGCAGCCAGCGTGGCATTTTTTCCAGAACCGTCATGCATCAAGACGACTGGGTTGTCTACATTCCCCACGTTGGAGCAGATATTGTCAATGATATTTTGGCTTGTGGTCAGGTTGCTCCCGTCCCCAGAACTTACATTCCAGTCATAATGGGTAAAGCCACGGCGTTCCATTTCCTTGATAATCTTGCGCACCACATAGGAAGAGCCATTGCTGCTCCCTCCAGGAAAGCGGAACAAACAAGGGGAATACCCAGTCTCTTCATACACCCAGTCATATACTTGTTCATAGTCGGATAAAAAAGCGTCTACAGAACGGTAAATCAGGTTATAGTTATGGCTGTAGGAGTGCAGGGCGAGGGTATGCCCCCGTTCTACAATTTCTGATAAGTATTCTGCATATTCCTCATTATTTTTTGCAACTACGAAAAAAGTTGCATGGGCATTGTACTGATCCAGTAAATCCAGCACTTTTGGGGTCAGCGGCGAGGGGCCGTCGTCAAAGGTGAGGTAGACATATTTTTGGCCAGTCTGGACAGGCAGGTTATCTTTGTCCGCATATAAGTTAGGGTAGGGGTCATCCTCTTCATAGCTGCTGTCAGAATCCCAGCTTTCCCCTTCTAAATCTCCTTCGGAACCAGCATTGTTGCTGAGGGCTTGTATTTGCTCTGACAGTTCAGAGATATATTCTTTCTGCCCGTCAATATAGCCTTCTTTGTCCTCTAGATGGGCGGCGTCCTGTTTCAATTTTTCATTTAACACAGAGTTGTTTTTCTGTAATTCGGCAGCTTTTGCCTCCAGCTTTTGGAAGCGGTTGCCCAGCCCGTAGTACTGGAAGCCAAGGTACCCGCTAATGCAAAGGAAAAGAATGGCGCATGCCAGCACAGAAATAAACGTCAGTTTTTTCATAATCATTTTCTCCTTTATTGTGTAATATTTCCATAGATCAGTATAACGAAAAGAGGGGGGTTCAACAAGGGGTTAAGAATTTTTTAAGAAAAAACATACGGTAACTTGTTGGTAAAATGATATTGATTTGCCTATTTTTTCCGTAATCATCAGCTATGTAGGAAACATTCCAAATAATCTTGTATAATCTTCTTGAAACGTGTAAAATAAAAAGGAAATGTCTACGAAATAAGAATCATAAGGCTGAGGGACCATATGGACGAGAAATTTATCCGAACAGGGCTGCTTTTGGGGGAAGAAGGGCTGAAACGCCTTTCCCAGGCAAGGGTGGCTGTATTTGGCATTGGCGGCGTAGGCGGCCATGCCGCAGAAGCGTTGGCAAGAAGCGGCGTAGGGAAGCTGGATTTGATAGATAAGGATGTGGTCAGCATATCCAATATTAACCGGCAGGTGATTGCAACCACGAAAACCGTGGGGCAGCCGAAGGTCAGGGTGATGGAAGAAAGGATTTTAGAAATCAACCCTGAGGCGCAGGTGACAGCATATAATTGTTTTTTCCTGCCTGAGACAGCCGAGGGATTTGACTTTAAGTTATATGATTATGTGGTGGATGCCGTGGATACCGTGACCGCCAAAATCGCATTGGCATTGAAAGCCCAGGAAGCCGGGGTTCCCATTATTTCCAGTATGGGGGCAGGGAACAAGCTAGACCCGGCGCTTTTTGAAGTGGCAGACCTCTATCGCACGTCTGTATGCCCACTGGCGCGGGTAATGCGCCGGGAATTAAGGAAACGTGGCGTGGAGAAGCTAAAAGTTGTATTTTCCAGGGAGGAACCCAGGGAGCCGCTGGGGCGGGTGTTTGAGGATTCTGGGAGGATGGTGCCAGGCAGCGTTGCATTTGTGCCTTCTGCGGCGGGGCTTCTGATTGCTGGGGAAGTAGTCAAAGACCTTTGCTTCGGCACATGCTAAACATGCGCCACTGGCATACGGCGCCCCTTGCGGCATTCGCCAAATATCCGCTTGGGCGAGGCTGCTTGGCCCATTGCCCGCGGGAATAAAGCCGCGCTTTGGCACAGGTGCCAGGCAGATGTATTTGGGCCAGGCAGGGAATTGCAAAAGAAGGAGAAAAACCAATGAAATTTATTCATATAGCAGATGTACATTTAGGGGCAAAGCCTGATAAGGATAAACCCTGGGGAAAAGAGCGGGAGGGGCATAGCTGGCTTGCTTTCACCGAGGTTATTACAAAAGCCAAAGAGGAACAGGCGCAGCTTCTTCTGATTGCAGGGGATTTATTCCACAGGCAGCCGTTAATCAGGGAATTGAAGGATGTAAGCTACCAATTTTCCAGGATACCCCAGACCCAGGTGGTGCTAATAGCCGGGAACCGTGATTACCTAGGGGAAAATTCCTGTTACCGTACGTTTTCCTGGGGGGAAAATGTACATTTTATAAAAGAACAGAGGATCCATTGCATAGACTTGGAAGGGATAGGCGTAAGGGTTTACGGGCTAAGCTATGGGAGACGGGAAATCCAAGAAGATTTGTGCAGCGGCATATCCGTAAAAGAGGATGGCTGCTATAATATTTTGCTTGCGCATGGAGGGGATGAGAAACATATGCCTTTCGAGGAAGGGACGCTAGGAAAGGCGCCCTATGATTATGTGGCTTTGGGGCATATCCATAAGCCCATGAAAATGATAGGGGACAGGGTAGTGATGGCGGGCGCCCTCCAGCCTGTGAGCAGTGAAGACACTGGGGAACATGGCTATTTTATGGGAGAATTGGAAAAAGATGGGGTAAAGGTTGATTTTTACCCGCTCCATTATTGCGAATATGTTTCCTTGAATATGAAAGTGAACAAAGACATTACCACAGACGCGTTAAAAGATGTTTTGGTGGAGCAAATTAAAAAAGCGCCAGTGTACCAGTTATTTAAGGTAAACCTGACAGGTTCCCGTGATTCCAGCGCGCCGATAGAATTGGAGGCGTTGGCACGGTTAGAGCAGGTAGCCCAAGTCACTGACCGCTGCCATCCAGAGTACGACTTTGAGAAATTGAAATTGAAATATCAACAGCAGATTTTAGGGCGGTATATTGAAGCCTTAGAAAAGATGCCCCAGGATGAAATTGTAAAAAAAGCATTATATTATGGTGTGGAGGCATTGTTGGCGGAATGAAAATTACAGAAATTCAGATAAAAAATTTTGGAAAGCTCCATAATATTAACATTCGCCCCCTTCCGGGGATTAATGTAATTTATGGGGAAAATGAAACCGGGAAGTCCACCCTGCAGCAATTTATCAGTGGGATGCTGTTTGGCATTGAGAAGCAGCAGCCACAGGGGAGGCCGGGCAAAAACGACAGTTACCAGCAATATGAGCCATGGGGCAGCAGCTCTTATTATGCCGGAGGGCTTAAATTCACTGTGGATGGGAAGCCCTTTTTCCTGGAACGGAATTTTTACCATAAAGAAAAGTCTGCAAAGCTGACCAATGAGGCAGACCTTGAGGAACTCTCCGTGGAGCAGGGCGATTTAGAAATGCTGTTGGGAGGCATGAAAAGGGAGACTTATGAGAATACTTTCTGTATTAGCCAGGTGTCAGTGGAGACAAAAAAAGAATTTGCGGATATCCTGCAGAATTTTTTCATTAATGCCTCCCTTGGAAGGGAAGGCGGCATAGACCTGCCAGGAGCCAGGAAACGCCTGGAAGATGGGAAAGAAAAAGCGCAGGCCAATTATAAGGAGAAACGCAACGCGCGCAGGGAAGGGGAAGAAAAGCTTTTATTAGAGGAAAAGCTGTTAAAGAAAGATACGGAACAACTGAGGAAGCAGAAAAAAGATGGTTATCGGTCGCTGCTGCATAAAGGGCAGAACTTGATGGTTCCGCCAGAACATGACACCAACCAAATGGCAGAATACTTAAGGGATATCCGCCAGCAAAAAGAGCAGCAAGAATACCGCCTGAAATTTGGGGCGTCTTTATTCCTGATGCTTGTTGGGCTGCTGGTAGGCATTTGGAATGGGGCGGAACATCTTTTTGAGGTCCCAGCGGCAGGCTGGATTGTGTTGGAGGTGCTGCTGGGATGTTTTGCATTCCTCGGGGCGGTGGGGATGTGTTATTGGCGCCGCAAATCCAAGCAGTTAAAACGCCTGCGCCTTCAGCAGGAGGAAGAAAAGAAAGAGATGGAGCAGTATAACTCCATGGAACGGGAACAGCAGAAGGTCCAGGAGCGGCAGGAAAAACAAGCCAGGGAGCAGGCGGTGGAGGAATTGCTGGAAATCCAATACCTGGATAAGCAGGCGGAACTGACAAATCTCCAAGAGGAATTGGAAGAATGCCATGTGCCTGGGGAGGAAGAATTGGAATATGAACGGCAGATGAAGGCGTTTGAGCTGGCCGGCAAAACCTTGGAGCAGTTATCCCAGGAGGCATACCAGGACACCAGGGAGCAGATGGAACAGGAAATGTCCCGGATTCTGTCAGAGCTGACCAATGGGAAATATAAGAAAGTTGGGCTGGATTCCCAAATGAACCTGGTGGCTACCGCAGAGAAACGCAGGCTCTATCCATGGCAGTTAAGCCAAGGGACAATGGAACAGATGTACTTGGCGCTTCGGATGGGGGCAGGCGGTTTTTTTACCAGAGAAGAGCCTATGCCGATTTTATTGGACGAAGTGTTTGCCGATTTTGACGAGAAGCGCCTGGAAGGGGCGCTGCAGTGGCTGGGAAAACAAAACCAACAGATTTTCTTGTTTACCTGCCAGAAACGGGAAATTGAAATATTGGAAAGACGGGGGATTGCCTTTGGGAAAATTATGCTGAGCAGATAGAGGACAAATCCTTAAAAAATAGATCAATTACTCAAAACGGAATAAGGACAGAGACAGAAGGAATATGAGCAAAAAAAAGAAGAAAAAGAAAAAATACCGTGTGTTTTGGTTTTTTGCAAAATTACAGATATTGTTGCTGCTGGTGGTAGGCGCGGCAGTGGGCTGGTATTATTATGGCGGCTATGCCCAAAAGGTAAGCGAGCTGCAGCAGGAAGCCAAGATGCTGGTGCAAAAATCCAGCGAAGCAACGTTCCGTTCCGTACAGACCAGCCTTGTGTATGACGCCAACGGCAAGCTGATTTCCACCTTGAAGGGTGAGAAGGATGTTTATTATCTGGAATATGAAGATATTCCAGCTTATGCCGTCGCGGCAATGATTAGCATTGAAGATAAGAAATTTTACCGCCATAATGGCATTGACGTAAAGGCGATTATGCGTGCCGCCAGGGCAATGATAGAGAATGGAGAGGTGACCCAGGGTGGAAGCACCATTACCCAACAGCTCGCCAAATTGGTTTTTTTGACTCAGGAACGCACCTGGGAGCGTAAAATTGAAGAGATGTTTATCGCAGTGGGTTTAGAAAGGGTGTACAGTAAGGATAAAATTATGGAATTTTACCTGAATAATGTATACTTTGGCAATGGCTATTATGGGATTCAGGCGGCAAGCAAAGGGTATTTCAATTTGGATGCCAAAAACCTTACCTTGTCCCAAATTACTTTTCTGTGCGCTATCCCCAACAACCCAAGCCTGTACGACCCTGTAACAAAGATGGACAACACGATAAAACGGCGGGATAGGATTTTATACCAAATGCTGGAAGATGGGAAAATTAGCCAGACTACTTGTGAACAGGCGAAATCAGAGCCAATTACCTTAGAGCGCCCAAAGAAAACGAAAAACGACTATGTGGAGACCTACACCTATAACTGTGCAATCAAGGCGCTGATGAAGCAGCAGGGGTTTGAGTTTAAGGATGAATTTTCTTCCGAGAAGGAAAAGGCCAAGTATCAGGAAAGTTATGACGCATTGTATCAGGAATGCCAGAAAAGCTTATACACCGAAGGGTACAGAATCTATACTTCCATTGACCTGGATATGCAGCAGCAATTGCAGGACGCAGTGGATAATAACCTGGCAGAATTTACCGAACAGAACGAGGAAGGGGTGTATGCCCTGCAAAGCTCGGCTGTCTGCATTGACAACCATACAGGTTATGTGAAGGCCATTGTAGGCGGGAGGAACCAGAACCTTCCAGGCTATACGTTAAACAGGGCTTACCAGAGCTTCCGCCAGCCAGGCAGCGCAATAAAGCCTTTAATTGTGTATACCCCGGCGCTGGAAGGCAAATATACGCCGGACACGGTGGTCCAGGATGTCAAGACAGAGGAAGGCCCGTCTAATTCCGGCGGATATTATGAAGGGGACATTACACTGCGTTATGCCGTCCAGAAATCGAAAAATACTGTCGCCTGGAATTTATTGGAGGAAATGACCCCGCGGGCAGGGCTTTCTTATTTGAAAAAGATGAAATTTTCCAGGCTGGATACCAAAGATGAACGTCCCACCAGTGCGTTGGGGGGCTTTACCAATGGGGTGTCTGCAGTGGAAATGGCATCCGGCTATGCCGCGATTGTCCATGACGGCAAATTTCGGGAGCCAACCTGCATTGCTAGGATTACAGACGCAGAAGGCAATGTGATTTTGGAGACAGAGACAGAAGAGGTGGAAGTCTACAAAAAGAATGCCGCCCGCATGATGACGGATATGTTGGTGTCAGTGGTGCAGGAAGGGACCGGGCGGGGGCTTGCCCTTGGCGGAATGCCTTCCGCAGGTAAGACAGGAACGACCAATGATAATAAAGATGGATGGTTTGTCGGCTATACCAGCTATTATACCACCAGCGTTTGGGTGGGGTATGATATGCCGCGGGAACTGCCAGGGCTGTCTGGGGCAAGCTATCCGGGGAATATTTGGAAGGCCTTTATGGAGCAGGTGCATCAAGGGCTTGAGCCTGTGAACTTCCTGCCCTACATTGATGAAAAACAGGAGCCTTTAAATGATGAAGAATATATGCAGGGGATTCAAGATGAACAGGAAGGTTATCAGGACGGCTATCAGGATGAGGCAGAGGAAATGCCGCAGGATAATATCAGCCCAGATAATCCTTAAATAACAGACAAAAGCTGCGCCGCTAAAGAACCATTTTCTTAGCGGCGCAGTTTGCTTTGCAGAGCCTATGTTTATGCATTTTCATTTTTCAGGACATCTATCGTATTCTCTTTTTTCACCTTATCCATCGAATAGAGCATGGTGGCAAACACCACAAGGAACACGCTGCCTATTGCAATAACAATGCTGTACCAGGGGATGTAGAATGCGGTATCCAGCCCATTAGAAATGGTATGGTAAATATACCAAGTCACAAGGAAGGATACGGGCAGCCCATACAGCAGTCCTTTAAAGCCATAGAGCAGGCATTCAAAGTTCATCATCCGCCGAAACCCTTTGGGGGTCATGCCCACAGATTTCAGCATCGCGAATTCCCTTTGGCGAAGGTTAATATTTGTGGAAATGGTATTGAATACATTTGCCGCTGCAATTAGGGAAATCAATGTAATAAACCCAAAAGCAAATATATTGACAACTGTCATCATAGCGCGGTCGCTTTCCACACTGGCGGCGAAATCATACAATCCTTCCTCTGAAAGGCCTTTGTCAAGCAAAACCTTGCGAATGGCTTCATAAGTTTTGGCATGGTCTTCACATTGGAAATACAAACTTGTTGTTATGTTCTCACTGAGCGGCAAATCAGGACTATTCACATATTCCGCGTCAGCGTCCAAGGCAGAAAATACCTCATCCATAAGGCTGTAGGGATAAAACAGATGGGGGTACTCATTACTATTTCCAAACGATGCAGGGGCTTCATCAACGGACGCCCCTATGGAAAGGGGAATGGAGATGCAGCTTTCTTCTACTGAAAATTCTTTTTCAGAGTCGTTGTAGGCATTCCACCTTCTGCATTGGAGTTCCCCGGTATCCGGGTTGGTTGTAAGGTAAGCGGAATCATAGCCCTCCATTTCACGGATGATGCATACCTCCACATTAGCGTTTTTGGTGTCAGAAAACATATGGTGGCTATAATATTTCCCATCGAACCCATTGTATTGCAGCAGCAGGTCAGAAGCCACGGCAGTGGGATGTTCTTTGTCAAAATAAACGGATTCTGGAAGGTTTTGCTCTTTCAGATAATCGCGGAACGTGTTGTCGTCCATAAATACCAAGTCAATATCGCAAAGGATTCTGGCTTGCTCCACATAATCCAGCCCTTGCGATTGCGCATATTGTTTCTGATAATCCATATATTCCTTACTGACTGAGGAGGCTGGGATGGAGCAGGTTAAATACAAATCTGAACTATAGTAGCCAGACGTTACACCGTTTACTTCTTTTATCTCAGACAGTAAGGTATCCACAGAATAATTAGCGTCTGAGTGAAGCCGGTAAAAAATATCATAAGCGCTGTCGGACAGTACAGTCCCTACAGAGCTGGTCAGGTAGCTGCACCAACTGCTGGCAGAAATAAACAGCACAATGCTTAAAAACAGCGATATCACAGTAGCCCGGTACTTCTTGCGGTTGCGTTTGTAATATTTTGTTGCAAGCATTCCCTCAAAGCCAAACATTTTTTCCGTAAGCCGGGAGGTTTTGACTTTCCTAGAGCGGATGGAGATATCATTTGCCTGCCGGATGGCGTCAATCGCGGATATTTTCATTGCCCTTCGGATTGGGATATAGGCGGAGATTAATATTGTAAGGAGCGAAATCCCAATGGCCACGGCAAGCGCCAGGAAGGAAGGGTGGAGCTTTAAGGAGACTTGCCTGGCAGGACCCAGCGCCTGTATCAAGCGGCCAGCCTCATATCCATATTTTCCAGGGTCAGGGATTCCAAGGACATTGGCAATCATGTCTTTGGTGAAAAAGAAGGTAACGCCGATTCCCAAAAGACCAGACAATATCCCAAGAGGGATGCCGATACAGCCTAAAAATAAGGCTTCAAACAATACGCTTCCAGTCAATTGCCTGCGGGTTGCGCCAATGGATGACAGCAGCCCAAACTGTTTTGTGCGCTCACTGACAGAAATAGAAAATGCATTGTAAATCAGTGAGATAGAGCCAAACATAATAATTGCAATTAAAATAATTGCCAGGCCAAATAGGACGCTGTTGTAGGTGCTTTCCCCAGAATACCCATACATGCGCAGCAGGTCATAATTTGTCTCAAAATAACAATTAACTGATTCCAGCTCCCCATATAGGGTTTGCAGGACTGAGATGGTATCCCAGCCGGAGTTTGTGCGTACATATGTGTTATAAAGATGCCCATCCTCAAAATCCCCAATCGTCAGCGCAGTGTAGGCGGGGGCGGTATAATCTTCATAGGAGGGGCGTTCATAAAAACCAACGACTGTATAAGCCTTGGATTCACCAGAAATCAGCTCTTCGGAAGTGGCAAAATCCTCAGTATCGCTTTCCGAAGCCTCTAGGGAAGGCTCCACATCGGGGTCGTTCAGGTATGCGGTGTGGTTTGTCAGCACCTCTCCATTATCGCCGATACGGGTTCCGAGGTTTAGTTCTATCGTGCTGCCTAAGTCATATTTCACGCCGCCATTAGCAAGCAGATGGTTGGGCAGCAGCAATTCCCCGCTGTGTTCTGGCATACGCCCGCTGGTCAGGTGTATGGGCATCAGGTCAGTGAAATCTTCCTGAACCCCAAAGACCCCAAGAAATGGCTTTGAATGATTGGTACAGCCTATTAATTCAGAGTATCCCAGCAATTCCATGGAAACAGCTTTATTTACTTTGCTATGGGAGGTTAACGTTTCCATATCCTTTTTCGAGATGTCTTGGAAGGAGCCGTACCAGCTTCCATCCGAAAAAATATTGGACTGGATAAGGGCATGCCTTAAAGAGGAAAGGCTGATGGTGGTGGCGGAAAACATTGCCGCTGAAAGGATAATCCCTACAATGGTCACTAGCGTCCGGGTCCTATTTTCTTTTAGGTTCTTTATCGTCACTTTCTGGAAAATGTTCATGGGCAAATCACCTCGTCTCTGACAATTTTCCCATCCTCCAATGCAATCACGCGGTCTGCCTGGAGGGCAATATTTTCATCATGGGTGATGACAATTAAGGTCTGTTTGTAAGTCTGGTTGGAATATTTTAATAAATCCACTATCTCTTGGCTGTTTTTAGAGTCCAGGTTGCCGGTAGGCTCATCGGCAAGCACTACTGCCGGGGCATTCATCAACGCCCTACCTATGGAGACGCGCTGCTGCTGCCCGCCGGACAGCTGATTTGGCAGATGCCCTTCCCGGCCTTTTAGGGACAGGATATTTAAAAGCTCTTCAAGCCGCTGCTGGTTCACTTCCCGACTGTCCATCAGCACTGGCAGGGTCATATTTTCTGTCACGTTCAATACAGGGATTAAATTGTAGAATTGGTAAATCAGCCCTACCTGGCGCCTGCGGAAGACTGCAAGCTGGCTTTCATTCTGGGCATAGACGTCTGTCCCTTCCATAAATACTTTGCCGGAAGTTGGCACATCCACGCCCCCTAAAACATGCAGTAATGTGGACTTCCCGGAGCCAGAGGGGCCGATAATGGCAAGGAATTCCCCTTTCTGGACAGAAAATGAGACGTCATCCAATGCTTTCACCTGGTTCTCCCCGGAGCCATAGACTTTCGTTAAATGTTCTGCTTTTAAAATTTCCATATGTTTGCTCCTTTTCATCAATTTCTGAACTTTATTTTAACCAGCCGTGGTGACAGGGCAGTGACTTTTCTGTGACAAAAACGTCATAATTGAACGATTGCCCCAGCAGTTTAAGGATAGCATCAAAAGGGGGCAGGAAAGCGCTATGCATGCCGCGGGTAGAATTTTATCACAAACCTGGCGCCCCCTTCTGGGCGGTTTTCCGCCTTTAGGGTCCCGTTTTGCTGGAGGACGACCATCCGAGCCAGCGCCAGCCCAATGCCTACGCTTTGCGGGGAGGCGTTTTTGCCTTTGTAAAAGCGTTCAAACAGATGAGGCAGGTCTTCTAGGGCAAACCCAGGCCCGTTGTCTTCGATTATAATTTCAGTAAAGATTGCGTTTTCAGAAAATGAAACCTGGATGCATCCACCGGCAGGGGTATGCTCCATGCAATTTTTTAAGATATTCAGGATAGCCTCCTGGGACCAGGAAAAATCCCCGGTAAATTGTACCTCGCTGCCGCCCTTTAGGGTTAAGGACTGTTCCCGCAGCTCCATAGGGATCATCAGAGGTTCCGCCGCCTGGCGGATTAGTGTTTCCACATGGATAGAAGCCTGCTGGAGCGTGATAGTCCCAGCATCCATTTTAGACATTTTTAACAAAGATTCCACCAGCCAGTCAATGCGGGAAAGGAGCTGCATCAGTTCTTTCAGCAGTTCTTTCCTTCGGGTGGAAGGCAAGTCTGGCTCCATCAGAAGGGAAATAATCAGGTTGGAGGAAGTCAGGGGCGAGCGGATTTGGTGGGAAATGTCAGCCATGGAATCAGCCAGGAACTTTTTGTCATCCGCTAAAGCCGCTGCTTGTTCGCTGAGGCGTAAAGTCATTTTAGACAGTTCATTTTCCAGGATGGACAGCTCCCCTTCCTGGTATTTTTCAAAATGGATCGGAATTTGATGGTGCAGCATGCCGTCAATTTCATGGCTAAGTTGCTCCAGCCTGCGGTATCTGCGTCCAGTAATCCAGTAATGGGAAGCTATGTACAGAAAAGAGGAAAAGGCCAGGATAGCCCCACTGTAAGATGGGGCGAAAGCCCTTAGGCATAGGGAGAGGAAGAAGAGGGAGAGGTACCACAGCAGGCTTAGTTTAATTTCAGGGTTTCGGAATAATTTCATAATTACCTCCAATTTGTGGCAGGGTGCATTCAATCGCCCATTTTGTAACCCATTCCCCGAATCGTTTTAATCAGCACGGGGTTTTGCGGGTCTTGCTCAATTTTTTCCCGCAGCCGCTTAATATATACGGTCAGGGTGTTGTCATTGACAAATTCCCCTGCCATATCCCATAGGGCGTCCAGGAGCCGGGAGCGGGAAAGCACAATCTCTTTATTGTTCATAAAATATAATAAAAGCCGATATTCCAAGGCGGAAAGCAGGAGTTCCTGGCCATCCTTGGATGCTATGCCCCGGCTTACGTCCACCGTTAGGTTCTTGTATTCCAGCAGTGTGTTTGCCTTGCCATAGCGGCGCATAATATTGTGGATGCGGGAAACCAGTTCCCGAGGGCGGAATGGCTTGGCAATATAGTCGTCAGCGCCCAGGTCCAGCCCAGTCACCACACTGAATTCATCCCCAGACGCCGTCAGGAAAATCACAGGGAGGCTGGTAGTGGATTTCACAGCCCGGCAGATGGCGAAACCATTTCCATCCGCCAGGGAAACATCCAGCAGCAGCAAATCAAAGTCAGCGGCAGACGCTTCCAACAGGGCAAGGGCTTTGGTTTGCCCATCCACTGCAGTGATGGCAAACCCTTCTTTTTGCAGGAACTCCGTTAAGTTTGTGACAATGCTTTTGTCGTCCTCTACTAATAAAATGCGTGTCATAGTATTATTATCTCCATCAATTATTATTGCATTTATAGTACCTATATAGTATAACTATAATATAAAGTTTGTGGAGGTGCAATATGAGAAAGTATGGTTTTGGCGTGGATATTGGAGGCACTACTTGTAAGGTTGGGTTATTTGAGGCAGCAGGCGCCCTTGTGGAAAAGTGGGAAATCCCAACAGACACCCGTGAAGGGGGGAAGAATATCCTGCCCGACGTTGCAGCTTCCTTAAAGGGGAAGATGGAGGAAAAAAAGATTGGGAAAGATGAAATCGAGGGAATCGGGGTTGGGATCCCAGGGCCAGTGCAGCCTGATGGAAGCGTGCCGTTGTGCGTGAACCTGGGATGGAAGGATAAAAACGTACCAGAGGAATTAGGGAAACTTATGGATGGCATTTTGGTAAAGGCAGGGAACGACGCCAATGTGGCTGCCCTTGGGGAAATGTGGCAGGGCGGCGGAAAAGGCTGCAAAAGCCTGGTTATGGTCACCCTTGGCACTGGCGTAGGGGGCGGAATTATTATTGATGAAAAGATTGTTGCGGGCGCCAACGGGGCTGGTGGGGAAATTGGCCATATAACGGTGAACCCGCATGAAACTATCCCATGCAATTGCGGCAGGAAAGGGTGCCTGGAACAGTATTGCTCTGCAACAGGGATTACCCGCCTGGCAAAAGAGGCTTTGTCCGAAGGGCATGAGGCTTCTGTTTTGGACCATGCAAAGGAAGTCTCCGCAAAGGCAGTGTTTGACGCCTATAAAGGACAAGACCCGCTTGCGGGGCAGGTTGTGGGGAAATTTGCCCGCATTTTAGGGAAGGCGTTAAGCAATATTGCCTGTGTGGCAGACCCCGAGGTATTTGTTATTGGCGGCGGGGTTTCCAAGGCGGGGGATGTCCTTTTGGAGGCAGTGGGCAAATGTTTTCAGGAGGCGGCTTTCCCATCTTGCGCTGGCATTAAGTTTGCGCTGGCATCCCTGGGGAATGATGCGGGGATGTATGGATGCGTCAAGCTGGTGTTAGAGAATAGCTAAGATAGGAATGGGGTGAGAAGGCAAGGCTTTACGGCGCCCCGCCCTTAAGGTTTTGGCGTATGCGCGCAAAGTTACATATGGTATGTCTAGACGAAGAAAGAGCCTCGCTTACGCGAGGCTCTTTGCTTGCTTTACCGGAAATTCCTGCAGAGCAGGATTCTTTGTTCTTGGCCCTATTTAGTTGGCCGTGCAATCATTGTGATATGGCTTTCTTTCGCATAACGGCGGAGTGGTTTTTCTAAACGGTAGCCGTCCCCATAGTACATGGAAACATGGTAAATGTTACGGTAGCGCCCATTGCTCCCGCGTTTCATACGGTAGAAGATTAAGTCTCCTGGCAACAGTTCGGAAGAGTCAATCCCTTTATAGGAAATTACTTTTCCTGTGCGCTCCATATAGGCGGCCATGGTTGCGGCAGTTGGCGCCCAGGAAGGCGTGCCGCCCAATAACTTGGAATCGCACCCATATGCGCGGAATACCAAAGAGCTGCAATCATAATAGCCATGTGACATACGGCGCGCCTGGCTGTAAGAAGAGCTGTACATAATCTTGTAGCCGTTTTTGCATGCAGACAATGCTTTTTTGGATATCACGCGTACATGGAAGGTAAGCGCTACGCCGTCTGCAGTGACATAAATGTCTGTCATTCCTGAGGAACGTCCGGTGATTACGCCGGATTTATTTACAGTTGCAATTGATTTATTTCTGGACTTATATGTAATTTTGCTGTTGGATGAAACGCCATCCAGCGGAACCTTGATTTTCTTCCCTGTCGCTATTGTCTCTGTATCCGCGGTAAGCTGAGGCTGCGTAATAGTCAACGGGTGGTTGATTGTCTTGCCGTCAACTGTAACAGAAATTGTTGTGGTTCCAGGTGTGTCCCCAGCGGTAACAGTACCGTCCTGCTCGATGGAGGCAAGGGAAGAATTTTTCACTTTCCATTTAATGCTGCTAAAGGAGGTTGTCCCAGAAAGCTTCACCTTTGTAGTTTTCCCAAGGGATAACACTGTGCCGGAAGATTTAATCTTCGGGTTGGAAACCCTAATTGCTGTGGGGAACACAGAAGAGGTGCCGTCGGAATAATCCACGGTAGCCGTGATTTCAACATCCCCTGCCCGTTTCCCTTTTACAATGCCGCTGTTTGGCGTAATGCTGGCAATCTTGGGGTTAGAGGATGTCCATGTGGTTTTTACCACTTGGGCTTCTGGTTTGTTTACATTTTTCAGTGTAAGGGACTTTTTCGTTTTTACCGCCATGGCAATCTGCTGCTGCTTGATGCCAGTTTCAATTACCTCAATCGTGCAGGTTTGCGTGCTGGTTACTTTCTGGTCGTTTGCAAAAGAGGTGTAAGTGGCGGTTAAGGTAACTGTCCCAGGGTTTTCTGCTGTTACTTTACATTTATTGCCGGAACTGGAAATATCCACAACCTCTGAGGCAGGGTCTGCCAACTCAAAGGAGACGGAATCATCTTCAGAAACGTTGCTCAGGTATAAGGTAGCGCTGTTGCCTTTCATAAGGACTTGCGTTTCCTTATTTAATTTATGCGTGTTTTTTAATACTGTCACTGTGCAGGAAGTTTTTGCCCCTCCCACGGAAGCTGTGATTTTGGCAGTCCCTGGCGTTAAGCCAGTGATTACGCCGTCTGTGTTCACAGACGCAACTTTTGGTTTAGAAGACTTCCATGAAATAGTGCCGGAAGGCGCTGAGGCAACCTTTAAGCGGTATGTATTTTCGGTATATATTGTAACAGATGTTGCCTTAAGGGCCATAGTTTGAGGTTTGCTGCCGGAATTTTTCTTGGCTTTAGCAGCAGTTACAACAGCAAAAGGTGCTTCTGTTGGAGAATTGGGAGCTGCCATAGAGGTAAAAGGTGTTTCTAACAGCAACAGGCAGCTTAATGCAAATGTGAAAAGTTTTTTTGAGTTCATTGGTGACGGCCTCCTATGTATATAAAGTGTTGGTTTCAATTTCAACGTGAACTTGGTCTTACACTAATATAATACCTTTTGCTTCATATTTCAATATTTAAATAAAATTTTATTAAAATTTTTGTAATATCTCTATAATAATTATAAAATGTTTGTGAAAAATTGCAACAGAAAAATTCTGGAAATTCCTGGCGCGGCTGTCCGCATAAACGGAGGGGCCATTCTGTTGACATAACAGGGGAAACAACTTATAATGTCCCTAAAGTATTTTCGGAGAGGGAGACTGCTGATTATGCAAAAGAAAAAAAGCTCTTTTAGGTACCTGACTGCCGCCTTTCTTCTTCCTGCGTCTGTAATGCTGGCGGTGTATGCATGGTATGGAATTTACCCATTTGGGAACCGCAGCATCTTAGTGGCTGACATGAACAATCAATATATTTCCTACTTTTCCTATCTGAAAGAAGCCCTTTGCGGGGGGCATGGTTTTTTTTATTCTTTTTCAAAAACCCTTTGCGGGGGCATGGCGGGGCTGACAGCCTATTACTTGATGGACCCATGGAACTTATTAATGTTGTTCTTCCCTGTTTTTTCACTCCCAACGGCGGTGGAGCTAATTACAATTTGGGATAGTGGCAATGTGCTGCCTTGTGGTATTGGCAACCCGCATAAATTTGAACTTAAAAATGAGATATGGCATTCCCTTTCGGGCGGTGAAGTGGGGGGATCTGTTTGTGGAAGAGGAAATGGTAAAGGAAAAGCACAAAGCGAAGACCCTGTATTTGCCTGGTTTGGGACAAATGGCATGCGTCCGGTGGAGGTAAGGGTAAATGGGGAGCCAGCCGGGCAGGGAATACCTGCTGTTTACAATTCCGTATGAAGAGGGCTGGAAGGCTTGGGTGGATGGAAAAGAAGTGGAGCCTATGGCAGGGCTTGAGGTCTTTTTGGCAGTGAAAATCCCAGATGGGACACATCAGGTTCAATCGCGCTACATCCCACCGGGGCTGAAAATTGGAAGACTGCTTACTGTGATTAGCGCAATGCTTCTGGCTTTTTAGGTATTTTTTGAATTGAAATGCAGCAGATTAAATTGTAAAAGGAGAAGAAGAGATGGATGAGAAAAAGAAAGGCTTATTTAGCACAATGGTGATATCGCTTTGCGCAGTGGTGTTTATAGCAGTGGCGGCATTGATTTTGTTTGTGCCTAAAATCGAAGTGAAAGATATCTGTTATTTTATCTGCGGCTTTGTGGTTGTGCTGGGCATCTACATGATTGTCCGCTATTTTATGTCGGCGGGCTTTGAAAGGCTGAATGAATATGGGTTTTCCGAAGGGGTGCTGCTTGTGCTGTTAGGCATTTGCGGGCTGGTAAGCGCAGAACGTATTGCAATGTCTTTTTTGACGGCGCTTGGGCTGCTGCTGCTGTTATCCGGCGTGGTGAAGCTGCAGTACGCCCTTGATTTGAAATGCATGGGGGACCAGGCCTGGATTGGCTTTTTTGCCGTCAATGTTGTGCTGCTAGGGCTTAGCGTCTCAATTATACTAAAACCTTTTGAGGATATGGCGTTTTTCCAAAATTATACGGCATATATCCTGCTAGTGGATGGGATCGTGGAGATTGTCAATATTTTTTATTTGAATTACAGGACAAAAACATACCGTCAGGGCGCTAGGAAGGGGCAGAATGAGGAGGAAACGCTAGAAGAGGTGTTTGAACCCAGGAAAGAAGGTATGGAGGGTTCTGTGGAGCCAGCTGGGCAGGAAGGGACAAAAGAAGGCAGGGATGGGGGCGGCATGTAAAGGCGCTTGACAAAATCCCCTTTTTTTCCATCTTGCATTTTTAGAGTGAAGATAATATAATGGGAAGGCACATATAGTGTTGGGTATAAATAAAAATACTATATTTAGTTGTTTTGGAGGAAATGCGATGAAAATTATCAAAAGAAGCGGAAAAGAGACGGGATTCGACGGCAGTAAGATAATAGATGCTGTCACAAAAGCAAATCAGGAAGTGGCAGAAGGTGACAGGCTGTCCCAAATACAGATTGAGGCGATTGCAGACCGGATTTCTGAGGTATGTGAAAATATGGACCGGATCTATAACGTAGAAGAGATTCAAGATATGGTGGAAAATGAAATTATGGGCTACAAGGCATTTGAGGTGGCAAGGAAATATATCACCTACCGTTATAAAAGGGCGTTAGTCCGTAAGTCTAATTCTACAGACCAGCAGATTTTAAGCCTGATAGAATGCAGCAATGAAGAAATCAAACAGGAAAATTCCAACAAGAACCCAATTGTAAACAGCGTTCAGCGGGATTATATGGCGGGTGAGGTCAGCAAAGATATCACGAAACGTTTCTTACTTCCAGAAAAGATCGTACGCGCCCATGAAGAGGGCGTAATCCATTTCCATGATTCCGATTACTTTGCCCAGCATATGCATAACTGCTGTTTGGTGAACCTAGAGGACATGCTCCAGGAAGGGACGGTAATCAGCGAAACGATGATAGAAAAACCCAAAAGCTTCTCTACTGCATGCAATGTGGCGACCCAGGCCATTGCCCAGATTGCAAGCTCCCAGTACGGCGGGCAGAGCATTACCTTATCCCATCTTGCGCCATTTGTGGAGGTCAGCCGCCAAAAGTTAAGGAAAATGGTACAGCAGGAATTCCAGGCAGCAGGGCTTGCGCTAGAGGAAGAAAAGGTCAATGAGGTGGCGGAACTGCGGGTGCGGGAGGAAATCCAGCGGGGCGTGCAGATGATCCAGTATCAGGTCATAACATTGATGACGACCAACGGGCAGGCGCCATTTGTCACAGTGTTTATGTATTTGAATGAAGTGGAGGAAGGGCGCCTTAGGGATGATTTGGCATTGGTGATTAAAGAAATGCTCTTGCAGAGGATGCAGGGGGTAAAAAATGAAAAGGGCGTTTATATCACGCCAGCTTTCCCGAAATTGATTTACGTCCTGGAAGAGAACAATATCTGGGAAGGGAGCCAATATTGGGAGCTTACCAAGCTTGCGGCAGAATGCACGGCAAAGCGCATGGTGCCGGATTATATTTCGGAGAAAGTAATGAAAGAAAACAAAGAGGGGAATTGCTATCCTTGCATGGGATGCCGTTCTTTCTTAACGGTATATAAACAGGAAAACGGTAGGCCCAAATTTTATGGCAGGTTTAACCAGGGCGTGGTGACCTTGAATTTGGTGGATGTGGCATGCTCGTCTGGGAAAGATAAGGAAAAATTCTGGGAAATCTTAGAAGAGAGGATGGAGCTGTGCAAAGAAGCGCTGATGCTCCGCCATAACCGCTTGAAAGGAACGCCTTCTGATGTTGCGCCCATTCTGTGGCAGTATGGGGCATTGGCACGTTTGAAGAAAGGGGAAGTGATAGACAAACTCCTGTATGGCGGATATTCCACCATATCCTTAGGCTATGCGGGGCTTTGTGAATGCACCAGGTATATGACTGGGAAATCCCATACAGACCCGGAAGCGACCCCATTTGCGTTGGAGGTTATGGAACGGCTGAATCGGGCATGCAAGCGGTGGGAGGCTGAAACAGATATTGCATTCAGCCTGTATGGGACGCCGTTGGAATCCACCACATATAAATTTGCAAAATGCTTACAGCGCAGGTTTGGCATGATTGAAGGCGTTACAGATAAAAAGTATATTACAAACAGCTACCATATCCATGTGACGGAGGAAATTGACGCGTTTAGTAAACTCACATTTGAGTCGCAGTTTCAGAAATTGTCCCCCGGCGGCGCGGTGAGCTATGTGGAAGTGCCAGATATGAAGGGGAACCTGGATGCGGTGCTTACGGTGATGCAGCATATCTACAGCAACATTATGTATGGGGAATTAAATACAAAGAGCGATTACTGCCAGGTGTGCGGATATGAAGGGGAGATTAAAGTCGTATCAGATGTGGACGGGAAGCTGATTTGGGAATGCCCCAATTGCCAGAACCGTGAGGAGGGCAAAATGAACGTGGCGCGCAGGACATGCGGCTATATTGGCACCCAGTTCTGGAACCAGGGAAGGACCCAGGAAATCCAGGAGCGTGTGCTGCACTTATAACATAGCTTAGGAGGAGGGCGTATGAATTATGGGGAAATAAAGAAAACAGATATTGCCAATGGCAAAGGGGTCAGGGTATCTTTGTTTGTGTCTGGCTGCACCCACCATTGCCCAGGCTGCTTTAACCAGGAGACATGGGATTTTGGGTATGGGGAAAAGTTTACGAAAGAGACGCAAGAAGAACTGCTGTTGGCTTTGGCGCCCCCTTATATCGCAGGCTTGTCCCTTTTGGGCGGCGAGCCTTTGGAGCCAGGGAACCAGCGGGCGCTGCTGCCGTTTTTGCGGCGGGTAAAGGAAACATACCCCGAGAAAAATATCTGGTGTTATACAGGGTATTTGTTTGATAAAGAATTGCTGGGGGACGGAAGGGCAAGGTGCGAGGCCACAGACGAATTCCTGGGCTATATTGACGTACTGGTTGATGGGGAGTTTGTCCAGGAAAAGAAAAACATTGCTTTGAAATTTCGCGGCTCGGAGAACCAGAGGGTGATTGATGTGAAAAGGAGCTTAAAGGAAGGGAGCGTAGTCTGGGCCATTTAGGCGGTATGCTGGGGATGCTATCTATTTGTTAAGAATAATTATAAGAAATTTAAGATAAGTTTAACAAAAGCTATAAGACATGCATGGATACAGTGAGATAAAATAAGGGAAAGTGGATATGAAACATGGAGTATAAGGGAAGGCCAGGGAAATCGTATTTTAAGGTGGTTTTAGTCAGGGTAAGCGCAGGCGAGTATGTTATTTTAAAAGGCCCAGAAGAAGAGAAACGGCTGGCAAGGGTGCTGCAGAACGATTATAACATTACCAAATATGAAAAAATGATACAGCTTCTTGCGATGGAAATGGTGCAGAAAGAATATCGGGAAGGCTTTTGTTCTATATTTTCCATAGAAAATATATCGAAAGGGCTTCAGGGAGGAGGGATGGTCCAATACACATATAAAAGGAAAGTGTGCGATACCTGGGAAATGGTGCATACAAAAATATATCCAAGGGTATGGCAGGGAGATGAGTTAGAAGAGTTTGTGGTATATGTAATATGCCATAAGGAGGAATGCAGATGTGGGAAAGAGAACGTAAACGGAAGAAGAGGTTGGTTATAGGGAGCATTGCGGGCATAATGCTGCTTCTTGCAGCGGTATATTTCGGCATGGCATTTTATTTTAACAGCCACTTTTTTTTCCGTACAAAGATCAATGGCTGGAAGGTAGGAGGAATGAGCCTGGAGGAAGCCGAGGGCAAAGTAGGGGAAGGGGTGCAGGATTACCTGCTGACTGTTTTTGACAGGGATGGGGAAAAGCACCATATCTATGGGCAGGATATTGCCTGTGAATATGTGCCGGATGGCTCTGTGGAAAAATTCCTAAAAGGGCAGAACCCATTTCGTTGGATTGTGGCGGTATTTCAACCAGAAAAAGAGGACGTGCCGGTCACAATGAAATATAAAGAAGAATTAATTTCTGATGCAGTGGGCAAGATGGATTGTTTCCAGAAAGAAAATATTGTTGAGCCGGAAAATGCTGAAATTAAGCTTGGCGATGATGGGTACTATATAGAGCCAGAGGAAATGGGGACCCATATGGTGTTTGAAAGCGTGCTGGAGAAAGTGAAGCAGGCAGTCTCAGACGGGGATTCAGAGGTATCGCTGACGGATGAGGATTATGTGAACCCAGAATTTACCAAAGAGAGCGCGCAGGTAAAAGATGCGATGGAGCGCATTGAGAAGTATGAAAATGCAGAAATCAATTATGAGATTAAAGATTATGAGGAAAAATTGACAAAGGAGAAAATCCGAGGGTTTATCCAGACTGGGGAGAACTACAGTGTTTCCCTTAAGGAAGATGAAATTGAGAAGTATGTGCAGAACCTTGCAAGTACTTATAATACATATGCCGATGTCCGTCCATTTAAAACTTCTTCCGGCGATACAGTGGAAATCGGCGGCGGGGACTATGGATGGATTGTCAATAAGCCTGGCGAAGCAGAGCAGATTAAAGCCGACCTGGAGGCGGGCAAGCCAGTGAGCCGCGAGCCGGTGTATTCCCAAAGGCCCTTTGTGGAAGGGAAGGACGATATTGGCAATACCTATATTGAGATTGATTATACAAAACAGCATTTATGGTATTATGAAAACGGCAGCTTAGTGGCAGAAACAGATGTGGTGACGGGCAATATCAGCAGGAACAACGGCTCCCCGGACGGCGTGTTTAAAATTGTGTATAAAGAAAGCCCTGCCGTGCTCAAAGGGGAAGATTACGAATCAGACGTCACATATTTTATGCCATTTGCTTACAACGTAGGGATACATGACGCGTCCTGGCGGAATGGGAAGTTTGGAGGCAGCATTTACAAGAGCAGCGGCTCCCATGGCTGCATTAACGCGCCGTTGGAGGTTGCAACTATCCTCTATGAAAAAGTGAAGGTAGGGACCCCAGTGGTGGCATATTACAGGGAGCCAGTGGAGTTGACAGCGGAGAATGCCAAAATCTCAAATGCATATTCCTACGTGGACCCTGAGGCAAAAAAAGAAGAAGGTACGGAAGGATAGATGGGAAAAACTGAAATTTATGGCACAATAGGCCCTTCCTGTGCCAAACCAAAATTGCTAGAAGAGATGTTCCGGCTGGGGATGGCAGGGGTGCGGCTGAACCTCTCCCACTCGGAGCTGGAAGGGTGCGGGGAATGGACCAGGATGGTTAGGGAGGCTGCCCTTGCTGCCAGAGTGCAGTACAAATTGCTGATTGACTTAAGGGGGCCGGAGCTTCGGGTTGGGAACCTGAAAGGGGCAATAAAGTTAGAAGAAGGGCGGCAGGCATGGCTGGAAGAAGAAGGCTCATTTGCCAAGGGGGCAAGTGGGGAAGGGGAGAGGGACAACCCTTCCCAATCGGCAGTGATCCCTTGTCCGGAGGTTATTTTTGGGCATTTGCAAAAAGGGCAGGAAATCCTGCTGGATGATGGGAAGATACAGCTTTATGCGGTGGATGTTTCTGAGGGAAGCGTGTGCTGCAAGGTAACGCGCGGCGGGAACCTGAAACCCAAAAAAAGCATTGCATTGCCAGGAGTGGAACTGCGCCTGCCTGTCTTAACGGAAAGCGACAAAGTAAATATCCGGGGCGCTAAATCCCATGGCGTGACTGGGGTTATGCTGCCGTTCGTGCGAAGGGCGGAAGATTTAAAGGAATTAAAGCAAGAATTGATAAATGCGGATGCTGGTGGGCTGGAGGTGTTTGCAAAAATAGAAAATATGGAAGGGGTAAGGCATTTGGAGGAACTGCTTCCATATGCAAATCAAATTGTGGTCGCCAGAGGGGATTTGGGCAACAGCATGCCATTGTGGGAATTGCCAGTGGTGCAGGCGAAGATTGCGAAAAAGTGCCGCGACGCGGGGAAATCTTTTATGGTAGTGACGCAGATGCTTGCTTCTATGGAAAACCATCCAGTCCCAACACGGGCGGAAGTGTCCGATATTTTCCGTGCGGTGTCCGAAGGGGCCGCAAGCGTGATGGTGACTGGGGAGACTGCCGTTGGGCAATATCCCAGGGAAGTGATTCAATATTTATCCAATACGGTAAAGGCCGCAGAGCGGTATGCTGCAAGTTAGCATACCGCCCTTGCGGCCCATGTTTTGGGCAGGTTACTATCTATCTAGTGGCTTGCCCGAAGCCCATTTGGTTACAAAGCCGCTGCTAGAGCGCCTCCCACCTTCCGCTGGCGCCGCAGGGAAGCGCTAGGCCATTGGAAGAAACGGGGATGCCGATTTCCTGGGCCTCTGTGGCTCCGTGGAACTTCTTTAACTCCGTTCCCAGCATATAAGCGAGTACTGCAGGCTGTAACCCTGTGGTATAAGAATTTATTAAGAAAAATAAAGGCTGGTTTGATAAAAGCTGAACGCATAGCTTTATCAGGGAGTGGACATTATGTTCCAATTTCCAGGTTTCTCCTTTCGGCCCCCTGCCATAGGAAGGGGGGTCCATGATAATAGCGTCGTAGCGGTTCCCCCTGCGGATTTCCCGTTCCACAAACTTTATACAGTCATCCACAATCCACCGGATGGGCGCGTCAGCCAATCCAGATGCCACGGCGTTTTCCCTTGCCCAGGTGACCATGCCTTTAGAAGCGTCCACATGGGTGACGCTGGCTCCAACGGCAGCGGCAGATAGAGTGGCTCCGCCTGTGTAGGCAAAAAGGTTCAGGACTTTGACCGGGCGGCGGCTGTCTTTAATTTTTGCGCCAAACCAGTCCCAGTTTATTGCCTGTTCTGGGAACAGCCCTGTGTGCTTGAAATGAAATGGCTTTAAATGGAAGGTCAGGGAACCATAGTGCAGGTCCCACTGCTGTGGCAAGTCAAAAAATTCCCATTCGCCGCCGCCCTTTTTGCTTCGGTGGTAATGGGCATTTGGGTGTTTCCAGGCCCGATGGGTTCTGGGTGTGTCCCAAATTACCTGAGGGTCTGGCCTTATTAGGATATAGCTGCCCCAACGTTCTAATTTTTCCCCGTTGGAACAGTCAATCACTTCATATTCTTTCCAATTCTTTGCAATCCACATAAAATGTTTCCTTTCCTACATTATATAACAAACAATCGTCAAAACTACATGTCCCAGTATATAGGAATTTCAGGCAATCCGCAACTGATATTGCTATGCCCATTGACCCATTGGCTATATCGTTGTAAAATGGTAACTATTCAGGGCGGTTCTGGCTTTGGAAAATAAGAAAATTGGAGGAAGCTATGATTAATGATTTACACATTGGCCCATTGACGGTACATATGTATGGCGTTATGGTGGCAATTGGCTATATGAGCGCGCTGCTAATCAGTGAAAGGCGTGCAAGGAAACAGGGGTTAAACCCAGATATCCTGTTTGGGATTTTCTGGTGCGCAGTCCTTGGCGGCGCGGCAGGGAGCAAGGCCCTTTATTATACAGTAAGCTTGCAAGATATTTTAAAAGACCCTTCCATATTATGGAATTTTCAAAATGGGTGGGTCGTGTACGGAGGCATTATCGGCGGCGTAGCGGCTGGCTGGGGCTATTGCCGCTATAAAAAAGTGGACTTCCTTACCTATCTGGACCTAGTGCTGCCAGCGGTGGCGTTTGCCCAGGGCTGCGGGCGCATTGGGTGCTTTTTGGCAGGCTGCTGTTATGGAAGGGAAACAGATTCTGTGCTTAGCATCCAGTACTGGCAGTCAAATTATGCGCCCAACGGCGTGAAGCTAGTGCCTACCCAGATATATTCCAGCATTGGGGATTTTGCCCTGGCGTTCCTTTTAATGGCATATGCAAAAAAGGAACCGAAAAAAGGGAAAGTGACGGCTGTATATTGTATGCTTTACAGCATTGGGAGGTTTGTGATTGAAATATTCCGAAATGATTACCGGGGGGCTTTTGGGTTCCTGTCCACCTCCCAGCTTATTTCTATTATTATATTAGCCTTGGGCATTGCGATGTCCTTATGGGCAAATAAACATTCTGGAAGGAAGGGAGAAGAATGGACGGGGATTTAACAAAGGGGCCGATTATGCCTTCTATGATGCGTTTTGCTGTCCCCATGATTCTGGGAAATTTGCTGCAGCAATGTTATAATGTGGCGGATACTTTGATTGTGGGGAAATTTTTGGGGAGCAATGCGTTGGCGGCTGTTGGTTCGGCGTTTACGCTGATGACCTTTTTGACCTCCATTTTGCTGGGGCTTTGTATGGGGAGCGGCGCTGTGTACTCCATTCGGTTTGGGCAGCGGGACGAGGAAGGGCTGACAGACAGCGTCTGCGCTTCTTTTGTGCTGATAGGGGGATTGACAATCTTGTTAAACCTGGCGGCGTTTGCCTGCCTGGATGGGATTCGTATTTTTATGCAGGTGCCAGGGGAAGTGTGGGGGCATATGCGGGAATACCTTGCAGTTATTTTTTGCGGCATAACAGCCACGTTTCTATATAATTATGCCGCTTCTTTCCTGCGGGCGGTAGGCAACTCCGTAGTGCCGCTGGTGTTTTTGGCGGTTTCGTCTGTTTTAAATATCCTGCTGGACTTATGGTATGTGCTTGGGCTTGGGCAGGGCGTGGCAGGGGCGGCAAAAGCAACCGTGATTTCCCAGTATATTTCCGGCATTGGGATTGTGGCATATGGGTTGCTGCGGTGTCCCCAGCTTCGGGCGGTGCGGCGGCATTGGAGCCTTCGTGCGGCATGTATCCGGGAAATTGCAGGCTTTTCTATATTGACCTGTGTGCAGCAGTCTGTGATGAACCTGGGCATCCTTATGGTGCAGGGTCTGGTAAATAGTTTTGGCGCGGTGGTTATGGCGGCTTTTGCGGCGGCAGTGAAAATTGACGCCTTTGCTTACATGCCAGTGCAGGATTTTGGCAATGCATGCTCCACATTCCTTGCCCAGAATTATGGCGCCAGGGAAGAAGGGCGCATCCGCAAGGGGCTTAAGGGGGCGCTGGCGGCATCCATGGGGTTTTGCATTGTGGCGTCCATTCTTGTCTGCGTATTTGCACGCCAGCTAATGGAACTGTTTATTGATAGTTCAGAGACAGAAATTATTCAGGAAGGGGTCCGTTACCTGCGTATCGAGGGAGCCTTTTACTGGGGCATTGGATGCCTGTTTTTGCTATATGGCCTGTACCGGGCGTTGGGAAAGCCTGGGATGTCTGTATTCCTTACTGTGGTTTCCCTTGGCACGCGGGTGGCGCTGGCTTATGCGCTGTCGGCAGTCCCAGCATTTGGCGTGGCGGGGATTTGGTGGTCTATCCCCATTGGCTGGGTGTTAGCAGACCTGGCGGGCATGGCTTATTACCTAAAAAATAAAGGGCGGTTCCTTGGCTGAACAAAGGCTTGGGAGTTTACCCTTAAAAATGATTTTTTTATTGAGAAAGGATGGGGGAGGGAAGATGTTAACAAAAATATGTTTTCAGCCATGGTATCTAAGGATGATCCATGCAGGAGGGATGATATGCCCTTGTTGTGCAATGGGTGATACAGATTATGGGGATTTTTTATTAGACTATCTGGAACCTAAAAAAAGAGGGATTGTAACACCAGATATTTTGAACAATCCTGCAATTGTTGATTTAAAAAGAGGGTTGTTGACCGGGAGGCTGCATCCGATGTGTAGAAAGTGTGCGTTGGTTCCACAGGAAATGATTCCAATAGGGGAATTTAAATGTATGCTTGAGGAAAAATTTGAAGAATGGGGAGTCCTTTATGAGAAAGGAACAGATTATGCAGAAGTTAACGCGGTATGTGAAATAGGTTTAGGGGTTACAAATAGGTGTAATTTACGCTGCATTTATTGCAATCAGTCTGTATTGGCAGACAAAAATCCATATTTTAAAGTGGATTTTCCAAAAGATGAAATAGCTTCTTGTTTAGAAGGGTTTATAGTGAGGGGGGGTAAAGCGTTTGGAAACGGGGGCGTTCGGAGAAGCGACAATATACCCCGGATGGAGCAAGGTATTTGGGGCGTTCCATCGGAAACATCCAGAAATAGAGCTTATACTGGTAACGAATTTGTGTAAGAAATATACAGAAGAAGAGATTGAGTTATTGGCAGAGCATGACCATCTTTGTATTAGCCTGGAGACGCTGGATGCCGAAAAGTTTGCAAAGATTCGCGTGAACGGTGACCTAGAATTATTATTAAAGAATCTAGAAATGATTCGGAAAGTAATTGACAGAAAACATTATGGCCGTTCCCGAATAACAATTTCATCCGTAATTTGTAACCTGACTTGGCAAGATATTCCGCAAGTCAGTGCGTTTGCCTTCCGATATGGCTATGAGTATAGGGTGAATAATTTGGAGAAAAGGAAAAATTCAATTGGGGTTCAAGAGGGTTTGCTACAACAGGTCGAGGAACTGAGTGAGGAAGAGAGAGGCCAGATAAGGGAGCATTTGCAGAACGCGCAGAACTATGCAAAAGAGCATGGGAATATAATGTCGGTAGATGCAGGATTAATGGAGAGGGCTAATCGCAATTATAATTTGTTCCAAGTATATGATAACAATCCAATTTACCGGGCGTTTAGCCTAAAATATCCATTTGGGACAGCAGATATGCAGCTTTCCGTAGAGTATGACCATCTTGGTCAGCAGCATTCTGGGATTAAGATGAAATGTGGGACGGAATTAGAGCTTGCCTGGCAGGAGCCGTTTAATACGTTTGTAGTGCGTGAGATATTTATTTATAAAAGAGGGGCTTTTGCGCCTAAATATGGCCAAAAGGTGTTTTTGGATTATAAAAAGAAAGTGAAATGGGAATATTTGGTTTGCTATTCCCCACAGGTTGAAGATGAAAATGTGGAGTGGGTAATGCTGCAGATATTAGATTGGTGGGAGGAGGGTTCACAATAAATTTGAAAATTCTTCCAACTTAGGTAGCGCAGCCCATACAACCTGCCGATATAACTGTCAGGGAATTGTTGTGCCAGGCAGGAGGGATGGAAATGAATATTATGGAGCCTAAAGCGGCAGGGATTAAAACAAAGCATGGGGACCTTGTTGTGGATGTTGGGCAGATTATGCGCAACCTGAATGGGGTGGAGCAGGAGGATGGGAAGAAGTCCATCCTACAGAAATTGCTAGAGCCAAAAGACGTGGACGACAGCGAGAAGGATATGAAAAAGGCGCAGAGGATTGCCAAAAAAATTGCCAGAGGGGAACCTGTGACGCCTCAGGAGAAACAATTTCTGAGGCAAGTGGACCCTAAGCTTGCCCAAATGGCGGAGCTGGCAAGGAAAGAAGGGGAGCGTATCAAACATGCGCTGCAGCAGGCGTCTTCCAAAGAAGAGCAGCAGTCCATTGTACAGCAGGCATATCAGCAGGTCACCGAGGTGAGCAAGAAAAACCCCCAATTTGGCGAATTGCTGGGGGAAGCGGTAAAGGCCGCGATACAGGAAGCGAAGGAAGAGCCAAAGGCAATAGGCAAGCCGGAAGCAGGAATGGAAACGGAAGAAGGGCGGCCATACAGCCTGGATGGCCGACAGGATATGAAAAAGGAGGCAGTAAACCAGGAAATAGACAAACAAGAGGAAATCCTGGAGCAGTTTTATCCAGAGGAATGGGCGTCAATGCTGGATTGCAAGGGCTGAATTACTAAGTTCAGCCTTTTTATACGCAAAGAAGCCAGCGTTGTTCCCCTGCCGTAGCAATATAAAAAGGAATGTTGGAAAAAAATTAATTTCTGCTTGCAATCTAAGGAATTATGCTTTATAATAATAGTCGCTGTGACATGATAGCGATGAAACGTGAGGTTGCTGCCTAGAGCAGGCAGGTTTTCCGTGGAGCGAATGTCAAGTTAGGAAACTGGCGACAAGTCACTGTATCACAACAAAAGATCTGTGTGAAAGCAGAAGCCGTGTAAGGGACAAATGACACACACGGAGAAGTGTACAGTCACCGCTTGTCGTACTGAAGTAAAGTGCGAAAAGGAGGCGGCTTTTTTTATGGCAAGTCAAGTAATGAGGATCACACTCAAAGCATATGAGCATCAGTTAGTGGATGCGTCTGCGAAGAAAATTATCGAAACTGTGAAGAAGAATGGGGCGCAGGTTAGCGGGCCGGTGCCACTGCCCACAAAGCGGGAGGTAGTTACTATCCTGAGGGCTGTCCACAAGTACAAAGATTCCAGGGAGCAGTTTGAGCAGAGGACTCATAAAAGGCTTATTGATATCATCGCGCCGACCCAGAAGACCGTGGACGCATTGTCCAGGCTGGAGATGCCAGCAGGCGTATACATTGATATCAAAATGAAAAATAAGTAAAAAGTAATAGTCCTGAAGGGTTCAATAGATAGATATTGACTGTTCTAGGATGAACGGTTCCGCTGCCTGTCTGGGAATATAGCAGGCATGAAACGTTCCGCTGTAGAGTAAACAGGAGGGAAAGAAATGAAGAAAGCGATTTTAGCTACAAAAGTCGGGATGACTCAAATCTTCGATGCAGACGGCACATTAGTTCCGGTTACTGTATTGCAGGCTGGCCCATGTGCCGTAACACAGATTAAGACGGTTGAGAATGATGGGTACAACGCAGTCCAGGTTGGTTTTATTGATAAGAAGTTCAAGATTGTCAATAAAGACGCCAATGGGAAAAAGGAAATCAGGAACAGGCATGGCGTGAACAAAGCTGAAAAAGGGCATTTGGAAAAAGCAGGCGTGTCTGGCAAGAGGTTTTTAAGGGAATTTAAATTTGAAAACTCTGCAGACTACAAACTGGCAGATGAGATTAAGGCTGATATTTTTGCACAAGGCGATAAAGTGGATGCAACTGCAATCTCCAAAGGTAAAGGGTTCCAGGGTGCCATCAAAAGGCACGGCCAGCACAGAGGGCCAATGACACATGGTTCCAAATTCCACCGCCACCAGGGTTCTAACGGCGCATGTTCCAGCCCAAGCCGTGTGTTTAAAGGCAAAGGGATGCCAGGGCATATGGGCGCGGTAAAAGTAACAGTGCAGAATCTTGAAGTTGTCAGGGTAGATGCTGAGAACAACCTGCTGTTAATCAAAGGCTCTGTTCCGGGGCCAAAGAAATCTTTAGTGACAATTAAAGAGACTGTGAAATCGTAATGCCCTACAGGGAAGATGGAAGGAGGACTTAGTAATGGCTAATGTAGCTGTTTATAATATGGAAGGCAATGAAGTTGGAAGCCTTGAGCTGAGCGATGCAATATTTGGCGCTAAGGTCAATGAGCATCTGGTACACATGTCAGTCGTGCAGTACCTTGCAAATAGGCGCCAGGGGACACAGAAAGCTAAGACGCGTTCTGAAGTCCGCGGCGGCGGAAGGAAACCATGGAGGCAGAAAGGGACCGGACATGCAAGGCAGGGTTCCATCAGGGCTCCCCAGTGGAAGGGCGGCGGCGTAGTATTTGCCCCGGTTCCAAGGGACTATTCCTTCAAATTAAATAAAAAAGAAAAGAGGGCGGCGCTGAAATCTGTGCTGACCACAAAAGTGAATGACAATAAATTTATCGTTTTGGATGAACTGAAAATGGACGAGATTAAGACCAAGAAATTCAAAGCGGTTTTGGATAACTTGAAAGTAAATAAGGCATTGGTAATCCTGAATGACAATGACCAGAATGTGATTTTGTCTGCAAGGAACCTGCCAAAAGTGAAAATGGCACAGACCAATACCATCAATGTGTATGATATTTTGAAATATGACACAGTAGTAGTAACTAAGGATGCAGTAGCGACCATCGAGGAGGTGTATGCATAATGGCAAATATTCAGTATTATGATGTAATCCTCAAACCAGTAATTACCGAAAAAAGCATGAACCTTATGAGCGAGAAGACCTATACTTTCATGGTCCATCCAGAAGCAAACAAAACAATGATCAAAAAAGCTGTTGAGAAGATGTTTGAGGGTACAAAGGTTAAGAAAGTAAATACCTTAAACATCCCTGGCAAGAAAAAAAGAAGGGGTACGGTAGTTGGCACGACTGCTAAGACCAAGAAAGCATATGTTCAGTTGACAGAGGACAGCAAGGAAATTGAAATTTTTGCTGGTTTATAGAAAGGAGAAAGATCATGGGAATTAAGACATATAACCCATATACACCTTCCAGAAGGAATATGACTGGGTCTGATTTCTCTGAAATTACCAAGAAAAAGCCAGAGAAATCCCTGGTGGTTTCCTTACAGAAAAAATCCGGGCGTAACAATCAAGGGAAAATTACTGTAAGGCACCGTGGCGGCGGCTCCAGAAGGAAATACAGGATTATTGATTTTAAAAGGAATAAGAAAGACGGCATCCCCGCAAAAGTAATCGGGATTGAATACGACCCGAACCGGACGGCAAATATCGCCCTGATTTGCTATGCGGACGGGGAAAAATCATATATCATCGCACCAGAAGGGCTGACAGACGGCATGAAGGTTATGAACGGCCCAGAAGCGGAAGTTAGGGTTGGCAACTGCCTGCCATTGGAGAATATCCCTGTCGGCGCCCAGGTCCACAACGTTGAGTTATATCCGGGCAAAGGCGGCCAGTTGGTGCGTTCCGCAGGCAACAGCGCCCAGTTGATGGCAAAAGAAGGGAAATATGCTACGCTTAGGCTGCCTTCTAGTGAAATGAGGATGGTTCCGATTGCCTGCCGTGCAACCATCGGCGTTGTGGGCAATGCAGACCATAACCTGATTAAAATTGGTAAGGCAGGGCGTAAGCGCCATATGGGAATCCGCCCAACCGTGCGTGGTTCTGTTATGAACCCCAACGACCATCCACATGGCGGTGGAGAAGGAAAGACAGGGATTGGACGTCCAGGCCCGTCTACACCTTGGGGCAAACCTGCACTTGGCTTAAAAACCAGAAAGAAGAACAAAGCATCGAATAAGCTTATCGTAAGGAGAAGAGACGGTAGGGCTTTGAAATAACAGGAACACCCGCAGGGCATATTATTTGCCCAAAAGCGGGAGAGCAGTTTAGGAGGTTGAATTTTTATGGGTCGTTCATTGAAAAAAGGACCGTTTGCTGATGCAAGTTTATTGAAAAAAGTAGATGCTATGAACGCAGCAGGTGAAAAGAGCGTGATTAAGACATGGTCCCGCCGTTCTACCATTTTCCCTCAGTTCGTAGGCCACACATTTGCTGTCCATGATGGAAGGAAACATGTGCCAGTATATGTGACAGAAGATATGGTAGGGCATAAACTTGGTGAGTTCGTTGCGACAAGGACTTACCGTGGGCATGGAAAAGATGAGAAGAAATCCAAAGTTCGTTAATTGATTTAGTACATGAAAGGAGGTTCCACATCCATGGCAAAGGGACACAGAAGTCAAATTAAGAGAGAAAGAAATGCGCAGAAAGATACCAGGCCTTCAGCAAAATTATCTTACGCCAGAGTATCTGTTCAAAAAGCATGCTTCGTTTTAGATGCAATCCGTGGAAAAGACGTGAAGACTGCACTGGCGATTTTGGCATATAATCCAAGATATGCGTCCAGCCTGTTAGAGAAATTGTTGAAATCTGCAATTGCGAATGCAGAGAACAACAATGGCATGAATGCAGAAAATCTTTACATTGCAGAATGTTATGCAAATAAAGGACCGACAATGAAGAGAGTTAAACCGAGGGCGCAAGGAAGGGCTTATAGGATCGAGAAGAGAACGAGCCACATTACAATTGTGCTTGATGAAAGATAGGAGGGCAAACATGGGACAGAAAGTGAATCCTCATGGTTTAAGGGTTGGCATTATCAAAGATTGGGACTCTAAATGGTATGCAGAAGCAGATTTCGCGGATTTTCTGATAGAGGATTACAATATCAGGACATTCCTGAAAAAGAAACTGTATGCATCAGGCGTTTCCAAAATTGAAATTGAAAGGGCTTCTGACCGGGTAAAAGTAATTCTTTATACAGCAAAGCCAGGCGTTGTAATTGGAAAAGGCGGGTCGGAGATTGAGAAAGTCAAAGCAGAGCTCCAGAAGCTTACAGATAAAAAACTGGTAGTAGACATTAAAGAAGTGAAGAGGCCAGATAAAGACGCACAGTTAGTTGCAGAAAATATCGCCCTGCAGTTAGAGAACCGTGTTTCTTTCCGCCGGGCAATGAAGTCCTGCATGAGCAGAAGCATGAAGGCAGGGGCGCTTGGGATTAAGAGTTCCGTTTCCGGCCGTCTTGGCGGCGCTGACATGGCGCGTACTGAATTCTACAGCGAAGGGACAATCCCGCTTCAGACATTAAGAGCAGACATCGACTATGGATTCGCCGAGGCAGATACCACTTATGGCAAAGTAGGGGTTAAGGTATGGATTTACAAAGGCGAGATCCTTCCAACAAAAGAAGCAAAGGAAGGGAGCGATAAATAATGTTAATGCCAAAAAGAGTAAAACGCCGTAAACAGTTCCGTGGGTCCATGGCAGGCAAGGCGTTAAGAGGTAATAAAATCACAAATGGTGAATATGGTATTGTGGCTATGGAGCCGTGCTGGATTAAATCTAACCAGATTGAGGCAGCCCGTATCGCAATGACACGTTATATCAAGCGTGGCGGTAAAGTTTGGATTAAAATTTTCCCTGATAAACCAGTAACTGCAAAACCGGCAGAAACTCGTATGGGTTCCGGTAAAGGGACATTGGAATATTGGGTAGCTGTTGTGAAGCCAGGACGCGTTTTATTTGAGATTTCCGGTGTGCCGGAGGAGATTGCGCGCGAGGCGCTGCGTCTTGCCACACACAAATTGCCCTGTAAATGTAAAGTAGTTTCACGTGCAGACTTAGAAGGCGGTGAGTCAAATGAAAGCTAGTAATTATGTAAAAGAGTTAAGAGAAGAATCTGTAGAAGCATTGCAGGAAAAGTTAGTAGCTGCAAAAAAAGAACTTTTTAACTTAAGGTTCCAGAATGCGACAAATCAGTTAGAGAATACTGCAAGGATCAAAGAAGTCCGCAAAAACATTGCCAGGATTCAGACGATTATCACTGAGAAGGCACGCGAGGCTATGAATGCTTAAAGAAAGGAGCAGAATCGTGGAAGAAAGAAATCTTAGGAAAACACGTACTGGTGTTGTTGTAAGCGACAAGATGAATAAGACCATTGTTGTTGCGGTAAGGGACAATGTAAGGCATCCACTTTACAACAAGATCGTGAAAAAGACTTATAAATTAAAAGCCCATGACGAAAACAATGAATGCAAAATCGGAGATACTGTCAAAGTAATGGAAACAAGGCCTTTATCCAAGGAGAAGAGATGGAGGCTTGTGGAAATCATTGAAAGAGCAAAATAAAGGAGGCTACCAGCATGGTTCAACAGGAAAGCAGACTGAAAGTAGCCGATAATACAGGAGCAAAAGAGATCCTCTGCATCCGTGTTATGGGCGGTTCTACAAGAAGATATGCAAATATTGGTGACATCATCACAGCTACGGTTAAAGACGCAACACCAGGCGGCGTTGTTAAAAAGGGCGATGTGGTAAAGGCTGTTGTAGTCCGCACCAAAAAAGGCGCCCGCCGCAAAGACGGTTCCTATATCAAATTTGATGAAAATGCGGCTGTCATAATCAAAGAAGACAAAACTCCAAGGGGGACCCGTATTTTTGGGCCAGTTGCCAGAGAGCTTCGTGAAAAACAGTTTATGAAAATTGTTTCCTTAGCTCCAGAAGTATTATAGGAGGTGCAGGTCTATGGCAATGTTAAAAATTAAAAAAGGCGACCTTGTGAGGGTAATCACAGGGAGAGATAAAGATAAAGAAGGCAAGGTAATCTCCATTAACAGGAAGAAAAACACATTGCTGGTGGAAGGGATCAACATGATTACCAAACATACAAAACCAAGCATGGCAAACCAGCAGGGCGGCATTATCCATCAGGAAGGGCCAATCCATATTTCCAATGTTATGTATGTCCACAAAGGGAAACCTACACGCGTGGGCTTCAAGATGGAAGGGGACAAAAAAGTGCGTTTTGCCAAATCCACTGGCGAAGTGATTGATTAATTCAGGAGAGGAGGTCCATTCAGGTGAGTAGTAGATTAAGAGAAATTTATCAGACGCAAGTCGTAGATGCCCTGATGAAGAAATTTGGATATAAAAATATCATGGAAGTGCCAAAGATTGAAAAAGTTGTCATTAACATGGGCGTTGGTGAGGCGAAAGAAAACGTGAAAATCCTTGACGCTGCAATGAGCGACCTGCAGATTATCACTGGACAAAAGCCAATCATCACCAAGGCAAAGAAATCTGTGGCGAACTTCAAAATCAGGGAAGGAATGCCAATCGGCTGTAAGGTGACATTAAGAGGGGAAAAAATGTATGAATTTGTTGACCGCTTAATTAACCTGGCATTGCCGCGTGTGCGCGACTTCCGCGGCGTAAACCCAAATGCATTTGACGGCAGGGGAAATTATGCCCTTGGCATTAAGGAGCAGTTAATCTTCCCAGAAATTGAATATGATAAAATCGACAAAGTACGCGGCATGGATGTTATTTTTGTAACAACAGCCAAGACAGACGAAGAAGCACGTGAATTATTGGCACAGTTCAATATGCCATTTGCAAAACAGTAAGGAGGGAATTTCAATGGCAAAAACAGCAATGAAAATAAAACAGCAGCGTAAACAGAAATTCTCTACCAGAGAATACAGCCGTTGCAGGATTTGTGGACGTCCACATGCATATTTAAGGAAGTACGGAATTTGCAGGATCTGCTTCCGTGAATTAGCATATAAAGGACAGATTCCAGGGGTTAAGAAAGCAAGTTGGTGACCGGAAGCACAAGCCAAGCTGGCGTATGCGGCTTGGGGTTCGTGCAGGGCCGTTCCAGGAGGCTGGCAAGGCTTGGCGCTTCGCGCAGGCTGAGCTTAGTGAATGGAACTTCCTTATAGAAAAAACAGGAGGAAAATATATCATGACAATGAGTGATCCAATCGCAGATATGCTTACAAGAATCCGTAATGCAAATACTGCTAAACATGATACAGTTGATGTTCCAGCTTCCAAGATGAAAATTGCAATTGCCAACATTCTCTTAAATGAAGGGTATATTGTAAAATATGACATTGTGGAAGACGGCAGCTTTAACACAATTCGCATTACCTTAAAATATGGTAAAGATAAAAACGAGAAAATTATTACCGGCCTTAAGAGGATCTCTAAGCCAGGGCTTCGGGTCTATGCAGGCAAAAATGAGATTCCAAAAGTCCTTGGTGGGCTTGGGATTGCAATCCTTTCCACTAACCAGGGCGTTGTAACAGATAGAGAAGCAAGAAAATTAGCAGTAGGCGGCGAAGTGCTGGCCTATGTATGGTAGGAGGGTACGGGCATGTCACGAATCGGAAGGATGCCAATCGCAGTACCTGCAGGCGTAACTGTGGATATTGCAGAAAATAATCATGTGACTGTAAAAGGTCCGAAGGGAACTCTTGAGAGAACCCTTCCAATCGAAATGGAAATCAAATTAGAAGGTTCTGAAGTTAAGGTAAGCAGGCCAAACGACTTAAAGAAAATGAAATCCCTGCATGGCTTGACCAGGACGCTAGTTAACAATATGGTAGTAGGCGTGACAAACGGCTACACCAAGGAACTGGAAGTGAACGGCGTTGGATACCGTGCCTCCAAGTCAGGGAAAGAGTTGACCTTAAACCTGGGATTCTCCCATCCGGTAATTATGACAGACCCGGAAGGGATTGAATCAAAGGTAGAGGGGAATAAAATTACTATTTCCGGTATTGATAAAGAGAAAGTTGGCCAGTACGCTGCAGAAATCAGAGACAAGAGAAGGCCTGAGCCTTATAAAGGGAAAGGTATTAAATATGTTGATGAAGTTATCAGGCGTAAAGTTGGTAAGACTGGTAAAAAATAATTAAAGGAGGAACAGAAAAATGGTTAATAAGAAATCAAGGGCAGAAGTCCGCATGAAAAAGCACAGAAGGATTCGTAACCGTTTCTCCGGTACAGCTGAAAGGCCACGTTTAGCAGTGTTCAGAAGCAATAACCATATCTATGCACAGGTTATTGACGATGTAGCCCAGCATACGCTTGTCTCCGCATCCACACTTCAGAAAGATGTAAAGGCTGAATTGGAGAAAACCAATAATGTGGACGCAGCGGCATATCTTGGCACAGTTATCGCAAAAAGGGCATTGGAAAAAGGCATTACCACAGTTGTCTTCGACAGGGGCGGTTATATCTATCAGGGAAAAATCAAAGCTTTGGCTGATGCAGCAAGAGAAGCTGGATTAGACTTTTAATAGGAGGAGACAAATACATGAAACGTACAATCATTGATGCTAGTCAATTGGAATTAACAGAAAAAGTGGTATCAATTAAACGTGTAACAAAAGTTGTAAAGGGCGGACGTAACATGCGTTTTACAGCTTTGGTTGTTGTTGGCGACGGCAATGGTCATGTAGGTGCAGGTTTAGGCAAAGCAACTGAAATCCCTGAAGCAATCCGCAAAGGGAAAGAAGATGCAACGAAAAAGCTGATTTCTGTAAAATTAGATAACAATAACAGTATTACCCATGATATCACTGGGAAGCATACCGGCGCGTCCGTACTGTTGAAAAGAGCCCCTGAAGGTACCGGCGTAATTGCCGGCGGCCCGGCACGTAGCGTTTGTGAACTTGCAGGGATTAAGAATATCCGTACAAAGTCTTTAGGCTCCAATAATAAACAGAACGTAGTTCTGGCTACCATTGAGGCCTTGAGTCAGTTGAAATCTCCGGAAGAGGTAGCAAAGCTCCGCGGTAAAACGGTAGAAGAGATACTCGGTTAAGGAGGATATAGGAAATGGCAGAGAAATTAAAGATTACACTTGTAAAATCTACAATCGGCGCTGTGCCTAAGAACCGCAAGACCGTAGAGGCATTGGGTTTGAGGAAATTACACCACAGTGTGGAAATGCCAGATAATGCAGCAATCAGAGGCATGGTCAGACAGGTGAGGCATTTAGTGGAAGTAGAAGAAATTTAAGGGAAAAGTAAGGAGGTGCCAGAATGGACTTATCAAATTTAAAACCGGCAGCAGGTTCAAAGCATAATTGTTACAGGAAAGGCCGTGGGCATGGTTCCGGGAATGGTAAGACAGCAGGAAAAGGGCATAAAGGGCAGAAAGCTCGTTCCGGCGCGCCAAGGCCTGGGTTTGAAGGCGGGCAGATGCCATTGTACAGAAGGATCCCTAAGCGTGGGTTCAAGAACAGGAACCACAAAGATATCGTTGGGATTAACGTGGATGTCCTGGAAGTGTTTGATAACGATGCAGTTGTAACGGTACAGGCTTTAAAAGAGCGGAGAATTGTGAAAAACCCGAAAGATGGCATAAAGATTCTCGGAAATGGTGAGCTTACCAAGAGACTTACTGTACAGGTAAATGCTTTCAGTGCAGGCGCGAAAGAAAAGATTGAGGCTCTTGGTGGAAAAGCAGAGGTGGTTTAATGCTGGAGACACTCCGTAACGCATTTAAAATAAAGGATATCAGGAACCGTATTTTTTATACGTTAGTAATGCTGGTTATCATCAGGATAGGTTCGCAGCTCCCTCTCCCTGGTGTCAACGCGGAAGTAATTGCAAATTGGTTTGCAACGAACCAGACTGCAGATTCATTGAATTTCTTTAATGCAATCACCGGTGGTTCCTTTGAGCAGATGTCAGTGTTTGCCTTGAACATCACGCCATATATCACATCCTCTATTATTATGCAGCTTCTTACTATAGCAATCCCGAAGCTGGAGGAAATGCAGAAGGATGGGGAAGATGGCAGGAAAAAGATTGCGGAGATTACACGTTATGTAACGGTTGCGCTGGCATTAATCCAGTCTATCGCCATGGCTATTGGCTTTGGCAGGGGCGGCTATCTGGATAAATTTGACGCACTTCATGTAATTTTAATGGTTACAGGGCTGACGGCAGGTTCTGCAGTCCTGATGTGGATTGGCGAGAGGATCACGGAGCATGGCGTGGGAAATGGTATCTCCATTGTATTGGTAATCAATATTATCTCCCGTATCCCGGAAGACTTGATGACCCTTTACACCCAGTTTATTGCAAATGCGCCTAACGTAGGGAATGCAATTATTGCTGCCGCCGTTATCCTAGCCGTTATCCTGGTGACAGTTGTTTTCGTTATTATCCTTCAAGACGGCGAGCGCAGGATCCCCGTGCAGTACAGCAAGAAGATCCAGGGGCGCAAGCAAGTAGGCGGGCAGTCTACGCATATTCCGCTGAAAGTAAATACGGCGGGCGTAATCCCAATTATTTTTGCCCAGTCAATTATGCAGTTCCCGGTTATTATTGCAGCTATTATGGGAAAAGGCAACGGCACAGGGATTGGAAGCAAGATCCTCAATGGGCTGTCCCAGTCCTATTGGTGTGACCCTGCAAACCCCATATACAGCATAGGGTTAGTGGTATATATTGTATTGGTCATTGCTTTTGCATATTTCTATACTTCCATTACCTTTAACCCACTGGAAGTGGCAAACAACATGAAACGCCAGGGCGGCTTTATCCCAGGCATCCGGCCAGGGAAGCCAACCAGCGATTATTTGACGAAGATTTTGAATTATATCGTATTTATTGGGGCAGTTGGGCTTATGATTGTAGCGGTTATCCCAATTTTCTTTAATGGGGTATTCAGCGCAAATGTGTCCTTTGGCGGAACGTCCATTATTATTATTGTCGGCGTTGTAATTGAGACATTGAAGCAGATCGAATCTCAGATGCTGGTACGTTATTATAAGGGATTTTTGAATGATTAAAATACCATGTGTGCCTAGGAGGCGCCAGAAGGCGTTTTCTATGGCGCACTTGTGGTGCATAATGAGGAAAAAGGAGGAGACAGTATGAAAATTATTATGTTAGGAGCGCCAGGGGCAGGAAAAGGGACCCAGGCAAAGCAGATTGCAGATAAGTATTCCATACCGCATATTTCTACTGGGGATATTTTCCGTGCAAACCTGAAGGCAGGTACAGAACTTGGCAAAAAAGCGAAAGAATACATGGACCAGGGGCTTTTGGTTCCAGATGAATTAACTTGTGACCTGGTTATGGACAGGATTGGGCAGGAAGATTGTAAAAATGGGTTTGTCCTGGATGGGTTTCCAAGGACGATTCCACAGGCTGAGGCGCTGGATGCAGCATTGGCTAAGATTAACGAGAAAATGGATTATGCCGTTGATGTGGATGTGCCAGATGAAAATATTGTCAACCGAATGTCTGGAAGGCGGGCATGCCTGAATTGCGGGGCAACTTACCATATTGTTTCCATCCCGACTAAGGTGGAAGGAGTATGCGACCGCTGCGGCAATAAGGTAGTCCTTAGGGATGACGACCAGCCGGAGACAGTGAAGAAGCGCCTGGATGTATACCATGAGCAGACGCAGCCATTAATTGATTATTATAAGAAACAGAATATTTTGAAAACCGTAGATGGGACTCAGCCAATGGAAGAAGTGTTCAGAGCCATTGTGGAAATTTTAGGAGCGTAAGAGATGTCAGTATCAATTAAATCTGCCAGGGAAATTGAGTTAATGCGGGCAGCAGGGAAAATCCTGGAAAAAGTCCATGATAATCTTGGAAAAGAACTAAAGGCTGGTATGTCTACCTGGGAGATTGACCGTTTAGGCGAGGAAATTATCAGGAGTTACGGCTGCATCCCGTCGTTTAAGAATTATAACGGCTACCCGGCATCCGTATGCGTGTCGGTGAACGACGAGGTAGTGCATGGGATCCCATCCAGGAAGCATTTGATCCAGGAAGGCGATATTGTGAGCCTGGATATTGGCGTGATCTATAAAGGATACCATTCCGATGCGGCAAGGACCCATGGGGTTGGGGAACTTTCCCAAGAGGCTGCGCTGTTGATTGAACGGACGAGGCAGAGTTTTTTTGAAGGCATCAAATATGCAAAAGAAGGAAACCATTTGCATGAGATTTCAAATGCAATCGCCGCTTATGCAGAGAGCTTCGGGTATGGGGTGGTCAGGGACCTGGTAGGCCATGGGATAGGCACCCGCCTCCATGAAGACCCCCAAATACCGAATTTCACGCAGAAAAGCAGAGGCGTCAGGCTGAAAGCGGGCATGACGTTGGCAATTGAACCTATGATTAATGCAGGGCGTTTTGATGTGGTATGGCAGGAGGATAACTGGACAGTTGTGACGCAGGACGGTTCATTGTCTGCCCATTACGAAAATACGATCTTAGTGACATCCGGGGAACCAGAGATCTTAACCCTTTCCCACATGGAGGCATAAATGGACATAAAGTTAGCAGTTTCCAGATCGGGTCATGACAAAGACAGCATGTATGTAATTATAAAAGAAGAAGCCAATATGGTTTATCTGGCGGATGGGGAGTCAAAGCCCTTAGAGAAGCCAAAAAAAAAGAATAGCAAACATATTCAGGTAATAAAAAAGCTTCCGAAAGAAATTACAGAAGTCTTTACGCAGGAGAATTTTCGGAATGAAGAAATAAAGAGAGCCATAAAACTATACCAAAGAAGTTTTGTGGATACCCATCAGGTATGAAAAATCAGGAGGAAACAATATGTCAAAAGCAGATGTTATCGAAGTGGAAGGAAAAGTAGTTGAAAAATTACCGAATGCCATGTTTCAAGTAGAGCTTGAGAACGGGCATCAAATCCTGGCGCATATCAGCGGGAAGCTGAGGATGAATTTTATCCGTATATTGCCGGGGGATAAGGTTACAGTTGAGATGTCCCCATATGACTTGACAAAGGGAAGGATCATTTGGAGAGATAAATAAAAAGGAATCCTGCGTTGCTGCAGGATTCCTTTTTGCTTGTGGGGAAGCAAGTATGTCCAAATAATTTTTAATATCTATGTATGCCAAGGGCGTCGGAAAGCACCTGCAATATTTATCTGAAATGGCGGTACACGCCTCCTGGCGCCATTGCGCCGCGGCAGTCAGAAAGCTCCTTAATGGTTACAAGCTGGTAGCCTCTGGAAACCAATGCTGGTATAATAGCTGCGGAGGCGTCTGCTGTCTGGCGGTAAAGGTCGTGCATCAGCACGATATCGCCGTTTTGGATATGGTTTAGGACTGCTGCCTGGGTCAGGGCGGCATTTTTTGTTTTCCAGTCCAGAGTGTCAATTGACCATAAAATCAGCGGCATGCCTACGGCAGAGGTTACCGTGCTGTTATATCCTCCTCCAGGGGGCCTCATCACCGTTGGCGAGGCGCCAGTAACGCTCCTTACAACATCGTTTGTCGCTGTAATTTGGCTCTGGATTTCTGGTACGCTGAGTTTGGTCAGTATTTTATGGCTGTAGGTATGGTTCCCAATTTCACAGCCCATGCTATAGGCACGCCTTAAAGCATCAGGATAGGCAGATACCCGGTTGCCCACTACGAAAAATGTCGCCGCGCCTCCATACTGCTGCAAGATGTCCAGAATTGCCGGGGTATAAATTGAAGGGCCATCGTCATAAGTCAGGGCGACGATTGGCTTGTACAAGTCTATTTCCCTGGTCAGCGTCCCTTCCCCATTATAATAGCGCATATAGTTGGAATCTTTCACCCGGCAGCTTGTGATCCTGCTTCCGGAAGAAGTGTATTCCAACAGTTCCCCTGAGATTTCTTTTTCCACTTTTCCATTGGAAGATACATAAATAAGCAGTTTGGAAGAGGTCAGGTAAAGCCCGGCGGAATTTACTTTTACCCCATTTGAGCCAAAATAGTATTTGCTTCCGCTGACTTCGCGTATGTCGCTCCTGACAAGCGTCATTTTGCCGCCGATGCAGTCATAGCATTTTTGGGTCGACATATTATAGTATAACGTACACTTTCCAGACTTATTAAAGTAGTATTTCTTGTTGCCAACTATTTTCCAGATGCTTCTTTCCTTTAGCCATTTCCCTGTGCTGTAATTATATTTGTAGAAGCTCCAGTAACCATTTTTGCTCTGCATCTTGCAAGTGACATAGCCTTTTTTCCCAATTTCTATTTGTAGTGTGCTAGACACTGCCTGCCAGCTTTTTTTAGTCACGCGCACGCCTTTGGAATTGAAGTAATACAATTTGCCATTGCGTAGCTCACAGATGCCTTTTTTAATGGTTTTCATTTCGCCATTGGTGTATTTCCTGCATTTTTTCGTATTCAGGTTGTAAGTCTTGATGCATTTCCCAGACGCATTGAAATAGTAATCCATATTGTTTACTTTTTTCCAGGTTTTTCGCTCAAGCTGCCAGGAAGGGGCGCTGGGGCTATAAGTATAATATTTCCAAAAACCCCCCACTTCTTTCATCCGTGCAGTGACATAGCCGCTGTCGTTGATTTTAAATTTTTCTTTGGGAAGCTCTTTCCATCCAGGTTTCGTCACCTGCGCCCCATTGACATACAAAACATAGCGGCTGCCTATGGCTACCAGGCCGTTTTGGGCGGCGCCTTCCTGGGAGGGCTGGCTGGGTGTGGCGCTTTCAGCCTTCGCCCTTGCAGGCATGGCAAAAAATAGCATTGCCAACAGCATAAGCACGCCAAACCTGCCTGTGTACCGAATGGTACGTTTTGTGAGTTTCATATTCACATCATCTCCTTATTATGTTTATATAATTCTATTATACACGATCTTCCAGTTTTTTGAAAGGGTAGTTATTAGTATTCCCCAAGAGTCTGTATGGAGAAGTTTTTTGACAAACCCCTTGATTTTTCTGGATTTCGATGATATAATGTCGGTTGAACGCTTTTGGAGCGAGTCTTTTTGCGTGCAAAAATGCGCAATCATAAGTCAAGGCCATCTTGACAGATAGTGGAAAGGAGGGATCGCTGTGAAGGTAAGGTCATCCGTAAAACCTATTTGCGAAAAATGCAAAATTATTAAGAGAAAAGGAAGGATCATGGTAATCTGTGAGAATCCGAAACACAAACAAAGGCAGGGATGACAGGAAGCACTGAGCATGCACAGGCTATACAGAGTGTGGGTTTAGTGTGGATGCCATTCCAGGGGCTATGCGTTGGCAGGCATTTATGGTGCAGGCAACTCAATGGCTGTATGGAACAATAATTATTTTTTATGTGCGGCTGTAGTGAAACGCTAGGGACAGTTGTTATAATAGGAACTGGCAGTTTGCTATTCATAATAAGCAGCGTGTACGGCTGGCCACAGATTTTTTGGTACCGGGAGAATCTGGGCAAATGTGCAGGACACAAGAATTGGCAGGGGACAAAGGTATACACTCATTTCAGGGCGAGCAACCGCAGCTGTATATGTTTGTTTTCCGTGTATAAGGCAGATATTGTTGCAGATGTGCCTGGGACGCTGTCTGTATGCAGCGAGGTTGGGCAAGGTATGGAACGTTAGGCAGGCAGCAGAAATAGAAATGCCCAAATGTAAAGCAGATTAGAAAATTTATGGAGGTGTACGACACACATGGCTCGTATCGCAGGTGTAGATTTACCAAGGGAAAAACGTGTTGAGATAGGTTTGACCTATATTTACGGTATTGGGAGGGTAAGCTCCAACCGTATTCTGGCTGAAGCAAAAGTAAATCCTGATACACGCGTTAGGGATTTGACAGACGAGGAAGTAAAAAGGATCAGTGAGGTAATCGACCGGACCCAGATGGTGGAAGGTGACTTGAGAAGGGAAATTGCCCTGAACATCAAGAGGCTCCAGGAAATTGGATGTTACCGTGGCATTCGCCATAGGAAAGGCCTTCCAGTCCGTGGGCAGAAAACAAAAACAAATGCAAGGACCAGAAAAGGCCCGAAGAGGACTGTTGCAAACAAGAAAAAATAAGCGTGGAATATTCCATACGATATTTATAGTAACAGGGCAATGAAAATAAAGAGAAAGTAGGTTAGTTTAGAAATGGCGAAAAACACTGCAAAAAAAGTGACAAAAAAGCGCGTAAAGAAAAACGTTGAACGTGGACAGGCGCACATTCAGTCATCTTTTAATAATACAATTGTAACAATTACAGATGCTGAAGGAAATGCTTTATCATGGGCAAGTGCAGGCGGTCTTGGTTTTAGAGGTTCAAGGAAATCTACTCCATATGCTGCACAGATGGCAGCAGAAACAGCTACAAAGGCAGCCCTTGTGCATGGCCTGAAAACAGTAGATGTTATGGTAAAAGGACCAGGCTCCGGAAGGGAAGCGGCAATCCGTGCGCTCCAGGCATGCGGCTTGGAAGTGACAAGCATTAAGGATGTTACCCCGGTACCTCACAATGGATGCCGCCCGCCCAAACGTAGAAGAGTCTGATTAGGAGGTATAAGTTAAGATGGCAGTAAATAGAGTTCCCGTTCTCAAAAGATGCAGGTCCCTTGGTTTGGACCCAATTTATTTAGGAATAGATAAGAAGTCCAAAAGGCAGTTAAAAAGAGCAAACAGGAAAGTGTCTGAATATGGGCTTCAGTTAAGGGAGAAACAGAAAGCAAAGTTCATTTACGGAGTGTTGGAGAAACCGTTCCATAACTACTATTTGAAAGCTGACAGGATGAAAGGCATGACAGGTGAGAACCTGATGATTATGTTAGAGCGCAGGCTGGATAATGTAGTGTTCCGTTTAGGGCTGGCAAGGACCAGGAAAGAGGCAAGGCAGATTGTTGGCCATAAGCATATTATGGTAAATGGCAAACAGGTGAAGGTTCCGTCTTACCTGATTAAAGCTGGCGACACAATCGAAATCAAAGAGAAATGCAAAGATTCCCAGAGGTACAAAGACATCCTCGAGGTGACTGGCGCAAGGTTAGTGCCAGAATGGTTGGAGGCTGACCATGAAAACCTGAAGGGTACTGTAAAAGAATTGCCGAACAGAGAAGTAATTGACGTTCCAGTGAACGAAATGCTTATCGTCGAGTTATATTCTAAATAATCATTAACAAGCAACGATACCCGAAAAGGAGGGACTTTGTAGTGTTCGATTTTGAAAAACCAAAAATTGAAATTTCTCAAATTTCAGAAGACAAAAAGTATGGCCGATTTGTTGTCGAACCATTGGAAAGAGGCTATGGTACTACACTTGGCAATTCGTTGAGGCGCATTATGCTTTCTTCATTGCCAGGCGCAGCAGTCAGCCAGGTAAAAATCGAAAGTGTTTTGCATGAGTTCAGTTCCATTCCTGGTGTGAAGGAAGATGTAACTGAGATTATTATGAACATCAAGAATCTGGCATTAAAAAACACCAGCCCAACAAACGAGTCTAAAGTTGCTTATATTGAATTTGAAGGCGAAGGAGTAGTGACAGCGGCGGATATCCAGGTAGACCCTGATGTCCAAGTGCTGAACCCGGATTTGGTTATTGCCCATTTGAATGGAGGGGCAGATTCCAGGCTGTATATGGAATTAACAATCACCAAAGGAAGGGGCTATGTCAGCGCCGATAAGAATAAGAGTGAAGATGTTCCTATTGGCGTGATTGCGGTGGATTCCATCTACACGCCTGTAGAGCGTGTGAATCTTACGATTGAAAATACACGTGTGGGACAAATTACAGACTATGATAAGCTTACCCTTGATGTATATACCAACGGAACACTGGAACCGGATGAAGCGGTAAGTTTGGCAGCAAAAGTATTGAGCGAGCATTTAAACCTGTTTATTGACTTGTCTGAGAATGCAAGGACTGCAGAAGTCATGATTGAAAAAGAAGACAATGCCAAAGAAAAAGTCCTTGAAATGAATATTGACGAACTGGAATTATCCGTCCGGTCCTACAACTGCCTGAAACGGGCAGGGATTAACACGGTAGAAGAGTTGACAAACAGGACGCCGGAAGATATGATGAAGGTCCGTAACCTTGGGCGTAAGTCTTTAGAGGAAGTGCTTGCGAAGTTAAAAGAATTAGGATTGCAGCTAAACCCTGGCGAGGAGTAAGCTAAGGCTTGATATTGTTTGGGCTGCAAATGTCCAAGCAGGCCCTGCTGTTATACTTACAACGGGTGGCTCTTCGCAAGGGCTGAGGCCCTTATAGATATTGGACAGGGATTGTAAGGCCAAAGGGCGAAGCCCTGCCTGCCGCATGTTCGGTAAATAAGACCAAAAGGCATTGCCGGATAATTTAAAATGGAGGATGATACAAATGGCTAAATATAGGAAATTAGGCAGAACTTCTGATCAAAGGAAAGCTTTAATCAGAAATCAGGTAACCGCGCTTTTGTACCATGGCAAGATTGTGACTACCGAAGCGAAGGCGAAAGAAGTGCGTAAAGTGGCAGAAGGATTAATTGCCATGGGCATTAGGGAAAAAGATAACTTCGAGGAAGTTACAGTAATGGCTAAGGTGCCGCGTAAGGACAAAGATGGCAAAAGGGTGAAAGAAGTTATAGATGGCAAGAAAGTTTCCATGTATGACGAGGTAGAGAGGAAAATCAAAAAGGACCTTCCTTCCCGTTTGCATGCAAGGCGCCAGATGAACAGGGTATTGTATCCTGTGACATTTGTGCCGGCAGAAAATGCTGGAAGGAAAAGGAACACCAAGAAAATTGACGTTGCAAACAAAGTATTCGATGAAATTGCTCCAAAGTATGCAGGCCGTAATGGTGGGTACACCAGAATTGTAAAAATTGGGCAACGTAAAGGTGATGGTGCTTTAGAGGTTCTTCTGGAATTAGTATAGACCGGAATAATGATAGAAGCAGGCGCTTAAAAGAAGCCGCCAGAAAGAATATTTGAAATGTATTTTTTCTGGCGGTTATTTTTTATAAAATTCTGACGATGTTATTATAAAAGGGAATGGAATCCCATATAGGTTTCAGGGAGGGAACAATATGAAAGTAACGTCATACAGCGCCAGCGGCATGGCTGCCAGCAGCATGCAGGGATCTGTTTCCACAGATTATGCAAAGAAACGAAGCAAAGCCATCCAAAAAAGCAACAAGAATAAATCGCCCAAGAAAAAATTAAATTATAACCCCAGGGAAGTGAGGTCTGCGCTTCTTAAAGCTTCTAAGTCCCAAAGCGCTGGAAAAGTGCTGGCTCAGGCAAGGGGCAAGTTGGCAAATTTACTTCGTGCAAAAGGAACAGGGCAGTTCAATGAATCAGAGCTTGCCGCCGCCGTTGTCCATGCAAGGAGGATGGTGCGGTGCGCTCAGATAAAAGTGCGGAACTTGAAGCAGGAGGAGCAGCTTCAGAAGAAACATGCCAGCGAGGCAAAATCAGAAGAACAGAAGCTAGATAATGGCATGAAGCTCCGTATCAAACAAAAAGAGCAGAACTTGAAGCAGAAAGTGAAAAATGCGAAGATGCAGAAAGCCCAGAAACAGGCGCGGCATCACCAGGAGCTGACACAAAGGCGCCGAATCCACCGTAACATAGAATTTCAGGAGATGGAAGACGCAGATTTGGAATATAAAAGGAACATGGGCAATGCGTCTAATGATTCGGATACGTTTGCCTACGAACCTGCATATTACCCTGGGGAAGGCGTACAATTGCAGATTAGTGAGGATGGCATGGAATTGACAGAAGCGCAAATAGAACAGCAAATCGAACAGGAAATGGCAATGATGGTGGCGTCAGAATTGGCAGGAGGCACGGGGATGCCAGACGCTTCTGGTATGGCTTTGGGCATGCCGGGCGCAGCGGCAGGCGGGGCAGACCTGGCTGGATGCGATATGCCATCTGGGGACGTTCCAGTATAGGAAAGGTATTCTTGATAGTAAGGCAGGAAGTTACGTTTGGCTCCCAGGCGTAGCTTCCTGTTTTTTATCTTATAGGGAAGACAACCTGTGGTAACAAATCCTCGTTTCTACGGGCGCAGCTTCCTGTTTTTTATCTTATAGGGAAGACTGTGTTGCATGAAAACGTGAAAGCATCTTTCTTATAAGATAAAAAGCAATTATCGTACTGCGGCGGAAAAAAGCCCTTGTTATGGTTTTGGCAAAGAAGAAAATTCCAGGGCAGATAGAATGGTTTGTTCTGGGTATCCTATGTTTATATTTTATGGTTTTGCCAATCTCAAATTTCTATCACAATTATTATTTACAATAAATATAGTAATGTGTGGAAATATGTGTTAGTATTCATAGATTTATAAAAAATGTTTCAGGAGGAGAAGATGGACCATTTAGATGAATTGGAAGCAGAAGCAATTTATATTATGCGAGAAGTGGCGGCGGAATGTGAGCGGCCGGTGATGCTGTACTCTATAGGGAAGGATTCTTCCGTTATGCTGCGCCTTGCAATGAAGGCGTTTTATCCAGAAAAGCCGCCTTTCCCATTCTTGCATGTAAATACAACCTGGAAATTTAGGGAAATGATTGAATTTCGAGATGCAACGGCGAAAGAGCTGGGCATAGAAATGCTGGAATATATTAATGAAGAAGGGGTCAGCCAGGGGATTAACCCATTTGAACATGGGTCGTCTTATACGGATATTATGAAGATGCAGGCGTTGAAGCAGGCATTGGATAAGTATGGGTTTACAGCGGCTTTTGGGGGCGGGCGCAGGGATGAGGAAAAATCCAGGGCAAAAGAGCGGATATTTTCCTTCCGCAATGAGAGCCATGCATGGGACCCTAAGAATCAAAGGCCAGAAATGTGGAAGCTGTTCAATACAAAGATTAAGCAAGGGGAGAGTATCCGGGTGTTCCCATTGTCGAATTGGACAGAGAAGGATATCTGGCAGTATATTAAAAGGGAGAATATCCCGATTGTATCGTTATATTTTGCCGCGCCACGTCCAGTTGTAGCCAGGGATGGGCAGTTAATCATGGTGGATGATGAGAGGATGAAGTTAAAAGAAGGCGAGAAAATAGAGACTAAGATGGTGCGCTTTCGGACACTTGGGTGCTATCCCCTGACAGGGGCAATGGAATCAGAAGCTTCCACATTAAGCCAAATTATAGAAGAGACATTATCGTCAGTAGAATCAGAGCGGACAAGCCGTATCATTGATTCTGACGGCGGGGCGGCAAGTATGGAAAAAAGGAAACGAGAGGGATACTTTTAATGAAAAATAAGTTATTGAAATTTATTACATGTGGAAGCGTGGATGATGGGAAGTCTACGCTGATTGGGCATATGCTATATGATGCAAAATTGATATTTGCAGACCAGAAGCGGGCGCTGGAACTGGATTCTAAGGTTGGGTCCAGGGATGGCAAGATTGACTATTCCCTGCTGTTGGATGGGTTGATGGCAGAGCGGGAGCAAGGGATTACAATTGATGTGGCATACCGCTATTTCAGCACAGAGAATAGGAGCTTTATTGTGGCTGACACGCCAGGGCATGAAGAATATACCAGGAACATGGCGGTGGGTGCGTCTTTTGCTTCCCTGGCAGTGATTTTAGTAGATGCCAGCCAGGGCGTGCTGATACAGACCAGGCGCCATGCAAGGATTTGCTCCTTAATGGGCATCCGCCATTTTGTGTTCGCCATCAATAAGATGGATTTGGTCCACTATGACCAGATTAGGTTTAAAAAGATTGAAAAAGAGATTAAGGTGTTAATGGCGGAATTTGAATATGGGACGTTGAAAATTATCCCGGTATCTGCCACAGAAGGCGACAATATTACCCAGGAATCGAAAATGATGCCCTGGTATTCTGGCGAGATACTGTTGGCATATTTGGAAAATGTGGATGTAGACGAAGGCAGCCGGCAGAAAGGGTTTTCCATGCCAGTCCAGAGGGTATGCCGCCCGAACCATAATTTCCGCGGGTTCCAGGGGCAGATTTCCTCTGGGCAGGTCTCAGTGGGCGATATTGTGACCGTTATGCCAAGCAAGGAAAGCGCGAAGGTAACGCAGATTTTCCAGGGAGACACGCAGGTTGAGCAAAGCGGCAGGGGACAGGCAGTGACAATCCAGCTTGACACAGAGATTGATATTTCCAGAGGATGTGTCTTAGAAAAAGATTATGACCTAAACGTTGGGAATATGCTGGTAGTCTCTATTTTGTGGATGGATGACAACAGCCTGGTTTCAGGGAGGAATTTCTGGCTGAAAATTGGAACCCAGATGATATCTGCAACGGTTATGAGCATTAAATATAAAATTGACGTCAATACCGGGGCGGAAGTATATGCAGACGCTATCTATAAAAATGAAATCGCTTTCTGTGAAGTGTCTGTGGGAAGCAATATTGTGTTTGACCGTTTTGAGAACAACAATGAGTTGGGTTCCTTGATTTTAATTGACAGGATAACAAATATGACCTCTGCCTGCGGCGTGGTGATGTACCCGTTGACTAGGGGCGGGAACCTTACGTGGCAGGATATGGACATTACCCGGGAAATGAGGGAAGGGCGGCTGGAACAGAAAGCCCTTACGATTTGGATGACAGGCCTATCTGGCGCAGGGAAGTCCACATTGGCCAATGAACTGGAGAAACGCCTGTTTGCAATGGGTAAGCTTACGATGCTGCTGGATGGGGATAATGTACGCATGGGGCTAAATAAAAACCTTGGCTTTGCAGAAAACGACAGGATTGAAAATATACGAAGGATTGCGGAAGTAAGCAAGTTAATGAATGACGCGGGGTTAATTGTATTGACATCCTTTATCTCACCGTTTAAAATAGATCGGAGGAATGCCAAAGAGATTGTTGGGGACAGCTTTGTGGAAGTTTACGTAAGCACGCCGTTGGAGGAATGTGAGAAACGGGACGTGAAGGGGCTGTACCAAAAGGCAAGGATGGGCAAAATTGCTAACTTTACAGGGATTTCCAGTAAATATGAAGTACCAGAGCATCCAGATATTGTAGTGGATACCAGCCAAAACACCATAGAGGAATGCGTGGAGATTATTTTGGATGGGTTAAAAAAATATTTTTAAACACGTTGGCTGTCCAGGGCTTTTCAGGCAGAAGGCATATCTGCCAGGAAAGGTTCTGGACAGTTAAAAATGTACTGCAGGAGGAAAGCAATGAAGGTATTATATATTCATATTGGGACACCAAAGACGGCAACTACGGCAATCCAGGAATTTTGCTTGGATAATCAGGAAGCTTTAAACCAAAAGGGGTATTGTTACCCTGTATTCCCTTTTGAGTACCCAGACGCGCCACAAACACGCAATGGGCATTTCCTTGTGGGCGTTGCCCATGATTTTGGTTTAGAGGGGATAGAAGAGAAGGAACAAAAAGAGTTCCGGGAAGGGCTGGATACAGTTAACAGCCTGTTTGAGAATTATGATAATGTTATCTTGTCGGATGAGATTATATGGCGTTCCACTTTTTCCAAGCGGAAAAGCTTGTGGGAAGAATTAAAGAAGGAGAGTGAAGCGGGTGGTTTCCAGGTTAAGGTGATTGTATACCTTAGGCGGCAGGATACCTTTTGCGTTTCATGGTGGAACCAGCTTGTAAAAATGGGGACCCGGGATGTGGCAAGGGAGGGCTTGAAGGTTTATATGGAGAATGTCCCCCCAGCGATGCAATTGGATTATTATAAGAAGCTGGAAAAAATTTCTATAATTCTTGGCAGAGATAATGTTTTGGTACGGAGGTTTGGGAAAGAATATTTTGAAGGCGGTTCTATTTACACAGATTTTTTGCAGACGGTTGGTCTGAAATTAGAAGATGGCTTTACGGTAGCTAAGGATATACGCAATTATAGTTTGGAAGGCAATAACCATGAGATCAAACGGATCTTGAATTCATTGCAGATGAATCCAGTGCAGAATAAGTTTATCCTGCAAGTGCTTACAGACTGTTCCCAGGTTTCTGAGAAAATGCATTCTTTTGCAATGCTTTCCAAAGAGGAGATCCAGGAATTTATGGAACGGTATGAGGAAGGCAACAGGCGTATTGTGCAGGACTACCTTAAGGGTGAGGGTGAGCTTTTCCATATAGGGGAGATAAAGAAGCCCGTATGGAAACAGGAAAACCCCTATATGCAGGAGGATATCCTACGGTTTATTGGCAAGGGCTTTATTTATTTACTGGAAGAGAACCATAAATTAAAGGCGGAGCTCAAGCTAGTGAAGGCAGATATTGACCGTTTGAAAAGGGATACCAGTAGGCATAAACAGCTCTTTAAAAAGCTAAGGCATCCGTTCCGTGCTGTAGCGCATCGTGTAAAGGGAAGAATTTCGGCCTTATGGAGGAACAAATGAGGAAAAAAATATTGTTAGGCATAGGGGTTATGGCAGCAATAATGCTGGCAGGCTGTGGAAAAGGCTCTGGTTCAGGGGATGGCGCCCTGGAATTGCTGAACGTCTCCTATGACCCTACCAGGGAGTTTTATGCAGAATATAATGAGATGTTTGAGGAATACTGGAAAGGGAAGGGCGGCGAAGAACTGAAAATCACCCAATCCCATGGAGGCTCTGGTTCACAAGCGCGTTCAGTCATTGAAGGGAATGAAGGGGATGTGGTAACATTAGCCCTTGCCCATGATATTACCGCCATAGAACGGTCAGGGCTGATTGAGGGCGGTTGGATTGACGAATTTGAAGGCAGCAGTGCCCCGTATACCTCTACCATTGTGTTTCTGGTAAGGAAAGGGAATGAAAAAGGGATAGAGGATTGGGATGATTTGGTGAAGGACGGGGTGGAAGTCATTACCCCCAACCCCAAAACATCCGGCGGCGCATGCTGGAATTTTTTGGCCGCATGGGCTTATGAACAGCAGCAGAATGGAAATGATGAAGCGGCCACCAAAGAATTTATGAAAAAGCTGTTTCAGAATGTGCTGGTATTAGATTCTGGCGCCAGGGGGTCTACAAATACTTTTGTGGAGAATAAACAGGGCGACGTGCTGATTGCATGGGAAAATGAGGCTTATTTGTCCATGCAGGAATACCCAGGGGAATATGAGATGGTCACGCCCAGCGTCAGCATCCTTGCCCAGCCTTCTGTTGCAGTGGTAGATAAAAATGCCAAAAAGCATGGGACCGAGGAAGCTGCAGCGGCATACCTGGAATATTTGTACAGTGAGGAAGCCCAGAGGCTTGCAGGAGAACATTATTACCGCCCATCAGACGAAGGGGTCTTGCAGGAATTTTCCAGCCAGTTCGACCTGGATATGAATTTAGTTACCATAGACGATTTTGGCGGATGGGACGAAGCATATGAAACTTACTTTGAAGACGGCGCAATTTTTGATGAAATATATGCAGAATAATTAGTGGGGCTGTCAGTATTAAAAAGGATGGGTGGTTGAATGGAGCAGCAAATTGTAAAAGTTAAAAATAAAAAAGGGGTTCGCGTAATCCCAGGCTTTGGGATTACGATGGGCGTAACGCTGGCCATGCTGTCCTGCCTTGTATTGATCCCTCTGGCTTCGATCATTATTAGCGCCAGTAAGTTGGATTTTCGGGAATTTGTGGAAGTAGTCACATCACGCCAGATTTTGTCAGGGTATGCTGTCAGCCTTTCCTGCGCGTTTTTTGCCGCAGTGGTCAATGGGATTTTCGGCATGGTCATTGCTTGGGTTTTGGTGCGTTATGACTTTCCAGGCAAACGGATTTTGGATGGGATGATTGAGCTGCCTTTTGCCCTTCCCACTGCGGTTGCAGGCATATCCCTTACGTTCCTGTATTCAGACCAGGGATGGATTGGGTCTTTGTTTGGGAAGGTGGGGATAAAAATTGCTTATACCCGTATCGGAATCACAATTGCGATGATATTTGTAGGGATCCCATTTGTGGTAAGGGCGGTGCAGCCTGTGTTGGAAAAGCTGGACAGGCAGTATGAGGAAGCGGCGATGATGCTTGGCGCCGGAGGGGCTTACACATTTTTCCGTGTAATTCTGCCGGAATTGCTGCCATCTCTGCTGGCGGGGTTTGGCCTCGCATTTGCCCGGGGCATTGGAGAATATGGGAGTGTTGTTTTTATTGCAGGCAATATCCCTTATAAGACACAGATTGCCCCGCTGCTGATTATGTCGAAGCTGGAACAGTATAAATATTCAGACGCCACGGCAATTGCATTGGTGCTGTTGCTGTTGTCGTTTGTATTGATGTTTGTGATTAATTCTTTGCAGATTTATATGCAGAGGTTTACCAAAGCCTGATATAGCGTACCGGGCAGAATAAGGTTAGGAGAAACAAGATGTCTAAGAAAAAGCAGAGAGGGTATAGCCAGGATGTGGTGGGGGACGGCATTAATTCCATACAGAAGGTAATGGAGCCGCCTAAGGGGCGTTCAAACCGGGGCGTGAAATACTTCCTGATTGGCGTCAGCGTGTTATTTCTATTTATAATGCTTGTCCTTCCGCTAGTTGTTGTGGTTACAAATGCGCTTAGGGATGGATGGGACGCATATACGGAGGCTGTATTTGACGAATATACCGTCCATGCATTGCAGCTTACGTTATTTGCCACTGTGGCTGCAGTGGCTGTCAATACGGTGTTCGGCGTATTTGCGGCTGTCCTTTTGTCTAAATTTTATTTCCCTGGGAGGCAGGTCCTTGCTACCCTGATTGATATACCATTTTCCATTTCCCCAGTAATTGCAGGGCTTGTGTTTATCCTGACGTTTGGGAATATTGGATGGATGGGGGATTTTTTGTACCAATATGACATTAAAATCGTATTTGCAGTGCCAGGCGTGGTCCTTGCCACAATATTCGTTACATTTCCATTTGTGTTTCGGGAGCTGTTCCCTGTGCTGAACGCCCAGGGAAAGGATGAGGAGGAAGCGGCAGCTTTGATGGGGGCTGGCGCGTTCACTATTTTCCGGCGGATTACTTTTCCCCATATCAGATGGACCTTACTGTACGGGGTGGTTTTATGCACTGCCCGCGCTATGGGCGAATTTGGGGCGGTGTCTGTTATTTCCGGGCATTTGCGGGGCAAGACAAATACCCTGCCGCTCCATGTGGAAATTCTATATAATGAATTTAATACAACGGCGGCTTTTGCAGTGTCATCCATCCTTGTCCTTTTGGCGGTGGTGATATTGATTGTGAGGAACCTTGTGGAATGGAAGAAAAAATAACCGGGAGGACAGAAAAATGTATGTGGAGATGAAGCATATCAATAAGACCTTTGACGGGTTTCAGGCATCCGATGATGTGGGCTTTGGGATAGAAAAAGGGCAGCTTGCAGCCTTGTTGGGGCCTAGTGGGAGCGGGAAAACCACCATTTTACGGATGATAGCCGGGCTGGATATGCCAGATTCCGGTGATATTTTAATCAATGGCATCCGCGTCAACGACCTGCCTGGAAGCAAGAGGGGCATTGGGTTTGTCTTTCAGAATTACGCCTTGTTCCGCTATATGACTGTGGCAGACAATATCGCTTTTGGGCTTCAGGTGAAGAAAAAGCCAAAGGCAGAGATAAAGGAACGGGTGGAAGAGCTTCTTGAACTGATTTCTATGGAAGGGCTGGGGAAACGTTATCCCCACCAACTGTCTGGAGGGCAGCGGCAGCGTGTGGCGTTTGCCAGGGCATTGGCGCCCAACCCCCAGCTATTGCTGTTGGACGAGCCATTTGCGGCAATTGACGCAAAAGTCCGAAGGGAACTTCGTACCTGGCTTCGCGATATGATTGAACGGGTTGGCATCACCAGTATCTTTGTGACCCACGACCAGGAAGAAGCCATGGAGGTGGCAAATACTGTGATTATCACAAACCATGGCAGGGTGGAGCAAATTGGCACCCCGGAAGAAATATGCTTCCATCCACAGACAGAATTTGTGGAGGAATTTATTGACGCCAAATATTTTGAAGCATGGAAAAATGCAACATAATGATAGAAGCCGAATACCCCGCAGCAAAGCTGGCGGGGCATGGAATTTGTAACGGTATCTTTGCATCAGCTCATAGACGGCTCTGCTGTTAGGGGAAGCGTAAAGATGAATTCTGTGCCAACCCCTTCCGTGCTGATGACATTGATATTTTCATTATGTGCAGAAATAATGTCTTTCACTATTGCAAGCCCAAGCCCGGTGCCGCGCTTGTCTTTTCCACGGGATAAGTCCGTCTTGTAGAAACGTTCCCAGATCTTTTTTATACAGTCTTTCGGGATCCCGATACCAGTATCTTTTACAGAAATAAATACCTTCTCATTCTTTTCCGTTGTCTCAACGGTAATCGTTGAATCTGGATGGCTGAACTTGATGGCGTTGTCGATTAAGTTGTACAGCACTTGCTGGATTTTGCTTATATCGGCAGAGACAAAGGAAGTCTGGCCGGTCAATATCAGCTCAAAGGAGATTTTCTTCTCCTGGCAGATGCCTTCAAAAGATTGGGCTACCAGCTTAATTGTGTTGTTAATGTCAAAGCTGCTGATATCTAACATGGAGCCTCTGGCTCCATATTTGTTCAGTTCCAGCATGCTTTGGGTCAGCTTGTTTAAGCGTTCCGTCTCAAAAAGGATGATATTCAGGTATTTATCCTGCATTTCATGGGGGATTGTGCCATCCATAATGGCCTCAATATACCCTTTGATAGAGGTCAGTGGGGAGCGGAAATCGTGGGACACATTTGCAATAAATTTCCGTTGGTCTTCTTCTAAGGTGGAAAGCTCGGTGGCCATATAGTTCAGCGATGCGGCCAAATACCCAATTTCGTCATTGGTTTGGATATTGATTTGCGTTTCAAAATTCCCTTCTGAATAATCTTTGGCAGCCCGGGTGATTTTCCGGATGGGGAGGAAAACAGTGTAAGTGAAAAGCCCAAGCACAATAAAGGCGCACAGGAAAATAATGGCAAGGGTCATATAGGAAATATTGATAAAGCCATCTTTCAGCGCCACCAGGTCTGTGACGGGCTGATGGACCATCACATAACCCCGCACTTTGTAATTGATGGTAATTGGGGAGAATACAGATAGTGTCTCTTCCTCGAAGGCGCCAAAGAAGCTGCCCGTCTGGTAGTAGCTGGTCCCAAAGGCTGTGATATCGAAATTTTCTACCATGCTGGTGGAAGCTTCCTGCCCAGAACTGATTAAAATCTGCCCGTTTTTGCTAAGGACCTGGATAGTGGCGTCCAGATAGGTGGATACTGCATTAAAGTGGGATGTGACATCTTCTAAGGTCATGTTCCCACGGTAGTAGTTTGCCGCATAATTTGCAGCCAGCAGGTTTGCTTCCCGGTACAGGGAGGAGGCAGTGTCCCGTTCTATAAAATTTAAAGTCAGCCGGGAGGTAAATGTGGCAATAGTCAAAAAACCAAGGATGCCGAACGCCACATACCCAATTAAAAATTTTAGGTAAAGTGTCCGTTTCACTGTTTCACCTCAAATTTATACCCAATGCCCCAGACGGTTGCAAGGCGCCAGGAAATGTGGTCTTTGATTTTTTCCCGCAGCCGTTTGACATGGACGTCTACTGTGCGTGTGTCGCCAATATATTCATACCCCCAGATATGGTCTAAAAGCTGTTCCCTGGTGAATACCTGGTTGGGGGAGGAGGCTAGGAAATATAGCAGCTCCAATTCCTTAGGCGGCATTTCCACAGGCTTTCCGCGGTAAAGCACGGAATAGTTGGTCTGGTTGATAGTAAGGTCTGGGTATTCCACACATTTGATGTTGGGGGCGGAGGCCTCTGGCTTGGCAGGCTGGTACCTGCGCAGCACTGCCTTTACCCGGGCAACCAGTTCTTTGGAGTCGAAGGGCTTCATGATATAGTCGTCCGCGCCAAGCTCCAGCCCAAGCACTTTGTCAAAAATTTCCCCTTTGGCAGATAACATAATGATAGGGAGGTTGGACTTAGAACGGATTTCCCGGCATACCTGGTAGCCGTCAATGCCAGGCAGCATCAGGTCTAACAGAATCAGGTTTGGCTGGTACTGCTCATATACAGAAAGGGCTTCTTCCCCATCATGTACCATGCGGGTGTCGTAACATTCTTTGGTAAGGTAGAGGGAAATCAATTCTGCAATATTCACATCGTCGTCCACAATAAGGATTTTTTGTTTTGTAACCATAAGTCCTCCTTTAAAACTAGGGTTGGCATGTTATTTAAAGTCGGCGATTGTAACGCCGGAATCTCCTTCGCCAAATTCACCCAAGCGGTAAGATTTCACATACTTCAGCCGTTTTAAATGCCCATGGACGGCTTTGCGCAGCGCGCCAGTGCCTTTCCCATGCACGATGCGGACAGAGGGCATATGGGCAAGGTAGGCGTCGTCCAGGTATTTGTCCAACAGAGGGATGGCTTCATCTATGGTTTTCCCAATCAGGTTAATTTCTGTGGAAACACTGGCGGACTTGGACATTTTTAATTTTCCCGCCCCTGTGGATTTCTTTTGGTTGCCAAGTGCCGGCGGCTCTTCTAACAATACCAGGTCTTTGATATTCACTAGGGAACGCAAAATCCCCATCTGCACATACAAGTCGCCTTTATCGTTTGGCAAGGTGTGGACAGTGCCTTTTAAATTCATGCTTAAGACTTTTACAGAATCTCCAATGCGAAGTTTCTTAGGGACTTTATGGTTTGCAGGCCCTTGCTGCTTTAAAGACATATTTTTCTCTAACCCTGCCATTTTGCCCCGCAGCTTGCCCCGCTCCTGTTCCATCTCTTTTGCAGAAACATTGCCCCGGCCAAATTTGTGGAAATTCTTAATTGTCTGGTCAGCCACTTCTTTGGCTTCCCGCAGGATGGCATGGGCTTGTTCGTTTGCCTGGCGGATAATTTTGTCCCGCTGGCTGTCCAGCCGCTCCTGTTTTTCTTCTAATTTGCGTTTTATGGCTTCTGTCTCTTGACGGTATTGTTCCGCTTCCAGCCGTTCTTTTTCCATTGCCACACGGCTGGTTTCCAAGTCAGAAATCAGGTCTTCAAAGTTTTCTTCCTGTTCTGTCATACGGCTTTTGGCGTCTTCAATAATGCTAGATGGAAGCCCAAGCTTGCCAGAGATTGCAAAGGCGTTGCTTTTTCCAGGGATGCCGATTAAAAGGCGGTAGGTAGGGCTTAATGTCTCTACGGAAAATTCGCAGCAGGCATTTTCCACGCCAGGGGTAGATAGGGCAAAAACCTTAAGCTCGCTGTAATGGGTGGTCGCCATGGTGCGTGTTCCATAATTATGGAGCTGGGACAGGATTGAGATTGCCAGTGCGGCCCCTTCTGTAGGGTCAGTCCCGGCGCAAAGCTCGTCAAACAGCACCAGGCAGTTTTCATTTACATGTTTCAAAATAGAGATGATATTTGTCATATGGGATGAGAAAGTGCTAAGGTTCTGCTCAATGCTCTGTTCATCGCCAATATCTGCAAAGACTTCCTCGAAAATCGAAAGTTCGGAACGGTCGTTTGCAGGGATATGGAGCCCTGCCTGGCCCATTAAGGTGAACAGCCCGACGGTTTTTAAAGAAACTGTTTTTCCGCCAGTGTTTGGCCCTGTCACAATCAGTAAGTCAAAGCCGTCTCCCAAACGGATGTCAATTGGCACCACTCTGCGGCTGTCCAGCAGCGGGTGGCGCCCGCTTCGGATACGGATGCAGCGGTTTGTATTAAACACAGGGGCGGTCCCATTATACTGTTTTGCAAGGGAGCCTTTGGCAAAAATAAAATCTAATTTTGTTAAAATCTCAAAGTTGTCTTTGAGGTACGGGATATACTCGCTGGCAAGGCTGCTTAAGTTGGCGAGGATAATTTCAATCTCTTCCCGTTCTTTTAGGAAAAGTTCCTTTAAGTCGTTGTTCAGCTTTACAATTGCCATTGGCTCAATAAAAAGGGTGGAGCCTGTGGCGGACTGGTCGTGTACCATGCCTGGCACCTGCCCCTTGGCTTCCGCTTTTACCGGAAGGCAATAGCGCCCGTTGCGCATGGTGATAACGGCGTCCTGCAGGTTGTTGCGGTTGCTGTTTAGCAAGTCGTTCATTTGGCTTCGGATCTTTTCATTGGCGTTTTTGATGGAACGGCGGATGCTTTTTAAAGTGGCAGAGGCGTCATCTGCAATTTCATCCTCTGACAAGATGCAATGCCGTATTTCCTCCAGCAATGGGGTTAATGGCTCTAACTGGTCAAAAAAGCCGTTTAAGGAATCCGCTTTATCATCCTCCCTTTCTTTGCGGGCATAAGCTTTGGCGCGTTTTGCCACCTCTAGCAGGGAGGCTATCTTGAGAAGCTCCTCTATGCCCAAGGTTCCGCCTACTTCCAGGCGTTTCAGGGAGGCGCCTATATTGTGGGCGCCAGAAAAGGAGAGGGAGCCTTTTTGGTAAATCCTTGTCAATGCGTCGGAAGTCTGCTGCTGGGCAAGCTGGATTTCGGCTAGGTCTGTGGAGGGCTTTAAGGCTCTGCATAGCTCCCTGCCAGAAGCAGTGGTCGCACATTCAGACAGCATATCTATAATTTTGTGATATTCTAATGTGTGGAGGGCTTTTTCATTCATAATCCGTAATCCTTTCCTATATCTGCCGAATATTATACCTGAAAAATAAAAATCTTGCAACAAGCCAGGGAAAAACGTATAATGATTATCAGGAGGGTACACTATGAAACAAAAGGAGCAGAATGAGCAGGAATTTGCTTTTATTAAGGAAAAAATAAAAGACAAACCAGTCAATAAGCGGCGGCTGTTAATCCATGCGGGATTTAATCTTCTTTGTGCAGTAGTTTTCGGGGTAGTGGCATGTTTTGTATTTGTTTTGATGGAACCTTATCTGGAAGAATGGCTCTATCCAAAAGAGGAATCCACAATCAGTATTCCGAAAGATGACGCCCCACAGGAGGGGGAAGAGGATGGGGAGGAAGAAGAGGAAGAAAAAAAGGAGCCTCCACCGCAACCGGAGAGCCAGACTGTGGTGGTGCAAGAGGAACTGGAGATAGAGGATTATCAAAAGTTGCAGGACAAGCTGTATAATATTGGGAAGCAGGCGAATAAATCTGTGGTGACTGTCACTGGGGTGACAAGCGGCATGGATTGGTTCAATACGCCTTATGAGAATGAGAATCGGGCGGCAGGGGTTATTATTGGGAATAGTGGGCAGGAACTTCTTATTTTAACAGAGAAAAAGGTAATTGTCGACGCGCAGGAAATTAATATTACATTTATTGATGGCACGATGGCTTCAGCCTCTTTAAAAAAATATGATGGGAATACAGGGATTGCCATTATCAGCGTCCCACTGGAAGATATCCCGGAGGCGGTTTTAGGGCAGATGGCAGTTGCCCCACTGGGGAATTCTTATGTGGTCAGCCAAGGCACGACCGTGCTTGCTATTGGAAGCCCACTGGGGGCAAATTATTCTATTTTGTGCGGAACAATCACATCTTCTAAGAATGAAGTGTCTACTATAGATAAGAATTATACGATTTTCACTACAGATATTGTGGGGAGTGAAAATGGAAGCGGCGTGTTGATCAATCTAAAAGGTGAGATTATTGGGCTGGTATTGCAGGATTATAGCAGCCCCAATGACCGCAACACCATTACTGCCCTGGCTGTGTCAGAATTAAAGCAGGTGATAGAGGACCTATCCAATGGCAGGGACGTCCCCTATGTTGGGCTGCGCTTAAGCACTGTCACAGAAGAGATTGCAAAAGAATTCAGCATCCCGAAAGGGGTTTATATTAAATCTGTGGAAATGGATTCACCTGCAATGGCGGCAGGGATGCAGGAGGCAGACGTTATTTCAAAAATCAATGGGGAAGAGGTTGCTACAGTGGAGCAGTATAACCAGAAAATTTATGCGCTAAGCCCAGAGGATACTATTACGATTACCATTAAGCGGCAGAGTGGGGAGGCATATGTAGACCTGGACTGTGCAGTGGTGGTCGGCGTATTAAAATAAAGGAGTAAAATTATGAAATATATAGCAAACCTAAGAGAGGGAGAACGTGTTGGGGATATTTATTTGTGCAAAGTGAAGCAGGCGGCATTGACGAAGGCTGGGAAGCCTTATGAGTCTTTGGTCCTTCAGGATAAAACTGGGACGCTGGACGCTAAAGTTTGGGATCCAAATTCCCAGGGGATTGATGAATTTGAGGCATTGGATTATATTGACGTAGTTGGGGATGTCACAAGCTTCCAGGGCGCCTTGCAGTTAAATGTGAAGCGTATCCGTAAGGCGCGTGAAGGGGAGTATGACCCAAAGGAATACCTTCCGGTCAGTGAAAAAGATATCGACCAGATGTATCGGGAACTAGTTGGGTTTGTGCAGGAAATGAAGAACCCTTGGCTGAAAAAGCTTTGTTCTAGCTTTTTTCTGGAGGATAAACAATTTGAAAAGGATTTTAAGTTCCACAGCGCGGCCAAAACAATCCACCATGGTTATGTGGGAGGCTTGCTGGAACATACATTAAGCGTGGTCAAGCTGTGCAATTATTTTACAGTGGCATACCCAATCTTACACAAAGACTTGCTGCTGGCGGCCGCCATGTTCCATGATATTGGGAAGCTGCAGGAATTATCTGTTTTTCCAGAAAATGATTATACAGATGCAGGGCAGCTATTAGGGCATGTGGTGATAGGCGAGGAGATGGTAGGGGAACGCATCCGAACGATTTCAGGCTTTCCAGTCAAGCTTGCCAATGAATTAAAGCATTGTATTTTAGCCCATCAGGGGGAATTGGAATATGGTTCACCGAAAAAGCCGGCAATTGCAGAAGCGCTTGCTTTAAGCCTTGCAGATAATACAGACGCAAAGATGCAGACAATCAAAGAAGCTTTTGCCGCGGCAGATGGGAATAACGAGTGGCTTGGCTATAACCGGTTATTTGAGTCAAATATACGTAAGACCAGTACATAAGCTTTGCAATCTGTTTTAGGTACGCAAACTTAAATAATAAGGCGTTTACATTTTGTTTATGGTTGGAGAAAATATGAAGGGAAAAAAGAAGAATGGCGCCAAGCGCCAGGCGACGGATGGGAACGGCCAAGGGGCTGGTTTCCCAAAAGGCGCGGAGCTTGAGCTTTTTATAGAGGACATGGGAACAGAGGGGGAAGGAATTGGCAAAAAGGATGGCTTTATTTTTTTTGTAAAAGATGCTGTGGTGGGGGACCATATTTTGGCAAAGGCCATGAAAATGAAAAAGAATTATGGGTATGCCCGGTTGGTGGAGGTTCTTGAGCCTTCCCCCTATCGGGTATGCCCTCCTTGTACATTCCACCGTCAATGCGGCGGCTGCCAGATTCAGGCGTTGGATTACCGCCAGCAGTTAAAGTTCAAAGAAGATAAGGTAATAAACAATTTGAAACGGATTGGCGGCTTCCTTTTGCTAGAGGATATCCCGGTGATCCATCCAATTATCGGCATGGATGACCCGTATTTTTACCGGAATAAGGCTCAGGTGCCTATTGGCATGGATAAAGATGGGAAAGTCGTCGCAGGATTTTATGCCGCCCATACCCACGTAATTATCCCAAATAGGAAATGCCTGCTGGGAGCGGAGGGCAATGAAAGGATTTTAGATAGTGTAGTTTCTTTTATGGAAGAGTATAAAGTGCCTGCCTACCGGGAGGAAGATGGGACAGGGCTGGTGCGGCATGTGCTGATCCGTACTGGGTTTTCCACAGGGGAAATTATGGTCTGCCTTGTCATAAATGGGGGGAGCCTTCCTTATGCTGAAAAGCTGGTGGAGAAATTACGGATGATAAAAGGAGTTGCCAGCATTCTATTAAATAGAAATGAGCGAAATACAAATACTATTCTTGGCGAAGAGACAGCCACCCTTTGGGGGCAGCCGTTTATTACAGATACGATTGGAAATATCAAATACCAGATTTCGCCGTTGTCTTTTTATCAGGTAAATCCTGTGCAGACGAAGAAATTGTATGAGGCGGCATTGGAGTTTGCAGGGCTTACTGGAAAAGAGACTGTTTGGGACCTTTACTGTGGGATTGGCACAATTTCTTTGTTCTTAGCCCAGAAAGCAAAACAGGTGTATGGCGTGGAGGTTGTGGCTTCCGCTATCGCGGATGCCAGGCGGAATGCAGAATTAAATAGGATAGAAAACGTGGAGTTTTTTGTAGGGAAGGCAGAGGAAGTTCTGCCTGAATTTTATGTAAAGGGAAAGATGGAGCCGTCCGCAAACGCGAAAGAAGCAGGCGGCTATGGAGGCAGCGCAGATGGGATGCTGCATCCAGATGTGATTGTTGTGGATCCGCCAAGGAAAGGCTGTGACCCCAAATGCCTGGAAACCATTGTGAAAATGCAGCCAGAACGTGTGGTCTATGTGAGCTGTGATTCAGCAACCTTGGCGAGGGACTTAAAATATCTGTGCGGGGAAGGGTATGGGGTGCAAAAAGTGCAGATGGTGGATATGTTTCCGCATACAGTCCATGTGGAGACTATTGTGTTGATACAAAAGAAAACCTCGTAGAAATCCTTTATTTTAGGCACTTTGCGAAGCATTTCATGTTCACTTCGGAGGGTGAAAAAATCCGAAATAAGCACCTCAAAAACTACTTTGACGTTTCGGTGGTAGTTGATATCGGGTATGGGAACACAAACGGAAAATAAAGGGTTTGCGCAATCAACGTGTCTATGTAGTGTACACCCTGCTGATAAAATATGGGCAACAGGCTCTTAGAAATTGAACGGGATGGGCGTATCATTAGAGATAGTGGTACGCTTATTTTTTCGCTCATTTGTAGCTTTGAACATTCTGCTATCCGTCTATATAATGAAAGCAAAAAGGACGGTGGCATTTATGAGAGAAAAGAAAAATCACTTATATGTTGATAGTGAAGAAAGAAAACTCCTGTTACATAGTCTTGTGGGACTGAAAAATCAGCTTATACAGCAAGGCAGATATACAGATTGCATTGATGAGCTTATTTTTAAGGTTGTCAATGCACCTATAAAAAAGTTAAGGGTAGAACTGGCAGGAGGAAGTGATGTGCGATAAAGAATTTAAAGAACTGGTGAAGATAGCAGTCGAGAAACTAAAAGACGAATCTGTATTGAAACTGTTACAAGCGGATGCAAGTTATCAAAAGGACAGTAATAATGAGGGAAGTGCAGAGGATGCTTTTAATCAGCTTGATTTAACGGAGAAACAGAGGGCTGTTTGCCAACGCCTTTTAGATTGCAGAGATAAGCAGGATTTTGAATACGGAACTCATGCGTATATTGCAGGGCTGATGGATGCGTTTCATATTATGGCGGTATTGTTTCCAGAAAAATGGGATACAGAGAGAATAAGAGAAGCCTTATCATATAAGAGTAGATAAAAAAAGAATAGACTTTTACATAGCCGATTGGTGTAGTTTAGCAAATAAAACAGCCAGTCGGCTTTTTTTATTGCCATGAAACCTTTACATAGCCACCTTGACAAAGTGGCTAAATCTATGCGAAAGGAGGACGCACCCTATGTCAAATTGCAAAGTAATCGCTTTAACCAACCAGAAAGGCGGCGTTGG
>CAJUDE010000033.1 GCA_910585295.1 uncultured Lachnospiraceae bacterium | reverse complement strand
GCTTTGGAAGCTCCTTTTTAGAAGATGCACCTGCATAAACCACTTTGCCTATTGGTTTCATGCCTGCAGTCTTAAAAAATTCGTCCATATTCCGTATTGCCCCCCTGCTTTGTCCAAATATCCATGAAAATGGGAAAGGGGTATTGCAGGAAGTCAAGACCATATATTTTTTCCCTTTCAGACGTGGTTTGGGGAAAGTACTTGTTTCTTCCATAGCTGTTCCTAATAATCGGTCAAATAAGTTTTTAACAGGGGCAGGGACATTCGCCCAATAAACAGGAGCCGCAAGAAAGACTATTTGACATTCACGCAAAAGGCTGGCGATTTCCTGTATATCATCTTTTTGCGTACAGACTTTCGTGTCTATACAGTTACGGCACCCTATGCAGGATGAGAGATTTTTTTCATACAGATTTATTTTAGCCACCATATAGCCTTTCTCCTCTGCTCTGCGGATTGCAATATCCATCATAGATGCCGTCTTTCCGTTTCTATGAGGGCTGCCTAAAATTGCAAGCGCCAATTTCTTATTCGTGGTCATTTCACTCACTCCTTTTCAATCGAATGGTATAACATATCAAAACCATACTCTAAAAACTGAATTTTAGATAAGTTTATGGTTTTTTCAATGTATTCTTCTTTATTTGCCGCCAACTGGATAAGCCCTGACAACATACCCCAGAACTGAAAGATCGCAGGCATAATTTTTATGTCGCCACGCAAATCGCCTTTTTTCATGCCGCTTACTAAAAAATCCTTTATTTTTTCATTTATTTCCTCCCCGACTTGATAGGTTTCTTTCTCTTCGGGCAAATAATCTTGGCTTTCAAAATCAATGTTAATTTTATCTAACACCATTTTGAAATAAAAAGGAAATTCTTCTTGGTATAGGACTAACCCCCGGCAAATCATATCATACCTTGCCTTTGTTTCCTCCTGCTGCTCCAATGCAGAAGTTATATAACTGTAAAGCCTTTTCATGCTGTCTAACGCTAAAAAACCGATAATTTCCTCTTTGTTCTCAAAGTACACATATAATGTTGCTTTGCTATATCCAGCCGCTTTTGCTATGTCATTCATGGAAGTTGCCGTAATCCCTTTCTCCATAAACAATGCCGAAGCGGCGGCGGCAATATTTTCTCTATGTACGCTTTTTGGTTCTTTTTTTCTGCGTGCCATCTGTATATCTCCTTTCAATAATTAAACCTACGGTTTAATTATATTTCATTGGCACGATTTTGTCAATCTGCTTCGCTTTATATCTATAAATAGTTTTCATTTTATATTCACAAAACTCTCCCGAAAAAAGCAGCGGAGATTTCTCTCTGCTCAATAATTCTGGCTGATTTCAAAGTCTTTGGATTTAACATTCTTATGGAATGCCACCCTGAGCTGGCTTTTTTGATATAATTGGTACTAGAGGGGGAAAGTATGCTGATGGAAGAAACATCGAAACGGAATACATTAGGAATAGTAAGTGCGGAAGGCCTTGTCCCTGTGAGCGCCTTTTATGGAAAATTGACAGTGCAGTCCACGTTATGCATAATTATGGCTTTGGGTGTCTATCCAAAGTAACTGTCCGTATCATAATAAATGTTCCTTTCTATTTTGGTGGCAAGCCTTGCCGATAGTAGGCTAATGTGGGGGCTGCTGGCTTTGATGGCGTTTTGAATGGCCCATGCGCTTTTTAGAAATTCTTCTGCCGCATGAAAGAGGGGAGTTAGGTAACTTAATGCAAAAAGAGGAATAGGCACATACGCGCCCATTCCTCTATAAAGCCTTATTTTATGTTGGTTTTGATTAGCCAAAGTACCTCTTAAGAAGCCCTTCAAATGCCTTGCCATGCCTAGCCTCGTCGCGAGCCATTTCATGTACAGTGTCATGGATAGCATCCAGGTTTGCAGCCTTAGCACGTTTTGCCAGGTCAGTTTTGCCAGCAGTAGCGCCGTTCTCAGCTTCAATTCTCATTTCCAGGTTCTTCTTGGTGCTGTCAGTTACAACTTCCCCAAGCAGCTCTGCAAATTTAGCGGCATGCTCTGCCTCTTCATAAGCAGCTTTCTCCCAGTATAAGCCAATTTCAGGATATCCTTCCCTGTGTGCAACCCTTGCCATAGCCAGGTACATGCCAACCTCGGTGCATTCTCCATTGAAGTTTGCCCTTAAGTCGTTGATAATGTCTTCGGAAACGCCCTGTGCAACGCCGATTACATGCTCTGCAGCCCATGACAATTCCCCAGTCTGCTCTGTGAACTTAGAAGCTGGAACGCCACACTGTGGACATTTTTCTGGAGCTGCATCCCCTTCATAAACATAACCGCATACGCTACATACAAATTTTTTCATAATAATTTCTTCCTTTCTATGTATTAGATAATTTAGATTTAGCAAAGTAAAAATAGTAATTGTTACTGAAATTAAAATATCATATCTTAAGGAGCCTGTCAAGAGGTTTTTTCATCATTTTCTTTCTCCATGCATTCTTTGCATGTTCCAAGGAAAAATGCAATATGCCCGTCTATGCGCCCATCAAATTCATTCCCTGCAAGGATGTTGATATGGTCTATATTGTCCATTTTCAAATCCATAACGCTGCCGCATGTGGTGCAAAGTACATGATAATGGGGGGCGGTGTTCCAGTCAAAACGGTCTGGGCCAATACCAGAAGAAATTTTCTTGATTTCCCCTACTTCTGTCAACAGGGACAAGTTGCGGTACACGGTTCCCAGGCTGATGTTAGGAAAATCTTTTTTTACATTCATGTAAACCGTTTCGGCAGTCGGATGATCATGACGGTCGGCAAGAAATTCCCTAATGCACTCCCGTTGGCGGCTGTATTTCATCAATGATCTGTCCTCCTGTAAATAATGATAATTATTATTGATTTCTACCTAAATATAATCCCCCAGCGCAGAATTGTCAAGTGTTGGGGGATTCTTTCCTGAAATTTCCAGAAACAAATTATTTTGTGGCAGCAAGCCAGGGCAGCCGCGTCTGCCTGGGTATTTAGCGAACGCCGCAAGGGTAAGCGCCCTGTGAGTGCAAATACCCTGCCACTTAGGCGGAAAGGACAAGACAGGCCATGCCCCGCAGTAACTACGAATAACAAATTTCATGTCCCGTCAGCCTTGCTGCGGGGGATTTGGCTTGTGGTTTTCTAAGTTTATCTTATCTTTATCGGAAGTGTTGGAGCCAGAATTGCCAGAAAAAATGCCGAAGCTTTCTTTTCGTGCTGGAAGGCTGATGTATTTCTTAATGGAAAACAGCACTCCAATGCTTAGGATAGTAATGAAATTTTCCATCACTGTGGTATGCTCTATAATCATATGGCGCGCCACTAAAAAGATCAGCACTTCTAAAACAGTGTCCTCACTGGGCTGGCAGAGCATTTTCAGGAACTCTATCCCAATTAGGATATTGAACACATGCCCTACAAAAATTAGGAATGCTTTATTAGAAAACTTGTCATCCCAATAAGCCATAAAAGCGTCCCCAAGGGACGCGCAGGCAATCAGGATAGCAATTAATACGACAAGGGCCATCAAAAGCTCCAGGAAATTACAAGATTCATAGAGCGTGCTTCTGGTTTTGTGCAAAAACTTATTCAAATGGACTCTCCTTTATATTGAAGAATTTAAATACCGAGCGCTTTGCTTTGAATCCTGACCATGGGCGTTACTTTTACAGTTAGCTCGGCCCAGGCGCCCTTACGGCACATGGAAGGTTCTGCTTAGTGCTGCTTTGTTCCCAACCTGACACGGTTCACAGAGTTCCATTGCGTAAGACCCAAACGTCATCACCACTTATAAAAGGCAGCCCCACAGGCAAAAACCCGGGGCAAAGCATCACTCCAACTATAGCGGGTTGTTGGTACAGGGCACCGCTAACGCCCCAGCTGCTCGGAGTCTTAAGTATAGACCTTTTTGCCCAAAAAGTCAACTATTCCGAAGGTTTTTGTTCTATTTGCCCTTGCGTCGCCTGCTTTTGCATACGTTTTGCTTCCCGCAGGCCCTTAAAAAAATTACTGAGCATTGTGGAGCATTCTTCTTCTAAAACGCCAGTTTCAAGGGTTACCTGATGGTTAAAGGCTGGAATTTGCAGCAGGTTCAGGACTGAGCCTGCACACCCTGCTTTGGGGTTTTTGCTGCCAATAACCACTTTATCCATGCGTGCCTGCACAATGGCTCCAGCGCACATCTGGCATGGCTCTAAGGTTACGTACATGGTGCAGCCCTCCAGCCGCCAATCCCCCAACTTTTTACAAGCTTTTTTGATGGCGGAAAGTTCGGCATGGGCGAGGGTGTTTTTGTCTATATTCCGTCGGTTATATCCCCGGGCAATGACTTTGCCTTCAAATACAATCACGCAGCCAATGGGGGCTTCCTGGATTTTTTCGGCTTTTTTGGCTTCCCGGATGGCGGCATGCATAAATTTTTCATCTTGGTTCATAGGCACTCCTGTTATTTTGTGGTATAGTTATAAAAAGCATTAAGCCATGATTGCTTCGCAATCAAAAAGCTGGCAGCCTATGCGCACTGCGGCGCGTATAATGCCTAACGGCATTAAGCCATGATTGCTTCGCAATCAAAAAGCTGGCAGCCTATGCGCACTGCGGCGCGTATAATGCCTAACGGCATTATACCATAAAAGAAACGGGGGTGGTTATGAAAATGAATATGGCATATCAGACACAACGGTTAGAATTGAAAATCCTTACCGAAGCGGCGGCGGATATGGTCCTGCAGTTCTACCTGGACAATCAGGAAGTGTTTGAGGAGTATGAGACAGACAGGCCCCAGCAATTTTATACGGAGCCATTTCAGAGGATGCTTCTCCAATGTGAATATAATCTGGCTGTAAAACAGTCTGCCTTCCGGTTTTGGGTTCATGAGCAGGGGCGTCCAGATAAAATAGTTGGGACAATATCCTTCCATGACATTAAGCGGGGGTTTTACCAGTCTTGTGAAATGGGGTACAAATTCGATGTCAAGTATTGGGGCAGGGGGTATGCCAGGGAGAGCATTTCTAAGAGCATACAGGTTATGTTTGAAGAGGTGAAGCTGCATCGGATTGAGGCATATGTGCTGCCAGGGAATATGCTGTCCCAAAGGCTGTTAAAGGGCATGGGCTTTCAGCTAGAAGGGATAAAAAAGCAGAACGTCAAGCTCCATGGCGTTTGGAAGGACCATGAACTGTACGCTCTGCTTGCGGGTGGGTTACTTACTCATTCAGATAACGGTACCAATAACCAAATTCCCCTGTGTTGATGGGGGCGGATTTCTCATTTCGGAATTCTGGGAACCCGAAAAGGGTCGCCATTACCCGTTCTGGGTTTTGGTATACGCCTGGAATGCCGATAAACCAACGTTTTTTTCCAGAAATTTCCCTACAGCCAAGAATTAGGTAACGGTAATTGAAAAAGCCATGGAGTAAGAAGCTGTTGTTTCCAAGATACCAGTGCTGCCTAGGCAGAAGGCGGATATCTTTTAATTCAAAACGCACGCACACTGTGGACTCATCCCCTGCAAAAGGAGTCATGACTGGAAAATTTTCCAGGATAAACGCCCATTTCTGCGCCCAGTTTTCAGGCAATGGTTCCGGCTTTTGGGCCATTTGGGGCGGGAATGGGTTTTTGCGGCTGGTTTGCTCCAATTGCTTTGGCGCAGCTTCCGCGGCTTTGAGGTCGGCGGCTGGGGAAGGGGCGGCGTCCTCTTGCGGTGCAGGAGGCTGGCCTGCGCCTTTCCCTGCCTGCATGGAGGGCGGCTCTTCTGACGGTTTAGGCGTTTTATGTTTGGCCTGCATTCGCTCCGTTTGGTTTTGTTCTGGGGCTTCTTTTTCCAAAGGGCGGTTTTGCAGGGACTGTTCGGGGCTTGGCGCGTCCTGGGAGCCTCCGGTTTGGGAGGTTTCTATTCGCGGCTCAATAAAATCATCCCTGATAAATTCGTTGTCGTCCCAATGGCTGACAAACATAATTTCCTCTGACAAGGGGATATAGATGCCTTTGACATCGTCTAAAGAATAGCTGCTGCCTGCCAGCGGCTCCCCTTTTAGGATTACCTTGAAATCGCCATTTCCACGGGAAAGCCCCATGTTCCCTAATAAGATGCCAGGCAGCTTTTGCTGGCGCCTGGCATAGAAATACACCGGAGCAGAAGGGATGCTGTGTCCGGTGTTTTTCATATGTATTTCAATTAAGCATTGGCTGTCCCTTTTTTCAATTTTGGCGAAGCCAACGTTGTGGCGTTTGGCCCCACGCTCATATAAATAAAGATAAGTGACCATTCGATGAAATTCAGACATTATTTGCACTCCCACAAAACTTTTTACATCTTATTTAAGTTCTGTGGGAATTATGCATCTTTTGTTGGATTATTTCCGCCCGGCGATTGCAAGGGCAAGGTCGGAGCCAAAAGAAGACATATTGGCAGGGACCCAGGTGTGGTCTTGCACCACGCATTCCACAGTAATGTCCGTTGTTTTTTCCGAAGGGGCCACGTTCTGGTAAGCGTCAATTAAATTCTGGCTATAGATGTCCATAAGGAATACCTGCTGCTCCTTCACAGAGGGGAAGGTATTCTGCTGGGCAATTTCCCGGGCATCGTAAAAAGCGTCCGCATCCAGGCCAATTTCGTCAAAATAAGTGGTATGCACAACAACAGTCGCCTTTCCATGCGCTTCTGAAATTATTTCTACAGTGGCGCTCATTTTTGAGAGGGCTTCTTTCCTTGCTTCGCACAGTTCATCCAATACAGCTTCCTCTATTTCCTGGCCGCTGGCGGAGAATTTGGCGCGGATGGTTTCTCTAAGTGATTCATCATAGGTCTTGCGGGCGGCATTTATATCTTCTTCAGCCATCCCTAAAGCGGTAATTCCCTCTGTATCGTCTAGGATATACAATTCATAAATTGCTTTTATAGAATCTGCGGCATTTTTTTTCGGTTCATTGCAACTGGTAAAAAATATCATGCATAAGATACTGCAGCATAAGATGGAAAAATATTTCTTCATAGGGAATCCTTCCTTATTTGATAAATTTTCTTTATTATAAATGCAAATAAAACAAAAGGCAAGAAAAAGCGGAGCCTATATGCGGCAGTTGAAGCGAAAGGGTTTCGGCGTGCCAGAAAATTGGAGAATTGCGGATTTCGTGGACAAAGAAAAATAATTGCCTTATAATGTACAGGCAATGGGGAGAGTAGATAAAGCAGGGAAGTGATTAAGTATGGCGGTGTACGAAATTGGAAATTATATCCACGATATGAGGGTGGAGCGTGGGTATTCCCAAGAGGAGCTTTGTTTTGGCATCTGTTCTGTGGGCAATTTGTCCAAGATTGAAAATGGGACCCGGATGCCAAACAGAAAGACCGTGGAGGCATTTACCCAGCGGCTTGGCTGCCGGGAGGTATTTTTACAGTATTCCAGCAAAGAAGAGATGCAGCAGGTGGAGGTTTGCAACCAAATTGTACAGAAAATTACTAACTACGAGTATGAAGGTTTAGAAGAGTTAATCGACAAGTTTGAAAGTACAATTACAAAAGGGGATATCTTGAATTCCCAATACTGCAGGTTTACCAGGATTATCCTACAGCAGCAGAAAGACCGGGATTGGGAGCATTGGATCGAGGAACTGGAGGATACGCTGCGGATGACAAAGCCTAACGGGATTGAGATGGATGTAATTTTGAAGGGGCTTCTGACTTACAATGAGATTGTGATCCTAATTAATATCGCAAGGGGTTACAGGAAGCTGGGCAGGCAGGAAGAAGCGATAGAGATATTGAAAGGGCTGAAAGGCTACATGGATACACATATGATAGACCAGGTGGAGAAAGCGCGGAAATACCCGATGCTCTTATTTAATTTGTCCAATTTGCTGATGGACAAGAAACTATATGCTGACGCGGTGGAGCTATGTGACCAGGGGATTGTTATGAGCAAGGAAAACAACCGGTTCTGCCTGTTCCCTAAATTCCTGATAAATAAAGGGCTGTCCCTATTGGAGCTTGGGGAAGGGAAACGGGCGAGGGAATCTTTGCTTAAAGGGTATTGCGCCTTCTATGCGTTGGGCAATGAAAAGCAATGCGAACGGCTGAGGGTTTACTTAAAAGAAACTTGGCTGGATAAAGTCAGTAATATTCTATAAGGTCGTCAAAGTATGCCATGGCAGGTTTTGCCTCCTTCACACGAAGATAGATCATGATGTTCCATAAGTATGGCAACAGCATACCATTATGCCAGGGCAAAATCCATATACTTTGAGGAAAAATCTGACATTTCCCCCATTGGGCTTAATAAATTCTTAAATAAATATTAAAATTTTCCTCAAAGTCCATGGCTATCTGGTGCAAAGGAAGGTAAAATATATGCCAGGGGTATTTGGTAAGGGGTTAACATACTCTCGACAAATAGTTATAGCTCGGGGAAAAATCTTTGCAGTTAGCGGACAGGCGGGGAAACCCAAAAGTTTGCGGCCGGCAAGGATTTTTCTCGTTTTGGCGTGGGGCTTTGGGGCAATAAACGCCATCGTCAAGATAATTGCGTATTGGCGTTCCATCACTACAAGCTGACTGGAGCATTTTAGCAAGCAATATAAAAAAGCGCTGGGAACCAGCGCTTCCATATAACGGAGGAGGGGGGATTTGAACCCCCGCGCCGGGACTACCGGCCTACTGGTGTTCGAAGCCAGACCCTTCAGCCACTTGGGTACTCCTCCTGAATAAAAACATTATAACAAATATTTTCAGAAATGCAAATGAAAAATCTTGTAGCTGGTAAAATTATGAGATATAATATTGTTGCTGGCCGCAGGGTACGCAGTAACATAAGATGTTTTTGGGAAATAAAATTTGGTACCAGGTGATGGAACAATTGTAAAGGATGTGGAGAACGATGAAAAGAATAGGAATGTTGACAAGCGGAGGCGATTGCCAGGCATTGAATGCGGCAATGCGCGGAGTAGTGAAGGGATTAAGCAAGAATGTAGAAGATTTGGAAGTGTATGGGTTCTATGAAGGCTACAAAGGGCTTATATATGGAAATTACCGTCTGCTTACCGGTTCTGATTTTTCAGGGATCCTTACCAAAGGCGGGACAATCCTTGGGACTTCCAGGCAGCCGTTTAAGATGATGCGCGTGCCGGATGAAAAAGGGCTGGATAAGGTAGAGGCGATGAAGCAGACATACTATAAGCTGCGCCTGGACTGCCTGGTGATTTTAGGTGGGAACGGCACCCAGAAAACGGCAAACCTGCTCAGGGAAGAGGGGCTTAACATTATCCATCTCCCCAAAACAATTGACAATGACATCTATGGCACAGACGTGACCTTTGGGTTCCAGAGCGCCATCAATATTGCTACAGAGGCCATTGACTGCATCCATACGACGGCTGCTTCCCACAACCGGGTATTTATTGTGGAGGTTATGGGGCATAAGGTTGGATGGCTGACGTTGTATGCAGGGATTGCAGGCGGCGCCGACATTATCCTGCTGCCAGAAATCCCCTATGATATCGATAAAGTTGTCTCTGCAATTGCAGGGAGGAACAAGGCTGGGAAAGGGTTCACGATACTGGCGGTTGCCGAGGGGGCTATTTCCAAGGAAGACGCTGCTTTGTCCAAGAAAGAACTGAAAGAGAAGAAAAAGAACAGCAAATACCCGTCTGTTTCCTATGAGGTGGCGGCGCGCATTGAGGAGAAGATTGGAAGCGAAGTGCGGGTGACTGTCCCAGGGCATACACAAAGAGGCGGAAGCCCATGCCCATATGACCGTGTGCTATGCACCAGGCTTGGGGCTGCGGCTGCCAACTTGATTTTGAAAGAGGATTACGGCTATATGGTGGCTATGCTCAATGGGAATACCAAGAAAGTGCCTCTGGAAGAAGTGGCAGGCAAGCTTAAGATGGTAGAGCCGGATTCTAAGATTATAAAAGAAGCAAAATTAATCGGCATAAGCTTTGGGGACTAAATATGTCATATACTGCGTTGTACCGTAAGTTCCGCCCCCAGGAGTTTGAGGACGTCCGCGGGCAGGAGCATATTGTAACAACTTTAAAAAACCAGATCCAGGCAGACAGGATAGGGCATGCCTACCTGTTTTGTGGGACAAGGGGGACTGGGAAAACTACGATTGCCAAAATATTTGCGAAGGCGGCAAACTGTGAGCGTCCCGTGGGGGGAAGCCCCTGCGGGGAATGCAGGTCCTGCCTGGCAATTGCCGCGGGCGGCTCTATGAATGTGATAGAGATTGACGCCGCTTCCAATAACGGCGTGGACAATATCCGGGAAATCCGTGAGGAAGTGGCATATTCACCTGCCCAGGGCAAATATAAAGTCTATATTATAGATGAAGTGCATATGCTGTCCATAGGGGCGTTCAATGCGCTGCTGAAAACATTGGAGGAGCCGCCGGCTTACGTGATTTTTATCTTGGCGACGACAGAAGCGCATAAGATACCAATCACCATACTTTCCCGCTGCCAGAGGTACGATTTTAAAAGGATTTCTATAGATGAGATCTCAAGCCGCTTAGCGGAGCTGATGGGCAAGGAACAGGTGGAAGCAGAAGAGAGGGCCATCCGCTATATTGCGAAGGCGGCGGATGGCTCCATGCGTGACGCATTAAGCTTGTTAGACCAATGCATTGCTTTTTATCTGGGGCAAAAGCTCACGTATGACCGGGTGCTGGATGTGCTGGGGGCTGTGGATACAGAGGTATTCTCTAAGATGCTGCGCACGGTGCTAAGGCAGGATGTGCCTGGCGCCGCCGCTTTGCTGGAAGAGCTGGTGGTCCAAGGGCGGGAGCCAGGGCAGTTTGTGGTGGACTTCACCTGGTACCTGAGGAATTTGCTTTTGCTGCAAAGTTCTGATAATATGGAAAATGTGCTGGATATTTCAAGCGAGAACCTTTTGCTGCTGAAAGAAGAGGCGAAGCTGGCAAAAGGGGAGCAATTAATGCGTTATATCCGCATTTTCTCAGAATTGTCCAACCAGATCCGTTATGCAGCCCAGAAACGGGTCATGATAGAAATTGCGCTGATTAAGCTCTGCAAGCCTGAAATGGAGCAGGATTATGGCTCCTTAGCCCAGAGGGTTGCCCAACTAGAACAGAAATTAGAGCAGGGAGCCTTTGTGCAGGCAGCCAGCCAGAGGCAGCCAGAGGAGGAAGCCAGCGGGGATGGCATAGCCCCTAAGGGGGCTAAGGGGCATGGCGCCGCCGAGGAAGGGAGGCGCCTTCCCAAAGCAATCCCAGAGGACGTCAGGCAAGTGGTCAAAAATTGGCGCTCTATTATTGAAGGGCTGTCTGGGGGCTTAAGGAATTACCTGAAGCTGGCGCATTTGAGCCTGGCAGGGGACGGGCAGCTTTTGATTGTCCTGGATGATGAAGTGGCGGAGTCGTTTGTAAATACAGAAGCCCATATACAGGAATTGGCGGAGATAATAGCCGAGAAAACTGGCAAGGAAATAGAAATCAAAATCCAAAGGAATGAAAATGGGCGGCCGTTCGAGGAATCTTTCGTGGACCTTGGGAAAATAATAAATATGGAAATAACCATTGAGGACGAATAACTTCTTGGGCTGTACAGGTGCAAGACATTAGAATATCAGGAGGAAATACAGATGGCAAAGCGTGGAGGATTTCCGGGAGGGATGCCCGGCAATATGAATAACCTTATGAAACAGGCACAGAAGATGCAAAAGCAGATGGAAGAAGCTACAAAAGAGCTGGAAGCGAAAGAAATTACAGCAACTGCCGGAGGCGGCGCCGTAGAGGTGACGATTACGGGGAAGAAGGAAATCACAAAAGTGAAGCTTTCAGAAGAAGTGGTTGATCCAGATGATATAGAGATGCTGGAAGACTTAATTATGGCTGCCACCAATGAAGCGCTGCGCCAAATAGAAGAAGCGTCCCAGCAGTCTATGTCCAAAATTACCGGAGGCCTTGGCGGAATGGGCGGAGGGTTCCCATTTTAACTATACTGGCCGCATAGTTGGGCGAAAGGACGCTGTGCCAGCTTAGGCTGGCATACTATAAGGGAGGGAACCATGGAATATTACAGCAGCCAGATTAGTAAGCTTATGGAAGAGTTAGCTTCACTGCCTGGAATAGGGAGCAAGTCGGCGCAGCGGCTTGCTTTTCATATTTTGAATATGCCTGTGGAGCAGGCGCAAGGGCTGTCGTCCGCCATTATAGAGGCTAGGAAGAACGTGAGGTACTGCAGCATGTGTTATACGCTTACCGATGAAGAGCTATGCCCAATTTGCAGGAATGGTTACAGGAACCATAAGATGATTATGGTGGTGGAGGACACCAGGGATTTGGCGGCATATGAAAAAACCAATAAGTATGACGGGGTATACCATGTGCTTCATGGGGCGATTTCCCCAATGCTTGGGATCGGCCCGAATGACATTAAGTTAAAAGAGCTGATGCAGAGGCTTCAGGGTGAAGTGGAAGAGGTGATAATCGCCACCAATTCCAGCCTGGAAGGCGAGACAACCGCAATGTATATCAGTAAGCTGATTAAGCCCACGGGGATTAAAGTGTCCAGGATTGCCAGCGGGGTCCCAGTGGGCGGGGATTTGGAATATATAGATGAAATGACGCTGCTGCGGGCTTTGGAGGGCAGGACAGAGTTGTAGAATCTGGTCGAAATGTTTTTTGGGGGCGTGACAAGGATTTCCAAAAATTGCAAATATATTATGCTACCATGTGCTAAGAGAGGTGAAGGCATGATAGAAATTGTTTGCAAAGACAAATTACCGCAAGAGGAAGGAAAGCTATGTCTGCCCAAAAATATCCGCCAGGTGGGAAGCCCCAGGGGAAGGCATAAAATTTACATAGAGGATTATGTATATACTTATTTGAGAGCCACTGCACAGAAAAAAGAGTCCTGCGCAGTGGTGTTTCTGGGTAATAGCCAAATTGCGAAAGATATCCGTTATACCTTTATCAGCGGGGCGCTGGAGTGCGGCTTTGGCGTGTTCCAGTGGGACAACATTTGCCTGGATGAAAATTTCTGGCAAAAAATCGAACGGGAGAATAAGCAGTTTTTCCCGGAAAAACAAATTGTAGGGTGGTTCCTGGGCAAAGCGGGCCAGGCAATGGAGCTGACTTCCGTGGTTGAGGCGGCGCACCGGAAATATTTTTCCGGAAGGGACAAGGTTTTGATGCTGATGGACGTTCTGGAAGGGGAAGAAACCTTCTTTATTTATGACCAGGGCTACCTGCAAAAACGGGAAGGGTATTATATTTATTTTGAAAAAAACCTCCCCATGCAAGAGTATATGATCTTCAAAAAGGAAGAAGAACTCAGGATGGAGGAACTTGCCATCCAGCCCGCGGAACCCAAACGTCAGGGGCAGCCAGAGTTTGCAAAGCTGCATAGCGAGCTGGAGCCCGGCAGCGAAGGGAAGGCGCAGGGGCGCATGGCCCAGCAGGAGCCAGAAAAAGAAAAGCCATCCAGCCCAGAAACAGGGAGGCAGGAAAGCGCCCTGGAAGAAAAAGAGAAAGAAGAAGCACAGGAAGGGCAGGGAGCCAAAGAACCATTAGACAGCCAGGAGGAATTCCGTAAACTGCGCCAGGAACTTGCACAAGAAGCAGGCGCCGGGGGGCAGGAAAAAATATTTGCAAAAAGCAACTTGGAAGAGCCAAAGACCCAGGCAGAAGAAGCCCTGGAATCTTACCGCCATATGATTTTAGAAAAACAGGGCAGGCAGATTGCCAGGCAAAACCGCAAATTCCTGTATACGGCGTCTTCTTTTTTTATGGTGGTGGTATGCGTCCTTGGGATCACTACGATTAATAATTACCGCAAAATGCAGGAAGTGGAAGACGTGCTGCATGTTATGCGGGATACTGGGTCAGGGAAGAAACGTTCGGAAACTGGGGATGGGCCAGTTGTGGAGAGCGTAATGTCCCAAGTCGACCCATTAGAAGGGCAGGAAGGCGAGGCTGCGCAAACAGAGGGGGACAAGCCGTCAGCTCCCCAAGATGGGAGCGGGCAGGGAGGAACCGTGGAAGGCGCAGGGACCGGCCAGGAAGGGGCTGTGGAAGGCTCAGGGGACGGGCAGCCAGAGGGGCAGCCGCAAGAGGGAACCGGGCAGGAAGGAGCCGTGGAAGGCTCAGGAACCGAGCAGCCAGAAGAGGGGGCAGAGAGCCAAGGCGAAAACAGCGGGGAATCAGAAGAAACCTCTGTGGCGCAGCCCCAGCAGCCCCGTTATTATACTGTTAAGGCGGGGGATACGCTTGCCTCTATCTGTATTGACATCTACCATGACCGCAGTATGATAAAAAAAGTATGCGAGGCAAATGGGATTGAGAATAGTGATAAAATTTACGTGGGCCAAAGGCTGACCCTGCCATAAAATTTTTATAAAAAAGTGCATGGAGCGCGAGATTGTGATATGATGGAAACAGGCTTGACGGGCATGATGGGCAGGAAACTTGCGCGGAGGTGTAGTATTGGCAGATAAAGCATACCGGATTGTGAAATCGGATGTAAAGGGAATGAATGAGAAAATCCATAAGCACCGAAGGAAGATTTTGCGTTGGACAGCTTTTGTGACGGCGCTTTTGCTGGCGTCGGCTGCTGGCGTGTATATCTACCTGCAGACCCGGACATATACCGGGTATGAGGTGCTGAAAACGGTGGAACGGGAAGATTCCCCCGGGATCCAATTTGAGGTATTCCATGGGAATATTTTAAAGTACAGCAAAGACGGGGCGTTCCTAGTGGATTGGAATAATAAAATAATCTGGAACCAGACGTATGAAATGCAGTCGCCTATGGTAGACTTTTGTGAAAATTTCGTGGTGATTGCCGACAGGAAAGGGGACAGGGTTTACATCATGGACGCTTCCGGCCCCTGCGGGGAAATTAAAACCACAATGCCGATCCAAAGGGTGGAGGCGGCAGGGCAGGGGACAGTCGCCGTGCTGATGGAGAAAGATGGCACAGGGTACATCCAGGTGTTTGACAAATCAGGGGAATACCTGGCAGGGGGCGAAGTACATACAGAAAACAGCGGGTACCCGCTGGACCTTACGATTTCTAATGACGGCAAGAAGCTGGCGGTGTCCCTTCTGGATGTCAATGAAGGCACGGTTAAGACCAGCATTACTTTTTTTAATTTTGATTCCATAGGGCAGAATGAGATTGACAATATTGTAGGGCAGTATTCGTACCCTGACATGGTAGCGCCAAAAGTGGAGTTTTTGACAAACGATACGATGGCGGCGTTTGGAAGCCAGAAAACGGTGATTTTCCAAGGGAGCCAAAAGCCCCAGGCAACAAAAGAGATCGCTATGAAAAAAGAGGTGCGGAGCATTTTCTACAATGAGGCTTACCTGGGGTTTGTATTTGACAATGATAATGCACAAGCGTCTTACAATATGAAAATCTATGACCTGCGGGGGGCAAATATCCTCTCTAAGGATTTTCAGATGGACTACCAAGAGATTGGGTTCCTGGAAAATGACGAAATATGCATACGGAATGATTTGGAATGTTCTATTTATACGCTGCGGGGCGTGCAGAAATACCATGGGAACTTTGAGAAAAATATTTGGAAAGTAATGTCGGCTGGTAAAATCAGGGATTATGTGTTCCTGTTGGAAGGGGAGACGCAAAAGGTCAGGCTGAAATAGGAGTACAGAAAGATGGATCTATTATTGATTGTGGTGCTTATCCTTTTGGGGTGCTTTGGGCTGCATGGGTACCTTAGGGGGCTGGTCAGGATGGTTTTTTCCTTGGCTGCGGTTACCCTGGCTGTCCTGCTCGCTTCCTGGGCGGCGCCTTATACGGAGCAATTCCTGCGGACGCAGACGCCCCTTTATGGATTTATTCAGGAAAAATGCATGGATGTGGTGGATGTGGGCATGGAAGTGGCGGCAGGCGTGGTTGCCGATGTGGTGGTGGAAAGGGTTTCCTGGACATTGACTTTTGTCCTTGTGGCTGCAGCGCTTGGGATGTTAGCCCGTTTCCTGGACATTATTGCAAAGCTGCCGGGGATAGGCGGCGTAAACCATATCGGGGGGCTTGCAGTTGGCTTAGTGGAAGGCCTTCTTGTCGTCTGGATAATGTTTTATGCAATTGCGTTATGCCAGGGAAGCGAATGGGGCGTAGAGCTGATGGAGTCCATCCAAAAGGATCCGTTCTTAAAATTTCTATATGACAATAATATATTAAATCAGGTCACAGCATGGTTTGGGCAGGCTGTCGCCAATATACAAGGCGCATGCAGAAGCTAAACGCCCTTATGGCGTGGCCGCCTTGCAGGCGGGCAGGGGGAATGGATTCCCCTGCCCGTTCTGTTTTTGGAAAATGTTTCTACTTTTTCTTATTCCACAGGCCGTTTTTCTTTAGCAAGGACTGGAGCTTTTTCTTAGCGCGCATGGAAATATGCCGGATGTTATCCGGGCTTTTCCCCAGCAGTTTGCCGATTTCCGCCGCGCTCAGCTCATGATAGTACTGCAAGGCAAGCACTTCCTTGTAAGGAGATTTTAGCTGTTTGAGAAGCTTTATCATTGCTTCCTTCTGTTCATAACCTTCCAACAGCAAGTCAGGGCCGTCCTCCAAGATATCTTCCTGCATCCAGGTTTCATCCAGCTCCACTTCTTCTAGCGACTTCTTGTGGCGGCGGACGTTTAAAGCTTTATTCCTTACGGTTGTGCTGATATATGCCCAGACTTTGTGCGGCTCATTGTCAATAAGCTTGTCCACATGCTTTATCAGCGTAAGAAATGTCTCCTGCACGATATCTTCTGCATCAGATGGATTATGCAAGATATGGTAGGCAATGTAATACATTTCTTTCCTATGGGCTTCGTAAATTGAAGCTAAGAATTCCTTTTCTCTGTCTGACTCAAGCAGATATAGATATTGAAACATATTTCCCCCTCCATTACCCCTTTTTTTCTTTTGTGAAATATAGGTCGCCGCTATCCATCTGTGGATGCGTGCGCTTCCATTAGCGGCTGCCCTGCCCTAAATTTTAATCATTGTTTTTGGGGATTTCAAGACTAGTGGTGGAAAAATTAGAGAAAGTCAGACGGGCAATGAGATATGCGGATTTTGTCAGGCAGGGGGCGGTGGAGGGGGCTGGCGTGGAGAAACAGTGGGAATAAGGTACTAATCTCACTGCATTCCCATTAAAATTCCAGAAATTTGCCAGGTTTTTTAAAAATTTCCTGAGAGAAATTCGCAAATAAATAGCTTTCTTACAAAAAGTGTGTTATAATTCTTAAGCGGAGTATTACGTCTGGGGCAGATAAGATACAGTAATGCAAACTTCTACAAAAGATAAAGCTGTCCCAGATGTGATTCTTCGTAATATTTTCTGTCATACAAATTGTGAAAATTACGGCTGCCTATTAAAAATACAGGCAATAATGCCGAAAACAATTAATAATATAAATATATATAAGAAAAAGCGAAGTATGCGTGCGGGATGAAGCAAGGAGGAATGGAGAATGCATAAGGATGTTGGAAAAAGGTTGATGGCATTGCTGTTAAGCATATGCATGATAGCCGGGATGATAGATTTGTCCGGGTTTACTGTGCGTGCAGAAGGGGATCGGTATCATATTAGCCATGCAGAGATTAAATCGGGCGTGACCTACACTTATACAGGGGAGCCGATTAAGCCCGGAAAGGATGACATCGTTGTTTATGTGCAAAAATACGTTGATGGCAGTATCAAGGGTCAGCCCGCAGTGGAGCTTACTGCCGATATGGGAGTAGATTTTCAAATAATGAGCTATGGCCCAAACAAGGACACCACGTCCCAAGGGTTTGTGAATATTGGGCCATTAGGGGCTAATATAGATGGGAACCCTGACCCAGTATATTTTACAATTGAAAAGGCGGAGATTAGTGCAGCAACTGCAGATGAAATTGCGCCTAGGTACCCAACTACAAATATGAAGGTTGAGCCAACGCCAATCATACGGTTTAATGGGAAACCTTTGACGAACAATGTTGATTATACATACACATATGAGAATAATGAGATAACAGACGCGAATCCAGTGTTGCAGAATGCAAATGTGATTGTCACAGGGAAAGGGAACTTTAAGGGAGAGATGAAGATTCCTTTTACTGCTGAGAAGCTGGATCCATCTCAGTTGACGATTGAGTTAAAAAGTGGGGGCATGAGCGACGATTATACGCTTCTGCAGCCACAAGGTGCATATACAATACCCCAAGCTGATTTTACTGGGGAGCCAATAGAGCTTGACAAGAAAAAAGACGTTGTAGTGAAATATACGGAAAGCAATGGCTCTTCCTATACGTTAGAGCCTGAGGAATTTGAATTAGAGTATACGGCTGACCATACAACGGTTGGTGTTGTTACGGTAAAGGCAAAAGGCATATCAGGAAAATATAAAGATATTAGAACAGAAACTGGGGCAGAATTTTTTATCACAAAATGGCTGAAATATGATGAACCCCTTATTCAGGTTACAATTAAGCCTCAGCCATATCCTGGGAAGGAAGGCACGCTGGATATCAATAGCATTCTTGACGATGAAGAAAATGGCGTTACATTTGTGGACCCTGGCGTAAGGAAGGAGATTGCGGATAAGCCAACTTCAGAGAAGATTAAAGTGGAGGTTATTGATAGCAGCTGGAAAGGTGTAGAACCCGTAGACGGCAAAATTAAAGCCAGGGCGAAAATCTCTACGGTGGATGGCTCTGGATATAGAAGTGACCCTGCCGCTACTACAGTGGAATTTGATGTTGTGGCGCCGACCTTATCTTCTTTGGATAAAACTGGGAAGATAACTTTTCCGGATTCTATCGTGTATGATGGCAGTACAGATTGGCTAGCAGAAATTGAAAAGGCAAATAATGGGCTTATCCAGGTAGGGGACGGGCAAGAATATGTTCAGAACACGGATTATTCCATAAAGAGGAAAAGCGCCAGCCAGACAGGGAAAGCGGCAGGGACCTACACAATCGTAATCAGCCCGGTTGATGGAGGGAAGCTTACTGGCGGCTCTATAGAGAAACAGCTTGTTGTGGAAGCCAGGTCGATGAATGACTCACAGGTCAGCATTGTAGTGAACGACAACTTGACTTACAATGGTAAGGAACAGCATCCAGAGCCTCTTGTGACTTTTAATGGCAAAACATTGACATGGCGGACGGATTATGAATTGAATTGGGAAAATGCAACCAATGCAACAACTGCAGGAAATAAGGCGGTCGTGGAAGTGACAGGAAAAGGGAACTTCAAGGACACGTTTACCTATGAATTTACGATTCAGCCATTAGAGATATCAGAAAGCAAGTTATCTACCGAGGCTGGATATGTAAATGTAAAAAAGCCTATTGATAATGACGAGCATTTCTATACAGGAAGTCCTATTAAGCCGGAGGTTGATATTATAGTGAACCTTGGCGCCGGAAATGGTACGAAACCGTTGGGCAAAAATGAGTATTCTGTGTCTTATTTGAATGACAAAAACGGCACACAGCATACCAATGTGTCAGATGGCGAGATAACCATGACCATTAGTGGCGTGGGAAATTATACAGGGGATATAACCAGAAAGTTTACAATTAAAAAACAGGTCATTACGAAAGACAGCATTAGCATCAAGCCAATACCGAATCAATATTATACAGGGGTGACCATTAAACCGAATGTTGGCGATGTTACCCATACAGTAAACGGCGTGCTGAAACCTGGAACAGATTATGAACTGGGTTATGGCGACAATATAGAATGCGGTACAGGCGCGGGGACTGTTATAATAAAAGGAAAAGAAAATTATGAAGGGGAAGTGGAATTTAAATTTAATATCGTGCAATGTGATATTGGGGAGGTAGATAATTTAAGCGCGCTGGCAGACGCGCGGGTAATAGGCATGGATCCGTATGACTTGATCAATGGGGATTTGGAAAACAATTACTACCGTTATGATGGGACGCCAAAGGAATTGCCTAACCTCAGGCTCTTCCTTGCGAATGTAGGTCCTGAAAACATTGATGTACCTATGGGACTAGGGACGGATTACACTGTTTCTTATAGTAAAAATACAACGATTGGAACCGCAGAGGCAACCATCACTGGCATAGGGAAGAATTATAGTGGAAAGAGAACCTTATATTTCCGAATTAAAGGAAGCCTGTGGGATTTGAATGGGGACCCTGCAACAAGAAGGACTAATGTGGAAATTCCAGATCAGATTTATACCGCGGGGGTTATCAACCCTAAGAATGCAAAGGTTACATTTAAGCTGGCGACAGGGGAAGTTTTGGAATTAAAAGAAGGGGTTGATTTCACCATAGAGAATGAAAATCCGGATATTGACCCAACGCCAGTGGGGGACAATAAATATGCAAAGATTACAGGCATTGGGAATTATTATGAAGGTGGAAGCAAGATATTTAAGGTGATTCCCCTGAACCTGACTACAGAGGAGAAGAACCTGGAGGATGTCCACAAGTATCTGATTTCCGGCATTAACACCCTGTACGTGTATTCTGGCCGGCCAATTGCGCCGAAGCCTGAGATTACCCACAATGGGAGGGATTTAACTACACCGAATGATTATTCCTTACAATATTATAGTTATGATGCGGAGAAAAAGGAAACAGAGATTACAGACCCTGAGAACTATCCTTATGGCGTTGGTTCTTACAGCGTGAAAATTAATGGCTCGCCAGATAATTATGGAGGGTTTACTAGCAGGGATTATGAGATAGAGCCTTTCGACCTGACTGGGGCAGAAGGGGGAAGGATTGAAGTCAAAGGGGTAGAGGATGAAGTAGTCCTGGATCAGATTAAGTATGACGCGTCCCCAGACAATGCGCTGCCAGCAGAGATGGGCGGCACCGAGGCGGCGGAAAAGAAACATGAGCATGCCCCTGGCGCTAAATGTTCCAAAGATGAGATTATTTGGAAAGACCTGCAGGTATGGTTTAAGCCAGTAGGGATTCAGGAAGACGCTGACAAGGATTATGATCCAGTGCAGTTAGAATACGGCAAGGACTACACAGTAGAATATGCAAATAATAAAAAACCTGGCGAAGCGACCTGCACTATCAAAGGAAAAGGGAATTTCTCAGGTACGATTGAGAAGACGTTCCGTATCCTGGTGGATTTGGGTGGGAGCCATACCACAGTACAGCCGGATGACTGCGTATTTAAGCCGAAAGCGGCAGGTGGGAACGAGCCAAATGTTACAGTGACATATCTGTTGGAAATGTTTGAGGAAGCGAATGAAACCATAACCTTGGACCCAGAAGCAGATTATGACGTGGCTTATGATAAGAATGAAAAGGCGACCCATCCGCTGAATGACGGATGGAAAGATGAATCTGCACTGGATGGAACTGAGTTTGGGGAGGCGGTTGTCTCTGCGAAAGAAGGCGGACGCGCAAGCGGGGACAATAGAGCGAACCCTGGGCAATTTAAGATCTTCCAGCGGGATATCAGTAATGTTGGGACGGAGCTGGAGACAGAACTGGGTGTAAGCGGGCTGCAGGAGGGCTATGAATATAATGGCTCGGCAATTATCCCAGATTTAAAAATTATGTTCCAGCAGGCGCAGGCAGAGCTTACCGGGTTAAAACTTGCCGAAGGGGAAGCGCCCAGCGGGGATTACGATTACACAATCTCAGCAAAATATAATACAAATGTATGGACGGATGAGCCGGAGACGGCAGACCCAGAAGACGAGAGCAACCGGAAGCTTCCGGAATATGAAGTATTTGCCAAGAGGAATGCAGACTTAAAGTACGATGGCAATTATTGCGGTAAATTCTCTGGAAACTTTACTATTACGCCAAGGCAATTGAGTGAAGAGACCATTGACAAGATTACTCCAATTGTGAATGCCATTGACAAATTAGAAGGATGCACTAAGGAAGATGAACTGGGATGGAAATGGGCGTATAACAGAAGCCCAATTAATTTCCCGGCAGATGGGAATCAGTGTACGCCAGAAGACCCGGAGAAAAACGCTTTAGAGATTAACTGGAATAAGGGCGATGGCGATACCCTGTTAGTGGAAGGGAAAGATTATACCATCCGGTATGAGAACAATACCAAAATTGGTAAGGCCTCTATCTGGATTGAAGCTCCCAAAAAGAGCAACTATGCGGGAGTCTATGAGAAGAATTTTGCAATTGTGGCAAGTATTGCAGAAGTAGACCGCGACCCGTCTGTCAACGGCGTTGAACGGTATATGGAATTGCCATGGGGCGACCCAGAGACAGTTCCTTACGGGATTGTCCCGACCTACCCAGACATGAGGTTTGAAGATAAGTCTCCAATACTTGCAGGCGGCACAGAGCCATATATCCTGCAGGAAGGGGAAGACAAAGATTTTGTAATTATTACAGAGGCGAACCATACCAAGTACGGGGTAGATGAGTTCAGCCAGAACAATGTGAATATCAGCGGGGAAGGCGTCGCCACTGTTGTGGTTAAAGGCGTAGGCTACTATACGGGCGTTGTGAAGCGGGAGTACAAGATTGTGCCGAAGCCGATGACGGATAAAGGGATTGTAGTCCGTTTTGTTGGGAGCCAGACCCTTGGGGATTACAAAAATGCTTATTTGTATACCGGAGAGGCGCAGGAGCCGACAATTGAGGTATACAATAACAATGCCAAGGACATTGAAGGCATGGAAACTGAGCCAGAAGAAGGCACAACCCCTTATGACCCTTACCAGTCTAAGCTGAAGCTGGATCCTGAAGATTATGAGGTCGTGCGTTGGGAGAATAACGTAGGGCCAGCCAGCGAGAAAGGGGCGGCAAAGGTTGTCCTCAAAGGCAAAGGGAAGTACACAGGGGAGAATAGCTTTGAGTTCAATATAGTACTCAGGCAGATGAATACTCTGGATTATAAAATAACAGAAACAGCAGCTTACAATGGCTTGCCTCAGCAGCCAAAAGTTGAAGTGTCCTATCAGGATGGCAAGAATAAGGTTGTATTGGCCGAAGGGGAAGATTACGACATCAATTATACAAATAATGTCAATGTGCCGCTGGAAGGCGCAGAAGACGCAGAACTGCCTACCATTACTATAACAGGGAAAGGCGGGTATGAAGGCGAGAATGTCCTTCACTTTGATATTTTGCCAAGGGATATTAATGCAGAGGGGATTACGGTTAGCGGAGCCGCCCTTTACAACAATGGAGAGCCAGTAGCGCCAAGCTTCAATGTGAAAGATATGGGGGTATCCCTAGGAGCAGCATTGGAATTGGATAAGGACTATAGGCTTGAGAACCAGTCAGAACACGCAGGCGTGGCAGAAGTAGGCACTGTGGAACTGGTTGGGCAGGGAAATTATACTGGAAAGAGAACAGAGACGTTCCGCATTATCCCGCCAAATGGAGTGCTGCAGATAGAGCAGGTTCCAGAACAGGATTACAACGGGCGCCCGATTCGGCCAGAAGTAAAGGTGAACCTCCTTGCAGAAGGCATTGAAACGCCAGTTCCTTTGACAGAAGATGACTATGATGTTACTTATGCAGATAATCAAAATGCTGGGACGGCAACCATTACCGTAACAGGAAAAGAGCCGTTCAGCGGAACAGCAACTATGTCCTTTGTGATTAAGCCGAAAAATATTGGGACAGAAGGCGTGATAGACACGGGGATGGCATTAGAGCCTTTGAAAGACCATCAGTATACGGGCAGCGCTATTATCCCAGTAGTGGAACTTACTTTCCAGCCTCCTGTTGCCAGCCCGGCAACGGACGGGGAAGAAGCGCCGAATGCGCCAATTGCTCTGGTAGTTGGCAGGGATTACCGTGTCAGCGCTGTGAATAACACGGCAGTAGGGACAGCAACAGTAACAATTACTGGAATGGGCAACTATTCTGGAACCATAACAAGTGATTTCCGTATCCTTGGAAGCATGAATATGGTAACGGTTGCGCCAATCCCTGTACAGGAATATACGGGAAGCCCGGTAACCCCAGTGCCAGTGGTAAGCCTTGGTGGAAAGGTACTGGCAGAAGGAACCGATTATACCGTGGAATACCAGAACAATGTGGAACGTGGGACGGCAACCATTGTCCTTACTGGGGTTGAGCCATGGTATACAGGGAAGAAAAATGTAAGCTTCGAGATTGCAAGGGAACTATCGGCAAAGACCATTGTCCGCGGCGTAGCGGCTGCATATACTTATACCGGGCAGGCGATTACCCCTCCGGTTCGGATAGAGGATGACGGCAATATTTTAACCGAAGGCGTGGATTATCAGCTTACCTACGCGCAGAATGTAAATGCAGGCACAGCGACAATTAATATTTTAGGAATAAATAAATACACTGGAAGCACAAGCACAACTTTCCAAATCAACCCACAGCAGCTTGGGAGGGCGCAAGTAAGCCCTGTCAGCGAGCAGGTATATAATGGGAAAGAACATGTCCCGCCAATTACGGTTTCAAATGGCGATAAAGTTCTGGAAAATGGAAAGGATTACACTCTGGTCTATGTAGACAACGTAATGCCTGGAAGGGCGAGCATAGTGATCAGAGGCACAGGCAATTATACCGGGGCCCAGACAGTAAGCTTTAATATCAAAGTCCCTGGGATGGCTGGAGTGAAATTTAGCAAGTACACCAATAAGAGCGTTACAATCTCATGGACAAAAAACACTGCTGTAAGCGGATATGAGATTTATAATGAGAAAAATAGGCGCGCTGCAAGGGTGAAAAAAGGAAGTTCCAGCAAAGGGACGGTATCCAAGCTAAAAGCAGGGACGGCGGCAACGTTCCGGGTAAGGGCTTATGTAATTAAAAATGGCCAGTATTTCTATGGGCCGTTTACCAGCGTAAAAACCGCGACAGCGCCAAATTCCACAAAGATTAAGAGTTTGGCTTCCAAAAAGTCGAAACAGGCAGTCTTGAAATGGAATAAGGTAAAAGGGGCCAGCCAGTATGAGGTTTACCGAAGCACCAGCAAGAAAGGCAAATACAAAAAGATTGCAACTACGAAGAAAACCACATATACAGATAAGAAATTAAAAGGCAAAAAGAAGTATTATTATAAAGTGCGCGTAAGCAAGAAAATTAACAAAAAGAATTATTACAGCAGCTATTCCGCTGTGAAATCAGTAACCGTAAAGAAATAAGCCGGGAAGGATGGAGTTGATACCATGGGCAGAGTATATTGTATTGGAAAGTTCCAATTTGATTCCTATGAGAAATATCAGGAAGCATTGGACGATATTGAAAAAATCAGATATATTTCAAAAAAAATGGATATCAATGAGGCTGGGGTGGCCCAAAGGCTTTACTCACTGATTCGGGAAGGCAAAATCATATTTAAAAGCGTGATTGGGGATGATTACCTCCTATACCTTTCCGATATGGTGGCAGAGGACTATAAGGCTATCTCCAGGACATCCTTTACGGACAGGGTTGCAAGCAAGTTCAAGCAGTTGTCCCTCAGCCAGATAGTGGGGGCGATTTGCATGACAGGCGCAGTTGTATGTTTTCTGGTCTTTTTGGGAAGTGAATACCATGACCAGCAAAAGACCAGGGAACTAGAACGGATGAAAGAAGACCAGGAGATTTCCGCAGCGTCAGACTGGCTTTCTGCCCGCTTCATTGAAGTGCTGAATGGGGAGGAAGAAGAGCCGGTGCTGGCGCAGTCGGGAACTGTAGAAAATAGAATATATGGCGCAGAACTTGAGCAGGAGACTGTGGAGAAGCCAAAAGGCCCGCAGGTCCTTCCAGAGTACCAGAAATTGCATCAGAAGAATTCCGACTTTGCCGGATGGATTTCCATACCGGGGACAGGGATTGACTATCCAGTGATGCAGGCTGTGCCAGAAAGCAGCGACTTCTATCTGACCCACAATTATGATGGCGAGGAAGATATCAACGGCTCGATTTTCCTGGATTCCAGGAATGATTATGAACAGCAGGATGACAACTTAATCGTATATGGCCACAATATGAAGAGCGGGCTGATGTTTGGGGAACTGAAAGATTTCCTGGATGAAGCGTTTTGGAGAGAACATAAGGCCATTACTTTCAATACAATTTATGAGAAAGCAGAATATGAAATTGTAGCAGTGTGTTTGGCGAAGGTGCCGCAGGAAGGAGAAGAGGGATTCCGCTATTATGATTTTATCAATGCAGGGAATGAGGAGAATTTTAACAACTTCCTGGAAAACATGAAGAAAATGAATATTATGGGCGAGGGCATAGATATCTCGTATGGAGATAAATTGTTGACACTTTCAACCTGTAATAATTATACAGAAGATGGCAGGTTAGTTTTGCTGGCAAAGAAGCTTTCCCCTTAACAGCACATACACCAGTTTTTCAAGGAGGACAAGAGAATGAAAAAATTATTTGGCAGATGTTTCAATGCAATATTGATACTGGCCTTAACCTTTGCCCTGTGTCCGATGATACAGACAATGGCGACAGGGGATGTTACTGCAGATGGCAGTGATTTTATTATGGAAGGCAGTACCATTACTGGATATAGCGGGTCTGGCGGGAGCATCACCCTGCCGTCTTCTGCTACCGCAGTTGCGGATTATGCTTTTGCAGGAAATGGAAGTATTTCCAGCGTGACAATCCCAGCCAATATAACAAGCGTGGGAAGCTATGCATTTTCCGGCTGCACTGGGCTGACTAGCGCAGTATTTGGCGGGTCAGTCAGCCTTGGAGGGGGAGCCTTTTATGGATGTTCTTCCCTTGGCTATGTAGACCTTCCAGCAGGGTTAGGGGCGATCCCTTCTGAGACTTTTGACGGCTGCAGCAGCCTTGGTTCTGTAAATATCCCAGATAGCGTGACTTCTATTGGCGCGCAGGCATTTAACGGCTGTGGAGGCCTTGGGAGCATTAGCATCCCAGGTTCCGTTACAGAAATTGGAAGCAGCGCTTTTAATAATTGCGTTGGCTTATCTGATATTACAATCCCCTCTTCCGTTACCTCTATGGGCAGCGGGGTTTTGGCAGGCTGCAGCGGGTTAGGGTCAGTTTCCCTTTCCAGTGGGATGTCTTCTATCCCCGAGCTTACATTATATGGCTGCAGCAGCCTTGGAAGCGTCAGTATCCCAGGGTCTGTAAGCAGCATTGGCTCCCAGGCATTTGGGAACTGCAGCGGGCTGTCAAGCATTAGTATTCCAGCGTCTGTTTCTTCTATAGATTTCAGCGCTTTTGATGGCTGCAGCAATCTCTCAGAAGTAAATGTAGAGAGCGGGAACGGAAGCTATACTTCTTCCGACGGCGCAGTTTATGATGCTGGGATGTCACAGCTTTTGTATTGCCCAGTAGGGAAATCCGAGTTGACTTTGCCAGACAGCATGACTTCTATTGCTTCGGCTGCCTTTAGCGACAGCCCTTATGTGTATAGCCTGGAAATCCCTACTTCTGTCACAACGATTGAAGTAGACGCTTTTACTGGCAGCGGCATCAAAGCAGTTACAATTCCAGCAAGCGTGACCTCTATTGGGTCCCAGTCTTCTTGGACCCCAGATGTAATTCGCGGATATACAGGGTCCCAGGCAGAGAAGTTTGCAGATGAAAATGGATTTGTCTTTGAGAGCATTGGCAACCAGGGGGAAGACCCAACACCAACGCCAACGCCAGGCTCAGGAAGCCCAACACCAACGCCAACGCCAGGCTCAGGAAGCCCAACGCCAACGCCTACGCCTAAGCCAGGCCAAACTCCAGGCGGCACGAAGCCAGGGGGGAATAACGGCGGAACAACCGGCGGCGGAACGAACGGCGGAAGTTCACAGACAGGCAGCGGCGGCGGGACCAACGCAGGGTCACGTACTTCTGTATCCCGGAATATGGGCACTGCCCAAGTAGGGAGCGGGACTCCCAAGACAGGGATTGCGTTTGACGCAAGGTATGTGCTTTGCCTTGGTGTGTTCTTTGCAGGCGGTTACCTGGTAATTACTAAGAAGAAAAAGAAGGCAAATATAGAGTAGAGAAATATTTTGGAAAAAGAATCCTGCTGGCGGGATTCTTTTTTCTTGTTCGCTATTATTTCCTAAAGTTTCTATTTAAACAACCGATAAATAAATTAGACAGAAAGAAATACTATTAAATAAGCAGAATAGATAAAGAGAAAGGAGATGCCTTTATGCGTATAGAAGCATACAATCAGGTTACTCAGGTATTTAGCAGCAGCAGAGCTTCCAGGGTTAAAGGCAGTGGGAGCGTCAGCAAGAAAGATGAAGTGCAGATTTCCCGTGCAGGAAGGGATTTTCAAGTAGCGAAACAGGCAGTGGCAGAAGCTTCTGATGTCAGGGCAGATAAAGTCGCTGCATTGAAGAGCAGTATTGCATCCGGGAACTATAAGGTGGAAACAGGAGATTTCGTTGCAAAATTATTGGAAAAATATGAAGCATATTTCTAGAAATGAGGTTTTCACGTGGCCAGTTTAATGGAAGATTTTATGGATGTATTAGAAAAAGAGAACGGGGAATATGGACGCCTAACAGAATTGTCCCGGGAAAAGAGACAGATTATTATTGACGGAAATATCCCCGCTCTTGAAGAGATTACCGGGCGGGAACAGGAAATTACAAGCATTCTCAAGAATTTGGAAAAGAAAAGAGAAGAAGTTGTCAATGATATGTCTATCGTACTTAGTAAGAAGCCAGAGGATCTGACGGTTACTAATATGATAGCCTTTTTAAATAAACAGCCAAAAGAGCAGCAGAAGTTAATGGAGCTGAAGGAGAAGCTCCACAACACTTTGGCAGAGATGGCTGATATCAACGGGCAGAATGAGGTGCTGCTGAAGCAGGCAATGGAGATGGCAGAATTTGACCTTACGCTTTTTAAGAGCATGCGGCAGGCGCCAGTGACCGCCAATTATGATAAGAGGGCTAATAATACTGGAGATTTGCTGGGAAGCAGCGGCTTTGACGCGAAGCAATGATTCCAGGATTGGGATATTAAGGATAAGAAAATAGAGCAGGGATGCGGAAATAGAAGGAGAAAGCTAATATGGCAAATGGAATGGGAAGTCTGTATATAGGGGCGTCCGGGCTGCAGAACAGCCAGAATGCGCTGAACACTACAGCCAACAACCTAGCGAATGCAGATACCAAAGGGTATGTAAGGCAGCAGGTATTATTTGCAGACAGGGATTATGTAACATTTAAAAATGCCGCTATCAGCAAACAGCAGGCAGGCCTTGGCTTGGCTATCGCTGATGTGGTACATACCAGGGATTATTTTTTGGATAAATATTACCGTACAGAGAATGGCCGGCAGAATTTCTATGGAACGAATTACCTTGCGGTACAGGATGTGGAAAATATCTTCCAGGAATTGGAAGGGGAACGGTTTCAGGGAGTGCTGGAAGATTTCTGGGATTCTTTAGAAGAGTTCCATAAAGAGCCAGATTTGGAAGTGAAGCAGAACTTGGTAGTCCAGAAGGCGACGATATTTATCGAGCGCGCCCAAGGGATCTACCAGAATATGAAGGAATATCAGAAAAGGATCAATATTAAGGTACGGGAAGGGATAGACCGTATCAATGAATTAGGGCATATTATCCAGGATTTAAACCAGCAGATTATGAAGATTGAATCAGCAGGCGTGGAAACGGCAATGACCCTGCGGGATGAACGGGACAATGCTCTGGATGAGCTTTCCTCTTTGGCCAAGGTTGATTTCAGGGAAGACGTCAATGGGGCGGTGAGGGTTAAGCTTGAGAATGTGGAATTCCTGGATGAAATACATGTGTTTGAAGTTGGGACGTTGACAGATGAAATTACGGGCTTTGTTACCCCATACTGGCCTCGTTTGTCTGATATGGGGCAGGGGAAGTATACCCCTATGTTCGACTTTACGGTGGACATTTCCCCAGAATTAAATACCGATATTGGCGAATTAAAGGCGCTGGTGCTTACCAGGGGGGATAAATTTGCAGATTACAGGGACGTATTAGGCGTTTCCGCAGAGAAATACAATGATGGGGCGGGAATGTCCGTGATGCTTTCTTCAGAGGCAGAGTTTGACCAGTTTATCCATCAGATTATCACATCAATCAATGATGTATTAAGCCCGACTACTACAGCGACCTTTACCGACAAAAATGGGGTGACCTATAATAATGTTAAGGTTTGGGATGAAGAAAACGGATGTATTGGCAAAGATGGGGAGAAGCCAGGCAGGGAACTTTTTGCCAGGCGGGGATGCGACCGCTATACTCCAGTGGTTGCAGATGATAACACCATATATTATGTGTATAATGAAGAGGACCCAAGCGACCCTGCCAATATGTACACCATTCAGGGCGTTACGGTGCATCCTGATTTGTTAGAGGTAGAGTCTGGGCTGCCCCACCTTAGCAAGAATGGGGAGCCTGACATGGCAATGGCCAAGAAGCTTGTGGATATTTGGGAAGAGAAGAAATATCTTGTGAATGCCAATGACACAAACCCCTGTAATTTTAAAGAATATTACCAGAGGATGATGGACGGCATTGGCACGAAAGGGAATGTCTACAAAGGGATGTCAGAAGATTTAAGCGGGGAAGTGGCCGCTATAGACAATAACAGGCAGCAGGTATTTGGCGTTTCTTCAGATGAAGAGCTGCAGAATATGATAAAATACCAAAGCGCATATAATGCGGCAAGCCGGTTTATCAATGTAATTTCTGAGATGCTTGAGCATCTTGTGACCAGGCTGTAACGGGAGGGATAGTATGCCATCAACTTTTTTTGGATTGACAATTGCGGGTTCTGCATTGAACTCGTTCCATGCAGCCACGAATACTGTGGCGAATAATATTTCAAATGTAAATACAAAGGGCTACAGCAGGCAGGAAGCGCTCCGTGTCGCTTCTGAGGCTTTGCGTACCCATCAGCGTTATGGGATGGTAGGCACAGGCGTAACCACCACAGAGATAACGCAGAAGAGGGATTTTTATTATGATGTAAAATTTTGGGAGAACAATGCGAAGGTGGGCATGTATGACGCCCAATTGTATGGTTCTTTGCAAATTGAGGAATTTCTGGTTGACGATGATTCTGCCAAAGGGTTTAAGACGATTATGGATGAAATGTTTAACGCTTTGGAGGATTTGAAAAAGACGCCGGAGAGCTTGGATGCAAGGAAAGCATTTATCAGTAAGTCACAGAATTTCACAAATTTCTTCACTAGCATGAATGTGGGGCTTGTCCGCATCCAGGAGGATTGCAATCAGGAAATCGCTACCCAGGTAGAGAAAATCAACTCGATTGGGCAGAAGATTGCTTTATTGAACCGCCAGATTAATATTATCGAGCAGCAGGGGACCAATGCCAATGAGCTGCGTGACCAAAGGGCGCTGCTGGTGGATGAACTTTCTGAGTTGGTGCCGGTGGAAGTTACAGAGACAAAGGTAGCGAACAGCAATTACCCGGATATGTATACCGGAGCCACAAATTATATCTTAAAAATCAATGGCCAGACCTTAGTGGAAAATTTTGACTATAATACCTTAGAGTGCAGGGCAAGGGATTATAAAGTGAACCTGTCCGATGCAGAAGGGCTGTATGATATTTATTGGACTCGGAATGACGTGCAGTTCAATGCAGGTGGAAGGACCTGTACAGGAAGGCTCAAAGGGCTGTTTGATGTCCGTGATGGGAATAACAATGAAGCATTCCAGGGAAGGGTGCAGTCTTTTGAACAGGGGGATGGCGGGAGCATAGTGACAATTAAGAACCCAAGCATTACTAATGTCAACCAGATGACCATGGACTCGGAAGGGATTATTACCATCAACAACAAGAATTTTACTTATTCCAGCTTTTCTTATGATGCTGAGACAAATACTTATAAATTCCAGTTAAAGGCAAACCTTTCTAATGAAGAGCAGGAGGCGCTTAAGGAAAGCCATGCAATGATTGGGGACAATGTGAACGCCATGGGCATCCCATATTACCAGGCACAGTGCAACAGCTTTTTACGGGAGTATGCTAAGCAGTTTAATGAGATCCATAAGTCAGGCGTTGACTTGGAGGGGAACGAGGGCATTTCTTTCTTTGTAGCCAAGAACCCGGTGGACAATACAGAGTGGAACTTTAGTGATTTTGACAATGACAAATCAGGCAGCATGACTTCGGAAGGCAATTATTACTACATGCTGACAGCCGCCAATGTGAAGGTGGCGTATGACTTGGAGAAAGACCCGAACCTCCTGGTGACTATGCAGAAACCAGATCTGCCAGAAGATGTGGCGAAGCAGGATATTGTGGAGGAAATGCTTAAGCTGAAAAGCGATGTGAAAATGTTCCGCGGCGTAGGGGCAAACCAGTTTTTAGAGTGCTTAATCAGCGACAACACCGTGGACACTGAAAAAGCGAAGCTGTTCCTTAAAAATTATACGAATATCAATGAGACGATTATCCAAACGCGGATGTCCATTTCTGGTGTGGATGAAGATGAAGAGGCGTTGGATATGCTGAAATTCCAGAATGCCTATAACCTGGCATCCAGAATGATACAAACGTTGTCCGAAATGTACAACCGCCTGATTTTGGAAACTGGCGTATAAGGAGGTATAAGTAGTTATGATGCGAGTGACAAATAGCATGATCAGCAGAAACAGCATGACAAATATGAATAAAAACAAGGTGAACGTGGATACGCTGAATACGCAGATGACGACGCAGAAGAAAATTATCCGCCCTTCGGATGACCCTATTATTGCGGTACGCGCCCTTCGCCTGAGAAGCAACTTAAGCGAGCTGAACCAGTATTATGAGAGGAATATCCCAGACGCCCAGTCCTGGCTGGAGGTTACTGAGGGCGCCCTTGAGAATATGGAGAAGTTACTGCAGGAAATTTATACAAAGTGCGTGGATGGCTCCACAGACGTGAAGACCCAAGAAGACCGCGCTGCAATCCTGAAAGACTTACAGTCCCTCAGCAAGCAGATTTATTCCGAAGGGAATACAGACTGTGCTGGAAGAAGCGTATTTACAGGCTTTAAGACCAATAGCCAGCTTACGTTCTTAAAAGAGGACGCTGAAATTAAATATGAAATTACAGAACCATTTTCCTATAAAGATTTTGAAGAAAAACGGTATTACAGCAATCTTGTGACCGTTCCGAACTCCACCCAGGAAGTAGAGGTTGGCGTGGAGCTTGAGGATATGCCCGAAGAGCATGTGCTGACCCGGGTACGCCTCTCTTATGAAGACTTGGAAGCCCTTGAGCAGGGAGATTTGCAGTTTATTGACGAGGATGGCGAGAAACAGCAGCTCCATGGGTCAACTTATTGGGTAGGGAACCGGAGAGGGCAGATATCTGTCACAACAACAGAATCTTATGATGATTGGGCAGCAGGCGGGTTCCAAATTGGCGGCGGCGAGGTAAAGGTCTTTAAAGAAACCGGGGAAGTTGTGTTTGGGAAGGATGTGGCCAATTACCTGAGCAGCCAGAAGGCGCAATTCAGCATTGACTATACCAAACAGGGTTTTGATGAAGGCGAGGTAAGGCCAGAGCATTATTTTGACTGCACCAATATCACAGATGAAAATAACCCAATCACTTATGTGAAAGAGAATCAGGAAATTAAATATACCGTATCGTTCAACCAGGATTTGATAATCAACACACAGGCCTGCGACGTGCTGGACGCTTCCATTGGCAGGGACGTGGATGACCTGACAAACGCAGTCCAGGCGGCAATTGCAGCCCATGATAAATTGGATAAGCTTGAGGCAATGAAAACGGAGCAGCAGTATTCCAGTGAGGAACACCAAAAGAAACTGGATGAATGGATTGAAGCGGCAAAAAAAGAAGCGACTTATGCAGATGACAATATGCAGAAGGTTTACGCAAAAGGGATTACTAAATTCCAGGACCATATGGACAGGGTAAAGCTTGCCAAGACTGATTTAGGCAGCCGTGAAAACCGCTTGAAGCTTACAGAAAACAGAATGGCGAACCAGCAGACTTCCTTCGAGCAGTTAAAGTCCAGGAATGAGGATATGGAGCTGTCAGATATAATCATTGAATATACGGCGGCATATAATGCATATCAGGCTTCGCTGCAGGCTTCCGCCAAAGCAAATGGCCAGACATTGCTGAATTATCTGTAAGGAGGGAAGTCATGCAGATTGAGACGAGGTTATTTGGAGAGATTGAGGTAGACGAAGGGAAAGTTATCTTTTTTGAAAAAGGGATTGTTGGGTTCCCAGACTGCCAGAGGTTTATTTTAATCCACGATGAAGAGGAAGACAGCGGACATGGGGGGATTTCCTGGCTGCAATCGTTAGATGAGCCGGCATTTGCGCTTCCGGTTATGGACCCGTTGCTGGTGGAAGAAAATTATAACCCCCAGGTAGAGGATGAAGTCTTAAAGCATCTTGGGAACCTTACAGAGGAGAACACCTATGTTCTGGTTACAGTGACAGCTACAGAAGATATCACGAAATTAAGCGTGAACTTAAAAGCACCCATAGTAATTAATGCAGATGAACGGAAAGCCCATCAGGTAATTGTCGATGGGGATTATCCAGTGAAGTTTGCGATTTACGGAATATTGAAGGCAAAAAAAGAAAAGGCGGGTGAATAGGATGCTGGCATTAACCAGAAAAAAAGGAGAATCCATTATTTTAAATAATGATATTGAAATCAGTGTCTTGGAACTGCGCGGCGACCAGGTAAAGATTGGCATTAATGCGCCAAAGGAGGTTCCAGTATACCGAAAAGAAGTATACCTGCAAATTCAAAGAGAGAATGAAGCAGCTTCTTCTTCTGAGAGCCTGGCAGCGCTGAAAGGGATTTTATGAAAATCAGTTAATTAAATAAGGGTTCTTAATTTTTTCCGCCAGAAGGCCGATATATATGTAAGAAAATTATCGGTCAGGTTTCACACGGAGGTGATAGTATGGAAGTCAGAAAAACAAATACACCATCCGCGCCTTATCAGGGAAGTGGGCCGGAGGTGCCTGTTAAGCTGGATATACCAGTGAAGCAGGAACCCATACGTGATTCTGCCTTGCCAAAAGCAGAGAAGAAATCTGCTGGGGCGGGTTTAATAGAAAGTATTGTAACGTCGGAGGACGAGAAGCAGAGTTTCGTAGATTCCAACGAAGTGGCTAAGAAGAACAGCATGAAGAAGGCTGTGGAGGAATTGAACCGGAAGTCCAAGAATTCTGAGTTGATTTTTGGGATTCATGATGGTACGAACCGGGTAACTATTAAGGTAGTGGACAGAGGGACAAAAGAAGTGATCCGGGAGTATCCGCCAGAGGAGACACTGGATATGATAGCGAAAGTATGGGAATTAGCCGGAATCATGATAGATGAACGGGGATAGGAGGAAGAAAAATGGCAATTAGGCTTTCAGGTTTGAATTCAGGTCTTGATACAGACGCTATTGTACAAGAACTGGTTTCTGCATACCGTACCAAACAGGATAAATATACAAAAGCACAGACCAAGCTTTCCTGGAAACAGGATGCATGGAAGGAAATGAATACTAAGATTTATGATTTTTACAGCAAAACATTGTCCAATATGCGCCGTGTTGGTAATTTCAGCAAGAAGGTCACCACAGTTTCGGACAGCACTAAGGCAACAGTGTCCGCTTCATCTGGCGTTATTAATGGCACGCAGACTTTGAAGGTAGAGCAGTTGGCAACGGCTGGCTACCTGACAGGTAAGGAAATACAGCAAAAATCTGGGAATAAGATTGACTCTACTACCAATTTAGTTACCTTGGGCATCAAAGGCGGCACCCTGAAATTTGAAGTAGGCGGCGAAGTGAAGTCTGTCAATATAGGCGCTAACACAACGGTCGCTGACTTTACCAAAGCATTAAGGGAACAGGGCGTTGAGGCAAACTTTGATGAAAGCCAGCAGAGGTTTTTCCTGAACTCTGCAAAAAGCGGGGAGAAGAATGACTTTAACTTTATACTGGATGACGCGGATTCCCTCGATATGGCGAACCGCCTTGGCCTTGCGACAAAGGCGGACTATGAGGCGTATGACCAGGCAAATGGCACTACGACAGACTTGACAGGCATGGAGTTTGCGGATAAGTTAGACGCTTCCAATGCAGTGATTTATCTGAACAATGCCAGGTTTGAAGGGGAGAGCAATAGCTTTTCTGTCAATGGCCTGAATATTACGGCAACAGGGGTTAGCGACACTATGACCATCACCACCAAGACGGATGTGGATGGCATTTACGATATGGTCAAAGGTTTCTTAAAGGAATACAATGAACTTGTAAATACCATGGAGAAATCTTATAATGCAGCTTCTGCAAAGGGGTATGAGCCTCTGACAGATGATGAAAAAGAGCAGATGTCCGACAAAGAGGTGGAGAAATGGGAGACAAAGATTAAAGATTCCATTTTGAGGAGGGACAGCACCCTCCAGTCCGTATTGAGCGGCATGAGCATCAATATGGCGAAAGCCTTTGAGATAGATGGCAAGAAATACAGCCTGGCTTCCTTCGGCATTAAGACAGCAGGGTATTTCAATGCTGCAGAGAATGAATCCTATGCATACCACATTGACGGCGATAGTGAAGATTCCTTCTCTGCTGCAAGTGATGATAAGCTCCGCAAAATGATTGAGGAAGACCCAGACGCGGTTGCAAGTTTCTTTACGCAGCTTGCAAACAACGTGTATGATGATTTGCATGAGCGCATGACGGCGAACCCCACCTTGAGCAGCGCTTACAAGATTTACAATGACAAGCAGATGCAGTCAGAGTACGATGAATATACCAAGACCATTAAGAAATGGGAAGAGAAATTAAAGGATATGGAAGATTCCTATTATAAGAAATTCGCAGCGATGGAGACAGCGCTTTCAAAACTGCAGTCCCAGACAAATTCACTTTCTTCATTGTTTGGCGGCTGATAAGGAGGACACACAGTGATAGCGAACAGAGGATATAATGCCTATGCCAAGAATAAGATTTTGACGGCTTCGCCGGCAGAACTGACATTAATGCTTTATGAAGGGGCGATTAAGTTCTGCAACATTGCAATTGCTGCAGTGGAAGAAAAGGATGTGGAGAAGGCACATAATAATATTATGAAGGTGCAGAATATTATTGGGGAATTTTTGTCCACTCTGGATCATAAGTATCCCGTAGCCAAAGATTTTGAGAATGTTTACAATTATCTGATGGATCGTTTGATGGAAGCGAATATGAAAAAGGACAAAGAAATTTTGGAAGAGATCCTGGAGCATTTGAGGACCATGCGCGATACCTGGAAGGAAATTATGGAACAGAACAAGACTGCGAAGGCGAACTGATATGGGAAATGATTATTTGAGTGTGATGGTTCAGAGCCTTCAAAAGAAGGTGAGGATCCTGGATGGAATCATTGACAAGAACAAAGAGCAGCATCAGATTTTGGAGCAAGAGGAATTTGATACAGATGCTTTTGAGGCAAATGTCCAGGAGAAAAGTGACCTGGTAGACCAGATTATTTTTCTGGATGAAGGCTTTGAAGATTTATATGGCAGGGTAAAAGCTGTAGTTGAAGCAGAGAAGCAGGAGCATAAAGAAGAGATCTTGCTTATGAAGCAGTTGATTACAGAGATAACAGAGAAATCTGTTACTATCCAGAGTGAAGAAATTCGCAACCGCAGGCTGATGGAGCTTCGCTTCTCACAAGAACGTAAGAAAGTCAGGAATAGGAAGAACACCTCCGCGGTGGCAAATCAGTATTACAAAAGCATGAGTAAGTTGGAGCATGTAGACGCCCAGTTTATGGACCGCAAGAAATAAAACAGAACCCCCTCTATTGGATGATAATTCGATAGAGGGGGTTTTTATGTTTGCAAATCTATATATACATTTGTTATCCAATTATATTATAATAAACAGTATATAACACTTGACAACAGTAATATACTGTTATATACTGTTTATACAAGGAGGTCAAGGGATGGACATTATTATAAATGGCTCTCTGATGGTTCCCATATATGAACAAATTGCAGACCAGATTAAGGCATTGATTCGGAATGGGGAATTAAAGGAAAATGACAATCTGCCGTCTGTCCGTTCTCTATCAAAGGATTTGAGGATTAGCGCTTTAACTGTTAAGAAAGCATATGACAGCCTGGAAGCGGAAGGCTTTACGGTGACTGTCCATGGAAAAGGGACTTATGTTGCGGCGACGAATCAGGAATTATTGTTGGAAGAGCAGAAAAAGGAGCTGGAGGCAGATTTGGAATTGGCAATCCAGAAAGGCAGGCGGTATGGGATCAGTGACGAAGATATCAGGAGTTTGTTTGAGCTAATTTTGGAGGGATGAAAATGTTAAAGATTGAACATGTAAGGAAATCGTACGATAATTTTTCCCTAGACTGCTCCATGGAAGTTAAGCCAGGGTGCGTGACAGGGCTAATTGGGAAGAATGGGGCGGGGAAAAGCACCACGTTTAAGGCAATTTTAGGGCTTATCCATATAGAGGGCGGGAACGTCACTATTCTGGGGAAAGATATCAATGAGTTTTCTGCAAAGGATAGGCAGGAGGTCGGGGTGGTTTTGTCAGATTCTGGGTTCAGCGGATACCTGACGGTAAGGGATGTTATCCCTGTGCTGGCAAACCTGTATGGGACATTTGAGAAGGAATTTTTCCTGAAACAGGCAGAGCGCTTCGGGCTGCCGATGAATAAGAAAATTATGGAGTTTTCCACAGGCATGAAAGCAAAATTAAAGGTTTTGGCGGCAATTTCCCATAAAGCAAAATTGCTGATATTGGATGAACCTACAGTAGGGCTTGATGTTGTGGCAAGGGATGAGCTGTTGGATTTGCTGCGGGAATTTATGGAGGGGGAGGAAGGGCGTGCGATTTTAATTAGCTCCCATATTTCTGGGGATTTGGAGTCCTTGTGCGATGACATCTATATGGTGCATGAAGGGAAGATTATCCTGCATGAGGATACAGATGTGCTATTAGGGCAATATGGGGTGATAAAAGTAAATAACAGCCAATATGCATCATTGGATAAACAATATTTGCTGCGGCGCATAAAAGAAAGTTTTGGCTATCGCTGCCTGACTAACCAGAAGCAGTATTATCTGGAAAATTATCCCCAGATAGTCGTTGAGAATGGAACAGTTGATGAAGTGATTACTATGATGGTTCGAGGTGAATAGGGATGAAAGGGTTATTGATAAAAGATTTAAGGCTTATGGCAGCTCAGAAGAAATTCTTCTTGTCCTTAGTGCTTGTTACAGTTTTGTTAGTTATAATGGCGCAGGACGCTTCCTTTATTATTTGCTATATGTCGTTTATTGGCGCACAGTTTTCATTAAGCACAATTAGCTATGATGAGTTTGACAATGGCAATGCGTTCCTGTTTTCGCTTCCCATAACAAGGAAAGGGTATGTAGTGGAGAAGTATGGCTTTGGGCTTCTTATGGGCGGAGGGTGCTGGCTGTTTTCTATGTTGGCGGCGATGGTTGGCGGAGAAATAAGGAAACTGGTTCCGGCAAATGACACGCTGATGGTTGCAATATTAATTTTGCCAATCATGCTGCTGGTTGTTGCGGTAATGCTTCCATTCCAGTTAAAGTTTGGCGGGGAAAAAGGAAGGATAGCAATATTTGTAATAGTGGGGGTAGTTGCTGCAGCAATTTTCGTTGGGTTAAAAATGGAGGAAGCTTTGGGCATAAACTTTAATGGGTTCCTAAGTGGGCTGCAAGAGTTGGGCTTTGGTGCGCTTGTAACGGTTTTGGCTGTTGCTGCAATAGTGGTGTTACTAATTTCTGGCAGGGTCAGTATGGTTATTTTGGAGAAAAAGGAATTTTAACAAACATAGAAAAGCCCAAACTATTGGGTTGCTGTTTTAGAAAGTGAAACAATGGGCCTGTTGTAAATTTCGGGGTTGGCTATCATATGCATTCCCCAAATTTACAACAGGCTTATTGTTTCCATATGTTAATAGAATAACTGAGGATTATTCTTTTTTCTTCATCCAGTTCCGAAGGGGGTTCACCTCTTTTGCCTTGGCAAGGATATCATCCCCATTTTGGATAAGGTAGTCGCTTAGCTGCTGCAGTTCTTCCTGCGTGAAGCCGGAGGAGCGTTCAATCGCGCCAGAGGGGACTACCCCTTCTGCGTAATCTTTACCCCGTTCAAAAACGACCCGTACAATTTTTTTCCCATCTTTCTGCATAAGCAGGCCAGAATAAGTCATGCAAAATTCTTGTGGCTGGTTCATTGGAAGTCCCTCCTTGTTTCCCCTAATAAAGGCATTTCAATCTAAACCTGTAGTTCTTTACCTTCCATTATAACGATTTGGGAAAAAATTACAAGTGCTGGAAAGACGTGAAAGATTAAGATTGTAAATAAAATGAAAATCCTGTAAAATACTAAACGGTAGAATTTTGATGCAGAAAGGAATGGAAATAGAATGAAACTTGGGATCACATTGGAGGGCGGCGCAAGCCGGACATTGTTTAGCTGTGGCGTGACAGATGCGTTTTTAGAGGAAAATATTATGCCGGATTACTTTATTGGGGTGTCGGCAGGCATTGCTTACGGGGTCTCTTATCTGTCGAAACAGAGAGGCAGGAACCTTGCCATTGCCCAGAAATATATGAATGACAAACGCTATATGGGGATGCGCCATTTATTAAAAGATAGAAGCTTTTATAATATCCCCTTTGTGTTTGGGGAGGTGCCAAATAAGCTGGAGGCTTTTGACTATGATGCATTTGAGGCTTTCCCTGGTAAGGTAGAGGCCTGCGTGACTAACATCCACACTGGGAAGCCGGAGTATCTGGAAGTCCCCAGGAGGGATGATAAATTTGACGTCATTGTGGCAAGCTGCGCCTTGCCTATTTTATTCCAGCCAGTGAAGGTCGGGAACCATTATTATTTGGATGGGGGGCTTTCCGATTCCGTGCCATATAAACATGCGATGGAGGAGGGCTGCGATAAAAATATTGTGGTGCTGACCAGGGAACGGGGTTACGTAAAGAAAGCAGAACGGGCTGGGGACATATCCAGGAAGCTGTATAAAAAATACCCCAAAATTGCCGACGACATTAAGAACAGGCCAGAGCGGTACAATGCCTGTATCCAGGAATTGATGGAGCGGGAAGAGGCGGGGGAAGTATTTGTGATTGCGCCAGAGACTACCCATGGCGTAGGGCGGACAGAGGCAAACCCGGAAAAGCTGACAAAGCTATATGACGAAGGCTATCAGCAGGCAAAAAAGCAGATGGAGGACTTAAAGCGTTATTTGCAAATTGCATAAGGGTAACAAAGGATGGAGGCATTATGAAGTTTTTTCATTTATCAGATTTGCATATTGGCAAGCAGCTTCACTATTATAATTTAGCAGAGAACCAGCAGGCGGTACTGGCTCAGATTGTGGGGCTGGCGAAGGAACATCGCCCAGACGCAATTTTAATTTGTGGGGATATCTTTGACCGATCTGTCCCATCGGGAGAGGCATATACGGTATTTGATGGTTTTTTACAGGAGTTAGCGGGGCTTGAGCCGCAAATCCCAGTGCTTATCATTGCTGGGAACCATGACAATGCTAAGCGGCTGAGCTATGCCAGCTCTTTTTTGGAAAAGCATCAGATTTACGTGTCGGTAATGGCCCCTACCCAGCCGGACGAATACCTGAAAAAAGTAGCGCTTCAGGATGGCCATGGTGAGGTTTCTTTTTACTTGCTGCCTTTTTTGAAGCCTGGGTATGTACGCCATTTATTTGAGGAGGGCGTTGTCACTGATTATGAAAGCGCAGTGCAAGGGATTTTGGGCAGGGAGCGGGTGGATTACACAAAGCGCAACGTGCTGCTGTCCCACCAGTTTTACACCAGCCAGGGGCAGAAGCCGCAGACTTGTGATTCTGAGCAGTCTGTGATAACGGTAGGCGGGCTTGATAATGTGGACGCGTCCGTGGTGGAACAGTTTGACTATGTGGCGCTGGGGCATATCCATGGCGCGCAGCAAGTCAAATCCCCACATATCCGTTATTCTGGCACACCGCTCAAATATTCTGTAAGCGAGGAATTCCATAAAAAAGCAGTCACTATGGTGGAGCTTGGGGCGAAAGGGCAGGGAGTGGAAATCACCTCCCTTCCGCTAAAGCCAATCCAGGAAGTGCGGCGGGAGCGCGGGCTGCTGCAAGAAATAATAGCCAGGGCGACAAAAGAAAACTGCCATGATTTTATTAGCGTGACCTTGACGGACGAAAAGGAGCCATACCGCCCCAAAGAACAGTTGGAGGAAGTATATAGCTCTATCCTGGAATTGCGGGTAGATAACGCCAGGACCAGGAGCGTCCTTGAACCGCAGGAAGAAGGGATCGCCCTGCTCCATCCAATGGAAGCGTTCCGTATGTTTTATCAGGAGATGCAAAGCCAGCCCATGGGCGAGGAAGAAGAACGGATAGTTGCAGAAATCTTGGAGCAGTTGGGAGGGGAAGCTATATGAAGCCGGTAAAACTTGTTATGTCAGCCTTTGGCTCTTATGCCAGCCAGGAAACCATAGATTTTTCCAAGGTGGGGCAGGGGGTTTTTTTGATCACTGGGGATACAGGAGCCGGGAAAACGACTGTGTTTGACGCCATCACCTATGCGCTTTACGACCATGCCAGCGGCGGGGCGCGGGAAGGGGATATGATGCGCAGCCAGTATGCAGACCCGGATATCCCTACTTTTGTGGAGTTTACATTTCAATACGATGGAAAAGAATACCGAATCCGTAGGAACCCAAACTACAAAAGGACAAGCAGGAGGAAGAACAAAGAGGGGGAGTACGCCCTGACCAAAGAAAATGCGTCTGTTACATTGTGGATGCCCGACGGGCGGGAATTTCCTGGGAAAGCCAGGGAGATAAATGAAAAAATTGCGGAGGTGCTGGGTATAGGCGCGCCGCAGTTTACTCAGGTTGCCATGATTGCCCAAGGGGAGTTTTTAAAGCTGCTCCATGCCTCTTCTAAGGAACGTAAAGAAATATTTTCCAGGATATTTGATACGGATGTGTATGCCAGCCTTCAGGCAAAGCTGCGGGAGAAGTGCAAGGCGGTGTATGGGCAGTTAGAGGATAACCGCAAGCTGTGCAGCCATGAAATTCAGGGAGTCCAGTGTTTGCCAGGCAGCCTTTATACAGAAGAATGGGAGGAATGCCGCGGGCTTTTGGAAACCAACCCAGAGCGCGTCCAGCAAGCCCTCGCCCATCTTCTGGATGAAATGGAGGGCAAAGAGGAAGAAATCCGCGGGCGGGAAGCCAGGAACCGGAAACATGAGGAGGAAAATTCCTGGAAAATCCGTCAGGCGAAGGAAGTCAACCAGCTATTCTTACAGGCAAGGAACGCAGAGGAAGCGTTAGCTGCCCGTAAGGAACTGTTGGGGCAGCAGAAGGCTCAGGAACAGGAAGCGTCCAGCCAGCTTCAGGCCTTGCGTCAGCAATTGGAGCGGCGCCTGCCGGAATTGTCAGAGCAGGCTGCCAGGTGGAAAGGGCTGCTGCCAAAATATGAGGCGTTAAAGGAACAGCAGAAGTCTGTGGAATCTGCAAGGGGAAAACAGCAGGAAGTGGAAGCGGCGTTTGGGCTGGTAAAGGAAAAACTGGAAAAGCTGCACAATGCGATGCAGCATGCCCAAGGGCAGAAAGGGGAATTGGAGGAAGCAGCCACACAAATCCCCACCCTTACAGAAACGGTAAAGGAACTGGCGGTAAGGCAATCCCTATTAAGGGAAATGGCCAAGATGCACAGGCGTCTCCAGATATCGGAGGAAAAACGGGAGCAGGAACGGCAGCAGGCGGGGAAAGCTTTGCTGGAGTATCAGCAAAAGAGCCAGGAGTATGAGGAAAAAAACAGCAGCTTTATGAAAGCGCAGGTAGGGATTATAGCAGAAAGCTTGCAGGAGGGGCAGCCTTGCCCGGTTTGCGGCTCCTTGGAACATCCCAGGAAAGCCCTGCTTTCCCCCAAAGCGGTGACCCAGCAGCAGGTGGAGCAGGCGAAAAGGGAACGGGAGCAGGCAGACCATAGGCTGAACCAGCGCCGGGAAAAATTTCAGAAAGCCCAGGAAGAATGTGAAACGCAAAAATCCCTGTTGGAGCAGGATGGGAAGCGCATGTTTGGGGAAGGTTTCCATCCAGGCATGGTCCTGCCCGCTTTAGCGGAGTGTGAAAGGCAAAGCCAGCAGGCGGCAGCACTTTTGGAAACAGCAAAACAAAAACAAAGCAGGCTAAAACAACTGGAAGGGCAGCAGGAGAAGCTTAAGCAAGAGCAAGAAAGCCTGGAACGTGAGCAAAGGGAGCTGACAGAGCGGCAGTATGCGGCAAAGCTGGAATTTGAGAAGGCAAACCATGCCAAAGAATCACTGTTAAAGGAGCTGCCTTTTGCAAATGTACAGGAATTAAAGGGGAAATTGCAGCAAATAGAGAGGGAAAAAGCCGCCCTGGAAAACCATAGGGCGCAAGCGGAGGGATCTTTGCAGAAGCTTCGCCAGGAGATTGCGGGGAACCAGGGGACGCTGGCAGAGCAGCAGAAAAACCTGAATTTGCTAAGGCAGCAATTGGAGGGGAAGGAGCCAGTGCAAACCGATAGGCTTTTAGAATATGCCCATCGGCTGCAAATGGAGGCAAAAGCCCTGGAAAAGGAGAAGCTTAAGCTTGCCGCTATCAAGACCCGCAGCCAGCAGGCAAACAAGCAGTTAGGAAAACTGTTTGAGGAACGGGAAAGCTTAAAGCGGCAGTATGAGGTGGTGGGCAATCTGGACAAGACGGCAAATGGGAACCTGCCCCAGCATATCCGGCTGGATTTCCAAACTTATGTCCAACGGAGGTATTTCCGTTCCGTGATTGGCGAGGCAAACCGAAGGCTGGTTAAAATCAATGGGAACCAGTTTATGCTGCAGTGCCGGGACGTGGAGCATTTGGGGAAACAAGGGGAGGCTGGGCTGGATTTGGATATCTATGACTTAGCGACGGATAAAGTGCGGGATGTTAAGACCTTATCTGGAGGGGAGTCATTCCTTGCCGCCCTTTCTATGGCTCTTGGCATGGCGGACGTAATACAGAATGCGGCTGGGCGGGTGCATTTGGATACGATGTTTATTGACGAGGGATTTGGTTCCTTGGATGAGGAAGCCAGGGGGCGGGCGATTGGCATTTTAAATGAGCTTGCCGGGGATACCAGGCTGGTGGGCATTATTTCCCATGTAACCGAGCTGAAGGAGCAAATAGACCGAAAGTTAGTGGTTAGTAAAAGCGATAAGGGGAGCCATGCAAAATGGGTGCTGGAGAGCTGAGGGCTTTTAAAGCCCCATGCAAAAATCAGTGGAAGCGTATGGAAAGAGAATAATGGAAAGGTTAGGAGGGAACCACGGGCATGGGCGTGTATTTTTATGGCTGCATTACACTAGACGGGTACCTTGCAGATAAAAGCCATAATTTAGATTGGCTGTACCAAACGGGAACCACAGAAGAGACAGGGTATGAGAATTTTTATCAGGGCATGGATATTACTTTAATGGGAAAAAGGACATTTTCTGAAATAGAAAAATTGGGCGATGCGGGGGAAATTTACCCTACAACCCAGAATTATGTTTTTACCCATTCCAGGCAATTGCCTTTAAAAGGGTTTACGCCAGTGGACGGCAGTGTTGTGGAGTTTGTAAAGCAGTTGGGCAGGGAGAAAAATATTTGGGTTGTCGGCGGGAACACAGTTCTGTCCCCGCTTCTTGACCACGATATGGTGGACTGCATGGTGATACAGATTGCGCCTGTATTATTAGGGGACGGGATCCCATTATTTTCCCAGAAAGAAGTGGTGAGGCGCTTTGTTCTGGAAGAGGTGAAAAAATATGGGCAGTTTGCAGAATTGGTTTATAGAAGGAAACTTAGCTAAACTATGGCATTCAGAGGCTTTTGGCAGAGGGGCAGCCCGTAAGCTGAGGGGCCAGGAAGGCGAAAGCGTTTTATGCTATGTCCAGGGCTTAGGGAAGGGATAATTCCTTATGGCATAGCAATGCCTTCCGCAATCAGAAGTCAGCGGAAGGCATTGCAAAGCAATAGTGTATGATTAGAATTTGTATTACGCTAATTATTATACCTGAAAAAGCAGCATATGGCAATGGGGGCATGGAAATTAATGTTAATTTTCTGTGTTTGCAGGATGGGGCATTCGGATAAAGTTGTATGTATCGTACATGAAATTTACGAAGCTTAGGAGTTTCGCAAGTACGGAGCATTGAAACAGAAAAATGTTTGCTATATAGCGGCCAATTATTTTAGAAACGCTGCCAAGGTGGGCTTGGCGGCGTTTTTAGGTCTAAAATCACTGTTTTCCATAGAAGGTTAGGCCTTCCCATTGCTTTTCCCAGGGGGTTTCTATATAATCAAGGTATACAGTGCGTTAGCGCATAAAAATTGCAGGAAGCAAAGTATAACACAAGGAGTGTGGTCTAAATGGAACAGAGGAAAGGAAGTAATTTAAGTGGATGGAAGGGGCGCCGGAACCATCCTATTGGGCAGCGGATGTTAGCGGGCCTGCTATGTGTCTGTTTGATGGTTGTATCCTTGCCGATAGAATATGGCGGGGGCAAGGCATTGGCGGCGCAAAAAATGGAAATTGTGGCATTTGAGGAGCTTCCCCAGGATGTGAAGGTGCGGCAGGTGGAAATGGGGACGCCTTTGGAAAGGCTTGGGCTTCCAGGGGCATTGAAAGTTACATGCCGCAAGATGGAAGAGGCAGGTTCCATATCGCCATCCGAGGCAGCAGCAGGTGGAAGCCAGCCAGAGCAAGCCATGATAGAAGAGGTTGCCTGGGAGAGCCAGCCGGAGTATAGCAGCGAAACAGAGGGGATCTATGTTTTTACGCCGATTCTGCCAGAACATTATTTTCCTGCGGAAGGTTTGGAACTGCCGAAAATCAATGTGGCAGTGAGGGGAGGGGGCATGTCCAGGGGGATGGAGAAGGAAGAAGGCGAAGAGCAGAATTTTGCTGGGAAGAAGGCAAAGGATGAAAAAGAATCTTTGGATAAGCTGGAAGAGGTTCAGGGGGAGTGGCAGGAGTTGTATGCCGCAAAGGCAGCGCTGGGCTGTGGGGTGATCAGTGAGGACACCACCTGGGAAGGGGACGGAACGCTGGAGAATGGGGAGCTTGTTGTGGAACCGGGCGTGACCCTGACAGTAAAAGGGGCGTTGACAGTAATTGGGAATGTGACGATACGGGGCGGCGGGACAATTAAGCGGGGACATGGAAACGCTAAGTTCCGTGTAAATGAAAATAGTAATTTGACAATAAAAGACATTACCATGGAAGGGGCGTCCTTATCCTCCCCATTTTCCATGATTGAAGTGAATGGTGGAGAAGTAGCGCTGGACAATGGGTGCCATTTTCAGAATTTTGTAAAAACGGCAGGCATGGGTGCTGCGCTTAGTATTTTGGGAGGGAAGGCTGTTTTTAATGACGTTATAATAGAACACTGTTTATCCTTAGAGTATGGTGGTGCAGTGTACGCAAGCAACAGTGTGGTAACCATTAATGGCGGGGTATATCGGTATAATAAAACAACATCTTCTGAAAACCAATTTGGCGGTGGATTTTTTTATAATGCGAGTACAAAGCTTTTTATTTATGGGGGGCGGTTTATTGGTAATTCGTCTGCTGGTAAGGGCGGGTGTATCTACCATATTTCCTATGGAGATACAGAAACACATCTATATGGGGGCTACTTTGAGGGAAATGTATCCACATATCCAGATTGTGCGGGAAGCGGGGCGATTTTTTATTCGGCGTATTCCCCCAATAATACAGGTTCTTTTTTTGAAATATCCGGAAATGTAAAGTTTTATGGAAATGGCGTGGATGGGTCTGGTGTGGATGGTTTTTATCTGGATTTAAATACAGGACAGGCAATTGCCCGGAAAATAGAAATCAGCAATACGTTAAGCTATCCAGTGACTTTGTATTTGAAGGTGTCGGAAGGGTATGTGATTGCGAAAGGGACGAATACTTATACCCTTTTACATGAGCGCGACATGAAGAAGATTAATTTTGTAGATGCAGGTGGTTCCGGCAAGAAGTGGTATGCGGTGTTGGATAAGGAGAAAAATCAAGTATACCTTTCAGAAATAGACCCCCAGTACGGTTATTATGTCTATTACATCGGAAACGGCGCCCAAGGCACGGTGGTGGACGACGGCAGGTACCAGATTGGGGACACCACCCAGGTAAAGCCGGCAGATCCCTTGCAGTGGGAAGGCCATACGTTCCTGGAATGGAACACAGAACCAGATGGAAGTGGGAAAGGCTATCAGCCAGGGGAGGACCTTAACATTGAGGGGGATACCGATCTATACGCTATTTTTGAGGAAAGGGAAAAGAGAACCTTTACAGCCAATTTTTATTCCGGCGATGGGTGTGGGAAGGAAACGAAATCTATTATTTCAGATAAATCTGAACCCAGTGGGAAGGTAGAAGCCCCAGAGCCAAAAGAGTTGGAGGGCTTTACATTTATCGGCTGGGAGGAAGAGAACCCCTCTGGCTATACAGGGGAGTTAAAGCCAGGCCAGGAGGCTACATTGACAAAAGAAGAGACGGACTTCTATGCAGTTTACCAGAAAGATGTAACCCTG
>CAJUDE010000032.1 GCA_910585295.1 uncultured Lachnospiraceae bacterium | reverse complement strand
GTAAAATCTATGAGGATAATGTCAACGGAAAGCTAAATGACGAACGCTTTTATAAGCTGTCGGACGGATATGAAGCCGAGCAGGAACAGCTAAAGCAGGAAATTGAAACCTTGACAGCCGAGGTCAGCGAAGCCGACACAGAAGTGACCAATGTTGCCAAGCTGATAGCAGTCACCAGGAAATACACCCGTATTGACGAGCTAACGCCCGAAGTCCTAAACGCATTTGTGGATAAAATCGTTGTCCATGAGCGTGAGAAAAAGGACGGGAAACGGACACAGCAAATCGACATCCACTATTCCTATGTCGGGATTGTGGACATCCCCACGGACGAGGAAATGCGGGAAATGGAACAGGAATATATGCAGCGCACTACACGTCAAACCGCCTAAATACAGGCGTGGCAGGAGAAAATCTATGCTCCTGCCGATACATATCTATTTTTTATCCCTATCTGGTTTAACCCATCATCTATATGTTTTTCTCTATGCGTTATTTTTCTTGTCAATAATGCTGTTTTCCTTTTACTTATCGTACTAAAAACTACAAATTTTTCTGTATACTATCACGCAAAACCCCATACTATCACGGAAACTCATATACAAACACGAAAACTCCGAGCAGTTTCCGTGTTTGTATCATATCCCCCGTTTTCCGACAGCATTTTCCGTCAAGCTAATACGCCTTTCAGCCAAAACCGCCAATATCCTACTCTTTTTTACCCTTCCGTTTTATACTATCACGGAAACCCCTGACTTTTGCGTGAAAGTATACTTTTGCCTGATAGTACGATTTTTGCCCCTATCGCCATCCTATCAGCGGCATCAAGAAACACAAAAATAGGGGTCCACCACCCACCGTGATGAACCCCACCAAACCTCAATAATCCCAATAGAAAGCTACGCTTTCTATTTATTTTAAGCCAGTCTTCCATACTTTTGCCTGTTAGTACCCAAAGTCCTATGGCATCATTTGGAAATTGCCGCCTGTGCCGCTGTTAAATATTGTTCAGGGATATCAGCACGCACCCTCGCATTATGATTCAAGCCCAAGCCAACCCTTTACCGTTTCCACAGCATAGCCAACCGCCTGGGCTATCCTATCTGTATCAAGTCCCATTTCATACAATTTTCCAGCCGCTTCCCTGGCCTTCTTTAATTCCCCATCCCGTTCAGATTCTTTTCTCATCTCCTGAATCGCTTGGCACACATTAACCACCTCGTCTTCTTCATCATATTTTATGCCCGAATTTGTGATTGCTTCAATCACATCTGCCGCCCTGCGCTCCACTTCCCGGAAACGCCCCTCATTGGCCGACAGTACCCTGCTTAAGTTTTCCTTATCTTTCGAATACTTAATGAACAGCATAACCTCCCGCATGCTGGACTGGAATTTCATAATCTCCTCATCCGCCATCTGCGCCGGTGCAATCAGCCGCACATGGTAATTGTCCATGCAGGCAAGCACCTCCTGGCCTGACACATCCATCATCTCAAAGAGGCTCAACGGCCCATCCCACTCTTCCGAGCCGAAAAATACAGTCACCGTGATAGATGGCACCAGCCTGTCTTCCACCCAAAAACCGCTTAAAAATTCACCTGCGCTTGGTGTTTTCCCGCTTTCTTCAGCAAACGCTTCCCCCTTCTCTTTTTTCCGCTTCATTTCTTTCCGGTGCGACTTTGCCGCCTCTTCCACCTGCCCTGCGTATTCCAGCGCATCATAGAGATTGTTCTTAACAGGCATAGCATAATGGATTTCAGCCTGGTTCTCCGCACCGTAAAGGACATATTCCATCTTCCCATCCGTCATTGCCGCATACAGCTTCTGCACATCACGGAATTTCTGGACGGGAACCACTGCGCCGTCCGCACCGTATGGCAACGCTATCTTCGTGGAATCACGCTCCGTGAGCTGCTCCGGCAGGATCACCTGCCGCCCACCGTAAATATAGAAATTAAAAATATCGGCAAACACGCCTGCATCTTTTACATAATCCTTTGTGATTGTATCTGCTCTCAATGGCATCTACCGCCTTTCTCATGAATGGCAGACATCCCATCAGATTCCCGTTTCTGCCATGGTTCCATTATACTAAAGCATCTACTTTTTTTCAAGCGTATCTGAGCTTCTTCGATAACGTTCTGAGGGGTCACACTGGACAAGGGGAGGGGTCAGACTTGTGACCACTGTGGCCGTCCGTAACCGCTGCTCCCATGCTCCCCCGGCACAGCCCCAAAATCAAACAAGGGATTCCAGCAATACCCAATGTGCCAGAACCCCTTGTTTTCAGCGGTTTTCCCGATATTCTGTTCATTCCCTTTGTATCAATTAAGCAGTTTACATTTCGGTAAAATGGCGTATGCCCGTAAAGCCGTTCTTTTCTGCATAATCCTCTAACATTGCCTTTTGGTTAGATATGCTGTTGCTCTCACCTTGTAACTCGTCATCATGGCTCAACCTCTCGTATAATGCTGTTAAATCGTGACTCATAATCAATTCCCTCCTTTCTGCCCGTACCGCATAAATGCTATGCTGTGGCTCTTTTGTACTTATTTTGATTAAGAAGTCTTTTACATTTTATAACTCCCACTGGCGCTTAGAACCTTTGGTGCGCCGAGTGCGGTCACGCAGTGGCATCTTCTATTCGCACGAGTGCGCATCCAAATTTTTATCTTATTTAAAAGCCATAGACTTTAACGCTTTACAGCAGCACGGTCTTTCCTATAAGATAAAAAAGAATGCGCACAGCGCATTCTCCGCGCGCGAGCGGATTGCGCAGCAATAAATTGCCTCTCCGCAAGCTGCGCATAATTTTTTTATCTTATAGGAAATTTATACACTTTAGCACTCCACAGTAACACGGTATTTCCTATAAGATAAAAAAGCTCCCTGCAGGCATTCGCCTGCAGGGAGCCTAATTCCCAATATTTAGTCGCTTATCAGCCTTGTTACGCAAATTGGGGAACGGTAGAATGCATTGGAAATCTTAATTCCTGTCTTTGCAGAGCTTGCATGGACTACTTGTCCATTCCCAATATACATAGCAACATGATTAATCCCGCCGCCATTTCCATAGAAAAACAAATCGCCTGGCTTTGCCTGGGATGCTTCAATCCTTGTCCCATAGCCTGACTGGGCGCTGGAAGAATGGGGCAAATAAATACCATATTTCTCATAAATCCGCATGGTAAAGCCGGAACAATCCACACCATTGGTTAAACTTGTGCCGCCCCACACATAACGGTTCCCAACAAACTGACATGCATACTGGACCATATCCACGCGCACGTCAGAAATGCCTTCCCCATAGCGGATCTCTGTCATGGTCATTGCTTTCGGGAGCTGCTCAGACAATTCCACAAATTCCCTTGCCACATAGCATTCGTCGCCATCCACATCCACTTTCAGCCATTCCCCCTGGTCCTCTAACATTTGGAGTTCTTCCCCCTCTGCAATCATAGTCCAAATGGAACAGTCTGTGTTTGGCTCCACCCTGGCATTCAACGTCTGGGTTGCAGATGTGGCAACTATGGATTTGACTTCATCCGCCCGGTTTGCCGCTTCCTGCCCAGTCAGCAGGAACTCTCCCTTTACATATCCAGTCACTTTCCCAGACTGGATTTTAAACCATTCGCCATCTGCTTCCAATATCTCGCACCCAGCGTCCACTGGCAGTTTCCCCACTAAATCAAATTCTTCCCCGGCGCCCTCCCGGATATTCAAATGGTTCTCAACCTGCGCAATCCCAAGGTTCGTATAACCGCATATGGTTGCCGGCGCGCTTTCCCCCACAGACCCTAACGCCGCTTCCCCTGAAACCAGGCTGCTGCCCAACGCTGACGTCACGCCTGCATCCAAGCTCGCAGCCCCCGCCCCCACGGTAAGGCTGTCGCTCAACATAGCTGCCACCCCTGCTTCCACACTGCCTGCCGCATTCACTGGCATCTGTACCATTCCAAAAATTGCCGCCCCGGCAATACATGCTGCAATTGATTTTCTAAGTTTGCTCCTCATTGTCAACCTCCCAGACTATCCTCTATCTTCAGTTTCCCTTACTCACCTATTTACAGGTGCATTATATCAACTGAATATTACCTTGTCAAGATTTTTGTAACATTTCTGTAACATTTGCACAGAAATTACGGAGCAAACTACTGATTGCCATCCAAATATATTAGTTATGGGCAGCAGCCCTTTCTTCTGGGTCTTTGTCTAATATAGAAAAAGCAATGTTTGTTGCATGGTCTGCCACGCGTTCCAGCCCTGTAACAATATCTGTAAAAATAATGCCTGACATAGGGGAACATTTCCCTTTCGCCATACGCCTGACATGGTTCTGGTGCAGCTGACGTTCCATATGGTCAATGTCATTTTCCAGTTCCAGGATATCCGGCAGGTTTTTTTCATCCAGCGTGACAAACATTTCCATTGCCTTCTCCAATATCACTGTAGTTTTCTGGTGCATTTCCTTAATTTCTTTCGCGCCCTTTTTGGTGAAATCCAAGTTCTCTTCCCGGCATTTCACTGCAAAATCCGCAATATTTTCCGCATGGTCCCCAATCCTCTCAATATCGCTCACTACATGGAACAGGCCGCCAATGCGCTTGGCGTCCACTACTGGAAGCTGCAGCTGATTGATTTTTACCAGATAATCCGTCAGCTCGTGGCTTAAAAAATCAATCTGCTTTTCCGTCTCATAGACCCTTGTTATTTTCTCCTCGCTCCCATCAAAAAACGCTTCCATGGCAAGGCTTAAATTGCCCCTTGCCATAATCGCCATACGCTCAATTTCCTGCGTGGTCTCCACCACTGCTGTGGAGGGTGAGAAAATATTCTGTTTCCCAATATAGAGGAATTGGTATTCTTTGCTCTCCACATCCTCCCCTGGAATTAACCGCTTGGTTAAAGATACAAATTGCGCTGAAAGCGGCAGGAACAAAATTGTCTGGAAAGTCTTAAACAAGGAATCTGCATTTGCAACGCAGCGCCCTACGTCCGACCCAGAAATATGTAAAATAAAGCGTTCAAACGGCTCCATGCCAAAGGCCAGCAAAATCCCAATAACCACCATACCAAATACATTGAACATTACATGGATAAGCGCCGCGCGCCTTGCATCCTTCTTAGCATCCAGGCTCGCCAAAACTGCTGGCGTGCAGGAACCAATATTACATCCCAAAATCACATAAAAGCAAACTGGGAGCGCCACTAAACCCTGGCTTGCCATCAGAAGCAGGATACTGACCGTTACAGAAGAGCTTTGGACAACGACCGTAATCAACGTCCCAAGCAAAATGCCAAAAATCGGGTTATTCAGGCTTCCCAGGATGTTCAGCACGCTTTGGTATTCCTTTAGGGTTGACATGGAATCCTTCATCATGCTAATTCCCATAAACAGCGCGCCAAACCCTAAAATAACCTCCCCGATTTTCTTCACCATGGGGCGTTTCCCAAACATCATAAATACAGCCCCCACAAAAAGGATCAACGGCGCAACCCCTGCTAAATTAAAGGCCACAAGCTGGGAAGTGATGGTTGTCCCAATATTTGCCCCAAAAATAATCCCCACTGACTGGGCAAGCGTCATAATCCCGGCATTTACAAAACTAACTACCATAACGGTAGTGGCTCCTGACGACTGGATAATGGCGGTGAACAATGCCCCAAACAAAACTGCAATGATTTTATTCTTCGTCATTGCCTCCAAAATAGTCCTGAGCTTTGCCCCAGCCGCTTTCTGCAGGCCTTGGCTCATAAAACTCATGCCAAACAAAAACAGCCCAAGGCCCCCAAGCAATGTTAATATTAATTCCATGGTATTCTCCCTTTTCCATCAGCAGGCATTCCTTTGCTGATTCCATTTCTCTGGTGTCATCCGTGCAGGCCTAGCCCTGCTTCCCAGGCCAGGCAATTGGCGCCAAAATAATTCTTTCCATATAAGATGTCCTGCCCCATCTGGAATTTTAACGCTTCTAAGCTGTCAAATTTACGCTCCCCGCGCACCCTGCTTAAAAAACTAACCCGCACCTTTGCGCCATACATGTCTTCTGATACATCGAACAGGTGCGTTTCCACGCCCACGGGATGCTCCCCTTCAATCGTAGGCTTACACCCCACATTTGTAATTCCTGGATACTTTTTCCCCTGAAATTCAGTAATTGTCACATATACGCCAAACGGCGGGAGCAGCTTGCCCTCTGGGGGGAGCAAATTGATGGTTGGGACGCCAAGGACTGCCTTGCCAAGTTTTTTCCCATGGAGGACCGTGCCATCCACAAAAAAACTGTACCCTAACAACTGGTTTGCCTTTTCCATGTTCCCTTTGGAAATTTCTTCCCGTATAAAGGTGCTGCTGATATCCCTTCCATCCGCCTGCATCTTGTCCACAACTTTCACTTCGTACCCATACTGCCCTGCATAATCCTGCAGCATCTGGTAATCTCCCCGGCGCTTATGCCCAAACCTGAAATCTGTCCCCACCACCATAAACTTCACATTCAGGCTGGTTACGATTTTCTCGATAAAGCCCTCAGGTTCCATGCACATAACGTCTTTTGTGAACGGGCATTCAATCAGGTAATCAATCCCGACGCTTTCAAACAGCTTCACTTTCTCCTGATTGGTGGTAAGCACCTGCGCCTTTTCATTCTGTACCTGCCCCCTGGGCGGTATGTCAAACGTGAACACCACTGCCTTAAGGCCTTCCCTCTCCCTTTTCTTCTCTGCCATATATTCCATTAGAAGCTCATGCCCCCGGTGCAGCCCGTCAAATTTCCCGAAAGACAGCACGGTCGGCTCTTTGACCTCAAATGAAAAACTTTGCTTTATGTATTCCATGTACCTGTCCCCTTGCTTAAGCAAAAATTTTGATTGGCCTGATATCCATCCGTTCCCCATCCCATTGGTAGATCCCGGCAAATATCTGCCTTTCATCATAGACCCTCAGGGGGGAGCTTTCATAAGCGCGGCCCCAAGCTTCCATCCACTCTGGCCTCAGGCGGTTCCCGTTGTGGAGCAGCTTGGCAAACTCTGGCTTTACAGATGCCTTAGGGTAGTGCCGGAATATCACATCTGTGCCATTCACAAGCCCCTCTAGGCTTTCCCTTGTCAGTTCCCCCTGGGGGTTTGCCTCCCTTGCAGCCCTGACACGGGCTTCTATCTCCCCTAACCGGAAAGAATCTTTTAGCTCAAAACCCGCTGCCCGAAGGCGGACTAAGGATTCCATGCATCCGCCGCAGCCCAGCTTCTCTCCAATGTCATGGCACAACGCCCTAATATATGTGCCTTTGGAGCAATGGACCTGCATTTGCACCTTAGGGAGAAAAACTTCTTCTATCTGAATAGAATAAATAACTACTTCCCGGGGCTTGCGTTCCACCTCTATCCCCGCCCTTGCCAGGTCGCAGAGTTTCTTTCCGTTTACTTTCAAGGCAGAATACATAGGCGGCACCTGCGCATAGCCCCCTACAAAGCTGGCAATTGCTTTTTCCACCTGCGCCTGGCTGCAAAGCACCTGGCATTCTGACAGCACTGTCCCGGTAATGTCCTGGGTATCCGTAATTTTTCCAAGAAGCAGCACCGCCTGATACACTTTATCCTTTTCTGTGACCATGCCGCATGCCTTCGTTGCTTTTCCAAGGCAGACTGGAAGCACGCCTTCTGCGTCCGGGTCTAATGTGCCTGTGTGGCCAATCCTTTTCTGCCGGAAAATCCCTCTGAGCTTTGCCACAACATCATGGGAAGTATAGCCTTTCTCTTTGTAAACATTGATAATCCCATCAACCATTTTCCTGCCCCTCTGCCAGTTCCTTTGCCATGCCAGCGCAAAGCCTGCTTATAACTTCCTGCGGGCTTCCCTGCATAGTGGCCCCGGCAGCCCTCTCATGCCCGCCGCCCTGATATTCCATTGCCAGCTTCGCCACGTTCACCCTGCCATTGGAGCGCATGCTCACCTTCCATGACTTGTCTTCATTTTCATAGAGGAATATGGCTGCCTCCACGCCCTTTGTCACGCGGAGCTGGCTGACAATCCCGTCCAGATGTTTCGGGAGTGCCTGGTACCTCTCCATCTCTTCCCTCGTCACCGCAGCGGCAATTACCCTGCCTTCTAAAAATAGTTCGCTGTTTAAAAGCGCCTGGCCAAGGATCTTGTTCTGGGCAAAGGTTTTCGTATAGAATGTGTCGTCCACAATCTTGCTGAAATTAATTCCTTTCCCCATCAAAACGCCTGCCGCCTCCATGGTTTTTGCTGAAGTGCAGGAATATTGGAACACGCCTGTGTCATGGACAATGCCCACATAAATGCATTCTGCAATTTCCTTTGTAATTTTTTCCTCTTCTATTAATCCAAACACCAATTCGGAGGTTGAGCTTGCCTCAGGGAAAATATAATTTTCATCCGCAAAGCTGGTATTGCTGATATGGTGGTCAATGCAAATCGTTTTTTTCGCCGTATGGAAATATTTAACCGCATCCCCAAGCCGCGCTGTGTCCCCGCAATCCTGCACAATGCACAAATCATATACTTTATCGCTGCCGCAATGGTTCTTTATCTTATCTGCATGCGCCAAAAACTTGAAAATATTTGGGATTGGCTCTAGGTATACGTCAGCCTGAATGTTTGGGAACCATGTGCCAATGTAATTGTAGGTTGCCAGGCAGGAACCCACACAGTCCCCATCCGGCCGTACATGCCCAGCAATGGCAACTGTCCTGACCCCTTCCAATTGAGACGCTAAATCCTTCATTCCTGCCCCTCTCCCTGCTGCCTGTTCACATCATCAATCAGCTTTGACATATTGACCCCATACTCAATAGACTGATCCAATACAAACAGAAGCTGGGGCGTATTCCTAAGGTTGATATTTTTCGCAAGCTTGCTGCGGATATACCCTTCCGCGCTTTTTAACCCTTCTAACGTAGCCGCCTGGGATTCTTTATCGCCAAGCACGCTGATATATGCCTTGCAGCTTTTTAAGTCTGGAGCCACTTCCACTGCTACCACAGAAGTGAGCGGGTTTATCCTGGGGTCTTTGATCTCCCCACGGATAATATTGCTCAGTTCCCGCTGCACCTCACCATTAATCCTTATATTCTTAATGCTGTTTTTCCTCATATCCTGCCTTTCTACCGCGGCACTTCTACCATAATATAGGACTCTACCACATCCAATTCCTGAATGTCGCTAAACCCTTCAAATACCAGGCCGCACTCATACCCAGCCTTCACTTCTTTTACATCGTCTTTAAAACGCTTCAAGGAAGCCAGGTTGCCTTCAAAGATCTGTTCCCCTTCCCTGGAAATCCGTACTTTGCACCCTCTTTGGAACACGCCGTCCAAAATGTAAGACCCTGCAATATTCCCAACGCCGGAAGATTTGAATATCTGGCGCACTTCCGCATGGCCCAATACCTTTTCTTCAAATACTGGGTCAAGCATGCCTTTCATTGCCGCCTGAACATCCTCGATGGCATTGTAAATTACCTTATACAGACGCATATCCACGCCTTCACGCTCTGCAGTCGCCTTTGCTGTTGCATCTGGGCGCACGTTAAACCCAATGATAATCGCATTGGAGGCAGACGCAAGGCTCACATCAGACTCATTGATGGCGCCAACGCCCCCATGGATCACCTTCACCACCACTTCTTCATTGGACAGCTTCACAAGGCTCTGCTTCACTGCCTCCACAGACCCTTGCACGTCTGCCTTCACAATAATTGGCAGTTCTTTAATATTGCCTGACTGGATTTGGGAGAACAAATCATCCAAAGACATCCTGGATTTTGTCTCCTCTAACATCTTCTCGCGCCCTTCTGAGATAAAGGTCTCTGCAAAGCTTTTCGCTTCTTTCTCAGAATCCGTACATACAAAGATTTCCCCTGCATTCGGCACATTATTCAAGCCTAATATTTCCACTGGGGTGGATGGGCCTGCTTCTTTTACCCTTCTGCCCTTATCGTCTATCATTGCCCTTACTTTTCCGTAACAGCTTCCGCATGCCACTGGCTGGCCAACTTTCAGCGTGCCTTTCTGCACCAGGATAGTTGCCACAGAGCCGCGCCCTTTGTCAAGCTGCGCTTCAATGACAAGCCCCCTTGCGTTCCGCTTCGGGTTTGCCTTCAATTCACAGATTTCCGCTGTCAGGAGGATCATTTCCAATAAATTGTCAATCCCTTCATGGGTATGGGCAGATACTGGGACAAAGATTGTGCTTCCGCCCCAATCTTCTGGGATTAACTCATATTCTGCCAATTCCTGCTTCACCCGCTCAATATTGGCGCTTGGCTTGTCGATTTTATTGATCGCCACAATAATCTCCACGCCTGCCGCTTTTGCATGGCTGATTGCCTCCACGGTCTGTGGCATAACGCCGTCGTCCGCTGCAACCACAAGGATTGCAATGTCTGTGGCATTGGCGCCGCGCATGCGCATTGCAGTGAACGCTTCATGCCCTGGGGTATCTAAAAATGTGATTTTCTCCCCATTGCACTCTACCATATAAGCGCCAATGTGCTGGGTGATGCCGCCTGCTTCCCGGTCAATCACATGGGTATCCCGGATTGCATCCAGCAATGAGGTTTTCCCGTGGTCTACATGCCCCATAACGCATACGACTGGAGGGCGTTTTACCTGAGTGGAAGCATCTTCCTCTTCTTCCTTGAGCAATTCCGCAATTACGTCCACTTTCTCTTCCTGCTCACAGATGCAGTTAAACTCCAGCGCAATTTCTTCTGCCGTTGCAAAATCTATCTCACTGTTTACAGTCACAATATTGCCCTGCAGGAACAGTTTCTTAATAATCGTAGAAGGCTGGACTTTCATGCGGTCAGCCAATTCCCGAATTGTCAGCTTCTCAGGGATTGTAATGCTCTTAATTGTCTCTTCTTCTTTCTTTTGAGGCTGCTGTGGCTGCTGATTTTTCTTACCCCTGGGCTTTTTCTCCAAATTATCAAAACGTTCTTTCTTTTTGCCCATCAGCTCCTTCTCATGGCGCTGGTTATTCCCTTTACGGTTGTCACGTTCCCTGCTTTCTTTGCCTCTTGCCTCTTCCATGGAAGCTGACTGGCTATTTTGGTTCAGCTTATTGATTTCCTGTTCAAACCTGTTTTTCTGCCCTGGGCGCCCATTCTGGAAAGAACGGTTATTCCGATCCCCTTGCGGGCGGTTATTCCTGTCCCCTTGTGGGCGGTTATTCCGATCCCCTTGCGGGCGGCTGTTCCGGTCTCCCTGGAACCTGTTATTCCGATCCCCTTGCGGGCGGCTGTTCCGGTCTCCCTGGAACCTGTTATTCCGATCCCCTTGCGGGCGGCTGTTCCGGTCTCCCTGGAACCTTGCCGGGCGTTCTTCCTGCGCCCTTATATTCCGATCCCCCTGCGGGCGGGCTTGCCTGTCTCCCTGCGGGCGGTTATTTCGGTCTCCCTGCGGCCTTGCCGGGCGTTCCTCCTGCGCCCTTATATTCCGATCCCCCTGCGGGCGGTTATTCCTGTCCCCTTGGAACCTGTTATTCCGATCCCCCTGGGGGCGTCCCTGCCTCCTTGGCGCTGTTTTGCTGTTCTGAGGGTTAAAAACAGCCGTAATGCTGGATTTCTTTTTGGGGCGTTCCCCTTCTTCTCTCCCATTCTCTGCCCCAGGCTTTGTGGATCCGTTTTTTGCCGGCTGCCCCGCTCCCGCTTTTACTGGCTGGGCGGCGCTTGCCTTGCTGGCAGCAGGCCTTGCCGGCTCTTTCCCCTGTTCTTCTTTATTTTTTACAGGAGGCTGCGCGGATGGCTCTGGCTCTGTTTTCCTGCTTGCTGTTTTCCCACCGGTAAAATTCCCTTTTACCATATCAATCACTTCATCTTCTATCGCGCTGCTTGCTGTTTTCTTCACAATATTTTTTTCCTTTAAAAATTCTATAATGTCCTTTGATTGTATTTTTAACTCATTTGCAATTTCATAAATTCTGACTTTTGCCATATGGTACTACCTCCGTTATTCCGTTTTGTCTGCTAATTTCAATTTCTCTATCAGGCTGTTTGCAAACCCTTCTTCCACTACCGCAAGGCTTGCACGGTGCTGTTTTCCAATTGCATGCCCTAATGTCTCCTTTGTTGCGTAAAGATACATTGGGACCTGATAAAAAGAACACATATCCCGAAACATTTTCTTTGTATTTTCTGACGCGTCTGTAGATACAATCACAAGAAATGCCCGCTGGGACTTCACTGCCCTCTCTGTAGAAAATTCTCCGCTTGCCACTTTCCCTGCCCGCTCCGCTAAGCCAAGCATGGACAGTATCCTATCTTGCTGCAACTTCTTCCATCTCCTTTGCCAAATTTTCAATTACCTCTTTGGGTATTGCCATTTTCAAGGAACGTTCCAGCCCCTTAACCTTCACTGCCTTTGCAAAGCACTCCTTGTTGGGGCAGATATATGCCCCCCTTCCATTTTTCTTGCCCGTGCCATCCAGAAGGATTTCATCTTCTGATGTCCGTATAATCCTCAGCATTTCTTTTTTCCCTTTCATTTCACCACATCCTACACATTGGCGCATGGGAACCTTCTTATTCATTTTCCTTGCCTTCTTTCTCGCCCCCTGGCTCCCCTGTTTGCCCTTCCAATCCTTCTTCGCTTTCTGGCCCTTCTTCCTCTAATGCTTCTTCGCTTTCTGGCTCCTCCCCATATTCTGAGCCTTCTTCACCCTCAGGGTTTTCCCCATATTCTGGCTCCCCTTCATCCTCAGGGCTTTCCTCATATTCTAGGCCTTCTTCATCCTCAAGGCCCTCTTCATATTCTGAGCCTTCTTCATTCTCGAGGCCCTCTTCATATTCTGGGCCTTCTTCATTCTCGAGGCCTTCTTCATATTCTGGGCCTTCTTCATTCTCAAGTCCCTCTTCATATTCTGGGCCTTCTTCATTCTCGAGGCCCTCTTCATATTCTGGTTCTTCCTCAAGGGTTCCTTCAGGCCCTGATTGCCCATTCCCCTCAAGCCCCTGGTGTTCTATGCCGGATTTTCCTTCCTCAAACTCTGGTGTTAATCCCTCTTCATATCCTTCCTCATTGCCTTCTTCCAACAACTCTTCATACTCATTTTCATAATCCATAAAATCTCCGGCTTCCCTTGCCTGGGTTTCACTCTTAATATCAATCTTAAACCCTGTCAGCCTTGCGGCAAGCCTTGCATTCTGCCCTTCTTTGCCAATCGCCAGGGACAATTGGTAATCCGGCACAACTACCTTTGCGGTCTTTTCTTCCGCGTCTGCAATTACTGAGATTACTTTTGCTGGGCTTAGGGCATTCTCAATCAGCATTGCCGCATTGTCGCTCCAATTGATAATATCAATCTTCTCCCCCCGTAACTCATTGACAATGGCGTTCACCCTTGCGCCGTTTAATCCCACGCAAGAACCTACCGGGTCTACATCTGGGTCATTGCTCCATACGGCAATCTTCGTCCTGCTGCCTGCTTCCCTGGAAATGCTCTTAATCTCCACAATCCCATCCTTTACCTCTGTCACCTCAGATTCAAACAGGCGCTTCACCAATTCTGGATGGGTCCTTGAAACCAGTATTTTTGGCCCCTTGGATGTGGATTTCACTTCCAAAATATAGAGCTTAATACGTTCTGTGGGTTGGAACACCTCGCTCTTCACCTGCTCATTTTCACTGAGGATGGCATCCACTTTCCCCAGATTAATGCTAATATTTTTGCCTACATAACGCTGCACAATGCCAGTCACCACATCTCGTTCTTTCCCATAATACTGGTCAAAAAGCACTTTCCTCTCTTCTTCACGGATTTTCTGCAGGATTACATTTTTGGCGTTCTGTGTGGCAATGCGCCCAAATTCCTTAGACTTCACCTCAATATTTACAATGTCCCCCACCTCATACTTAGAATTAATAAGCTTTGCATTGGCAAGGCTGATTTCCAATACGCTGTCTTCTACCTCTTCTACCACCGTCTTTTCTGCGTACACGTGGAACTCACAGGTCTCAGGATTGATATTTACCTTGATATTGTCAGATTTTCCAAAATGGTTTTTACATGCGGTAATCAGGGAATTTTCAATGGCTTCCAGCAATGTGTCCTTGCTGATGTCCTTTTCCTTTTCTAATATATTTAACGCTTCCAATAACTCATTGTTCATTTTTTTATCCTCCTGAAAAGTATTGCTGTTCTTACACACATTCTAAAAATCAAAAGCCAGACGGATCAATGCAATATCTGTTTTTGCAAATACCATTTCCTTTTGCCCTTCTATCTCAATAACCACCGTAGTTTCATCATATGACTTTAAGGTCCCATAAAATTCTTTTTCTTTCCCTATCGCCCGGTAAGTCCTGATTTCCACCTCTTTGCCCAGGCTTCTCTCATAATCTTTTGGTTTCTTCAAAGGCCTCCCTAACCCTGGGGAGCTTACCTCAAAAATATAGGACTCTTCTATAAAGTCCTGTTCGTCCAAAAGGCCGCTCATCTTCCGGCTGACAACTTCGCAGTCGTCCACCGTTATGCCGCCTTCTTTATCAATGTAAGCCCTTAGGTACCAATTCCCGCCTTCTTTTACATATTCTACATCCACCAGCTCAAACTGATATTCCTCTATAATTGGAAGCAGCAACTCCTCTGTCCGCTGCTCATAAATTTCTTTTCTTGACATTCCCGCACCTTCTTTCTGTTTCCTTCACTTCTCTAATTGATACCGATATTTAATCGAGTAGAGAAGGTTCCCTTTCCCCTACTCGCACGCCGGGTACCCGTCCGCTTGCTGGCATATTTCAGTTGGCGCCCGTGTGCATAAAATTGAGAGTGGGCATTTGCCCACTCTCAAGTCTGAGATTATCATGTTATCGTATTTATGATAGCACTTCACAAGTGCAAATGCAAGGGGAAATGGAAATATTTTTCTTATTTGCAAATATGCTGTAACTGCCGCTTTCCAACTCTTCCCCTTTGTGTTAAAATAAATAACATCTGCTGGCTTTTCAGCAAAAGAATGGAAGGAGAAAATGGCTTCTTCAGACAAATCCCCGCTTCTAGCCGACGGGGCATGGCCTGATAAGCCTACACAAAAAAATGGAAAGAGAAAAATTAGGTTCACGCCTCGGATTTATTTTATTGTCCGCAGGCTGCGCAATCGGGATTGGAAATGTATGGAGGTTCCCTTATATTGCAGGGATGTACGGCGGAGGGGTATTTGTGCTGTTCTATGTGTTCTTCCTGATTACCATGGGCGTCCCTGTAATGGCAATGGAATTTGCCGTGGGGCGCGCCAGTAGAAAAAGCATTGTGAAAAGTTTCCAGGAATTGGAACGCCCTGGGCAGAAATGGCATCTGAACGGATATCTTGGGATGGCGGGCAATTACCTTTTAATGATGTTCTACACTACAGTTACAGGCTGGATGCTGTACTACTTTTACCAGACGCTTACTGGCAAATTTGAAGGGAAAGATGCAGGGCAGGTAGGGGAAATGTTCCAGAATATGCTGGCAAGCCCCAAGGTGCTGGCAGGCACAATGGTAATTATTGTCGTTGCTGGGATTTTTATCTGCTCCCGCGGGCTTCAAAAAGGCGTGGAAAAAATAACCAAGGTTATGATGGCAATGCTGCTTGCTATTATCGTTATCCTGGCAATACATAGCTTTACGCTGGAAAACAGTATCGAAGGGCTGAAATTCTACCTGCTGCCCGATTTCCAGAGAATGAAAGAAGTGGGGGTATGGGAAACCATAACAGCCGCAATGAACCAGGCATTTTTTACCTTAAGCCTAGGCATTGGCGCCATGGGCATTTTTGGCAGCTACATTGACAAAAGCCGCAGCCTTTTGGGCGAGTCCATAAACATTGCCATATTAGACACTTTCGTGGCGTTTGTTTCTGGGCTGATTATTTTCCCAACCTGTTTCTCCTTTGGCATCAGCCCAGACAAAGGGCCAAGCCTTATTTTCATCACATTGCCCAATGTATTCAATGGAATGGCAGGCGGCCGGATTTGGGGTACGCTCTTTTTCGTCTTTATGACTTTTGCAGCGTTTTCCACTATACTGGCTGTATTTGAAAACATTATCTCCTGCGGCATGGATTTGTTCCACTGGAGCAGGAAGCAATCCTGCCTGGCAAACTTAATTGCAATCACAGCCTTATCCCTGCCTTGTGTCTTTGGGTTTAACCTGTGGTCCGCGTTCCAGCCCCTTGGGCAGGGCAGCACCATTTTAGATTTGGAGGATTTCCTGGTAAGCAACATTATATTGCCCATCGGCTCCCTTTGCTACCTGTTATTCTGTGTAACCCGCCTTGGCTGGGGATTTGAAAATTACAGGAAAGAAGCCAATACAGGCAACGGCTTAAAACTCCCTCGGTGGATCCGGCCTTATGTGACGTATGTCCTCCCTGTTTTGCTGCTGTTTTTGATTATCAAGGGGCTGTTAAGGAATTAAAACAGGATCCCCTGCGGCTGCAAATACCCCGCCCCTTGGGGCGGAAAAACAATCCAGGCCATGCCCCGTAGCTTGCTACGGGGTATTTGACTCTTGCATCTTAGCCGCAAGGCCAAGGGTATTGAGCAAATCCTCAAATTTTTCTTCCAAATTATAGATGTGTTCCATAATGCGGGAATCATTTTTTAAAGAAACATAAGTCAAGACAATAGAGAAATTCTGATTATACAAATCCCAAATATAATTTAAATCATCTTCCTCTAACATTACATTGCTAATCAGAAATTTTTTAAACCGCCGTTTGGAAGCATAATTGACAACAACCATATACTCGCTTTCCATCAGGATTTCAAAAACTGCCTCAAATAATAAAGGATCCCCTATGCTTTCTAATAAAAATTTCCTATTTTCCCGCTGCAGGTAAATAATATGAAAAGACTTTTCTAATAATTCCAAGCGTTCTTGCTTGTCAAGCTTTCTATAAGGAAGGACAGCCATAAATTTCTTTACCGCCCAATCCACATCTTCCTTTATGCTATTCCAAAACCCTTCGTCTGGCAATTGGTTCATTAGGATGGAGAAATCAAATAATTTTTCCTGCCGCCTTACAATCTCCTGGATCAAATATACAATATTGTTATACTCTTTTTCGTATATTTTATATTCTTCATCTTCTAAGCCTAACGCCATCTCCTCTATATGCTCTGTACCGCAAATTGCAGTAATTTTCTTGATAGACTGAAGAATATCATCATACAATTTACCTTCTGGCTCCCTATTCTCCAACAAAGGCATTTTGGCATCCCCCCTTCTGCTCCCATAGATAGTCATCATATTTTTTTAACGCACTATACCTTTTATCCAAACCGTTCGTTGAATCATCACCCTCTTCTAAAAAGTAATCCATTGCCCATTCCCTGCGCCTGTTGTTATTTCGGATTTTACGTACTGATTTACGTATGATTAGTTTATCAATTTCATTTCCAAAAATTGCATGATTATTTCCATATTTTGTATTAAATTTATGAATAATATGGTCCGTGCTGGGATATGGCTTGCATGACTCTTCTACAATGCAGTCTATCAGGAACAGGACGATATGGTTTATATTGTTTTCTGCTTGATATTGTTTGTGGGACGCCACATGCAGATATTGTTTCCCCTCACTGGTAATAGAAAAATAAACATAGTTCCCGACATTTCTGTAATTCCAAAATTTATATTGTTCTGTCCGTTCCAACAATTCAGACAATTTTTGCACTGGCAGGGATAACTCCTTTGCCAGTATCTCCTTTTTCACGTCCCCTCTTTTTTCCAGTGAACATAATACCTGTTCAATATATTTAGAATCTTTCAGTTGTTTCACTTCTTCATATTTTTTCTGCATGTCAATTTCTTTCTGAAATTCGTTGTACAGCCTTTCACTCATCTTTTTTGATATCCAAAGGCTAGCATAAGAAAATACCTTCCAATACTCTTCGTTCCCATCTATATTCAATTGGTTGCCCCATGCTTCAATCCGTTTCCCACCCAATTGGAATAAGTCCTGCAGTTCCTTATATTCCTGGTTCAAAATCCCATCTACCATTAACTTTATAAGCTGTTCTATATTTCTACTCATAATAGGGATTTGGTTTTCTAACATTGCTTTATCCCAATTGTTAAGCATTTTTTCATGTTTTTTGTCCATACCCATAAAAAATCCCTTCTCTCCTATGCAGCAAACACTGTCCTATTTATTATCTATATTTTACAATAGTTTCTTTTATTTGTCCACACAGCCCTCTTCCCCATATTTTAGAATCTGGACATTTTCCCGTATCAGGGAAGGGTTAAGCTTAAATACCTGGATGCACCCGCCAAAACAGCATTCTTTGCAATGGTGGGTGGGTGCATAAGGTTCTTTCTGGTACGATGCATCCTTTTTCTCGTTCTTGCAGCATGGAACCATAATAAAGCCAATTTCATTTTGCAGGGTTTGGCTGCCTTTTGCTGGCTCTGGCTTAAACCTTGGGGCGCATGCATTGGCTAAAATTTGAACCCCTGCATATTGCACACTAAAACTGCCCCCTATACTCTCAAAATGGCTGAGTGATTCAGAGTAAGATGAAACCACTGAAAATGCTATTTCAAAAATATTCCACATATCATGCTGCCAACTGTCATTTAGCCCATCTTTACAAATTAAATACTGGATGCGCCCAATTTTAGGGAGGTCAATCAGTTCTACTTCCTGTGCCTCCTGCTTTAACTTTTCCCAATATACCTTTCCATCTTTTTTTAAGAAGAATGGATTGATTTTCTGGTTCCTGACTAATATTGTCCCAGCGCCGCTCATCATAAAACCTTCGTTCACCCCATCCTCCCACAAGGAACCAAGGCATATTAACTCTAGTGAAGTTTTCCCATAGCATGTAGTTTTCACTAGAAATTCCCTGATTGCGCCTAATGTTTTTTTATTCATTGCCAATTCTGGAAAAACCACGATTTGTATTTCTTCTTCTATACATTTTTGTAAAATTTGGATATACCTTCCATTGACCTTATCATTATATTTTTCATCATTTTCCAATTCAAAATAATTTTTTTCAGGATATTCATAATAATTTGGTTTGCACCAAAGCTGTTTTGCCACAGGGATAATGCCAACTTTTAATTCAGGGTGGGATTTTTCTATATTTGGTATCCCTGTATAATATTTAACCTTTACCTTCTTATCTAAACGGCCTGCCTTGATTATTTTATAGCTTGTAACCCTTTCATCCACCGCGGTAAATTCTGACTGGTTCAAGAAACGTATGCCATTGCCGCCTTCTTTATTAAAATTCTTAAAATAATGGCAGTCAGGCATTAAATAAAAACAATATTCCTGTTTTACCGTATTCAAGGGGCCTAACATAAATATATCCCCCACAAAGCTTTGCGGTTCCAGGCACAGTGCAGGGTAATCTGACCTTTTCTTGAAATATTCATCAAATTCAAACAACAGCCTGATTGCAACATTATGCAAATTTTCTTTGCGTATGCAGTCAGACAACAGCTTTTTGTAGGTTTCAAACGTTATCGTTTCAGATAACATTTCATTTGTTGCCAATGGCAGGCCACCCCAGCCATTAGCCGGCAAATCATTTTGGGTTTCATAGTACTCTTGGATATATTGGGGCTTCTTTGCCCCTTCAATTTGTATATACAATAGGACCAACAAATCATAAATACTCTTTTGCTGTTTCAATTCCTGGAGGAAACACCCCAATTCCTCTTCTGTAACCAAAACTCCAATACCCCCTCTTCTGTCACTACCCCATCCATAGGGATATCATGGGCTTCCGGCTCCAACCCTTCTACAAGCTGGAAGCTGTATGCCACCCCGATTTTCAGGCAGTCCCTATGCCTGGCAAAGTAACGGTCATAGTAGCCTCCCCCGTAGCCCATCCGGCTCCCATCCTGGGCAAAGCCCACGCCCGGCACAAGCACAAGCATGCCTGGCTTCGCCATGGGCGTTCCGGCTGCAGGCTCCATCACATGGAAGCTGCCTTCTACAAAGCCATCTAAGGAATCCACCTGATAAAACTCCATCTCTTTCCCCTCCACTCTGGGGAACGCAACGTCCCTGCCCAAAGCCAGAGCCTCTTTCGCTAAGGGCAAAAGGTCCACTTCCCTGCCAATTGGGTGGTAAAAACAGATGGTTTCTGCCTGAAGGAACCATGGCAACTCCCGGATTTCCCTACAAATTTTATCAGACCTCCCCATAGCCTGGCATAATGTAAGGCTGCTGCGCTTTTGTTTCAGCCTTTCCCTAATTTGCCCCTTTGTTTCCATATTTTTCCCCCAGGTTCTCCGTTGTCCCGTCTGGGTTCACCACATCAATATTATCAAGCTGTGACCGCAGGTTCCTCCTGATAGTTGCAATATATTCTTTCCGCAGCAAATCCTGCTCTGCCTTCTCAGCTTGCGTCAATCCCTCCGCCTTTGATTTTCTCGCCAGCACATTAATTCTGTCTATCTTTCCCTGGTCCATCTTCCATTACTCCTCATATTTTTTCATCCAATCCATTAAAATCCCTTTGCTCCCACATTCCGGGCAGGTATACGTCCCATAATAATATGGGATTTTCCATGCATCCTCTATCCCAAGTATATGCGCAAGGTTACTAAGCCAAAGATAAGAGTCTGAAAAATCTTTCCCATCCCATTTTCCACAGACAGGCTCGGCAGGGACAATCCTCCCTTTTACCAGCTCTTCGTCATACAACCCATCCGCCTCCATATCTTCGTCGAAATACCCGCAATTTACACAAGCCACCGGAGCTTGCTCCCACCCGCCTGCCACTAACTGATACGCCGCTCCGGGATCCCCAAATATGGCCAGCAGGCCGGTACAAAAATACTTTAGGTCTGTTGGGTCCTTATGTTTCAGCGCTTGCATATTTGCTTGTAAGAATTCTTTCGCCATTTCACGCAGCAGCCCAACGCTTAATTGGTAGCTCTCCAAAATATCTTCGGAAACGCCCTGCCTGCCCTCCTTGCCTAAATGAAAATCTGTGGATAAAATAATCCCTGCCTGCAAAATAATCTGCATCTGCCAGCTCACGTCTTTTTCTTTCCGTTTCTTCTCCAAAAACAACAGTAAATATGGCATTGCTAAGTAGGTGGCATTGTAAAAAGAAAGCTGGTGCGACAAATTTTCACATAAATTGTCAAAATTAATTTGGTCGCATTCCTTTTCCTCAAAGTCCAGACGGATAACCTTTTCCATCTCAGGCATCAGCTCCTTTGGGCAGAATAGAAACGCCACGTCTTCCCTGACGTCGCCGTACGCCCCACGGAATACGTTCCACAAATCAGAAGAAAATTCCACCGGGCGCAGCCTCTCTCTCAACTCGTTTTCCTCTGCCAGCGACTTTTCAATCGCCTCTTTCCACATCGTTGCCCATTGCCCCTCTGTCATTAGTATCCCTCCATCCTATCAATAAAATCCGCAATATAAAAATCCTCGTCCCGGTGTTCCCGAAAAAGCGTCCCCACAAAATCCCCCTCAAAAATCTGATGGAGGATACTCACGTCCGCCCCATTTGCAATCACCATGTCCGCGCCAGAACATGTGGCAATCTTCGCCGCCGTCAGCTTTGTCTCCATCCCCCCAGTGCCAACATCACTCCCAGTCGTACCCTTTGCCATGGATACCACCGCCTCATCCAATTGGTCCACTACTGGAACCAACTTGGCGTTTGGATTTTTATGGGGGTCATCTGTAAACAGCCCGTCAATATCTGATAAAAGTACCAGCAGGTCAGCCCCCACCAAAGACGCCACCAACGCAGATAACGTGTCATTGTCCCCAAACTGCATCTCATATGTTGAGATAGTGTCATTTTCATTTACCACTGGGATAATGCCAAGGCGGAACAGCTCTTCAAATGTATTCTGGGCATTTTTCCTAGATACATTGTCCTGCATCGTCCCTTTTGTCATAAGGACCTGGGCTGCAGTTTGGTGGTATTCGGAAAACAATTTCTGGTATGTCATCATCAGCCTTGCCTGCCCTACTGCCGCGCATGCCTGTTTGGTAGAAATATGGCTTGGGCGTTCTGCCAGCCCAATCACATTGCGCCCCACGGCAATAGCCCCAGAGCTTACCAGGCATACATCCCTCCCCCGGTTTCGGATATCGCAAAGCTCCCTTACCAGCCGTTCCATTTTTCCCAGGTTCAGCTTTCCCGTGGCCTCATAGTGCAGGGATGCCGAGCCTATTTTTACAACTACCCGTCGCTTCTTACTGAAATACTCTTTTGCTTCCATTATTTTCTCCAATCCTCTGTTATTCCAAGCTGCCGTCCCCCATCATGGCCGCCATTCATCCATTGTCTTTGCGCTTGGGTAAATCTTTTCCATGCGCCCGTCTGGAAATTCCTGGTCAATCCAGCCGGCCAGCCCGCCCTCTGCCGACACTCCCCTTGCCCGTTCCCCATAACGGGCAAGGGCAAGGGCGGAAATCCCAATATCCCATGCCAGAAACAGTAAAAATAAATACGTCAGCATTTTCCCAATCCTTTTTGGCACTTTCTCAATGCAGCGTGACATCAGCGGATACAGTTTTTTTATCCACACCCATGCCGCAATTCCCCAAAAAAAACAGTATAACAGGTTAATGCGACCGCCCAAATTAAAGGGGATGCCGCTGTAGTCCCAAAATACCGTCCCAAACGCCAATTCCGTAAATACACTGCAGATATACTCATAAGCCCCGCCCAACAATGTCCCTGCCAGGAAAATATGGCTGTCCTCCTGGTTCCGGTAACGGTACAGCACAACCGTAGCCCCTGCAACGCCAATCCCCCACACCAGGCTAAACGTCCCATAGACCAGGCTGCTCCTGCTCATCCACCATCCCATGGTAAAACGGCAGAACACCATTTCCACCAATGCCCCGAAGAATGCCCCAAGGACAAATATCCAGGCAATTTTATGGAAACTGCACCCATAGGCAAACACTTCCTTTTGGCGTATCAGCTCCTGCCGTTCCTCCTCTGTCTCTGCTTCTTTCTTTTCCAAGCCAGGAAAGGCGCGGTTCATACGCCTGTCCACCAGCCCTACAATCACGGTTTGCAGCGAGTGGGAAGCCTGGTTTAAGCCTTCTGCAATCTCTGCCATCGCATGGCTCTGGTTCTTGATATGCAAAAGCGCCGTCACTGTCATAAAACTATCCACCGTCAGTATCAGGCAAAGCACAGCCAGCACGGCTATGCCTGGCAGGTAAGGTATCTGCTTTATAACCCCCATCAGCATGGGGTTTGCCCATTTTATCACAAAAATGCCAAGCGCACCCCAAATAGCTGCAGCCGTAAGGCAGATATAGCCCCCTGCCTGAAACCTATGCCCGGAGTAATCCCAAAGTTTTAAATGGAATGCTTTTTCCAATAATAACCCTGTCAAAAGCTCTGTAACGGTCCCTACAATCATGCAGCCCAGAAATAAATAGAACCATTCTTCCCTAAGTGAATCCATAAATACCAGCATAAACACCATTGACAGGCCGTACACTGGGCAAAGCATCCCATTCAAAAACCCCCGATTTACAAATTCTTTCCTGCCTACCGCGGCATAAGCCACTTCCAGGCACCAGCCAAGGAAACTGTAAACAAAAAACAGGCACGCCAGGTCAAAACATGTATATTCCATAATTTCCTCTTTCTGTTATGTACCGACAATATTTTGCAGCCAGATACCTTTTTTCACCAAGACATAGCCCAAAATACATTTCAATGTCTCAACTAACTGACAGCTTAAATATACCCACACAATGGGAAGCCCGGTAAAATTCGCCAGCACATAGGCGAGCGGGATGTCTATCGCCCACACATACACACTGTCAAACAATACGGTAATCCATGTCTTCCCTCCAGAACGCAGGGTAAAATAGCAGCCATGCATAAATGCATACAACGGCATGCATCCGGCAGAAATTAAAATAAACCTTGTGGCAAGGGACTGGACTTCCCCAGAAGTGTTGTATATCAATGGGAAAAATGGGGATATTAAAGCCAGCAGGCTCCCGCACACAAAGCAAGTTGAGACTGTAAAAAACAATAATTTCCGGTCAGTGTCTTTTGCCTCCTCCATTTTGCCAGCCCCCAATAGCTGCCCTACAATAATCGCAATGGCGCCGCCAATAGAGAGGAACACCACATTAAACAGGTTCGAGACGGTGCTGGAAATATTCAGCCCCGCCACCACAGACAGCCCGCGGACAGAATAGCACTGCAGCAAAAATGCCTGCCCGGTAGACCAAGCCACCTCATTGAGCATAATGGGGATGCCTTTCTTCACAATATTGGCGGTTAAGTCCCTGGGTATTTTTACCGTCCGAAACGCCCCTGCAATAAAAGGGTGTTCTTTCCGGTGGCAATAGGTCCAGGCTACCAATATGGCGCATTCCACTACCCTGGCAATGTCAGTTGCGACAGCGGCGCCTACCGCCCCCAAAGCCGGTAAGCCAAATTTTCCAAAGATTAACAGGTAATTTCCCAAAAGGTTCACCAAAACTGCCGCAATCCCTGCCTTCATAGGCAGCACGGTCTGCCCTGTCTCACGCAAAGTACTGGCGTATGTCTGTGATACGGCATATGGCACAATGCCAAACACCATCACTGCAAGATATTCCCTCCCATATTCCAGCGTCTTTGCAATATCCCCGCCTTGGGCGCCTTCATGGAGGTAAAGCATAATCAGCTTGTCCCCTGCAACGCCAAACATCCCAATGGCCAGCACCGCCATTAGGATACAGACCATAAATTTAAAGCGGAATGTGTTCCTGACCCCTTCCTGGCTCCCCTGCCCATAAAACTGGGCGGTAAAAATACCGGCGCTGGAGACGCCGCCAAAAATACAGATATTGAACACCGTCATAAACTGATTGACAATCGCCACGCCGCTCATCTGTTCCGTGCCTACCTGCCCTACCATAATATTGTCAAGCAAGCTCACAAAATTTGTTATGCCATTTTGTATAATGATAGGCACCACAATTAAAAATACCATACGGTAAAACTTTTTGTCGCCAATACATTTTTTCAAAAAATCCTGCCCCATACTTTTTCCTTCCGTTTGCTGTCCGTTTCTTTTGTTCCCTTTCACAATATGAAAGTAAGTCTATCACAAACCGCCGCCTGTTACAATACAATTTTTAAAGTTTCCCCATAAGGAAGACGAAGGCGTAAGCCATTGACTTACGCCCCGTTTCCCCTACAATTCAACAGACTTCTATTTCTTTAATTTCATGTTCATTCCCTTGCACCAGATAAGTATGGCCGCTGCCGCAATTTGGGCAGGTTTTCCCATAAGCCAACGTTTGGTATTCCTCCCCGCAGCTTTCGCAAAAGGTAATGGCAGGGATTGTCTCTACCACCAGCTCACACCCTTCCATAAGCTTGCTTTTGGAACATTTCCAGTTCCAGCAGTCTTCCAGGTAGGATGGGATCACGGTGGAAACCTCCCCAATCTGAAGCACCACTTTCCCGACCTTAGACGCCTGGTTCTCTGTGGCAATTTTCTCTACGGTTTTCACTATATGGAACACAATCCCCAATTCATGCATTGGTAACCTCCATGACGCCTATGGTTTCTTTGGCGTTTTCTTAGAAGCCCCAGACGGCCTTGCCTGCTTTGCCTCTTTCCTGGCTTCCCCTGCCGCTTTTGCCCTAGGCCTCTTGCCTTTCTTTGCAGATACCGCGGCTTTACGGACCGCCCCTGCCGCCTTCTTTGCTGCGCTGCCTGATTTTTTCACAGTTTCCGCAACTTTCTTTGTCACAACTGGGGTTTTTGTAAATGCAGCCTTTGCCGCCTTCCCTGCCATATATGCGCCAATTTCCTTAAACTTGTCTTCCGACCTGACCATTTTAGAGCATTCTGGATGGTCACGGTGCAGGCGGATAGCGTCAAACTCACATTTTGTTGTGCAGATGCCGCACCCAATACATTTATTTTCATCCACCACAGAAGCCCCGCAGCTTAAGCAGCGGCTTGCTTCTAAGTGGACTTGCTCTTCCGTCAATGTCTTATGGGCGTCCTGGAAAGAGTGTTTATAGTCAATGCTTCCTTCCATTCCAGCTTCCTGGCGCCCAATCGTGTCATACCCTTCTAGCTTGATATCCTCTTTATCCAGTTCATGGAACTCCCTCCGGTTGCGCCCAATCGTCATGCTGGTTCCCGGATGGACATAACGGTGCAGGGACACAGCCGCGTTCTTGCCCGCTTCAATTGCGTCAATCACAAATTTAGGGCCTGTATAGACATCCCCGCCTACGAAAATATCTGGCTCCGCCGTCTGGTATGTAAGCGCATCTGCCACTGGATAATTGCCATGCCAGAATTCCACTTTTGTCCCTTCCAGTAATTTTCCCCATTCAATAGACTGCCCAATTGCAAAAATCACATGGCTGCATTCCACTGTCATCTGCTCTTCTTCCTTATATTTCGGGTTAAATTTCCCGTCTTCCCCAAATACTGAGGTGCATTTTTGGAAAACTACTGCTTTTACTCCCCCATCTGCATTTTTGAGGATTTCTTTTGGCCCCCAGCCATTATGGATTGTAATATCCTCTTCCAAGGCTTCCTGGATTTCTTCTTGGGAAGCTGGCATCTCCTCCCTGGATTCCAGGCAGAACATTGCCACATCCTCTCCACCGAACCGATAAGATGTCCTGGCGCAGTCAATGGCCACATTGCCCCCGCCAATAATTACTGTTTTCCCTTCCATCTTCTGGTCTTGATTTTCAATTGCGTCGTGCAAAAAGCTTACGGCAAGCTGGGTTCCTTTAGTGTCTGCCCCTGGGATTTCAGGGAGTTTCCCTCCCTGGCAGCCGATTGCAATGTAAAATGCCTGATACCCTTCTGCCCGAAGCTCCTCTAAGGTGACGTCTTTGCCTACCTCCACGCCACATTTTATTTCAACGCCCAATTGGCGGATAACCTCAATCTCTGCATCAATGACATCTTTTTCTAATTTATAAGAAGGGATACCATAAGTCATCATCCCGCCTGGGCATGCATGTTTCTCAAATACCGTAGGCTGATACCCTTTGGCGGCAAGGTAATACGCGCAGGACAGCCCTGCAGGCCCCGCCCCAATAATTGCAATTTTCTGATCCCAGTGGGACAGGCGGTTAGATGCAATCACAACCGGGGGGATATACCTTGTCTCTTCCTTTAAGTCTTGTTCTGCGATAAACTTCTTAATATCGTCAATCGCCACTGGCTGGTCGATGGTCCCGCGGGTACATGCCAGCTCGCAGCGCTTATTGCAGACACGTCCGCAAATAGCTGGGAAGGGGTTATCCTGCTTAATCAATGCCAGAGCCTCCCTGTATTTCCCTTCCTTTGCCTTCCGAATATAGCCCTGCACTGCAATATGGGCGGGGCATGCCGCCTTACAGGGGGCAGTCCCGGTCTCATAACAATTAATCCTGTTGTTGTCCCGGTAATCCTCATCATACTTCTCCTTGCCCCATATCAGCCCCTCTGGCAGCTCATGTTTGGGGTAAGGCACTTCGCTTCCATCTTTTTTGCACAGCTTCTGCCCCAGCTTTACCGCCCCTGCCGGGCAGTATTCCACGCATTTCCCACAGGCAACGCATTTTTCCTTTTCCACTTTTGCAGTAAAGGCGCTTCGGCTCATATTTGGGGTATTGAATAGCTGGGAAGTCCTCAGCCCATTGCATATATTCACATTACAGTTACAAATACCAAAAATTTTATTTTCCCCATCAATATTTGTAATCTGATGCACAAAGCCGTTCGCCTCTGCCTTGCGGAAAATTTCCATGGCTTCTTCATAGGTAACGTCATGCCCTTTTCCAGTTTCCCGGCAATAATCTGCAAAATCGCCCACGCTAATGCACCAATTCATTTCGTCATCGCCGCAGCCCTCGCCCAACACCTGGCGGCTAACGCGGCAGGAGCATTGCCCTACGCCAATATGCCCCTCATACTTTTTCAGCCAATAAGAAATATGCTCCAAATCAATTGTGCCATTTTCCATGGAAATTGCCTGTTCCACTGGAATGACATGCATCCCAATGCCAGCCCCTCCTGGTGGGACCATATGGGTAATGCCATCCAAAGGAATAAATGTCATGCGCTCAAAAAAGCTTGCCAACGCCGGATGCTCCCTAAGGCGTTTATTCCCCTCTGGGCCTTCCTCCATATTAAACAGCTCTGCAGAGCCAGGCACAAACATTGGCAGGCAGTACCTACGGTCAGAAGGCCCTGGTATAGAGCCATAATGGTCATAGTTATTGCCATAATCATACTCCAGAAGCCCAATATAGCTCATTTCATCCAGAACTTCCTGGAAATGCCCTTTATCCTCCTCCCCAACTTGGTTCATCTCCCACAGTTCTTCCACCTTATAATGGCGGCGCACCTTCATGCCCAGCGCAATATCCGCCATCTCTTCTGTGACAATCTCAGCCAGCCCCCAATACTCTGGGTCTGCCACAGTGACGCCCTTAATTTTGTGCTTTGCCACGTCTGTGATCTTCCTTCCAAGCTTTAAGATTTTTTCACTTGGCACTTTGTCCCCCATATGCGGCGGGAGTACCGCTTTACTCATTTCCGGCATATCCTCGCTTCCTTTCTCCTAAAATTCTTAGTTAGGCAATTGCGAAACTACCAAATTATCGAAATTTCATATACAATTACCACATTTCTATTGAACTATTTCCATCTTACAAAAGCCCGAAATGCTAGGCGCGCCAAGCATTCCAGCAAGCCTCTGGCTGCAAAGCCCCCTCACCTGAAATCAACATGGTAGTGGCATTTTTCCAATGCCCCCGCCCCATACATCTCATGCCATTCTGGAAGGGAAATAATCCCCTGCAGAACCCCTCCTGCATACTCGCAAGTCCTTCTGGATGCATAATTGTCTGGGTTGCAGGTAATGGATAAATAGTCCATTTGATGCCTTTTTGCCAATTCAAACAGCAGCAGGCATGCTTTCCCTGCGTAGTGGCGCCCCCGATATGCTTCCTCAACCTGGTAGCCGATGTTCCCACTATAATGGGTATTGGCATTATGCCCTACCCGTAAGTCGCAGATACCCATTTTCTGCCCATTTTTATCGCAAATATCAAAATAATACGCTGGGAGGTAACCTTTTTTCTGGTCTTCCTGGGCTGTTTTCACCAATACCAGCTTTATCTCCCCATCCTCCAGAAATCCAGTATCCAGAAACGGGAACGCCTTTCCCTTCTGAAACTCTTGGCTCTTTAAAAGAACCCCTTCCTCCAAAACCCGAACCATTTGAATTTCATCCCGGTAAGTGCCGTCTTTCAGCTTATAAGCCCGAAAACAGCGCCCCATTTTCTGGAACCCATATTTCTCATATAGGCGTATCGCCTTTACATTATCTTCAAATACGCCTAATTCTACCTGCTCAAAGCCATTTTTCTTTGCCTGCCCCAATGCTGCCTTTAGCATCAGGCTCCCTAACCCGAGGTTCCCATACTCCTGTAAAATAGAAATGCCAAACCCGCATCTGTGCTGGCATTTAGCAGAGCCTTTCACTTTAAAAATTCCAGCGTCGCCAATAATTTCCCCATCCAAAAAAGCTGTCACAAGAAACTCTTCCCCATCTGATTCAAAAGCGGCAATCCTGTCCCTTACCCTGCCTGCAGCCCCCTCCCATTCTTCTGGGTAGGCCGCCGTAAAATATGTTTCATCAGAAGTGGCACGCCTGTGCCTTACCAAAGCCTCTGCATGTTCTTTCGAGGCGCTTTTTAGCAAAACCCTCCGTCCATCTTTAAGTTGCACTTCCTGTTCTCTTATCCTCATATCCCTTTCCTCTCATCAGCTTGTCCATTCCCCCTTTGCCCCTCCGAAAATATCTGCCCAAAGCTGCCCTTACAAATTCATTATAGCAAAATTCTACCATATTCCCTCATCCCTGGCAATTGACATAATCACTAGATTGTATATGGATGGGATAGGGCAATTGCCGTATGTTTGGCGGCGCGACAAGGAATTTCCTATACAAGAAAAAGGGAACCATCCCTCCCCTGAAAATCAGGGAGAAAAAATGGTTCCCCTTACGTTACAAAAATTGTCAGCTTGCCTTACTGATAATTTTTTTCGGGCATTTTTCTGCACAAGTGCCACAACCAGTACATTTCTCATAATCAATGTGTGCAATGTTGTCTGTAACAGTAACCGCGCCTTCTGGGCAATTCTTTTCACAAAGCTTGCACCCAATGCAGCCTACGGAGCAGGCTGCCATTACATCTTTGCCCTTGTCTTTAGAATTGCACTGTACTTTTTCCTTTGCATTGTAGGGAATCAGCTCAATCAACCCTTTCGGGCAGGCTGCCACACATTTCCCACATGCTTTACAGGCATCTTTGTCAACCACAGCAATGCCATTGATAATATGCACTGCGTCAAAGGGGCATGCCTTTACGCAGCTTCCATACCCAAGGCATCCATAGCTGCAGGATTTCGGCCCGCCGCCTGGAATAAACGCCATTGCCGCGCAATCTTCCACGCCAGTATACTCATAATCCTGTTTTGCTTTCTCACAGTCCCCGGCACATTTTACAAATGCAGCCATCTTCACGCCGCCTTCTGCAGAAACCCCCATGATCTCACCAATCTGGGCTGCAACCGGGTCGCCGCCCACCGGGCATTGCCCCACTGGGGCTTCCCCTTTTGCAATTGCCGCCGCGAGTCCGGAACACCCTGCATAGCCGCAGCCGCCGCAGTTATTTCCTGGAAGCACCCCCAGAATCGCTTCTTCTCTTTCGTCCACTTCCACCTTAAACTTCTCCCCGAAGATCCCAAGGAAAAAGCCAAGGAAAATACCAGTTCCGCCCACTACCAGGGCGGCAATGATAATTGCTGTTACATTCATAATCTATTCCTCCTATATCATTCCCGAGAATCCCATAAAGGCGATTGACATCAGACTAGCTGTAATCAACACAATGGCTGTTCCCTGAAACCGTTTGGGGATATCGTTATACTCTATTTTCTCACGGATCCCCGCCATAATCACAATGGCGATAAAGAACCCAACGGAGGTTGCAAGGCCATTCACAACGCCCTGTACCAAATCATAGCCTTTGCTTACATTATTCAAGGCAACGCCCAATACCGCACAGTTTGTTGTGATCAAAGGAAGGAACACCCCCAAAGATTCATACAATGGCGGCATGTTTTTCTTAAGGAACATTTCTACAAACTGCACCAAGGACGCAATGACAAGGATAAATACAATCGTCTGCAGATACTCCACATGGCAGGGTTCAAGGATAAATGTATAAATTAGCCCAGTCACAAAAGATGCTAATGTAATAACAAAGATAACTGCGCCGCCCATGCCGGCTGCCGTCTCCGTCTTCTTGGACACGCCCAAGAATGGGCAGATGCCAAGGAACTGGCTTAATACAACATTATTTACAATGGCAGAGCCGATTGCAATAATCAATAATTCTTTCATCTCTTCTGCCTCCTATTATTCTGATTTCTTTGCTGCATCGGATGATTTTCCAGTACACATCGCCGACTGTGTGCAATGTGCGCAATCCCCTGTCATGCAGCCTGAGGGAGCGGCAAGGGGCTTGCCTTTTTTCTCCATCTTCTCGCGAACCACATTCATGCCGGCAACCAAAAACGCCAGAACCAGGAATGCCCCTGGAGCCATAATAAATACAGTAATCCCGAGGGTTGCGCCCAATACCTGGCGGATTAACCCAATACAGGTTAAACCAATCGTGAACCCTAACCCCATGCCAAGCCCGTCAAAAATGGAAGGGGCAATTGGGTTCTTGGAAGCATAGCTTTCCGCCCTTCCCAAGATAATGCAGTTTACCACAATCAACGGGATATATACGCCCAAAGATGCAGAAAGGGCTGGGGTATATGCCTGCATAATAAACTGCACAATCGTAACAAGGGAAGCTACCACCACAATATATGCCGGCATACGCACGCCATTTGGAATCACTTTACGGAACATGGAAATCAGTAAGTTAGACATTACCAGCACCACCGTAGTGGAAAGCCCCATTCCAATTCCGTTTACTGCGGAAGAGGTGACCGCCAGGGTAGGGCACATGCCCAACATCAGCACAAACGTGGGGTTTTCTTTGATAATGCCGTTATATAAACGTTCTACATACTTATTCATACTTAATTACCTCCCTGCAAAGCGCTTCTGAAATACACCAAACATGCGTTCACGCCATTGGTGACTGCCCTGGAAGAAATCGTTGCGCCCGTAACTGCCTGAATCTCATTGTCGGCTGCGGGCGCTGTCTTTACCACAGCATAAGATTCTTCTGATTTGCCCTCAAATTGGGAATAAAAAGGCTCTTCCTGCACCAGCACGCCAAGCCCTGGCGTTTCGCTGATGGATGTAATGGAATACCCGTTTAAAGTCCCGTCATTCTGAATGCCTACAGAAAAAGAGATATCCGCCTGGCTCCCTTCGTGGGAAGTCACATTGATGACATAGCCCAGCACGTTCCCAGAACTATCCAGCGCTTTATTCACAGCCGTGACTTCATCCTTGGAAAATTCACTTGCCGCAATAATCTCTGCCGCTTTCGCCGCGTCAAAGGCCGTATCCTCCTCAAAAGACGCCGCTTCTGCAAACACTACTTTATACGCTTCATCCAATGCAGCTTTTTCTGCCGCTGCAATTGGCTCTTTCGTAATATCATATACAACGCCCAGCAAAAATCCCAATACCAGCGTAAAGGCGGTTAAAACCAACGCGTCATGTACGATTTTCTTATTCATGCTGCTTTACCTCCTTTTTCTGCCCAAATGCCCTTGGAATAGTAAACTTCTCGATAATTGGAACCAGAAGGTTGCCTAAGATAATTGCGAAGGAAACGCCTTCTGCATTGGCGCCAAAAATACGGAACAACCCGGTTAAAAGCCCCAGCAAAATCCCATAAGCCACTTTCCCCATTGGCGTGATTGGGGACGTCACATAATCTGTTGCCATAAAAAACGCCCCAAGCATCAGCCCGCCGCCGCAAAGATGGGCTGTCAAATATGTGAGGTCAAACCCATGGCCGCCAAACAGCATCACAAAAACGCCAAAGGAAACAATATAGCTTGCAGGGATCGTTAAATCTATCACGCCCATCAAAATAAGGAAGATTGCCCCCAGCAATACAGCAATGACACTGGTCTCGCCAATGGTCCCTGCTGTTGTCCCCAACAGCATTTTCATGGTGTCAACCGCCTCCCCATTTTTCAAAAGGGCCAGAGGCGTAGCCCCCGTCACGCCGTCATATGTATAGCTTGTCATTGTCCCAGCAAAGGACACCAGCAAAAAGCACCTTGCCCCCAAGGCCGGGTTCATAAAATTCTGCCCTAAGCCGCCAAACAGCATTTTTACAATTACAATGGCAAACACACTGCCCAGCGCCGCCTGCCAAATAGGCAACGTATGGGGCAGGTTTAACGCCAGCAATAACCCTGTCACTACTGCGCTGAAATCATTCACCGTACTCTTTTTATGTATCAGCTTCTCAAACGCCCATTCGGAAGCCACGCAGGTTGCAACACATACCAAAATCAGCAGCAATGCATTCAGCCCAAAGTTCCAAATCCCAAATATGGTCGCTGGCAGCAGGCCAATCACCACATAAAGCATAATTTTGGAGGATGTATCTTTGGCGCGGATATGCGATGAGGATGATACATTATATAAATCACTCACAATAAGACACCTCTTTCTTTTATTTACTCCGTAAATTTTGTATAAACTATTTCTTTTTTCTTCTCTCAGCAAGGATTTGCTTCTTCATGGTACGGATGGACTGGGCCAGCGGGATTTTTGCCGGGCATATGTAGCTGCAGCTTCCGCATTCAATACATTCCATGCCGTTCCATTTCTCAAAGCCTGCCATATCCCCATGGCCTGCCATCTTTGCCAGCCTGGTAGGGATAATCTGCTCTGGGCATGCAGACACGCAGCGCCCGCAATTGATGCATGCAGTTGTCTCGCTTGCCGCCACGTCGTCTTTGGCAAGGCAGAGCAACGACGACGACGTCTTAGTTGTTGGGATATCCAGCCCAAACATGGAAAATCCCATCATAGGCCCGCCAGATATAATTTTCTCAGGCTGAACTTTAAAGCCGCCTGCCGCTTCTAACACTTCCCCATAGCTCATGCCCAGGCAAATATCAAAATTACCTGGCTCTGCCACTGCATCCCCTGTCACCGTAAAGATACGGTTCATCACAGGCATGCCAAGCTTCACTGCCTTATAAACGGAAATCAAGGTCTCCACATTGTCTACAATACACCCTGCATCGGCTGGAAGCATTGTAGAATTGATCTCCCTATGGGTGGTAGCATAAATCAATTGGCGCTCCCCGCCCTGAGGGTATTTCGTTTTCAAAGGGCATACTTCCATCCGGGGTTCATTTTTGGTCAATTCCTGCATCTTTGCAATACAGTCTGGCTTATTGTCCTCAATCCCAAACAAGCCTTTTGCATTGTCAAACAGCCGCAGGACAATCCGCATCCCTTCTATTAAGTCTTCTGGATTCTCCAGCATACGCCGATAATCTGCTGTAAGGTATGGCTCGCACTCTGCACAGTTTGCGATGATGTACTCAATTTTGCCAGGCTCCTTAGGTGATAATTTCACATGGGTAGGGAACCCAGCCCCACCCATCCCTACTACGCCCGCTTCTTTTACCCTTCCAATAATTTCTTCCTTGGAAAGGGACGCTACATCCTGGACAGGGGAATACTCCACTTCCTTCATCTCCCCATCATTTTCAATAATGATGGAATTCACCATATCCCCCACTGCGCCCCTGCGCGGCTGGATTGCCTTTACTGTCCCCGATACAGATGAATAAATCGGCGCAGATACAAAGCCTCCGGCCTCTGCAATTTTCTGCCCCCGCAACACGGTATCGCCAACAGCTACCACAGGGCTTGCCGGCGCCCCGATATGCTGAGAAACCGGAAATACCAGCTCACCCTTGGGCAATAACTCACGTATTGGCTTATCCTTGGAAAATTCTTTTCCATCATGTGGATGGACGCCGCCCTTAAATGTCATGAAACCCATTTTTCGTGCCCCACTTTCTTTAAAAATATTTTTAAGTACAGCCTTTGGGCCGCTAACTGCCCAAACTGCTGTCCACCTTAACTTATATATCTTATGCCTTGCCAAACGGCATAAGTCAACGACTTTAATTATAGCACATTTCATTTCCCATAGTACATACTTTTTCGATAAAAATTTACTTTTTTAGCTCTATGCATGGTATCATATTAATAGGCATAATACGCGCCGAAGCGCGCATTGTCAGCCATACATACGCACAGCGGTTATGGTATCATGCCGTCAGGCATGGCACACGCCGAAGCGCGCATTGTCAGCCATACATACCGCGTAGCGGTTATGGTAAAGAAGAATTGGAGGAAACCATGAAAATTTGGACAACAGAATTAACTGACATTTTAGGAAATCCTGCTGCAGAGGAGTATTTTACGCCTTCCTCTGTCTTTTTTGATATCGAGACCACAGGCTTTTCCCCCTCAAGCAGCCAGGTATATATGATTGGTTATGCCGCCTGGGAAAAAGGCAAACCATGCATTACCCAACTGTTCTCAGAACACCCGGCAGAAGAGCCAAAGCTGCTGTCTGCCTTTCTGGAACGTATATCCCAATATAGCACTTTGATTTCTTTTAATGGCACAGGATTTGACGTGCCGTTCCTGGCTGGGCGCTGCTCCCATTACCAAATTCAGGAAACTTTTGGCGCTTTCCAACATTTGGACATCTATAAGCAGCTTTCTAACTACAAGGCCATCTTGAAACTGCCCAACCTGAAACAAAAAACTTTAGAAAGCTTCCTAGGTATCTCCAGGGAGGATACATATTCTGGTGGGGACTTAATCCCCATCTATTCCGACTATGTAAGCCACCCTTCCGAAGAAGCCTGCACCCTGTTAAAGCTCCATAATTATGAGGATATGGAGGGCATGCTGAAACTGCTCCCACTCCTTTCTTACCCCCATTTCTTTGAAGGGGGGTTCCAGGTCCATTCCTGGGAAAAACATTCCTGGGAAACTTATGAAAGGGCTGAGGGCTGGGAACTAATTTTATCCCTGGTTCCAGGCCTCCCTTTGCCAAAACATATTTCCACCACGCTAGGGGATGCCTCTATTTCCGGCTCCCAGCGCCACATTAAGCTGCGTATCCCGCTTTATGTTGGGGAATTAAAATATTTCTACCCCAATTATAAAGATTACTATTACCTGCCTGCCGAAGACCTGGCAATCCACAAAAGCGTTGCCTCCTATGTTGGGAAAAATTACCGCACCCAGGCCACAGCGGCCACTTGCTATAATCGCAAAGACGGCGTTTTCCTGCCGCAACGCCAGGAAGTATTCTCCCCATCTTTCAAACATGCTTACCATGACAAGAATTCTTATTTTGAATTGGCTGAACCATTTACAGGCTCTATGGAAAACCTAAAAAAATATGCCTTGCACCTTTTGGCGCCCTAATCTTAGGGCAACATAGGCAAGCTCACTGGCGCAGACTCTGCACATATTATTTTTCTTCTATCGGAAGGCATTTTCACGCTTTCGCGTGACAATGCCCTTCCGAATAGAAGAAAAATAGCCAGCCACTTTTGTATGGAACAAAAATGGCTGGCTTCCAACGCATTATATCTTCTGGAAAAAGAACGACTGTTTCCTCTGATAATTCAACTCTCTGTAATTCATAATCTGCTCTGTACTGCCGATAAACAGTATCCCGTCTTTTGTCAATGCAGCATTGAATTTCTTATAAATTTCTTCCTTTGCTTCCTCGGTAAAATAAATCAGCACATTCCTGCACACAATTAAGTGGCACCCTGTAGGATAAGGGTCTTTCAGCAGGTTATGTTCCTTGAACTCTACCTGGCGCTTAATCTCGTCTGCAATCTTATAAGAATTGCCTACCTTAGTAAAATATTTTTTCTTAAATTCTGGCGGCACTGCTGCGATGCTCTTTTCATTGTAAAGCCCCATCCTTGCCTTATCCAGCACCTGCTTATCAATATCAGTTGCGGTAATTTTAATCTGATTCAACGGGATATGCTTCGACAATGCCATCACCAGGGAATATGGCTCATCCCCTGTGGAACAAGCGGCGCTCCAAACCTTTAAGCTTTTCCCAAACCGCTGTACCAATGCCGGGAAAACCTCTTTGTCTAAAATCCCCCACTGTTCCGGATTCCGATAAAATTCTGATACATTAATCGTCAGGAAATTGACAAACTGCTCAAACTTCTCTGCATCTTTCTTAATCAATGCAACATAGTCTTTGTAACTTGTAATGTTATTCTTTGATATCAGCGTCTCAATCCTGCGCTTCATCTGTTTCTCTTTGTAAGCATTCAGGTCAATCTTGGTTAATGTAAAAATATCTTTCTTGAAATCCTCATATCCAACCATGGTGGCTTCCCCTATCCTTCTACAGAATCTTCTGCCACATCACCCTGCACTTCTTCTGCTGGGTTAAGCAGCGCCTTAATGCTCAGGCTGATCTTCCTGTCCTCTTCATTAAAATCTACAATCTTTGCTTCAATTTCCTGGCCAATGTTCAACACATCTGCCGGTTTCTCCACATGCTCCCTAGAAATCTGTGAAACATGAAGCAATGCGTCCACGCCTGGGGCAAGCTCTACAAACGCGCCAAAATCAGTCATCCTTGCCACTACGCCTGTCACAATATTGCCAGCCGCATATTTAGAAGCCGCATCCTTCCATGGGTTCTCATCCTCAAATTTCATGCTCAGCGCAATCTTACTTTCCTTGATATCCTTGATGAATACCCTTACCACTTCACCAACTTTAAATACTTTCTTGGGGTTCTCTACCCTTCCCCAGGACATCTCAGAAATATGGAGCAGCCCGTCGGCGCCCCCTAAATCAATGAATGCGCCAAAATCTGTTACATTCTTCACTGTGCCTTCCAGCACATCCCCTACGTTGATCCTCTCAAAAAGGGCTTTCTGCAATTCTGCCTTCTTAGCCAGCAGCAACTGCTTCCTATCGCCAATAATCCTTCTTCTGCGGGGATTAAACTCTGTAATTACAAATTCAATTTCCTGATCCTTATATTTGCCCAAATCCTTCTCATATGTATCGGACACAAGGCTTGCAGGGATAAAGATCCTTGCTTCATCAATCACAACGCCCAGGCCGCCATCTAACACCTGCGCAACCTTAGCGGTCAGTACTTCCTGCGCATTGAAAGCTTCTTCTAACCTCTTGCTCCCTTTTTCAGCGGCAAGGCGTTTGTAAGTCAGCATCACCTGGCCCTCGCCGTCATTCACTTTCAGGACCTTAGCTTCCATGGTGTCGCCCACGGATACAACGGTAGTCAGGTCAACGTTAGGTTCGTTTGTATACTCATTACGGGTAATAATGCCATCGGATTTGTAACCAATATTTAAGATGATCTCGTCCGGTTTCACATCAATAACGGTACCTTCGACTACCTCTCCATTCCTTATTGTTTTAAATGATTCTTCCAGCATTTGTTCAAAACTCATTTCTGACATTTTTTTGAACCTCCTCAATAATTTTGTTTGGGGTAGAAGCCCCTGCGGTAATACCTACGCTATTAATGGACCGTAATTTAGACAAATCCAAATCTTCCAGTGTCTGTATATAGCAAGTATTTTCACATTCTTTTTTACATATTTCAAATAGTTTCTGCGTGTTGGAACTGTTCTTCCCGCCAACCACAATCATGGCGTCCACTTTCCTGGCAATTTCCTGCGCCTCTGCCTGCCGTTTGTGGGTGGCATTGCAAATCGTATTTAAAACATTTATATCATAACCTTTTTTTTCAATAATTTCAACTAGTTCTTTAAATTTCTTGTTGTTAAATGTCGTTTGGGCGACAATACATACCTTTTTTTCCCTTTCCAGCGTGAAATTCTTGGCTTCCTCTTCTGTAGAAATAACGGTAGCCTTTGTGCTGCTCCAACCCTGGATGCCTTCCACTTCCGGGTGGCTGCCGTTGCCTATAATGATTACATGGAAGCCTTGGCGGCTGTATTTCTCCACAATCCGGTGGATTTTTAGCACAAATGGGCAGGTTGCGTCCACATAAGGGATCCCTTCCTCCTCTAACAGGCCGTAAATCTCTTTGCCCACCCCATGGGAACGGATGACTACCGTCCCGCCTTTGCAATGCCTCAATTCTTCTGGGGAATTTATTACCTGGACGCCCTTTTGCCCTAAGTCATGCACTACCTCTTCATTGTGGATAATAGGCCCATAGGTATAAATCCTGCCTTCTTTTTTCCCTGCCTGCCCATAAACTGTGTCTACAGCACGCTTTACCCCAAAGCAGAACCCAGCGCTTTCTGCCAGAACCACTTCCATGTTACACATTCCTCTCCTTCACAAGCGCTAAAATTTTATCTGCCACTTCCTCAATGGACAGAAAAGAACTGTCAATCAGCACTGCATCCTCAGCCTGGCGCAGCGGCGCAATTTCCCGTCCCATATCCCGTTCATCCCGCTTCCTGATATCTTCGCAAATCTTTTCCAGGCTGCACTCTACGCCTTTTTCCTTAAGTTCCAAAAAACGGCGTTCTCCCCGTGTCTTTACGCTGGCTGTCAGGTATACCTTCACCTGGGCGTTTGGAAGCACACAGGTGCCAATGTCACGCCCGTCCATAATCAAGTCTGTGGTACGGGCCATTTCCCGTTGAAGCTGCGTGAGTTTTTCCCGCACTTTGCCATAAATGCTGGTTTTGGAGGTCATTGACCCCACTTCCTCTGTACGGATTTGGCCATTCACGTCCTCCCCATTCAGGAATACATGTTGCTCCCCATTTTCATTAGAGAGGGTGACTGTAATCTTGCCGCATGCCTCACTGATTGCAGCCTCATCTTCCGGCGCAATGCCTTCCCTAAGGAAATACAGCGCCATTGCCCGGTACATTGCGCCAGTATCTACATAGATATATGATAACGCCCCCGCCACCTTTTTGGCAATAGTACTTTTGCCCGCCCCGGCAGGCCCGTCAATCGCTATATTAAATGCCATCTTTTTTCTCCATTCCTGTTTTCCTTTCTTTTCCCACATTTATGCAATGCTGTCGCCAGCAAGATACCCGGTAGACCACGCAACCTGTAGGTTAAACCCTCCAGTCAAGGCGTCTAAATCCAGCACCTCCCCGGCAAAGTACAGGCCGGACACCAGCTTCGATTCCATGGTAGAAGGGTTGACCTCTTTTACGCTAACGCCCCCTCTGGTGATAATTGCCTCGTTGAAATCCCGAAACCGGGCTAACGTCACAGGAAACGCTTTAATCAGCTCTGCAAAATTCCGCCGTTCTTCCCTGGTGACCTCATTTACTTTTTTATCGGGGGAAATTCCGCTGAGCATTACAATTACTGGAATTAATTTCGCTGGAAAAAGCTTTTGCACCGCATTCTTAAACTGCCGGTTTTGATTTTCCTCAAAATCCCGCAGTATCCTTTTATCCAATTGTTCCTCCGTCAACGCCGGTTTTAAGTCAATCGCCAAAGATAACGGCATCTTGTCCATATAATCGTTCACAATGCCGCTGGCGCTGAGCATCAGCGGGCCGCTGACCCCATAATGGGTAAACAGCATTTCCCCAAATTCCTCATATAATGTTTTTTTGCCCTTAAAAATGCGCGCCCTGACATTGCGCAGGGACAGCCCCTGCAAATCTTTGACCCAAGGTTCCGCCGCCTCAAACGGCACTAAGGAAGGCTGCAGCGGCGTCACGGTATGCCCTGTCTCTTCTGCAAACCGGTATCCGTCCCCCGTAGAGCCAGTGGAAACATAGGAGCATCCCCCTGTGGCGACAACTACAGCGTCTCCCTTCACAATTTCCCCATCCATCAAAACAACGCCTTTCACCTGGCGTTCCTGCTTCGCCCCGCAGCCCTGCCCAGGCTCAGCCCACAGCCCTTTGGCCTTAGCATAGAGGCGTACTTCCACCCCCGCCTGCCCTAAGGCACGCTGCAGCGTGCGTATTACATCTGACGAGTGATCCGATTTAGGGAAAACCCTGCCTCCCCGCTCCGTCTTGGTAGACAACCCGTGGGTTTCAAAAAAATCAATTGTCTTGGCATTGCTGAAAGAATAAAATGCACTGTACAAAAACTTGCTGTTACGCAGGACATTTTTAAACAAATCCTCTGTTTCACAGGCATTTGTCAGGTTGCACCTTCCTTTTCCAGTAATATATATCTTTTTTCCCAGCTTTTCATTCTGCTCAAGCAGAAGCACTTTATGCCCCTTGCCTGCCGCCCTGACAGCAGCCATCATCCCTGCCGCGCCGCCGCCAATTACAATTACTTTACTCATACAAACCTTATCCTTCTATTGCCGCTTTCATTTTGCCTTAGCCTTCGCACGGCTCTTTTTGCTGATTTTCCATTCCGGCATACCGTAGCTTTATGGAATCGTCAATATAATCAATCTCATCATTCCCGTTTACCTGATATTCTTCCCAAACTTGTTCCAGCAATTCCAGTGTTTTCACCACTTCCCCCTTCTTTTTCATGCAGACAGCCAAAATCAACGCATTGATTACGCTTAATGGCGCTGTCAGGGAATCCAAAATGGAGGACATGCCGCTTTTGGCTATCAAATTGCAGGAAGAATACAAGTTCATTGGGGAATGTACGCTGTCTGTCAGGGTAATAACCCTTGCATTGCGGTTATTTGCAAGCTCCATCGCCTTTAAGGTTCGGATAGAATACCTAGGGAAGCTGATGCCCACCATCACGTCCCCCTCGCCGATACGTACCATCTGCTCCAACAATTCGCTGGAACTGCTGGTATGGAGGAGGCGCACGCCATCAAACATCATATTTAAGTAAAATGCCAAAAATTCTGCCAGGGGCGCACAGCTTCTTATGCCCAGTATATAAATGTCTTTTGCATTCAGGATAATGTCCACCGCCATATCAAAGGCATGGCTGTCCATATGCCCTAACGTGTCCCGTATCCGTTCCATATCGGAGTTCAGCACGGTCTTAAAAATTTCGGGCTGGCTGATATCCCCATAGATATCCTCCATTTGATGGACATGGTGCAATTTCCCCTGCACCAACTCTTCCATCGCCCTCTGGAAATCTGGATATCCTTTGTACCCTAACTGAGAGGCAAAACGGACAACCGTAGATTCACTGACCCCAACCATCTTCCCAAGCCTGGCCGCTGTCAGGAATGCCGCTTTGCCATAATTATCTGTAATGTAAGCAGCAAGAAGCTTCTGTCCCTTGCTCAAGCTCCCATACCGTTCATTGACCCGGTCCAACAATCCATTGCCGCCCATTTCTCTTTCCTCGATTCCTTAGCGCTTGGCTGCAAACCCATTCCTGCCTTTTGAAAAATCCTCCTGTGCGCCCTTACGCTGACAGGAGGAATTTCCAAATCATATTATTTTGACTTGCTTTATACCGGGTAAGCTCCGTTCTTTGTATCTGCAGCCGAAGCGTCAACCCCAGTCTGCTGCGCTTCCCTGTATTTGAAAAATTCAGTTGCAACCTGTGGGAACAACGCATAGGAAAGGACATCCTCATCCTGCTGTTTCCACTGTTTCATCTCTTCCTCAATCTTATGGAGTTCTGGCTCCAGCAAATCTGCATAGCGGCAGGTAATCGCATTTTTCTTTTCTTCGCCCAACACTTTGTCAATGACTTCTGGGTTGAACGGCTTTACTGTCTGCCCATATTTCCCAAGCAATACGTCCTTGGTCTCTTTGGTCGCAACCTTATAACGCTCGCCCATCAACACATTGAATACTGCCTGCGTCCCAACAATCTGGGAAGAAGGGGTAACCAATGGCGGCTCGCCCAAGTCTTTGCGCACCCGTGGGATCTCTTCCAACACTTCCATGTATTTGTCTTCTGCATTCTGCTCTTTCAACTGTGACACCATATTGCTCAGCATCCCGCCCGGCACCTGGTACAGTAAGGTCTGGATATCCACGCCCAATACCTTCGGGTTCATCAAGCCGCTCTTTAGGGCTTCTTCCCTCATAGGCCTGAAATAATCTGCAATCTCTTTTAACAGCATTTGGTCATATCCAGGATCCAGCGGAGTCCCTTTAAATGCCTCTGCCATAACTTCTGTTGCCGGCTGGCTGGTCCCCAATGCAAAAGGTGACATAGCCGTGTCAATAATATCGCATCCTGCTTCCACTGCCTTCATATAAGTCATGGAAGCCACACCAGATGTATAATGGGTGTGAAGCTCTATCGGAAGCTTAGTTGCCGCCTTAAGGGACTTCACCAACTCTTCTGCTTTGTAAGGGGTCAGCAGCCCAGCCATATCCTTGATGCAGATAGAATTTGCCCCCATTTCTTCAATCTTCTTTGCCATATCTGTCCAGTACTGTAAGGTATAAGCATCCCCTAACGTATAGGAAAGCGCAACTTGTGCATGGCCTTTCTCTTTGTTGGTGGCGGTCACTGCCGTCTGTAAGTTCCTTAAATCATTCAGGCAGTCAAAGATACGGATGATGTCAATCCCGTTCGCAATGGATTTCTGCACAAAATATTCCACTACATCATCCGCGTATGGGCGGTACCCTAAAATATTCTGCCCACGGAACAGCATTTGCAGCTTTGTTTTCTTAAAGCCAGCCTTTAATTTCCTCAGGCGCTCCCATGGGTCTTCTTTTAAGAAACGCAGCGACGCGTCAAAGGTAGCCCCGCCCCAGCACTCTACCGCGTGGTACCCTACCTGGTCCATTTTATCAATGATTGGCAGCATCTGTTCTGTTGTCATACGGGTGGCAATCAGAGACTGATGTGCATCACGTAATACGGTTTCTGTAATCTTAACCGGTTTTTTATTCTGTTTAGCCATGACTTATCCTCTCATTCTGCCGCTTCGCGGCTTTCTCATTCTATGTACCCTGCGGTATTTTGCAATCCCCGCAAGGCACACATCCGCTCCGTTGTCCTCAGCGGTTATCCACAAATATCTCTTATATTCCGAAAATTGCCATAAATACCCCGGCCGCCACTGCGGTCCCGATAACCCCGGCAACATTCGGCCCCATCGCATGCATAAGCAAGAAATTGGTTGGGTCTTCCTCTGCCCCTACCTTCTGGGATACGCGGGCTGCCATAGGCACTGCGGACACGCCTGCAGAACCGATTAATGGGTTAATCTTGCCTCCGGTAACCTTACACAGCACCTTGCCAAAGAGCACCCCGGCTGCGGTGCCGAACATAAATGCTATCAGCCCAAGAGCCACAATCTTCAAAGTAGTTATATTTAAGAATGCCTCTGCGCTGGTTGTTGCCCCTACAGAAGTGCCCAGCAAAATAACTACAATGTACATCATTGCATTGGACGCCGTCTCAGACAACTGGCGCACTACGCCTGACTCGCGGAACAGGTTCCCTAACATCAGCATACCAACCAACGGCGCTGTCGTGGGAAGGATAACACATACCACCGATGTTACTACAATGGGGAACAGAATCTTCTCAAGCTTAGAAACAGGCCTTAAGTTCTGCATCTTAATGGCACGTTCTTCCTTAGTGGTAAACAGCTTCATAATTGGCGGCTGGATAATCGGCACCAACGCCATATAAGAATAAGCCGCCACGGCAATCGGGCCCATTAGCCCTGTCTGGCCCAATTTACCCGCAAGGAAAATAGACGTCGGGCCATCGGCGCCGCCAATAATGGAAACTGCAGCCGCTGCCTTATCGTTAAACCCTAACAGAATCGCCATAAAATATGCGCCAAAAATACCAAACTGCGCTGCCGCCCCAAGCAAGAAACTAATGGGGTTGGCAATCAAAGGCCCAAAGTCTGTCATCGCCCCTACCCCCATAAAAATCAACGAGGGAAGGATGGACCATTCATCCAACACATAAAAATAATGAAGTAAACCGCCTACGCCATTGCTGGTCTCTTCCGGTGAAGCAATAATATCCGGATAAATATTTACCAGTAACATACCAAACGCAATCGGAACCAGCAACAAGGGCTCAAATCCTTTTTTAATTGCAAGGAAAAGGAACACAAATGCCACCAGAATCATGACATAGTTTCCCCAGGTCAGGTTAAAGAATGCTGTCTGGTGCAGGAGGTTTGATAATGTTTCTCCTACGTAACTCATATTTTACCTCCAAAAAATTAATTATTTAAAGTTGCCAACAATGCACCAGCTTCTACCGCCTGTCCAACAGCCACGTCAATGGTTGCCACTGTCCCGTCTTCCGGCGCCACTACAGGTGTCTCCATTTTCATAACTTCCAGTACAAGGATTGTATCGCCACGTTTCACAGAATCCCCTGGCTTGCCGTCAATGCTGAACACTTTCCCAGCCGCGCCTGCCTCTATCTTCACATTCCCAGCCCCGCCTGCTGCTGGCGCCGGAGCTGCCGGCGCGGGTGTAGGCGCTGCTGCCGGAACCGCCGCCCTTCTGGGCGCTGCCGGAGTTGCTGCGCCTGCGCCATTTTCCTCTACAGTAACATCATAAACGTTTCCATTAACAGTAATTGTATAACTTTTCATCTTCGCTTCCTCCTGAATTCACAATTAAAATCTTCTTTTGATAGAACGTACTACAAAGCCATCTGTAGAAGTCCCGGTTGATGCCGCGATTGCCGCTGCAACCACTGCTGCCAATTCCAAATCATCCTGCGCCGCAATTGCCTCTTCCACAGAGGGGGGAACTGGGGCTACAGGCTCTTTCACTGCTGGGGCCTTTGTCTCCTCTTTGCCCTTATTCTCAAAATGGGAGAGGAATTTAAAACAATTAATAATCAGGGAGATTAAAATCAATACGGTAAACACAACGCCCATGCCCATTAAAGTATTTAAGGCTGCATTGCTCATTTTCTCCCCAAGGGTCTGCACCTGGTCCACCGTAATGTCTTCCAGCTGCATGTTGTGGTATGTGTATACATAGGTTAAAATAACTGGACGGTTCTTATAAATAATCTCCTGCTCACAGGTTAAGGTCTTGCCGGATTTGGTAATTGTAAATTTACCTAATTCTACAAATTCCCCAACGCCTTCCTGCGCTTCCTCCCAACGGTTAACCAAATGCTCCAGCGTTTCGTCTCCTGACGCCAGATATGCCGCCTTCTCTGACTCTGACAAATTCTGCAAAGTTGAGACAGCATTCTCACATGCGCCTTTCAATTGGTCATAGGTGATCCCGTTGTAATCAACCTTGGTAGGATCCGCTTCTCCACATGCTGTCAATCCAAGTACGATTAGGCACATACTTATCATCAGCAATATCTTCTTTTTCATAAACTTCACCTTTCTATTTTGCTACATGTTTTCTAACCGGTTCACCTGCTTTTTTTGTATAGAGCATTTCAAATGCCGCTATTGCATATTTCCTGGTATCATCCGGCGCTATAATCAAGTCAACCTGCCCGCGCCTTGCCGCTGTCTCTACGGAAGACTGCAGTTTCTCATAAGCCTTTGCCTTCTCTGCAACTACATCTGCAGGCTTCCCGTCATACATAATCTTTGCAGCCAGGGCAGCGTCCATCATGCCCACCTTACTGCCTTCCCATGCATAAACCAGGTCTGCCCCAATGGACTTGCTGTTCATCATCACATATGCGCTGCCATATACATTCCCAACTATAATATTTACCTTCGGGACAGTCGCCCCTGCAAATGCCGCTGTCATGCGGGCCATCGCTTTGGCAAGGTTCCTCTCAGAGCATTCGGTTGCCGCAAAGCCTTCCACATTTGTAAGAGATAACACTGGGATGTCAAATGCATCGCAAAAGCTGATAAATTCTGCCGCTTTATTGCAGCCCCTTGCTGTCAGCACTTTGTCAAAGCTCTCTGCCTTCTCACCATTTTCATCATAAACCGCTGAAGCATTAGCAACCGCCCCAATGGTGCATCCATTTAATTTGATAAAGCCGGTGGCCATATTCTTGGCATAATCTTTCTTTACCTCCACAAACAAGTTGTTGTCTGAGATTTGCGCCAATGCAAGCCTAGTGTCCTCCCTGCACCCAGAAAGGTTCTCACATACCCTGTTTAAGTCATCTGTGCATTCTTCTTCCCTTCCGCCTTCGGAATTGTTGCCTGGCAATATGCATACCAGCTCGCGGATTGCGGCAAGGACCTCTTCTGCGGTCCCCACGCCGTCAATGCACCCATTGTTGCATGCTTGGTATTCAGCGCTTGCCGTGTCGCATTTGGATACATGGTTGCCTTTGATTGCATTGGGGGAATTCACAAATACCCTGCCCTTTTCTTTCTCCACAAAAGCAAAATCGCTCAATGCCGGCACAACGGACAACCCGCCGCCGCATCCGCCAAATACAGCGGAAATCTGCGGCACTACGCCGCTTGCCGCCGCCTGTGCAGCATAAATCTCACCAAATCCATGTAATGCGTCCACAGATTCCTGCAGCCGCATCCCGCCACAGTCAATCAAACCGATGACCGGCACGCCCATCTTCACTGCCATTTGGTAAATTGCAGCGATTTTCCTGCTGTGCATTTCGCCAATCGTCCCGTTTAACACGGAAGCGTCCTGGCTGTACACATACACCAGATTTCCATCAATCAAGCCGTATCCGGTAACCACCCCATCCGATGGGGTTTCAGACTGGCTTAAATCAAAATCTGTGTTCCTTGCAGTTACCAGAGCCCCGATTTCCATAAAGCTTTGTTCATCAAGAAGACCGGAAATTCTCTGTCTTGCCGAGTTGGTAGAATTACTCATTGCTTAAACCTCCATATGTATTTTATTAAATTTTTCAAAATTTTCTTCCGATTGTAATTGTATCTCTTTTGACGAAGTTTTTCAATAGATATTTCTCATAAATATGTTAAATTTTTCACTAATACCATAAATACAGCAGAAATTTAGTCGTTTTCCCTAAAATATGCCATCCTTTTTATCCCCTTCCTCTGCAAAATTCAATTCTTTTTCCATAAAAAACAACTTCAGCAGGTACTCTTTATACCAGGAGGGCTTTAACTCCTTCACCGCTTTTTTTGCCACAATTGGAATTTCTGCAATCTGCCGCTCCCCAAGGTAATAGGTCACCCGGCCAAGCTGCTGCCCCATCTCCACTGGAGCCTGCACCGACTCTGGAAGCTCATAAATGGTACGCACCTCTTCATCTTCCCGTTTCAATACCCGGATACGTTCTTCCTGAATATCCACAGGGACCGTCACTTCCTGATAGAGCCTCCCATTTTCTGGCTCCGCCTGCTCCACCTTGATTGGCGGGAATTCCTTGTCGTATTCATAAACATCCTCGCAATGGTATTTCTCCAATCCATAATTCATCAGCGCCTTTGTGTCAGACCATTTATACGTCTTATTGTTTGGCCATCCACAGGCAAGGAGCGCGACAATAAATGTGCGGTCGTCCCGTTGAAGCGCCCCCACATAGCAATAGCCCGCATTCCCAGTAAACCCTGTTTTCCCAGACAGCGCCCCTTCCATCATCTGCAGGAATGCATTATGGTTCGTGCAATTATACTGCTTCGTCCCGGCAAGGTTGGCAAATTGGTAGGCAGGCGTTCGGGTAATCTCCAAAAACTCTTTATTCTGGATGCAGTAGCCCATAATCCTTGCCAAATCCGCCGCTGTTGTCCCATGCACCCCTGACTCATTGGTGGCGTCTAATCCGTTAGGCGTTATAAAGTAAGTGTCCTTACATCCTAGGTCCTTGGCTTTTTTGTTCATTTTTTCTGCAAACCCTTCTACCGACCCGCCGATATGCTCCGCTATCGCCACTGCCGAATCATTGTGGGATTCTAACATTAAAGAATACAACAGGTCTTTTAGCCGGAAGGTGTCATCCTTGCTCATCCCCAGGCGTACTTGGGGCATAGACGCCGCATAGCTGCTGACCTTCACTTCACTTTCCAAATCCCCCTGCTCCAATGCCAGGATACACGTCATAATCTTAGTGGTGCTGGCATTCGGCATATGCTCATACCCATTTTTCTCATACAGAACCCTGCCGCTTGACGCATCCATCAGCACTGCCGACCTGGCATACAAGTTAAAGTTTGGCTGGGCGTCTTCCTGCATAGGGCTTTCCTCGGGATTTCCTTCTGCAAAGGCCTCCATCCCTGCCCCGCCTGGCCCCCAGAACAGAACCAAGCTCGCCAATATTGCTGCAAAGCATTTTGCTGAAAATAATTTTAATCCTTTCACATTGTTTAATTTTACCATATCTGCACGCTTCCATAAAGGTCGTATATTTCTTTTCATTATATGAAAAAAGCATCAGATATAGACTCCTTCCTGGATTTCCATATCTGATACTTGCTTGCTGCTGGGCATCTGACTTGGCGAATGCCTGCCGCCTACTTAAATTTTTCTGCCTGCTGCCGGATTAATTCTGTATCGGCAAAATAATTGATTTTCATGGAGCTGCGCACCTCGTCTAAAGTTTTGGCCGCCACTTCCTCTGCCTTCTCACTGCCCTTCTTTAACACTTCATATACATAAGGGATATCTTTCTGCAGTTCTTTCCTGCGGTTTCGGATTGGCTCTAGCGCTTCTTGCAGCACATTATTTAGGAATTTCTTAACTTTTACGTCCCCAAGCCCGCCTCTTTGGTAATGGGCTTTCAATTCGTCCAGATTTGCATATTCCGGCAGGTATTCTTCAAAATGCCCGTCCTTGCAAAACGCATCCAGATAGGTAAATACCGTATTCCCCTCCAAAGACCCAGGGTCTTCCACACGCAAATGGTTGGGGTCAGTAAACATGCTCATGACTTTTTTCTTAATATCGTCCGCTTCTTCAGACAAATAGATGCAGTTCCCTAAAGATTTGCTCATTTTTGCTTTCCCATCAATGCCTGGAAGCCTCATGCATGCCTGGTTCTTTGACAACAGCTCTTGTGGCTCTACCAACGTCTCCCCATAGATGGAATTAAATTTATGCACAATTTCCCTGGTCTGCTCAATCATCGGGAGCTGATCCTCCCCTACTGGGACAGTGGTCGCCTTAAATGCCGTAATGTCTGCAGCCTGGCTAATTGGATAGGTAAAAAACCCAACTGGTATGCTGGTTTCAAAATTACGCATCTTAATTTCTGCCTTCACGGTAGGGTTACGCTGCAGCCGCGACACAGTTACCAAATTCATGTAATAAAAAGACAGCTCGCACAACTGGGGGACCTGTGACTGGATAAACAATGTTGACTTTGCCGGGTCTAACCCGCATGCCATATAATCCAACGCCACTTCCACCACATTCTGGCGCACTTTCTCTGGATTGTCCGCATTATCTGTCAATGCCTGCGCATCTGCAATCATAATAAATATTTTTTCATATTCACCAGAATTCTGCAATTCTACCCTAGGCCGTACAGACCCCACATAATGCCCTACATGGAGCTTCCCGGTCGGCCTGTCGCCTGTTAAAATAACTTTACCCATAACAATTTTTCCTCGTCTGTCTGCAAATTTTTATACGCTTTATTCTAACCATTCTTGCCTCGTCTGTCAACAATAGAAGGCGCGCCCCGCGTATTTTCTACCGCCATGGATACAGGACGCGCCTGCGGTTTGCCCTGGCACGCCCTGCCATTGGTTACTTTATTTTTATTGATTTTACATTGCTGTAGCTTCCAAATACCTGCCTGTTCCCTAATTTCTTATATGCACGGACACGGAAGCTGTAACTCTTCCCCCTCTTTAAGCCTGACTTTGTGAAATTGGTTACTTTCCCTTTGGAGAATTTCTGTACCACCTTATAGCTTCCTTTCCCAGTCCGCATGGAGACCTCATAGCCGTCGGCCTTTGCCACCTTCTTCCAGGTAACTTTCACTTTGTTTTTCCTATTTTTCTTTACAGAAGTTAATTTTGCCTTTTCTGGCGCCGTCACTGCCTGAATGGTTGTATTCCCAGAAGCATACACATTGCCTTTCTTGCTTTGCACATAAGGGGTAACTTCCAAAGTATAATACGTTGCCGATTTTAACTTCTTAAATGTATAGGAATTGCTGTCTGTGTTTTTGGTGGAAATCTTTGCCGTTCCCTTATACAGCACAAGCTTGTATTTTACCCCCTGCACTTTTTTCCAGGTGAATTTCAGGGAATTGTTGGACGCCTTGCTTACTTTCAGGCCAGAAGCTTTCTTTGGCGCCTGCACACTTCCTGCGCCATCGTTTCCATCCCCACCCTGGATATCGCCGGCGCCTCCAGTACTGCCGCTTCCTCCGGTATTCCCGGTATCCCCACTGCCAGTATCTCCAGTATTCCCGTTCCCTCCGGCTGGCAATTTTTCCAATTCGTTTGTATAAGAATTCCCACACAGTTTGCAGGTATATGTCTCCTCACCCTTCTGTGTTGTGGTAGGCTCCACAGTCACTTTAGATTCATACTGATGGCCCGGGCAGCTAACAGCCACTTCCACAGGAATCTTAGAGACAACCTTATAATTCTTAGTATCCTCTGGCGTATAGGAAACATAATAAGTATTTTTGCCTTCCTTGGACAATTTTGCTGCCCCATCTGGCTCCCAGGAAAACCCTGCCGGCAACTCCACTTCGCTTAATTTGCTGCCGCTGCTGCCTTTTAACCCTTCAGGGACAACATAGGTTGGCGTTGCCTTCTCAATCACGACCTGAGCCGTCCCCACAAAGCCCACATACCCAGTCCGCCCAATCTTATAACTTACCTCATATGTGCCTGCATCCTTCATCTCTGGCTGCTCTGCCTGGTATTTCCCATCGACCCTGTAAGTAATGCTGTCGCCTTCCTTTACTCCCTGTACCGTAATCTGTTTCGGCTGCCCATCATAAACAAATTTTAAGCCGTCTATGGCAATCCCTGTTATCTCCTGCATAGTATAGGAATCCACCACCTGTTTTGCAGTAAGGTTTGGCGTTTCCTGAAGGGCATAACATAGCTGCATCCCTGAATTTTCCTCTTTTACGGTAAAGCCAAAAATTAAATTTTCTTCTGCCATGCCTGGTTCATACACCACAGTGGCAGTCCCGTCATCCTCTAACCTGCGGATATCTGTCCTAGTGTTGAAATACAGCCCATCTTTTGCTAAATCCAGGTACATGAAGCTATTGATATAATTATTCCATGTCCCACCTTCCTTATAGGCAGTTTCTTCCTGCCCTTCCAATAGCCCTGGCTTCTTGACCAAACTTGTTTCCCGGCTTCCCTTGTCATATTTGGCATAATACCAATCTCCCTGCTGATAACAAAATGCAGAACTTACCTCAGACCAAAATGCATTGTCATATAATGTGGAAACTGCAGTAATCCCATGATTGTCCCAGCCTGTATGTTTATGGCCGCTATCGGAAATCGCCGTGTCGCTTAACAGGAAGTAATTATGCCCCACGCGCCCAACATTGTCCCAAGTAGGGTCATCCCAAGTAGCGTCCACATGGTACCACTTACTGCCAAGGGACACTAGGTTCCAGGCATGGTTCATGGCATCGCTTGCCACCAATGTGCTTTCAATCCCAAGTTGGTCCAAAATGCTGCCATAGGCTTTGGAATACCCATCACAGACCGCTATTTTATCCACCAGCGCGCCATAGGCGCTATGGGAGATATCTGGCACCGTACCGCTTTGCAGCCTTTCATAGTCATATTCGCACTCCAATACCAGATAATCATGCACCACCAACGCTTTCTCCACTTCTGTCATGGAAGGGTCCACGCAGTTCAAAGCGCGCTGCACTTCCTGGTCAAAAACCGCCTTTTGGGCGCTGACATTCTCTTGTGTATCTGTATAAGTAATATGATACCTCATTACCATGCCATTAGAAGAATAAGAGTAGACAACCTCACTTTTTACATAAAATATGGAAGGATGGCTGTTCAATATCTGAAAATACTTTTCTGACGCTTCTCCCACAGGAATATTGTATGCTGACACATCAACCTCAGCCTGAAACGTTTCCCAGGCATTTACCAGGCATTCTTCCAGTGGAACACCCGCCTTTGCAGAACGGGGCTTAGAACTTCCCGTTGACGGGTAGATTTCTTCTGGTTCCTGGTAATATACAGGGTCATAACGGTTTTCCTCCGTCAATTCCACAGACTCTGTAGTTACGCTTTCCGAAACTGGCGCTGCATATGCCGTCTTGCCCAACAGGCATGTTAACAGCAAAACCGGAAATAACAGTTTTTTCTTCATAGTGTTCGCTCCTTTTTAATAACTGCTTATATTTATTTTAGTTTGAAAGATATGGCATTGCTGTAATTTCCAAATACTTTTTTTGTACCAACTTTTTTATAAGCCCGTATACGGAAGCTATAACTCTTGCCCTTCTTTAAGCCTGACTTTGTAAAAGTTATTTTATTTCCTTTAGAAATTTCTTTTACCGTTTTATAGCTTCCTTTTCCAACCCGCATGGAAACTTCATAGCCATCGGCTCCCGCCACTTTTTTCCAGGCTGCCTTCCCTTTGGCTTTGCCCGTTTTCTTTACAGAAACCAGCTTAGGCTTTTCTGGGGCTGTCGCTGATTTTATGGCTGTATCCCCAGAAGCATACAAATTCCTTCCATTGGCTTCCAGATAAGGGGTTACTTTTAATGTATAAATTGTCGCCGGCTTTAATTTCTTAAATGTATAGGCGCTATTCCCTGTATTTTTCTGAGAAACCTTTGCAGCCCCTTTGTATAGCGTTAGCTGATATTTTACCCCCTGCACTTTTTTCCAAGTAAATTTCAAGGAAGTTGCAGACGCTGTCCTTACTTTTAAGCCAGTTGCCTTTTTTAGCATTGTGGTTGTGGTGTTCCCAGGCTTCCCTGTAATCCCGGAATTGCCTGCGTTCCCAGAGTCCCCATTGTTTCCAGGGTCCTCTGAACCACCTGGTTCCTCTGTATTTCCTGGATCCTCCTCATCGGGATTCTCGGGTTCCCCCGGTTCCTGTGTATCGTCTGGCTTCTCGGTTCCCCCTGGGTTCTCCGTATCGTCTGGCTTCTCTGTGTTGTCTGGATCCTCGGTTCCCCCTGGATTTTCGGTATCGCCTGGGTTCTCCGTTTCCCCTGGCTTCTCTGTGTTGTCTGGCTTCTCCGTATCGCCTGGGTTCTCCGTTTCCCCTGGATTCTCCGTATCTCCTGGTTTCTCGGTCCCATCGGGCAAAAGCGTCTCTATCTCTTCTGTATAAGTGTCTTTACATATTTTACAGTTGAATTGCTTCTCACCCTTCTGTGTTGTGGTAGGTTCCACAGTCACTTTAGATTCATATTGATGCCCTGGGCAATTTACCACTACTTTTACAGAAATGTTAGGAACGGTTTCATAATTATTGGTGTCTTCTGGCGTATAGGACGCCTGATACGTATATTCCCCTTCCTGAACCAGCTCGGTATTTGTGTCTGTCTCCCAAGTAAACCCTGTTGGAAGCTTCACGCTGCCTAACAAGCTTCCGCTGCTCCCTTTTAACCCCTCAGGGATATCATAAGCTGGCTTTGCCTTTTTAATCACTACCTGGGCTGTTCCAAAAAAGCTGTCGCTCCCATTACGCAAAACTTTATACCCTACCTGGTATGTCCCAGCATCTTTCATCACTGGCTGCTGAGCCTGGTATATCCCGTTCACCTTGTAAGTAATGCTGTCGCCTTCCTTTGTCCCCTGCACGGTAATCTGCTTGGGAAGCCCGTCATAAACAACCTCCAGGTTTTCTGCCGTAATCCCTGTGATTTCTAGCAGGATATGGGAATACACCGTCTGTTTTCCAGCCAGGTTTGGCGTACCCTGAAGGGCATAGCACAATTGCAGGTCGGACTCCGCCTCCCTTACGGTAAACCCAAAAACCAACTGGTTCCCTGACAGGCTTGGCCCATACACCACTGTAGCAGTCCCGTCCTCTTCGAGCCTGCGGATATCTGTCCTAGTATTAAAATAAAGCTTATCTTTTGCCAAATCCAGGCATATATAACCTGGCAAATATCCATTCCACGGCTCGGCGTCTGTATAAATAGCCTCCTCCTGGCTGCCCAAAAGTTCTGTTTTCTTCATTAAGCTTGTGCCTTCGCTATATTGGGCATAATACCAATCCCCCTGGTAATAGCAAATTGCAGAACCCACGCTAGACCAAAACGCCTTGTCATATAAGGTAGAATCCGCAACGCACCCATTATTTCCCCAGCCTGTATGTTTATGGCCAGCATCAGAAATCACTGCGTCGCTCAACAGGAAATAACTATGGCTCACGCGCCCAACCCTATCCCAGGTAGGGTCATCCCAAGTGGCGTCCACATGGTACCACTTCCCGCCAAGGGATACCAGGTTCCAGGCATGGCTCATGGCATCGCTTGACACAATCGTGCAGTCAATCCCAAGTTCCTGCATAATAGACGCATACGCCTTGGCATAGCCGTCGCAAACTGCAATTTTGCTGACTAACGCCCCATAGGCAGTATGGGAAGCTGGCGGCACCGTATTGATGTCCGTTAAATACCTTTCATAATCATATTCACATTCCAGCACCAAGTAATCATGCACTGCCAACGCCTTTTCCACTTCTGCCATGGAAGGGTCCACGTATTCCAACGCTTTTTCCAATTCCCGCTGGAAGGCTTCCTTCTGGGCAGCGACATTTGCTTGTGTATCAGTATAAGTAACGGAAAAATATTTTATTATGCCTGCATTAGACCCCCATCTAACATAATTGTCTACATAAAATATGGAAGGGTGGTTATTTAATACTTGAAAATATCTTTGCACTGCCTCACTTTCTGGAATATTATAGGCAGACACATCAATCTTATCCTGAAATCCCTCCCATCCGTTGACCAGGCATTCTTCAAAATTAACCCCTTCCCTGGCAGAGCGGAATTTACCCCCGCCATTGGATGGGCAAACCTCTTCTGGCGTTTGGTAGTAAACCGGGTCATAACGGTTTTCCTCTGTCAATTCCATAGATCCTGTTTTCAAATTTTCTGAAACAGGCGCTGCATACGCCGTCCCTCCAAACAGGCATAGGAACAGCAAAATTAGAAAAAACATTTTTTTCTTCATAACATTCGCTCCTTTGGCTACAAGACATTTATGTTACGGGTTACCTTTATTGTATAATGTAACTTATGAAATATCAAATGTTTTTTCCTTTTTCTGGAGCAAAGTGGGCAGGCATCTTTCCTGATAAGAACAAAGAATGTGCAAAGCACATTCCTGCGCCGAGCGCGGTCGCTTGCGACAAATCTCCGTTTCGCGCGAGTGCGCGTCCGCCTGGAGGGTTTTTATATAGGGAACAAAGTTTCCTATATAAGAACAAAGAATCCTGCCCTGCAGGATTCTCCGCCTGCGGCGGTCTGCTTTAGCGGCATATTTCTTTTTCGCCTCAGTACCCGCGCTTCGCTGGGGCAGGCCCTGCGATAATTACTTTTTCTTTTATAGGAGAATCCGAAGGAGTTTCCGATAAAAAAAGCTGTCCACCCATGATTTTCAACCACTGGGGTGACAGCTCTTTTTAAAGCCTTTGCTTATTTCAAATCCTCTGGCCCAAAGCCAAAGGGAAGCATTTCTTTTAAGGAACGCTGAAGGCATTTCCCTTTCCCATCTGCCAATATAATCTGGAAAGTTTCCGGATTGCAGAATTCCATCATTACCTGGCGGCAGACGCCGCATGGGGCGCACAATTCATCGGCATCGGTGCCTTCTGCACCCCCTACAATTGCAATTTTCTCAAATTCCCGTTCCCCTTCATACACTGCCCGGAAAAAAGCGGTCCGTTCCGCACAGTTTGTCGGCGCATACGCTGCGTTTTCAATATTGCAGCCATGGTATATTTTCCCACTTTTTGTGACAAGGGCGGCGCCTACCTGAAAATGGGAATATGGGACATAGGCATGCTCCCTTGCTTTTTTCGCTTCTAAGATTAATTCTTCATTCGTCATTTTAACCCTCCATAATTTTAACCATTCTGCTTGTTCCAAGCCTGTCTGCGCCAAGCTGCATAAATTTCTCTGCATCTTCCAGTGAGGAAATGCCCCCGGCAGCCTTTACTTTCACATTTTCCCCAATATGCCCTTTCATAAGCTCTACATCCTCAAATGTAGCCCCTGAAACAGAGAATCCAGTGGAAGTTTTGATATATTCTGCGCCTGCATTTGTGACAATCCTGCAAATTTCCACCTTCTCTTCGTTGGTAAGCAGGCACGCCTCTATAATAACCTTTAACACTTTCCCATCACAGGCCTGGTGGATTTGGCGGATTTCCTCCTCCAATTCCTGGTACTTCTTATCTTTAAGCCAGCCAATATTGATTACCATGTCAATCTCATCCGCCCCATTCGCCACGGCATCCTTCGCCTCAAATACTTTCACTGCCGTTGTGCTGTAGCCGTTGGGGAACCCAATCACTGTGCAGATTGGAAGCTTCCCTTCCACATATTCTGCCGCCTGCTGCACATAAGATGCTGGGATGCATGCAGAAGCAGCGTTGTTTTCCATCCCTTCGTCAAGTACTTTGCGGATTTCCTCCCATGTAGCAGTCTGTGTAAGCAATGTGTGGTCAACCGCTTGCCATATTTCTTTTTTACCCATAAATTTCCCTTTCTTGATTACTGAATCTATTTTAATTTTTCAAGCACTGATTCCCCAATTGTCCCTTGCGGCATCGCAACGCCAAAATTCTCTGCAATGGTGGCTCCGATAACGGCAAACGCCTGGCTGTCCTCTAGTTTCCCACATCCCTCCATAGACGGGGAATATGCCAGGAATGGAACCTTTTCCCTTGTATGGTCAGTCCCTGTGTGGGTCGGGTCATTCCCATGGTCAGCCGTAATCAGCAGCAAATCATCTTCCTTAAGCAGCGGCAGCAATTGCCCAAGCTTTTCATCAAATTTTTCCAATTCCCTGGCATAGCCCCCCACATCCCGGCGATGCCCCCATAACGCGTCAAAATCCACCAAATTCACAAAACAAAGCCCTTTAAAATCCCTTTTGGCAATTTCAATTGTCTGTTCCATGCCATGGACCGAACTCTTGGATTTATTAGATTCCGTAAGCCCTTCCCCATCAAAAATATCATAGATCTTGCCTACTGACACCACGTCATACCCCGCCTCCTTCAAAGCATTCAGGGCAGTTTTCCCATAAGGCTTTAAGGCATAGTCGTGGCGGTTGCTGGTTCTTTTAAATTCCCCTTTTTTCCTGCCAACATAAGGCCTTGCAATCACGCGCCCAACTTTCCACTCATCCTTCATGGTAAGCTCCCTGGCAATTTCACAGCAACGGTATAGCTCTTCTAACCCAAAAGTCTCCTCATTTCCACAAATCTGCAAAACAGAATCTGCAGATGTATAGACAATCATATGCCCTGTGGCAATTTCCTCTTCGGCAAGCTCATCTAAGATTTCCGTGCCGCTTGCGCTTTTATTCCCAATAATCGTGCGGCCAGTCCTTGCAGACAGTTCATCCAACAGCTCTTTTGGAAACCCGGTTTCAGTAAAGGTCTGAAACGGCTTTGTAATATGGAGGCCCATCATCTCCCAATGCCCTGTCATGGTATCTTTCCCGGTGCTTGCTTCATTCAGCTTCATATAATAGCCCATAGGCCGTTCCACAGGCAAAACCTGCTTTAACGGATGTAAATTTGCCAAGCCTAATTTCTGCAGGTTGGGTATTTTCAGTTCTTCCACATGCTGGGAAATATGCCCTAAGGTGTCTGTCCCAGCATCCCCATAGGCAGCCGCGTCTTCTAACGCGCCTACCCCCAGGGAATCAATGACAATTGTAAATATCCTGTTATAGTTCTGCTCTCTCATTTTCCTACCTCTTAGAATAATGCTACAATGCCTACAATCGTTGCGCTTAGGATGCTCACCAGCATCCCGCCAAGCATTGCCCGGACCACCAGCCGGGACAACGTGCTTTTCTTTTGAGGGCAAAGCACCGCAATGCCAGAAACGCAAATCCCCAGGCTGGAGACATTCGCAAAGCCAGCAAGGGAAATGGATGCAACCATTGCCGTCCTGGTATCCAGGGAATTGATAACTTCCCCAAGGTCCCCAAATGCCACAAACTCGTTCATAATCATCTTCTGCCCTAACAAGGTCCCTTCCATCAGGGCGTCCTTGCCATCCAGGCCCAGCAGGAAGCCAAATGGCGCGAATATGTAGGAGAATATCTGCTCCAGGCTAATGCCGGCAATCCCCAACACCATATTAATTAACGCAACAAGGCCGATAATCGCCACCAACGACGCACCAATGGAAATCACCATCTGCATTCCAGTGGCAGCCCCTTCCGCAATGGCGTCAATGACATTAGAATTATTCCCTTTATTGTCCATTTTTACATCTGAAATTGATTTTGCCTGCTCGCCCTGGGGCAATATCATTTTGGAAACCAAAATGCTCCCAACTGGAACCAGCACACTTGCAATTAACAGATATTCCATAGGGATCCCGCAGGCATGGTATCCAGCTAAAATCGATACTTCCATGCTCCCCATCCCTGAGACTAAAATAACAAAGATCTCACTGTCTGTCAAATTCCCGATATACTTACTGACCAGAACTGGGCTGCTGGTCTGCCCCAGGAACATATTTGCCACTGCCACAAAGCTCTCCACTTCTGTCGTCCCCATCAATTTGCCCACTGCCTTGCCAAGCCATTTCACCACAAAACCAATTACCCCAAGGTAATACAGCAAATTCACCAATGCGGAGACAAAGATAATGCCCCCTAATGACTGTACCATAAAAACGCTGAGCTTAGAGCTGTCTGAAAGGTCGCCAAATACAAAGGAAAGCCCATCCTTGCCGCAATTTACCACCGACGTTACCCCATCAGACACGATTGTGACAAGCTTCTGCCCAATTGGGACTTTGACAATAATAATCGCAAGTATTATCTGGGCAGCCACTGCTTTCGCCACCAGTTTCCAGTCAATCCTTTTACGGTCCCAGGACAGCAGCCAAAGAAGCCCTAAAATTACAACTATGCCGATTAAGCTTAGTACAAGTTTCACTTATGCGCCCTCCTGTAAATTATTTTTCCTTGTCTGCCTGGATCAATTTCCGTATAGCCCCCACTGCAACTTTAATTGCCGCCTCTGTGTCATGCACCATAGGGTTATCCATGCCCAACGCATTCCTTTCCTGGTTCCCTACTACCAGGAAATTGGAGCCGCACCGAACCCTTAAATGGCTTGCTGCGATAAACAACGCCGCGGATTCCATTTCAGATGCCTTGCACCCCATACGTTTCCATGCTTCCCATTTGTTTAACAATTCATAGCTTACTGGCATCCGTTCTGGCTCATGCTGCCCATAAAATGCATCCTTGCACTGCACCACGCCCACATGGTGGGTAAGCCCCAAGTCTTTGCAGGACTGCACCAATGCGTTCGCCACCTCAAAATCTGCCACCGCCGGGTACTCAATCGGCGCATATTCACGGCTGGTCCCTTCCATACGGACCGCGCCTGTGGCAACCACAATATCCCCGCCTTTTACATCTAGCTCAATCCCGCCGCATGTCCCCACGCGAATAAAGGTGTCGGCCCCGCTAAGGGTAAGCTCCTCTATGGCGATTGAAGCAGAAGGCCCGCCAATCCCAGTTGAGGTGACGCTGACTTTTTCCCCATCCAAATACCCGGTGTAAGTGATATACTCCCTGCTGTCCGCCACTAATTTTGCATCGTCAAAATGCTTTGCGATTTTTGCGCATCTTTTGGGGTCTCCTGGCAAAATCACATAACGCCCAACATCCCCTCTCCTGATTTGTAAGTGGTACTGTAACCCTTCTTCCCCTGAATAATTTTGCATGATTTTTCCTCCTTGTATTTATTTTAATATTGGTTACTCATCGTCAAAAAGGACTTCTGTCAAATTTTCTTTCAGGCGGGCATATTGCTCTTTGCTGATTACAATATCATTGCCCTCCCTTGAAATTAAACCATCTTCTTTTAATTTTTTCACAGACCTGGTAATCGTCTTTTCGCTTAGCCCAGTAAAATCCGATAATTCCTGCCGGTCATTTTTCAGCTTCATAGTCCCGCTTTGCGCATACTTTTCATATCTATTAATTAACAGCATTGCCAGCCGGTCAGAACCTTGCAGGAATAAAAACGCCCTGACATTCCGCGCCTGTTCCAAAAGGTACTCCCCCATCAGCTTTGACTCATGCCTTAAAGACTGAATATCTGTTTCCATCCATTTGCTGAATTGGGCTTTGGGGATCTTTACCACAATGCAGTCTGTCACAGTTTGCAGCGAGGTCCTGAATTTCTCTATGTCCATGATGATTTCCATGCCGCCATATGCATAAACTTTCGTAAAAAGCATAAAATCAAAGGATATTCCATAAATTCGGTAATCTGTTGCCTTGATTATTCCGTCGCCAATAAAATAAACATGCTCCACCGGTTCCCCTTCCCGTATGAGAGCCGTACCTTTCTTAATTGTCTCTATGGTGAAATTTTCTAATACCCAAAGGGGCGCATTCCTGAAATATGCCTGGAATTGTTCCCGCCTTCCTGTATCAATATGTTTTAAAAACGGCAATGCTTTTTCTAAGTAATTATTTTCCATACGTTTCTCCTGACACTATGCTGCTTTTCATCATTATGGCAACTGCTTTCGCTTTTGTTACTATAATAATATCCCTTATGCACATCTGATTCAAGGACAGTTGTCCCTCCCTAATGCATTTTTACTCTTTTTTTCACTTTTTCCCCTAAATATTTGTTTATCTATACAAATCTGGACTGAATGAAAACAATATGTTATTATGTCAACAGGCATGATATGTGCCAAAGTGCGCATTGCCTGCCATTTTTTACCGCACAGCAATATGGCGTCATCATTCAAGCATGATACGCGCCAAAGTGCGCATTACCTGCCATTTTTATCGCACAGCGATATGGCGTCATCATTCAGGAGGTGATTTTCCATGCGTTACCATTATTTGCGTTTTGACATCTGGCTATGCCTGCTCTTTTCCCTTTTTGTCAGTATTTTTACGGCGCACATCGCTCAACGTATCCTATCGCAAGGCTATGAGGGCTATGTGCAAAAACACACGGCGCCTGATGGGGAAATTGGGGGCAAGGCAGTAAATGGGGTGTTCCATGCCAACTCCGTAGAAGATTTGCTTAGCCATGATACATTTACGGTAACTTCGCCTGGCATAGAATACCGCAACCGAGGCGCAGGGTATTATGGAAGCCAATATCTGTACGCCCTTACCTTGCCCTCTGGCGAGCTGGTTGCCGCCGCCATCAATATGGAAAACGTCCAGACAACCGGGGAAGCCTACACTGGGGAAGCTATTTTGCCCGTAGGGCGCATTGTATGGGAAGGCCTGGGTTCTGATAAAAATTTCATCAGCCAGATCGAATACAAAGAACCCCTAAGCCGCAAAGATTTTTATATTGACATGATGGGCAATGGCGGCGCTGTCAGCCAAGATGATTATGCCGCGCCCGCCGTATTATTAACCCGGGCGCTTACTGTTATCATCTGCTTCCCAATTTTCCATGCCATTGGCGCAAAACTGGGGGTCTTCCCCCCTTTCCTAAGCCGAAAAAAACAAGCTTCTGAATGGAAATAACGATATGTCACAAAAGAGACTGGAGGAAAAGTTATGAACAATGAACCTGTTAAGAAAATTAATGCGATGTACCTGATATCCTACATCGGGATACCCCTGTTATGCACTGCCCTCTGCTTCTGGCTTGGCTACACATTTTTCCATGATGGCGGGTTAGGGGCGGTAGCGCTGTTCCTTGTGCCGCCCACCCTTTCTATCCTATGGTGGGTTTGGGGCGGCAAGCTGCTGTTTAAAGGGAAACGGAAAAAACTAATGCGGGAACTGGAGCAAAGCGGCTTTATCCCTAACCATACCTTTGACAGCGATATCTGCACGGTAATTGTAGATATCGAACATGGGAAGCTTGCCATTTTGTTTTTCTGGAACCCATTCCAGAGTTATGTCCTCCCAGCCAGCCGGATAGAGAAAATCTGGACAGACGATGGGAAAACCGGGGCTGGCTTTTTAGCTGGCAGCAGCCGCGTCAGCTTCCTGTTTACTGTAGATGGTATCCGAATCCGGGTCAATACGTTTACTTCCAATAAACGGTGGCGTATGGACAGCGACTACATCCTGACCGGGATTTCCAAAGCCGACTTAATGGTTGGGGTATTGGAAGAAGCGAAAAGGAGGGCTTCCTGATATGGGGTTATTTCGGAAAATGCGCGCTATGTTCCACGAAGACTGGTGTAACCTCTGCCAAAGTGAGATGGATGTGCTGCACAAACAACTGTATGCCCTGCCTGATATGATGGTCGGGCATTACATTTCCCATGAAAGCCCTGAATACTATCAAAACCATCTGGCGCCTGTGGCAAAAAAAGCTGAAATACCCTCAGGGACGTATGCCTGCGGCTGCCATGCTTACCGATGCCCTCAATGTGGGAACCGCCGAACAAAGCTTACGATATTCCTTCCAGTCCGTGACCAAGAGAAAATAGAAGAAATTATATTTTTTGACCACGGGGAGCTGGATGGCTTTCTTTCTGCGGGCAGCCGCCAAGCAGCCGCGTTTACACAGGTATTTGACGGCTGCCGCGAAGGTAAGCGCCCAGACGGATTGTGGCATAAAGGCTCAAACAACCAACAGGAATCGGCAATCTGCAGCCATCGCGACCCCTATGGATATTAAATTTTTATAGGAGAACCCGAAGGAATTTCCTATAAAGATTAGGGTGTCAAAAGATGGGATAAAAAATTTAAACTGGCAATTTGCACAATTATGCAGAAGGGATTGTGACTTGTTCCGCTATTAGATATTTCTTAGTGTCCTGACGGCTCTCAGCAATTCCCAAACACGATGTTTGGGGAAGGCTTATGCTGAGCCATGGAGGGCGAATATAAGCCGGTTGCGTCAATTTCCAATAAGAAGCCCAGAACACTTAGAAATTCTTATAGCAGGGAACAATCGGAATAACCTT
>CAJUDE010000031.1 GCA_910585295.1 uncultured Lachnospiraceae bacterium | reverse complement strand
CGCCCCAAGGGGCGGGGTATTTGGTCTGCACTCCGTTTCGGTCGGCGCTGAACGTGTGCCGCTGGCACACAGCGCCCCTCGCGGCATTCGCCAAATATCCGCGCGAGCGCGGCTGCTTGGCTCATTGCTCGCGGGAATAAAAATCACTTTTTTCCTACTGTTCATAAAACGCTCCCGCTCTATACATTTTTTGAAGGTTATGCGCCTCCCTCAAAGATTTGTCCGTCAAATTGCAAAATGGCTGAATTGTATTCTCGTTCAATAAAAAGTAACAATCCGGCCGCAGCAATTCATTGGAAATAATGTCTGTGTTATGGGAGGTAAAAACTACTTGTATATTTTCTTCTATTAACTTCTTAATAACAGCAATTGATAAATCCGTATGGTAAAAAGCGTCAAACTCATCAATAAAGATAAATGAAAAGTCCTCTTTTTGCATATACCATAAATATAAAAATACCAACGCCCTTGTGCCGCTTGACATTAACAGGTGAAACAGCACCTCCCTATCCCCCATCTTGCAATAGATAGCCGTACCTTCCCCCATGTCTTTTTCTAACAGCTTAAATGGAAGCCCTACTTCCTGTAAGAAACTCTCTAACCCCTCCACGCCACGTTCTATGTTGCATATACTTTCAATCATACTTCCGCCAGCCACATTAGCCCCAACAGCCTTCAGCTTTTCTGTGCTGCTGAACAATAACATCTGATTGACAAACCGAATAAATTGCAGAAAAACCTGGCACTCCTTATTTTCCCCGTCCAATATAGAATTTGCGTAAACATATTTCACGAGGGAAATAGAATGGTCCCAATTATCCAAAGTGAACTACCCATTGTCTAAAGCCAATGGGCTTCCTGCTTCTATGACCTCGCAACCTACTATCTCCACAGGCGTTAATTCGGGCTGCACCATCCCTATTTGTATTTTATTATCCTATGCTATTTGCCGTAATCCTTCTGCTAAAATATTCTTTGCAGCATTAACATCTCTATCATGTTTTGTCCTACAAATTGGACATACCCATTCCCTTACTGATAAATCTTTTGTTGCTATGTTTTTATATCCACAAGCTGAACACAACTGGCTGCTTGCATAGAATGTATCTATTTTGATATACTGCCTGCCATTCCACGCTGCTTTATATTCCAACTGCCTTGTTAATTCGTGCCAAGACACATCTGATATTGATTTTGCCAAATAGTGATTTTTTACCATGCTTTTTATCTGTAAGTTTTCCGAAACTATCACTTGGTTTTCGCTGATAATCTCATGGGAAACCTTATGCAGGTAATCTTTTCTGGTATTTCTTATCTTCTCATGGCAAATGGCTATTTTCTTTTTTTGCTTATCATAATTCCTGCTTCTTTTTTCTTTATGCGATAACTGCCTTTGCAGTTTTGCAAGTTTTTTCTCATATTTCCTTATTGTTTTTGGATTCCTATATTTGGCGCCGTCTGATGTGACGCACAAATCCTTAACACCTAAATCCAATCCTGTATTTTTATCTGTATGTGGCAGTTCTTCCTGTTCCGTCTCCACAAGGATGGAAACATAATAGTTACCACTTGGAACTTGCGAAACTGTCGCTGACTTTATCTGTCCCTCAAATTCCCTATGGAGTTTTGCCTTTACTTGCTTTAACTTTGGCAGTTTTATCTTCCCATCCCCAAAATCTGCCGCAATATTTCCGTTTGTGAAATTTGTTGTATAGGATTTATGGTTATCATGCTTACTTTTGAATTTCGGATATCCTGCATGTTCCCTAAAAAACTTCTGAAATGCTGCATCCATGTTATAAATGGCATTTGTAAGGGCGAATTTGTCCACTTCCTTCAGCCACTCATATTCCTTCTTTAACTCTCTGTTACAATAATTATTACAGTCTGTTTTACTGACGGATTTCTTTTCTTTCCCGTATGTTTCTTTCCAGTACGCCAATGTTTGGTTATAGACAAAACGGCAACAGCCAAATGTTTTTGCAATCTGCACTTTCTGCTCATTATTAGGATATATTCTATATTTATATGCTTTTAACATTTGCTGCCACCAACTTTCTATCCTTGATTTTCTATATATTTCCGCAGCATTTCTTCAGATACATTTCCTACACTACATGCAAAATATCCATCTGTCCAAAAAGTATGTTCCTTCCAAAAGTGTTTCCGCAAATAATTTGGATATCTCTCCCATATATGATATGTTGTATAACTTTTCATCAGGTTTACAATTTTACTGACAGACATGGTTGGTTCTGTTTCTATCATGTAATGGATATGGTCTTTGTCCGTTTCCATATACCTAATAATTACATGATGTTTTTGGCATATCTCATACGAAAACTGTTTTATATCATCCGATACCTGTTTTGATGCAAACAGTTTCTTTCTATATTTGCATACAAAAATTATATGGTACTGTAATAAATACTTGTGTCTGTTTTTAGATTTCCATGTTCCCATAACGCAAGTATAACACAAACCACCACGTTTGGCTACCTTAACCCACCGTCTAAAGCCAGTGGGATTGCGGTAGCCATTTTTTCAAAAAGGAATTTGGTTGTTGAGTAATCGTATCGCTTTGGTCGGTGGAACGGTTACTCTTTCTTTTTTGTTACTTTTTGATACACTAAATCAATGCCCATTCTGATTATGTCCGCCTTAGTCATCCTTGTTTGTTCTGCACAGAAATCCAACTTTTCACGTTCACCATCAGTCAACCTTATCCGAGTATCATTTCGCTTCGGGTCTTTTGAGGGCGGTCTGCCATAAGCCGGCGACAAATATATCATCCCCTTTCTTTATTTGGTAACACGTTTATTATAACTGGTAACACATTTAATGTCAATACCTAAAGCAGAAAAATATATAAATTTAGGGTGCCTCCAAATTAGAGACACCCCCTGCTGGTTATTTTCAGCTTTAAAAGTAAATATATTGTCTTTCCCCCAAATCTCTAAAACTATTTCACTGTTACATTACAAGTGGATTTGCATCCGCTTTTCATCCTAACCGTTATTTTCGCTTTCCCTTTCTTAAACGCCTTTATCTTTCCTGTTTTCTTGTTTACAGAAACAATTCTTCTGTTTGAAGTAGTCCATTTGGATATCTTATCTCCTTTTGATTTCTTTTTAATTTTTAACTGATATGTTTTTCCTTTTTTCAGTTTCAATTTCGTTTTTGAAATCTTAACACTTGCCTTTAATTTCTTTATATCTCTTTCCTGCAAAGTTTTCTTGCAAACGGTGCATGATATTTTCTCTTTTCCTTTCTTGAATATTGTAGGTTTTTTAGACACTTTCCATTTTCCATATTTATGTCCTGCCTTTGGGATAGATTTGGTGTATGAATCTCTGCATCTTGAACATGTATATTTTTCCGTTCCGTTTGAAGTACATGCTGCTTTTCTAATAATTGTCTTTATGTAATTATGTCCCATCGCTGGAATTATTTCTGTTTTAGTGTTTTCACAGTTTAAACACGTGAATTTTTTAATTCCATTTTCTTTGCATGTTTCCTTTTTTTCTATTTTCCCAGAATCCCATGCATGATTTTCTGAAATAATAAATTTATCATGTTCCATAAGATTTACGTTTTTGTATGCCGATATAACATGTTCACCTGATTTCGTAAATATCAATTCGTAATTTTTCTTATATGACATTCCCCATGGCGATATTATAGAAGAATATCCTGTGTACTTGCTTTGCATTCCGCAATTATCCAAACATTGAAATGTAAATTCGTCACTTTCCTTACAAGTTATGGAAAGTTTCACTGGACTTCCTTTGCATCCATTGAATGTGTTTTTTATTTCAACATCTGGAATTGTCGGTTCTTCTGGTTTTCCAGTAGCAGGAATAATTTCTTGCGCCTTTAATATCTCTCCGCAAACGCCGCAATGACTTCCCTCTGTCTTTCCATCTTTTGTTTCTGTTGGCTCTACAGAAGGGTCTATGACTATTTCATGTCCAGTTTTAGAAATTTCTTCTGTGTATTCATCTCCACAACTGCAAATATACGTTCTAATTCCCGTTTCTGTGCAAGTCGGCTCTTTTGTTATTGTACTTTCGTATTTATGAACATGAATTAAATCAACTGGAATATTGTTCTCTCTCGCAAATTTTTCCGCATATGAACCCTCTGGGCAACGGATTGTAAGTTTGCCGCAAGCATAAAATGTATCTGTCGATATTCTATCTACACTAGAAGGAATTTCTATTAATTCCAAATTTGTGCACCCATAAAATGTTCCTTGCAGTTTAGTTGATCCATCATGTATAATTACATTTTTTAAATTCTCGCATTCGCTAAATTCGTTTTCGATATAAGTATAAGAACTAGGAGTGCCTTGTATAACGAGTGATTGTCCAAATATTTCAACAGTTTCTAATCCACTACAATTAGAAAAAGATTTTGTCCCTATTTTTTTCACATTATACGGAATCGTAATATTTTTTAAAAAATCGCACCCATAAAATGCATATCCCCCTATTTCTATTAAAGAATCTGTCATTAAATCTTCTATATTTATTAAACTATCGCATTCATAAAATGCTTGACTTCCTATTGATTCAACTCCCCCCAATGTTCGTATTGTTTTCAAAGATTCGCATCCAGAAAACAAATTAATTTCAATATTTTTTATTTCTTTAGGAAGTTCTATCTCTTCCAATTTTTTGCACCCAGAAAAACAAGAAGAGCCTATTTTATTTACGCTACTTGGAATTTTAATATCTTGCAAATCTGTAAAATTCTCAAATGCCTCTTCTTTAATCGCCGCTATTCCGTTTTCTATATAAACATTTGTTATTTCTAACGAGCGAAGATTACTACAACTTACTATATTTCTCCTAACCCCATAAATATATAGTGTTCCATCTTCATAAAGTTTGTACTGTGCGTCATATTCTTCGCCACAATTCCCCTCCTTTGTCACTTCCCCATGTGCATTTTCGTCAAATCCGCTCGGTTCTTCTGGTGTAACATCATTTTCTCGCTCTTCAATAACACTCTCGCCTTGCGTTGTTGCGAATACAGGCATATCATTCATGCACACCAGCATTGATACTGACAATAACAAACATATTTTCTTCCTTAGTTTTTTCATATTATTTTTCCCTCTCTTTTGTATATTATTTTTTCTTTGTTGTGAACCATGTTTCGGTTGGGTTCCAGTCATCGTCATAACCATCAATTTTATAAGTTACTGGCTTTTCTTTTGAATTTATTAAAAATATAATTTTGCATGTCACACTATTTCCCGGCAACATACTTTCTGTGTAAAAGTCTTTAATTCCATCATTGCACTTTATTTCATTCCAAGGTATTTCCTTTGTGGAATTTGACGTGTAAAATCTACCTATTGTTAAAAGTGCTGGTATTTCTTCCTGACCATAAAAATAATCTATTTTAAACTTTAAATATACATATTCTTTTGATTTCCCTGGATTTTTATTTAGCCCATTTTTCTTAAGATAATTTAACGCTTCTTTTCCATCTTTATAATCAATCAGCTTGACTTTTGCTTGACCGTAATACCTTGCTCCAAATATATCTGTTGTATATGTATCATACGCAGAATACGGATTCTTTTTGGTTCCATTCCCTTTGCTTTTCTCCTTTACTGTCACCTTGCACTTATAAGCCTTGCTCCCTACCTTCGCTTTCAGGTATGACGTTCCTTTCTTTACACCCTTGATTTTCGCCTGTTTGTTGCTCTTACTTACAATCTTAATGTTTTTGTTCGATACAGACCATTTCACTTTCTTTTTGTTGTTCAGCAGCTTCACGGTGCAGGAATCGCCCACATTGACTGTTTTCTTTGTGGCGTTCAGCTTGGTTTTTCCTGCGGCATTCACACTGGTTGGGAATAATACCAACAAAGACAGAATGATTGCAGCAAGGGTTAAAAGTTTCTTGGTTTTCGTTTGTTTCTCCATAAGTTTTCTCCTTTTAATAAAATGTTGCAGAATCCAATCATTGATAAAAAATTTTCTTATCCACTATTCTTCATTGTAAAGAACTGCATCTGTTACCATATTCTTCGTATTTTCATTTCCTATTTTCATTATTGTTATGGAAGAAGCATAGTTTATTGGTATATCGACTAAAACTGGTTCTGTTGTGCTTAAAACTTCTTCTGATGTATATAGAATTCCTTGTTCCGATTCTATTTGAATAATCCCGCCTCCTGGGTTCCCATCTAAAACATTTAATATGCATTTAAATTTAGAATATTCTTTATTTGCATTAAACGTTATGCTGTTATCGTACAAAGAAAACACAACTGCTTTATCATGCATATTCCCATATGTATCTTTAACATTTGTTTCTATACTTACTTGTGAACCATCATTCGATTTTCCTATTAATTGCCTGTCAAATAAATTAGATTTCTCTTTTACCACCTTTCCGACATAAAGCATATCATCCTTTTCTACCGCTGCTTTATCGGATGGCAGCAAATTATCAACAAAATCTTTTGAATAATATTGCCTGCCATTTATCAAAACAGCTGATTTGTCTTTATTTACAGCCATTTCTTCCCCATCTATGGAAAGCCCAAAGTTTCTATATTCAATGGACGGAACATCGTTGAGTTCTCCATTTGCAGCCCCTAATTTTGTTGCTAATTCCTTGCCCTGACCCTGTAATTTTTCTATTTCTTCTTTATATTCAGAAATTTCATTATTTAACTGCTCATTTTCTTTCGCCATTTTCTTAACATCCTCATTATTAAGAACCACATTCTTTCCGTCCAACTGAACTATTACTGTTACATTCTCCTTCCCCCACTTTGCACCGATGATTGCTGCCCCTATAACTCCAATTAAACCTATCACAGCCACAATTATTGATATTTTTCCTTCTCTCCTGCTCATAAGTATTTCTCCCTTCATTTGTGTTTTAGTAAATTATACCACAAAAGAAGATAAGTTTCGACAAAAAGTCAAGAGGTTTTTGAAAATAAATAGAGCTAATTTCTCAGCTCTATCCTGTTACCTCATTATACAACTCCATGAATTTGTCTGCATAATAATACGGCTGACACTCTTTCTGGTTCTTGTTGCTTATCAGATTCGCACCATACTTCAATCCTTTATCAGTCAAAGCCTTGTACTCTTTAATTTCTCCCTTGCTTGAAGTCCGCTCCCTAAGTTCCATATATCCAGCGGCAATAAGAATCTGATTGAACCTTGCGGTCTTAATTTCGCATCCGTTCCGATTGAGTAATTCTGTTGCGGAACATTGTTCTCTATTGCCGTTATCGGTGTACTTTGGCAAGAATCCTGTCGGTATTCCTACGTCCTTACAATAGTTCTCATACATGAATAGGCGTCTTGATTCACTTACCCTCATGTCATCCGCTATGAATTTTACAACATACAATCCTTGCTCAATTTTCCCTTTTGCATTCTCTTCTTTATCAAAATAATCGTCAACAAGCCTGTCGTACACTTCCCATGCGGTATCAGTATTGAGAGATTTTGCGTGGAGAAACGCGCCTTTCTTTGTCCAGAGGTAGAATTTATTGGCATTTGGCAAAACATCATTTTGATTTTTTGCTCTAAAATCCTTTAATTCATCGCCTTTAAGGCAAATATAATGTTTTCCCTCAATGTATCTCTCTTTATTTCTGTTAAAATTATTTGTAACAATTTGCTGTTCTGTTTCGTACGCCTCCGCAATCTGCTGTGTTGTCAAAACAATCGTTCCATTATATTCTACTTTCTGCAATTTATTCATGACAATACCCCCTGCCATTGCACGTCTAATATAGAATTTTCGATAAACCTCAAAGTATCTGGTGAATTTGCGTAATAATTGTAAATATCATCGCATACACACTCCGCTTCAAATCTTGCGCTTGCCTGTATCAAGCCCTTGCTTGCCTCAACTCCATTTTCTTTTATGGAATTAAGTATTTCTGTAGGCTCTTCAAAGTTTCAGAACCCTTCAAACGGGCAAAATATATGTCTTCCTCATTAACAATTATTTTTTTCCCATCAATTTTCATGCATTCCCGCAGAACCTGCCAAGGATCCCTTTTTTCATAAGTATATTCCAAAAATGAAGAGCCAAATTTAAATTTATAAGAAAAAGCTACCGTATCATCCCGATTATTTAAATTAGAATAAATCAAGCTCGACGTCTCCCCCACTCTTCTATCCGTCAAATGGATAATAATATCCATAACTGCAGAACCCAAATTTGTCTTGCCAGAAGCGTTATAACCTATAATAACAGAATCCTTGATAATACCGTTATGGACAGCCTTTTGGTTAAACTCATAATTTTTTCGTGACTCCAGGGAAAAATGCAATTCATCCCTAAAATTTCTATAATTCCTAACTTTAAAATCTGCCAACATCCCATTTTCCTCCGTAGATATCCATAACCATTTCTATCTACCATTATACATCATATATGCAATCCCACAAACTATTTTGTATTTTTTTACACTATTTCCGCATTTTTTATACATTAACCCCATATTTCTACTCAAAAACCCCCATAGAAGCCAAGGCTTCCATGGGGGTATGCAAATTACTTACTCTTTATTCTTTTCTCCTGCCTTAGCGCACTACCTTCCCATACACTTCTATCTGGCTCAATGCCGGGAAAGGGGAAGGGTCCTGGGCTTTGATTAAATTGCCCAGCTTTAACCATGTAACCTGTTTCTTCTCAAATGTCAGCACATGGGGCAGGCTGCTCTTTTCCAAATCCCATGTAATCTGGGTGCCGTCAGAAAAGGACAAATCCACCTGGGTCCACCAATTGTCATGGGGGAAATCAGAACGGGTATAAAGGACAATTTTGTCTGTCTCTACCAAACGCCCAAAATCCAGCTTCATCTCCGCGTCATCCTGCATATTGATGCCCCAGGACTCATACGGCCACTCCCCATGGGAACGGTTCTCGCACACGCCGTCAATGGCATTGCGGGCTGCAAACACAGACTCGCCCCTTGTCTCCACATTTGCCGTGGCATGGGGGTAGCAATGGGTGTCCCCATGCTGGTCGTACACATTTAAGGCAAGGTTCCTATAACAGGACACCTCGTCCTCCCTCGCCACCCTGGCATACAGGTAATGGCGGTTCCCATAAAAGGCTTTGGGGGAATAGCTGATACGCTTCTCCCCAAAGGGGATTGTGTAGGACACATTATCCGTCACATAACAGAAGGCCGCTCCCATGGCGTCGTCTACCTGTAAGAACACATGGATATCCTTGTCCGAAGTTTCCAGCACAATCCGGTCGCCTTCCTGATACTGCGCCGTGCATACCAGGCTGACATAATCATCCCCCCTGCTCACGCAGATGGTATTGCCATTTTTATCCAATACTTTCAATGCCAGTACTGCCATAGTCCCATCCTTTCTGGCTTCCTTATGGCTGCTTGCCAATATAGGCAAGGATGCCGCCGTCCACATAAAGCACATGCCCGTTCACAAAATCTGAAGCGTCCGAAGCCAAGAACACTGCCGGCCCCTGTAAGTCCTCCGTTGCCCCCCAACGGGCCGCAGGCGTCTTTGCAATAATAAACTGGTCAAATGGATGCCTGGAGCCATCCTCCTGAACTTCCCGCAATGGGGCTGTCTGCGGCGTTGCAATATAGCCAGGCCCAATGCCGTTGCACTGGATATTGAATTCGCCATACTCAGAAGCGATATTCTTAGTCAGCATTTTCAGCCCGCCCTTTGCAGCGGCATAGGCGGACACTGTCTCACGCCCCAGCTCGCTCATCATGGAACAGATATTGATAATTTTTCCATGGCCTTTTTTTATCATGGCTGGGATAACCGCCTTGGACACAATAAAAGGCGCGTTCAAGTCTACATCAATGACCTGGCGGAACTCGTCTGCGCTCATGTCGCACATAGGGATACGTTTAATAATTCCTGCATTGTTCACAAGGATATCAATTACGCCCACTTCCTTCTCAATCTGCGCAACCATTTCCTGAACCTGGCCCTCGTTTGTCACATCACACACATAGCCATGGGCTTTCACGCCAATCTCTTCGTATGCTGCAAGCCCTTTATCTACCAATTCCTGCTTAATGTCGTTAAATACAATTGTTGCCCCTGCCTGTGCATATGCGCTTGCAATTGCAAACCCAATGCCGTAAGACGCCCCAGTCACCAGGGCTACTTTCCCTTCCAAAGAGAATTTCTTCATAAAATCACTCATTTTCACTGCGCTCCTTTTCCACATTTACAAAACTATTTCAAATCTCCCATTGCCACGCCGTCCATATCATCAAATGCCTGGTTCTCACCAACCATGCCCCAGATAAAGGTATATGCCCTGGTGCCGCACCCTGCATGGATAGACCAGCTTGGGGAAATCACTGCCTCCTCATTGCGCATTACAATATGCCTTGTCTCCTGAGGCTCTCCCATATAATGCATCACCACTGCATCTTCCGGCATCTCAAAGTACAGGTATACTTCCATGCGCCTGTCGTGGGTATGGCACGGCATGGTGTTCCATACGCTTCCCGGCTTTAACTGGGTCATGCCCATCACAAGCTGGCAGCTTTCCACCTGCCCAGGAAGGATATACTTACAGATTACCCTGTGGTTTGCATCCTCCAGGGAGCCAAGCTCCACTTTATTTTCGTCTTTCACAATCACAACGCCTTCTTCCGGCGTCCCTTCCGGCTTAATCAATACGGTTGGGTACGCTTTATGCGCCGGGGCGCTGTTTAAGTAAAATTTCGCCGGGTTTGCCCCGTCCTTGCTTGCAAAGGAAATATCCTTCGCGCCCATCCCAATGTACATGCCTTCTTTAAAGGACACATCGTAGGATTTCCCATCAATTATGACAGTCCCGTCCCCGCCGATGTTAATCACTCCCATTTCCCTTCTCTCCAGGAAATATTCCGCACGCAGCTCATCCCCTGCCGTCAGCTTCAATTCCTGCCCAACAGGCATGGCCGCCCCAGTAATAATCCGGTCAATATGGCTGTACACCAGCTTGATTTCATTTTCTGCAAACAAACCCTGAATTAAAAACTCTTCCCTTAACCTCTCTGTTGTGTAATGCTTCACATCCTTTGGTGAAGCCGCTGTCCTAAGCTCCATAGAAACCCTTCCTTTCTCTGTTTTCTTCCTCTATATTTGATTTTCCATTATTCCCCGCCGGCGTTTTCTATCTTCTCCCATCCATACCTGGGAAAAATTACTTTTTCCAAAATCAAAGAATTCACAAAGGCAATCGTGCCGGCGGAAAACAAAAGCACCGGCCAAAACACGAACACGCCTACCGCTATGATGCAGACAGCCGCAACTATCATTAACATCACCCAGGAAAAATTCTTCAAGCTTACCATAAAAGAGAGGAAAAATAATTTCTTCACGCCCGCCTCCAGCCTTGCCGCCAAAGGGAACGCCATGGTAAACACAAACAGGTAAAAGATTGACAACACAAAAAACAGCCAGAAAACCACGACAGCCGCCGGAAAGCGCAGATGGTAATAATAATACAAATCCCAGCCGAAAAACAGGCCGATGGCAAGCAGTATAAGCCATACAGCCACCGATTGCCCAAGCCCTTCCTTAAAGGCCTGGAAAAAATACTGCCAGAGGTACCCTTCTTTGCCGCCAGCCATTTTCAACGTCACATAATACAACGCCTTTGTGGACGCCCCAATTGTAATGATGGGCAGGCTGAACACCACCCAAAGGACGGTAAGGAAAAACATATCCGCCACCTTGCCCATAAACCTCCATACTGGATTATTGTAATCAAATAATTTTGCCATCTGCCCACTCCCGCCTATCTGCCTGTTGTATAAGTTGCTTTCACTTCTGTAGTAAATTCATTCTTCCCTTTGTGGACATTATAGCACACGGATGGGATCCTTGTCATGGGGTATTCCAGATTTGTGTTTGGGTCTGCCAACACCACAAACCCTTTCCCTTCCCCGCACAGGGATGATACGGTGCAAATGCTGTGGTTATTCTCCACGCTGGACCACTGCCCCATCTCTGTCAATTTCTCGCCTTCCACATCCACCTGCACAGCAAACCCGCAGTCATACGCCTGGCATTCCCGGTCGCTCTCAATGATATGCCTTCGGATATGCCCGTCTTCCGTGGGGGTAATTACAGTCTCTACCCGGATGCCCTCATATGGCGTCCATACCGAGGAGACTTCCTGCCCCGTCACCTGAAAGCTCTCGCAAACCCTCCTAACATATATATAGCCATTGATGGCAAAGGCAAGCATATTGTCCGGCGCCGCCTCATGCAGCTCGTGGCTGGATTTTGAAACGCTGATAGAAAAACGGGTGTCATATGCAAATTTCCCGTATTTCGCCGGGGTCTGCCCATGGCCTGCCGGGCTGTAGCTGCCTGGCACAAAAGCTGTGGTATGGCACCCATAACGGCGGATTAGCATATCAGCTTTTGGCAGGGCTGCCTGCTGCTTCAATTCCGGCATTGGCTCTGGGTCAGCCGCCCAGAATGGATGCCCGTCTGGGAGCATCAGCAGGGCGAAGGTTTTCATCGCCCAATAAGGCGAGCCTGGCGCATTGTACCGCTCCGCCATTACAAGGTTCGGGTACCCATAGCCAATGGTCAGGATATCCCCCCGGTCAAAAATAGGTTTCTTCATCCATTCACAAAGATGCCTTACAATCAGCCCTTTCATGACGCCCACAGAAAATGGCGCAACATCAGCCATCAAACATGCAGAAAAGAAACTGACTTGGGCAAAGCGGTAAGTAAGGGAACGCCCGAAGGGGAGCGCCGCGCCGCCTTTGTCAAACCAGTAGATAAACTGCTGGCCAAACAATTTGGCCCTCTTTTTGTACACCTGGCACCTCTCTTTATCCTCTTCTTCCATCACCTTTGCATAAAACAGGGTGTAAAAATGGATGGCAAAGGATACATAATAATCCTTCTGCCCGCTGTCCCCATCCTGGTACCAGCCATCCCCTAGATAAAACTGCTCCAAGCCCTTTAAGTACCGCTCCAGCTTCTCGCTGTCATACTGCTGCCCGCGTTTTTTTAACGCCACATTCACAAGCACTGCAAACAGCACCCAGTTACAGATTGGCAGTTCATGGCTATTGATCCCATAGAGCCATTTCGCCAGGTTTTCTTTCTCTTTATGTGACAGCGGGTCCCATACCTTTTCCGGCACTAACACCATACTGTAAGCGATTGCCGCCATCTCCACAAAGCGCTGGTCAAAATCGCGGAACCCGCCCCAATATTCCGTCCCCTGCGGGTCTGTCCCTGCCGCCAGCCCTTTTTGGTAAATCTCTTCAAACTGCGGGCTGTCCCCGCCGCCTGCCCAAAAAGGCGCCAAGCCCCAAAGGGGCCTGGAAAAGGCTTCCAGCCTAATTGCATGGTGGTCATAAGTGGTTGCCGTCACGCCCAAGTCCAATTCTGCCTTTTCCTGGCTGTAATAAGGCACCAGAGGATCCAGCATGGCAAACAACAGTTCCTGAAAATCCTTTTTGCTGTTCAGCTTCCCTTCCCAGTCTGTTCTCATGGTCTTTTCCCTCCTTGTGCTACCAGTACAGTTCCCAGTCTTTATTCAGCCTGGTCAACGCCTCCATATAGAAATAGTCGCCCCAGGAATTGCATTCATCCACTCCCTTATGGTCGCAAGTGTTATACGGGGAATGGTTTGAGTAGGTGCTGTGAAGCACCAGCCCATTGGAAACTTTTGGGTCTTTCACTGCATAATTGTCATAAAGGGATTTTATCAGCTTTTTGGCATAGTCCGTATACAAAGCAGCTTCCTCCCCTTCCAAGGTCTTTGCCATTTCTAGCATGCCGCAAGCGGCAATGGAAGCCGCAGAAGAATCCCTGGGCTGCTCATCCCCATCGGTAAATTCCAAATCCCAGAACGGTACCATGTCTTTTGGCAGATGCTCCAGGAAATATTGGGACACATTGCGGAAAATGGAAATATACTCCTTTCGCTTTGTATATTTATAGGCGAGGGCGCACCCATAGATGCCCCATGCCTGCCCCCTTGCCCAGGCAGAACCGTCGCGGTACCCCTGGCAGGTAGCCCCATGGTCTGGCTCCCCAGTTTCCATATTGAAAAAGAAGGTATGCCAAGTAGAATAATCTTCCCGGATCACATTTTTAATTGTCGTGTGGATATGCTTCTCTGCAATCTCCCTGTATTTATTGTCCCCTGTCTCTTCGGAGGCCCAGTACAGCAGCGGGAGGTTCAGCAGGCAGTCAATAATCAGCCGGTAATTCTCCGGCGCGTCCATTGGACCCCATGCCTGGATAAACTCACCCACTGGATGGAACCTGCTTATCAGTTGGTCCGCCGCTTTTATTGCCGCTTCCTTCCCCTTTTGGCTCCCAATTAATTTGTAGCCTGCAACACAGGAAGGGGAATACAAAAAGCCCATGTCATGGTGGTCCACTTCCACCTTGCGGTCAATCCTGTCTAAAAAGCTTTCTATTTGGATTTCCCCTGCTTCCCTCAGCTTATCCGCCGACCCCGGCAGGCTTTCTTTTGCATATTCATAGGACAGCCAGATTTCCCCTGTCCAAAACCCCGTGGTCCAGTAATTATTGTCAATTGGCTGGTAGAACAGGTTTTCACTGTATGCCTTTTGGAACTGATGTGTAAACTGCGGCAGGTTTGATTCCACCTGCCCCACGCAAAAATTCAGCGCTTCTTTTATTTCTTCCTCTGTAACCAGAGGCTTATCCTCAAACATTATTTTCCTATCCATTCTATTCTCCTACACCTTTTACCCTTTCAACCCAGTAGCCGCAACGCCCTCTACAAAATATTTCTGCAGGCAGAGGAACACAACAATCACTGGTATCAAGGACAATACGGAGCCAGCCATAATCAGGCCATATTCTGCTGAATACTGCCCAATGAACATTTTCAACCCTAACTGTATCGTCTTCTTTGTCTCTGTCTTTAAATAAATCAATGGCCCAAGGTAGTCGTTCCAGGTATTTACAAACGTAAAGATTGTCAGCGTGGACAATGCCGGCTTGGACAATGGGAGCATAATCTTGCTGTAAATTTTATACTCGCTCATGCCGTCAATCCTTGCAGCCTCACATAAATCTGTAGGGATCCCATCATAAAACTGTTTCATCATAAAAACACCGAACGCTGAGAATGCCTGCAGGCAGATCATAGCTAAAAGCTTGTCGTTTAAGCCCATGCCCCTCATCATAATGAACTGAGGCACCATATATACCTGCCATGGCATTGCGATTGTTGCAATATAAGCCAGGAACAAGGTGTTTTTATGTTTAAATTCAAGCTTTGAGAACGAATATGCCGCAAAACTTGAGGTGAGCAATTGCAGGAATGTAACGATAATGGTCAATATTACCGTATTCTGCACAAATTTAAGCAATGGTATCTTAGTCCAGATATCCACATAGTTCTGCCATCTCGGGACTTCCGGGATCCACACAAAAGGATCCATAATAAACACTTCCCGGTTGGATTTAATGGATGCGGAAAGCATCCATAAAAAGGGAACAACCATCAATGCAGTGATAATCAAAAGCACCACATAAAGGACAATTTTGCCAATTAAGGCGTTCCTGCTTTTTGAACTTAATTTTTTTGTTCCTGTTTCCGCTTTCATTCCAGTTCCTCCTTCCATACCCTTCTATTCTTCCAGCTTTTTCTCATACCAGAACTGAACCAGCGTAATGACAAGCACCATCACAAACAGCACCATGGCGATTGCACTGGAATATCCAAGGTCCCAATAATTGAACGCATTCTGATAGATATAGTACACAAGAACCGTTGCCGACGTGCTGAGCTTACCGTCCCCGCCCCCTGCCAGCATCACTGCAATATCGTATACCTTAAAACAGTTAATGGTCAGCATAACAACTACAAAAAATGTAGTGGAGCGTAACTGCGGCCATGTGATATAACGGAATTTCTGCCATGTATTTGCGCCGTCTAAGCTCCCCGCCTCATACAGCTCTGCAGAAATCCCTTGCAGTCCCGCAAGGTAAATTACCATATAATAGCCCATATATTTCCATACGCTGAATAAAATCAAGGTAACCAGCACTAGGTTCCCGCTAAACCATTTCGGGAGGTTTTCCTGCGCAACTCCAAATACGGTCAGCAGCAGATAATTCACAGGCCCCTTGGAGGGGTGGAAAATCATGCTCCATACCGCTGTGATTGCCACTAAGGAAGCTACATAGGGGAAAAATGCTATCGTACGGAAAAATCCCCTGGCTTTGATTTTCTGGTTCAGCACAATGGCAAGCCCCATAGAGGATATCATGGTCAATGGAACTGTGCCGACTACATAGATAATGGTATTTCGGAATGCCGCCGTAAAGAAGGTGTCCCCTGGCAGGCGCAGGAAATTCTTAAGCCCTACAAATGTGATTGCATTGCTCCCATCCCAATCCATAAAAGCAAGGATAAAAGCAAATACAATCGGGATAAGCGTAAACACTGCAAACCCAATAAAGTTAGGGGCGATAAAGGAATATGCCACCAAACTCCGTTTTGTGTCCCGGCTAATCCTCCGGTTGCCCCTGATTGCAACAATCTTCCCCTGTAGGCTCTCTTGCCTGGCAACCATCCTCCTCTTTTTCGCATCATTCTGTTCTGTACGGATTTTTTCCATCAAATCCGCAGACTCTGCCTCCAGTTTCCTCAACTTGGCTGCTTTTTTTTCATCCATATTTCATCTCCTGCCCTTCCTTCGCTTTTATGCCCGGCGACGGGCCGCTGCCAAAATGCCTTATTATGATTCGAGGCTGGCAAAATCTGCCAGCCCCGAAAACACTTTGATTTTGCTATGTATTGCGGCTTATTTGCCCAATACTTTCCCTACTTCATCGTTCATGGCAGCAATGCCTTCATCCACCGTCATCTCGCGGTTCATAATGGATTTATGGTATGTATCCAGAATATCGTTGATTTCAGATACGTTTTCTGCATAAGGAGCTTCCAGATACAGGTTTGACACGTTCAGGGCTTCCTTGCTCTCTGCATCTGTCGGGAACCCTTCTAAGCCTGCAATAATGCCGGAAACTTCATCGTTCATAAGCGCTGGGAAGTTCCCTGTCTCTGCCATAACTTTTGCGCCTTCTTCGCCAGATACCCACTCTACGAAGTCGAATGCAGCGTCTTTCTGGTCAGAAACGCTTGTTACAGCCAAGCCTGTGATTGTGCCAAGCGTGGAGCCTGGCTCTACGCCGTCTGCATGAGGATATTTCACCATACCCCAGTTGCCGCAAAGGGAAGCGTCATATTCCCCGCTCTTAATGCTGGACATCAATGTGGAGATGAACCAGGAACCCATATTCATCATTGCCACGTCCCCGCCGGAGAATGCTGCAGAGTAGTGTAAGCCTTCTGCGCTTAAGTCAGCATAGTTCCTGCAGACCTGAGCGTCTTCCTGTGCCAGTACCATGTCATAATATGGCTTGAAGAAGTCATATTTGCCATCCAAAATGGAGTTCTTGCCATCCAGCACGCCAAAGAGCTGGACTGCGCTTCTCCATGTATGGTAATATGTGCCGTAAACCTGTGAGCCAAATGTGGTGTCTGTCACTTTTTTTGCAAGCTCGTCATACTGCTCAAATGTCATGTCATTGGTTGGGTATTCCACGTTCTTTGCATCAAAGATATCTTTATTGTAGAAAACTACCCAGAAGTCGTTTCGGAATGGCAGCTCATAAAGCTTCCCATCCACAGAAATCTGTGAATCCACCCCGCCGTACTTGCTTAAGTCAATGCCTGCGTCTGAGATATAAGTGTCAAGTGGCTCCAATGTGTTCTTGGAAACCAATGTTGCATACCCTGGCATATCCTTAATTGTAACTATGTCGAAATCAGAACCGCCTCCAGACAGCTCAGTTGCAAGGACTGTGGTGTAATCGGTAGACCCTAAGTCGGTCATTTCAATAGTCACACCTGGATTTGCCTCTTCATAAGCTGTTTTCAAAGCGTCCCAGTAAGGAGTTGCGTCTTTATCCCAGATTGCCCATTTCAAAGTAGTCCCATCTCCGCTTGCCGCATCCTCGCCGCCTGCTGCATCTTCGCCTTCTGCCGGCTCCTCTGCATCTGTGCCTTCCCCGTCAGCCTTATCCTCCTGGTTGGTTGATGCCGGCGCGTCATTTTTGCCTGAATTCCCGTTGGAGCTGTTCCCACATCCTGTCAGTGCGGTTGCCACCATGGTTGCTGCAAGCAATACGCTGATAAGCTTTCTTTTCATAGATTGTTTCCTCCCTTTCGTTTGGTTAATTTTTATAGATAAGTTTATTATCTATTGCTATTTTAGTATATTATTTCTAATCAATTTTTTACATATATAATTTTTTTATTTTATTCATAATTTCTTCACATTTTTTTATCAATTAATTTACATGTCCTTTTTTTGATTTTCTTGTCTTTTTTCTTACTCTTTTTCTCTTTTCGTTTCTAAACGCCTTCCCTTATGCTAAAATAGGGTTCAAATCCTTGCCCCACCCAAACCAGCATAGGAGGAAGCATGTTATGGCGCGAAACGACAACTATAAGAAATACCTGCATACGATCCGGTTCCGCATCCTGCTGATTACCATCACTTTCCTTGTCTTAATCAGCACGGCCATCACCTTTATTAGTTTTTATGTAGTGTCTGACAGCATACAGAAAAACTTAATCCAGACTTCAGAGACCAAGCTGGCATTTTTATGCACTTCCATCGACTCTAATATCAGCGGCGTGAAAAGTGTAATCGCCTCCTGCCAGAACAGCGTGCAGGTCCGGAAATTCGTTATGGCGGAGCATGACGCGGACAATAAAGCCAAGCGGGAAGCAAGGGAGACTGTGTCCGAAATCTACACAGCCAATGCCGCCCTGCCTTCCCAAATTATCCGTCTCGTGATTATGGGCAGCCCTGGCAGCGATATCCTGCAGATTGTGGAATCCCCATTCTCCACCCTGGCAGTCTCTTCGGAAGGGATTTACGCCCTCCCTTACTTTGACGCGCTCCACTCCCATCTGGAAAAAATTGCCACCGACGTCCTGACAGACCCTTTTGTGCCAAAAAAAGAAGCGCAGATGCTGCCTTACCTGCATGCGATACAACATCCGTATAAAGCTGGCGCGATTGGGTATATTTTTACTGAAATGTCTATTTCCGTCGTCACCAAACCAGTGGAAAGCTTATCCTCCGAAACATACAGCAAGGTTTCTTTCCAAATCGGCGGGACCTGGTACCAGTATGCCGACGGGCGCCTTGCCCCAGACGCCTCCCAATACCAGATGATAGAGGACCTCTCTGCGATGTCTTTGAACAGCACCACCATACAAAAAGTCATAAACCAGCAAGACGGGGGCGCTTACATTATGCTGACCCGCCCCCTTTTAGAGCAGGGGCTGTATGTAACGGAATTTTTGGATGAGCATTATGTAAAAAGGGACACCTACCATGCTTTCTCCATTATTATACTCATTGTCATACTTTCCGCAGGCTCCATCGGGATCCTCCTGTCCTGGTTCCTAAACCGCACAATCAATGTCCCGGTGGGCAAGCTCCAGGAACGGATGGCGCGGATTTCCCAAGGGGATTTCTCCAAGGACAGCTCCACCGAATGGGAGCATGAGCTTGGGGACATTGGCAAAAAAATCAATGAGCTGTCTGAAAATGTGCTGACCCTGATGAACCAAAAAATAGAGGATGAACGCCAAAAAAAGGATTATGAATACAAAATGCTGCAAAGCCAGATTAACCCCCATTTCCTATACAATACGCTAAATTCCATCAAATGGATGGCAACCATACAAAACGCCCCTGGGATTGCAGAGATGACCACATCCCTGTCCAGGCTTTTAAAAGACATTTCCAAAGGCACCACTACCTTGATCCCGCTGGAACATGAACTGTCTTTGATTAAAGATTACTTCACCATCCAGCAGTACCGTTACGGCGGCACAATCACCTTAAATATTGAAATGGAAAAAGGCCTGTCCCAATGCAAGATTGTAAAGTTCACTTTGCAGCCCATTGTGGAAAACAGCATTTTCCATGGCATTGAGCCAAAAGGGAACCCTGGGACAATCTCCATACATATTTACCAGGAGGGTGAAAAGAATGTACGCATTGACGTAACCGACGATGGCATCGGCATCCCCCCGGATATTGCGGACAGCCTTTTGGACACCAATGCCCTCGCCGGCTCTTCGTTCTTTAAAGAAATCGGCATAAGCAACGTGCATAAACGGCTCCAATATGAATTTGGGGACGGCTACGGGCTAAGCATCCACAGCAAAATGGGCCAATATACTACTGTTTCCATACTGCTGCCCTATCAGGGCGCGACTGAAAGAGAGGAAAACTATGATTAAATTATTGATTGCAGATGATGAGCCTTTGGTGCAGGCAGGCATTAAGTCCATGGTCAACTGGGAGGAACACGGCATCCACATCATAGGGACGGCGGCAAACGGCGCCATTGCCTATGACATGATTGTGGAGCATTCCCCGGAAATCGTGATTACGGACATTAAAATGCCTGTGATGAGCGGCCTGGAACTGGCCCAAAAATGCAAAGAAGAACATCGGGACCTGCCAGTATTCATTATCCTCACCAGCTATGAGGAATTCGGGTTCGCCAAGGAAGCCTTGTCATACCAGGTCACGGATTACCTTGTGAAGCTGGAACTCACCCCAGACTCTCTTGAGGCGGCGATTAACCATGCCCTGGAAAAAGTAGAAAGCTTACAGAGCCTGCAAAGCCCCGCCCAGTTTCCCCAAAACTCTATCAGCAGCATTTACCTTTTGCGGGAACAGTTTTTTACCCGCCTAATCTTAAATTTATTTGGGTCTGAACACCAATTCCTGACCCAGGCGGAGAACCTGCACATTAATTTCCAATACGAATCCTATGCGGTGGCATATGTGGAAGTCAACGGCAATAAGGCAAAAGGCATATCCACCAAAAACCAGCTCCATCTCTACACCAGCAGCCTGCAGATTGCCAGCGAGCTTATTTCCAAATACGCCGTCTGCCATGTGCTGTCTTTGGACATTAAGCATTTTGCCATTGTGTTTTTCCTGAACCAGGCGCAGGCTGCCGATTATAAGCAGACCATACAAAAAGCCCTGGAACAGATGGCGTCCATGCTCTTTAACTATTACAGCGTCGCCATACGCGCCAGCATCGGGGGCATGGTTCGCGAACCGCTAAAAATTGCTTCCTCCTTCCAGGATTCTAAGCAGGTTTTCTCCCATACAGACGAAGCTGCCCCCATACGGTTTGCTGAGGATATCTCCTTCCAGGAACCTTTAAAAAATGTATTTAACATGTCCCTGTTCAAAGAAGATATCCGCAAGGCTTATGCGGAATTTGACGAAAAAGCTCTGTATGATATTTTCACCTCCATTATTGAGCTGTTTGAAGGCAAGCCCACCCATTATGTACAGGCGTTGGACGCGGCGGGAAATATCCTGTATATGTCCCTTTCCCTATTAAACAATGGGGAACAGACCGTATCAGAGATTTTCCAGGACAAGGCCAATGGGTACCGCTCCCTATATGAGTTGACGGACGTGGAGCAGATTTTGGACTGGCTGAGGATATTCCGGGACGGCCTGTGCAAAAGCTTTGCTTCCCACAACAAGGACTATAAAAACCATATTGTCATTAATGTGAAAAAATATATCCAAGAGCATATCGACGAGAAGCTCACGTTAAACCGGGTGGCGGAAGTTTTTAATATCAGCCCCAATTATTTAAGCGTCTTATTCTCCAAACACAATGACCTGGGGTTTACAGATTACATTAACCAGAGTAAAATGGAAGCAGCAAAAGAAATGATGAAGGACGGCAAAATGAAAATTTATGAAATATCCAATATCCTTGGGTTTGAAAGCGCTTTTTATTTCAGCCGTGTCTTTAAGAAATTTACAGGCGTATCGCCTAGGGACTATATGAACCAGATACTCCCCTGACCCATTACTGCCCCGGCTTTTTAAGCCAGGGCAATGCCATATCCGGCAGAATAGGGCTTTTGCCTGTCCCTAAGCACATGTGAGAAAGGAGAGACGATATGTTTCAAGAAATTAATGCACCAAACATCCAAGACCTTTTTGGCTTCCACCCTTACCCTTCCATAGAGGACAGGGATGCATGGCAGGCCTTGGACGGGGAATGGAAGGCCGGGACAATCGCCCTTGGGGAATCGTTCCTTAAATTCCCTTACCCTTCCCTTACCGCCACAGATTATATGGACTTCACACGCACAGGCAACCGAAGCCGCTATGAGGAGAAATATTTTACTAAGCGCCGCGCCCTGGACGCGCTGGCGCTGGCTGAATGCGTAGAAGATAAAGGCAGGTTCCTTGGGGACATTGTAAACGGCATTTTTTCTATTTGTGAAGAAAGCGCCTGGCAGCTCCCAGCCCACAACACTTATGTCCGCGATGCCCCGCAGCTCCCCCTGCCAGATGCCGCAAACCCGGTGCTGGACTTATTTGCCTGCGAAACAGGCGCGGTCCTGGCCACCGTATACTACCTTCTGAAAAACAGGCTTGATGCAATCAGCCCTTTTATCACAGAACGGATTACATATGAGCTGCGCCAAAGGATTTTCACCCCTTACTTAAACCGCCATTTCTGGTGGATGGGCAACGGGAAGGAACATATGAACAATTGGACCATCTGGTGTACCCAGAATGTGCTGTTAAGCATTTTTTTGACAGGCGCCTATAAAGAGCTGGGAAAAGAAGCCATGTTAAAAGCCTGCCGAAGCACGGCCTATTTCCTGGCAGAATATGGGGAAGACGGCTGCTGCGACGAAGGCGCCCAGTATTACCGCCATTCTGGGCTATGCCTATTCCAGATATTGGAAATTGTCAATGCCTCCACCAAAAATTCATTCCACCAGCTTTACCAGCAGCCCAAAATCAAGAACATTGCGGCCTATATCCTGAATGTGCATATCCATGGCAAATACTATGTGAATTTTGCCGACTGCTCCCCTGTCGCTGGGCGTGCCGGGGTGCGGGAATTCCTGTTTGCAGAACGGACAGGGAATACAGAGCTGCTTAAGTTCGCTGCCGAGGAATTTATGGCAGGCGGCAAAGACAGCCTTTTGCTGCCGGAAGAAAATAACCTGTTCTACCGCCTCGCCAACGGCTTTACTGCCGCAAGGGTTAAGGAATATGCCGCCTCTGTCCATGGCGCCGTCCTGCACCCTGATATTTTTTACCCCAGCACAGGGCTTTTTATCGCAAGGGATGAATCCCTTTGCCTGGCTGTGAAGGCTGGTAACAACGGGGACAGCCATAACCATAACGACACTGGCAGCTTCACCATCTATAAAAATGGGCTTCCCCTGTTTATTGACGTTGGCGTGGAAAGCTACACCAAAAAAACTTTCTCGCCCCAGCGCTATGAGATATGGACCATGCAGTCCGCCTACCACAACCTGCCTTCCATAAACGGCATGATGCAGTCAGATGGGGAAAGCTATGGCGCAACGGATGTCCTCTGGCAAATGGGGAACGAAGAATGCAGCATTGAAATGGATTTCAGCGGGGCATACCCCAAAGAAGCGGGGCTGGCCTACTACCGAAGGCGGGCTTCCTTGCTAAAAGGCAAGGAAATCATAATCAAAGATTCTTTCCAGTTCCATGAGCAGTCCGACCCTTCTGCCGTAGTGTTAAGCTTAATGACCTATGAAAAGCCAACGCTGCTCCCAGACGGGGATGGGTTTACGCTCCAGATTGGGGGCCTTGGGCAGCTTACATGCCATCTGGGCGTATATTTAGAAACAGAAGCTATCCCCATTACGGACGCCAGGCTTGCGCAGGCCTGGAAGCATGAAGTTTACCGTACCTTGGTTTCCCCCAGCGGGAATTCCCTGGAATTCCATATTAGTTAAGGCTTTTTCACCTGTACAGCCGTCTATGCCCAATCGGGAAGCGAAAGGCGTTCCCGATTGGGCATATTTAATATCCATAATATCAGTTCCCGCTATGCAAATCTGAAATATCGTCAAACGGTATCCCCATACCTGCTATTTTCAACACCCTGCCCACTATATCTATCTTGGACACTTCGCCTGTCACTTGCCCATATTCCCCATTCTGGAAATACTCTGCTGTCACAATGTCCAGCTTATGGATATGGCGCAGCTTATCATCCAATTCTGCCTGCCATTCCTGGGAAAATTCTTTTTTGGGGACAAGCGCCCTCTCTTTTTCTGCAAGAGCCTCCCGGAACCCTTTTAAGGCGTCAAAGGGCATAAACTGCTTTGCCCGGCTGGCCCTGTCCATCTTAGGATGTATGTTATTCGCCACTTTTATGCCCTCCAATCTGCCTGTTGCGTTCCAGCGTGGTCCCTGCCTCCAGCAAATCCATCCCACGGACAAGGGCATTCCTCCCATACCTCCTTTTGATTTCCAGGACTGCCTGCTGCAGCCTCCTCTCCCGTTCCAGCGCCGCATCATCGGTAAATAGATGGTATTGCCCATAAACCTCATGGGCAACGCCGTTACAGGACACACTAAGCTTACGGATTGGCTTATCCCTTTGCGCAATGCGTTCATATACGCCTAAGGCATACGGCGCCGCCATGCTGTAGCTGTTTGCCGCCGTTGGCATTGATACAGACCCGGAAGAAGGCTCCTGCCCTGCCTCATGGGAATACCCCACAGTTACGGTAATCGAACGGGCAGCCAGCCCCTGGCTTGCCAGGTCAAGGCAGAGGGAATCCACCATTTCTTTGACCAGCAGCCTGCCTTCGCCAAACGTATAATCCCGTAAAAGCACTTGGCTAGTAGACAAAGAATTGCTTTTCGGCTGGTACGACTTAATGTCCTCCATAGACGTGCTTTCCCTGCCCCATGCATGGTCAATCAACAGTTCCGCATCTATGCCAAACATACGGTACAGCATATCCTCGTCTGCCTGCGCAAGGTCGCCCATAGTCAAGATCCCTACATGCCCCAGCCGTTTTTCAATCCCCGCCCCCACCCTCCAAAAATCAGTAAGCGGCCTGTGGTTCCACAAAGTCTCCTGGTACAGGTTTTCATCCAGGTAGCCAATATTGCCTTGCACATGCTTGGCTGTAATGTCCAGCGCCACTTTTGCCAGGTACAGGTTTGTCCCAATGCCTGCGGCTGCCGTAAGCCCAGTAGCCTTTTTAACCTCGTCCATCACACGCCCGGCAAGCTCCCTGGCTGTAAGCCCATACAAGGAAAGGTATCCTGTGGCATCCAGAAACGCTTCGTCTATGGAATATACATGGATATCCTCTTTTGCAAAATATTTCAAATACACCGCATAAACATCTGCGGAATAGTCAATATACAGCTTCATCCGCGGCGGCGCCATAATATAATTGATATGTTTGGGGATCTGGTACACGCGGCAGCGGTTTTTCACGCCCATTGCCTTCATAGACGGGGAAATGGCAAGGCACAGCGTCCCGCTCCCACGCTCCGGGTCTGCCACCGCAAGGTTTGCCTGCATTGGGTCAAGCCCCCGTTCCACACATTCCACCGAAGCATAAAATGATTTTAAGTCAATACAGAAATATATCCTCTCTTCCATCAAAAATCCCTCCAATCCAGATTAATATCTGTAACTGGAGGGATTTTTACTCTTAAAGCTGGTAAGGTTTATGTTTTACGGACCCCAATTCCTTTCAGCCAGCCCCACTCTTCCTCTGTCAGGTCTGCCTGTTCCAACAAATCCGGCCTTCTTTGCTGTGTCAGCAGAATCGACTGCTGCCTGCGCCAGGCTTCAATATTTTTGTGATGCCCTGACAGAAGGATGGGCGGCACTTTCCTCCCATTCCATTCTTCCGGCCTGGAATACTGGGGATATTCCAACAGATTCCCCTCAAAAGATTCAAAAGAGCCAGACTCTTGGTTGCCCAACACCCCTGGCACCATACGGGAAATGGCGTCCACCATCACCATAGCGGGAAGCTCCCCGCCAGTCAGCACATAATCGCCAATGGACATATAATCTGTCACAATCTCATCCAATACGCGCGCGTCAATGCCCTCATAATGCCCACAGAGCAAAATCAAATCTTCCTCCGCTGCAAAGTCTTTGGCGTCTTTCTGGGTGAATGTTTTCCCCTGGGGCGTGACGTAGACACAACGGGGCTTTTTCCCAATCCTGCCTGCCACCGCCTGCCAGGCGTCATATACTGGCTGCGCCTGCATCAGCATCCCCGCCCCGCCGCCGTAGGGGTAATCATCCACTTTCTGATGCTTATTGGCAGAATAATCCCGAATATTTATGGCCTCAATATGCAAAAACCCAGCCTGGACCGCCCGGCCGATAATACTGGTGGTAAGCCCGCCCATTACCATTTCTGGGAATAATGTCAAGATATAAAAATTCATATGCAGCCCCTAACTTTCTTCTAGCAGCCCTGGCATCAAACGCACCTGGATTGCCCGCCGCCCCATGTCTATCTGCAGGATACACTCCTTAATGGCAGGAAGCAGCAGTTCCCCCCTGTTCCCTGGAATTCTATGCGCAAAAGGGGAACTCTCCTGCACCTGCACCACATACACATCATTTGCCCCGGTCTGCAGCACATCCTTGACCTCGCCTAATGCCTGGCCGTCCTCTGTAGAAACTTCCATCCCAATTAAGTCTGCAATGAAATATTCATCTTTTTCACATTTCACTGCCTGGCTCCTTGTGACAAACAGCCCTTTCCCCTTATATTTCTCAATATCGTTGATATTATCTATACCTTTAAACTTCACAATTACCATATTTTTAAAAAACTTTACCTGAGCCACCTCAAGTTCCAGCTTTTCTTTCCCTGTGTCTAAAAGAACCTTTTTCAATTTTTTAAAACGCGCTGGGTCATCGGTTGTAGGGTACACCTTTACCTCGCCCCGCACGCCATGGGTATTGGCAATCACACCCACCTGAAATAACTCATCCATAAAACGTAAATTTCCTTTCCTATAGAAGAACAAAGTGGGCAAGCCCACTGGGGATTCCCTGTCCCCTCAATCTTAAGGGGATTGGCATCTACACTCCGTTTCGGTCCGTTCTGAACAAGCGCCACTGGCGCTTAGAACCTTTGAAGCGCCGCGCACAATTGCGAAGCAATATATCCCTCTTGTGCGAGTGCGCATATTATTTTTATCTTATAGGAAGACACTTTCACGCGAAAGCGTGACAAGGTCTTTCCTATAAGATAAAAAAGAACCTCACTTGTGAGATTCTTTTTTACGAAACATCGTCGCTTTCCATGAAAAGCCAATCATTGCATAATATCTACAATTACTTTCTTATCACTCTTAGCGGCTGCCGCCTTTACTACGGAACGGATTGCTTTCGCAATACGTCCCTGCTTTCCGATTACCTTTCCCATATCTGCCTGGGCAACACGTAACTCTATCACAATGGACTTTTCATTCTCAGTCTCTGTAACTGCAACTTCTTCAGGGCTATCTACAAGTGCTTTCGCAATTACTTCTACCAATTCTTTCATTACGTCACCTCACGAAGATTATTTTTCGATACCGGCTGCTTTAAAGATCTTCCCTACTGTTTCGGTAGGCTGGGCGCCATTCGCCAACCATTTCTTCGCCAATTCCTCATTTACATGGAATTCACTTGGGTCTTTGGTTGGGTCATAAGTCCCGATTTCTTCGATAAACTTGCCATCTCTTGGAGATCTGGCATCAGCTACAACGATTCTATAGAAAGGGGCTTTCTTCTGTCCCATCCTCTTTAACCTGATCTTTACCATCGCATCTCACCTCCTGATCCTATTATCTTTATATTTGTAATCAGGACGTTCGTTAGACTGCCCTGTTACTTGCTATCCTGCATGTGCTTAAAGCCCAAAGGGCAATTTGAACCCGCCCCGGCGTTTCCCTTTGCCGCCCATTAGCCCTGGCATCTGCTTCATCATCTTCTTACTCTGCTCAAACTGCTTCACCAGGCGGTTCACTTCTGTGATGTCCACGCCTGCGCCTTTGGCTATCCTGCGCCTCCGGCTTGGGGTTAAAATAGAAGGCTTAGCCCTCTCCTTAGGGGTCATGGAATATATAATGCCCTCAATCCTCGCCATTTTCTTTCCATCCATGGCGTTCTCAATCTCTTCAATCTGGGAACCCCCAATTCCAGGCATCATGCTAAGCATACTGGAAATCCCGCCCATCTTCTTCATCTGGTTCATGGATTCTAAGTAATCATCAAAGCCAAATTCTGCCTTCTTCATCTTCTGTTCCAGTTCTCTGGCTTTCTCCTCGTCAATGTTCTCCTGCGCCTTCTCAATCAGCGTCAGCACATCCCCCATGCCAAGGATCCTGTTTGCCATGCGGTCGGGATAGAACTGTTCCAAATCGGAGAGTTTCTCCCCCATGCCCACATACAATAACGGCTTGCCTGTCACTGCCCGGATTGACAATGCAGCGCCGCCTCTGGTGTCGCCGTCCAATTTCGTAAGGATTACGCCGTCCACCCCAATCTTCTGTTCAAACGTTGTGGCAACATTCACTGCGTCCTGCCCTGTCATGGCGTCCACCACAAGGATTGTCTGGTGTACCTCCACCTGTCCCTTAATCTCTTGCAGTTCCTCCATCATCCCTTCATCAATATGGAGGCGCCCGGCGGTATCCAAAATCACGGTATTGAACCCGTTCGCCTTGGCATGCTCTATGGCTGCCTTAGCAATATTGGCTGGCTTATGGCTGTCGCCCATGGAAAACACTTCCACGCCTTGCTTCTCCCCGTTGATTTGGAGCTGCTGGATTGCGGCGGGACGGTATACATCGCATGCCACCAGTAAAGGCTTGCGCCCCTTTTGTTTCAGCTTCCCAGCAATTTTAGCGGTAGTTGTCGTCTTACCAGCCCCCTGCAGGCCTGCCATCATAATGACGGTAAGCTCTCCCCCTGGCTTCAATGCAATCTCTGTAGTTTCTGACCCCATCAGGGAGACCAGTTCCTCATTTACAATCTTTATCACCATCTGCCCAGGGTTCAGCCCGTTCATAACATCCTGCCCGACGGCCCGCTCCTGCACAGATTTCACAAACTGCTTCACTACTTTAAAATTAACGTCTGCCTCCAGCAATGCTAGCTTAACTTCCTTCAATGCTGTCTTTACATCATCTTCTGTCAGCATCCCCTTGCTCCGCAAAGATTTGAACACATTCTGTAATTTTTCAGATAAGCTGTCAAATGCCATCCTATAACTCCTCTAATATCTCATCGGAAATAGCTTCAATCTCTGCCATTACCACTGCTTCTTCCTGTTCCTGATAATTCCGGCTCAACGCCCGGATTCTGGTGACCTTTTCCTTCGTCCCAAGAAAACGTTCCAAAAGGTGCAGCTTCTTCTCATACCCTTCTAAAGTCTTGTCACAGCGCCTTACCAGGTCATGGACGCCTTGCCGGCTGATCCCTTCTTCCTGGGCAATCTCGCTTAAGGATAAATCATTCAATACAAAATCTTCATAAATCTCCCTTTGATGCGCCGTAAGCAATTCCCCATAAAAATCATAAAGGTATGTCTGCATTAATTTCCGTTCCATTCCTATCACCTTGGACATCATACTATAAATGAGTATTGGTGTCAAGTATTTTTTCTTTACGAATGTACGTTTGTATTTATCTCATATCGTCCTGTTGTAAATTCAATGTTTTATCCACTTTGTTCGTTTCGTCTTTTGTTGTCTGATTGCGTGTAATTACTGCATAGGCAACCATACCATATCGCGAAGCGATTATGGTATAATGTCGACAGACATTATACGCGCCGAAGTGCGCATAGGCAACCATACCATATCGCGAAGCGATTATGGTATAATGTCGACAGACATTATACGCGCCGAAGTGCGCATAGGTAACCATACCATATCGCGAAGCGATTATGGTATAATGTCGACAGACATTATACGCGCCGAAGTGCGCATAGGCAACCATACCATATCGCGAAACGATTATGGTATAATGTGAACACTTAGCGAGGTGTTTCACGAGCTTAGTGAAAACACATACCTGGCAACTTAGTGCGGTATTTCACGAACTTAGTTGACATTGTGAAAGAACTATTGACGATGATTTATACCAAATGTGGATAAAAAAGCAATTAGATTGGTATGATAAATCTATTGACGGTGTGCCATTTTAAAGAATCTGCCAATTAAAGAGGGAATGAAAAACAAAAACTTCTTGCTTCCTGCTCCCAGATATGCTATATTAGACGTAGAAAAAGGGAAAAGCCATAGAAGCGGCTCTACCACAAATGGATGATTTTTTACCTCATAAGAGGCAAGCCGTCACTATTGGTAGTAGTGGCGGCTATTTCTTTTTTCCCTTGAAAATCTGATAAAACAAATTCGCAAGGGCGACAACGAGTATACCAATCTGGATTAAGGATGAAACCAGATAAGGAGAAAACTCAAAAATTATGTTTAAGACAGCAGACACAAATATGTGGAGTGAATATCTTATATTGGAAGATATGGCAAGGTAGTGTTCTTATTTTTGTATCTATGACTTTTAGACTTATTCCAGAGGTCGGGTGTGGGCAGAAAACCCCACGAAGCCTTGTAAATACTGGAAATTCTGGCAATATCCTATGTTGAAAATCCTAAGGAAAATAGAATTTCAAAGACACAAAATTAATTACACCCTCTATGGCAATCTGAATGCAAATTCCTTTGCATATAAGGTAAAAGACCCCGTATTGCTACGAGGTCTTAAATGAATGTTTTCTCCTAATATACTTTTTTGTATACCTTACCACTTGCCGTTACCCACAATTTGAAATTCTTATGTGATGCAACTTTACCAGTTTTTGCGTTTCTAAGTATACACACTCCATAGGCGCTATTTCCTGATTTTTGTGCGGAATAACTCACTCTATAGGTATTGGTGCTTCTGTGGTAATAATTATTTACATTTATACAACGGCTTGTGCTACCGTTGTACTTAAAAAGTCCACGTAGAATATATTGAATATGGACAGTATTACCACTTTTAAACTTGTAGGATAAAGTATATTCAACCTTGTTTACATTTGCTCGGCTCAAAGATGGATGCTCTTTCACATATTCAGTAACTTCCATAACCAAGCCGTTTCCCAAATCTTCTGAATATGATCCCACTTCGTCCATATTTTTCAGCATCTCGTCCATTTCTGATTGATTAGAGATTTCCTCAGTATTTACCTCAGTAATAGCCCCATCATTATCAGAGCCTGTTTGCAACGAATAGTCTCCATAAACAGTATTTACAAGATCGCTCTCCGAAGTTAATGCTTCGGAAAACAATTCTGTAAATCCTTCCACATTAAATCCTTCCAATGCCCCTTCTAAACCTTCAAACTCATTATCAATATCTGCCAGGTCGGCGTCTAATTCTAAACTGCCGCAGTCTTCATCCATGTCCATTTCACCGTCTAGCATTTCTTCATCAATCCCATTGCCATTGGTATTTGCTGCATTAACAGGGACTGCCGCAGTCCCCATAAGTGTAAGTGCTAATGCTAATGCTAAGCCTTTTAATAATTTTAATTTCATTAATGTCCCTCCTAAAAATTGTTTGGTTGATAGTTGGCGATACATCTTTTTGGAGTATATTTCACCATCCTCTCTAGTTCATTTTACTTAATTTTGAAATAAACATTAATATTTGCCGACAAATTATTTTATAATATACTACCATTAATTATTATACCTGTCAACAACTATTTTTATAATAGAGGTATTTGGACAAAAAGTATCCAACATTCTATTTCATAAAAATAAACAGATATAACACTTTTCTTAGAATAATAGGTAAAAGGTATCTACCGTTTACCTAAATATTACTGTGAGAGCCCATGTAGGGCTTTAAAAAAATAGTATAAAAAAACTGTTACAGAAATGATCAATGAATCACCTCTATAACAGTCTATTTGTACATTTTAAGTCACTATTCTGTCAAACATTATATACTCATGAAAGCACACCTTTCGAATTGCAGGTCAACATTACAGATTTAGTTGCAGAACCAACAGCTTTCCAGCCCATATACTGAGTAGCTGTAACTTTTGCTATGGCTTTATTGCCGCTTTTACTCGCATTGACCGCACCAACCTTCCAATTTGAAGACAATGAAGATGCAGAACCACTTGCAGAAGTGCATTTTGAACTCTTTCCAGTATAAGTAAATGATCCCTTCACAGTAACTGTCCACATAGTTTTCCCTGCGGCATTTTTATATTCAACCATTTTTCTTCCACTAGTAGATGAAGCTGCTCTTTTAGTAATTGCATCAACATAAATTGTAGTTTCAATATAGTCACCATTCTCAAGCTGCTCAATACTCTTATCAACGGTTATGTGGGGGGTAGAAACTTCTGCTGCCTGTACTGGAATACAAATTACCATTAACAACATCAGTGTAAAAAGAAATGCTTTAAAATTTTTTTACTCATTTTCATTTTGTTCTCCTATTCATTTTGAATTATTGTAATTTCTTCAGTTTTTATCATACTTTTTTCAAAATTATTTCGTGCTTGAAACAATAAATATGTTTGTAAAAAGAAAAAAATAATAAATAAAACAAGTGTTGTTACTATGCTTATTTTTATGTATAATGATTTACGCATTGTTGAAAGATATTTTTCCGAATCCATATTGTTAAAATAGTCTATAACTATCTCTTTCGGTGTCCCAAATTTCTTATTCAAATCATCCATGCTGCACTCAGGATAAAGTGCTTTATACTCATCAACGGTCAACTTAAATTCATCAAAAAATTGCCGTTCATTCTTACGAAACACCGGAAACGAAGAACGTACATTTCTCAAATATTTTTTTGTTGCGTTCATGAGTCTCCTTTCAATTCACCAAGATTATCAGCTTCTACTATTTCAGTTCTATTCAAAATATTAAGTATTCCATTATTAAGCCGATTGTACTCATCCAGTAAAGTTTGATAATATTCATAGCCCGCCGATTCGATATGGTAATAAATCCTTTGCTGTCTAATCTTTATCTTTACTTTTTTATCACTTACATATCCCTTTTCCAACAAGCGATAAAGTGCTGGATATAGGGAACTTTCTGGTATTTCAATTAAATTCTTTGAATATCCGTTAATCAATTGTGTAAGCTGATAGCCATAATAATCGCCATCCATCAGTATACTCAAAAGAATCATCTCAATATTCTGTTTGCCTTTCTTTAGACTTGCACCCACTTTCATTTCCTTCCTAGTTAAGATTTTCAACTCAAATCCGATATCTTATTATAAGCAATAATACATCAAAATGCAATACCTTTATCATAGATGTATTGCATTTTTTATAATATTGTTCAGTATACAATTTTCCCAAAGTTCTATAATTCCAAAGCCATAAATGCGTCCTTTTCTTTTAAGTCCTTCATCATCAAAAAACATACTCTTGCCCACTGCTAGATACAATATACCACCATATTCCACTGTAAATCAATTTGGCAGTTTGGTTTTGAACATGCTCACCGTAAGGGCTATCTTGTTATACTTTTTAACAGTGATTATGCTGCCGTTAGCAAGATTAGGGTTTAAGAAACATCAGGTTACGATGAGATACAGTATGAAAAAGAAAAAATAATGATAATAGGTGTTGCAGTGATTTTGGCAGTTATTGTTATCAGTGTAATAGCAATTTGTCAATCCTCAAGATACTCTAAAAAGTCATTTGACGCTACTATTCAAGAAATTTTCACACAACCTGATGAAGATGTTTGATTGATTGTAGAACAAACTTCTGAAATCTATGGCAGTTCTATCAATTCTTTCGGCATCAGTGGGAACAGGAAATGGCGTACCAGGAAAGAAGCTGGGGAAAAGGTGCTGCAAGGGTGTGGTGTTGATGAAGTTTCCATTGAGCAAATCCGCATAGATGACAGAGCTGCCTTTAATTCCAACAGGCGGTTTTAGCAATGGACAAACAACTTCAGAAAATACCTCAAAGGAATGACAGACACCAAACAGCAAGCAGAATGGAATACTGTTGCGGATTTACTAGATGAGATTGAGGATGAAACACCGTATCAGACGTTGCTTACAGTGGACAAGCATCCCTGTTCATTCTCCTGCTGAAAATGAGGTCACTGAAAAAGTAGATAAACGTAAAAATTCACTACAATATTTTTCTTATCTTCAAAACTCATACCACAATATATTTTGTTGGATTTCCACATAAAAAGACTTTTTCAATGTCTTCATGAAAATGCAGGGCTATTCCACAAAAGAGATTGCACCAATTGTCAGTTTAACGACAGGAGCTATTTATGTAAGATATCTAATGTTTTTTGCTTTCCTATGGACTATTGGGTGAGGGATAAAATTCCCCCGCCCAATTTTAAAAACGGATGTATAAAAAGTTTCTCCACAGGGAATACTAAAAAATTTTGCCCAAATTCTTGACATGGGTACAGCCGCTATGGTATTCTGAAATACCCATGAGAGAATTGAAAGATTGAAAATGAAATAAGCGCATAGATTATAGAATGGAATGTCAGCCAGCAGACAAAGCTGACCGCCGCCGAAAATAAACTTCTGTTTTCGGCTGGTGTATGGAATCATGGTTTTGAATCCCAAAGCCGTTACATAGCATTGCGAATCCGAGCAGGAGAAATCTCTCCTGTCATTCGTGGTGCAGTGTAGCGGCTTTTTCATTTATCCAAAGGTCAAGAAATTAAATCCAGAACGGAGGTGCAGGGACATAGGATTTTCTTTTCGGCGGGTAAAACAGGCATTAAGAATGTCGCTGCACAGAAAAATGCTCTGCGGCGTTGTCCACAGAGATAGCGAGCATCGGATTGTTTCAGCCACAATCTAATCCACAGCCTAAAGGCGTGTGGACTTCACTCAGTGGACAGCCCCTGTTTACCCCGAAGAAAGAAAAATAAGACTGGAGGATTGAGGAAAATGAGCAGAGAAAAATCAGAAAAGGACGTGCGGAATGTCCCGATTACCGTCCGACTGAACGAGGAAGAACATGAAAAGTTAAAGCAGTTCGCCACCGCTTGCGGTCTGTCCTCCGCCGAATTTATGCGCCAGTTATGCAAAGGAAACGCCCCGCAGCCAAAGCCTAAAACCGAGTTTTGGGAGCTGTTAAACAAGCTCTATGAGGTGCATGACGCTTTCAAAAAGTGTGTTCCTTATTACCCTGCCGCCGCTGATACCTGTATGGAGATTGAGGATTTTATCTTAGAACTGCAACAGAAAACAACTCTCCCGCAGCGGTTTAGCGTAGAAGAATTGACAGAACAGGGGGCAGTATGACATGGCGGTAACGAGCCTATGGCATGTCAAAGGGAGCATAAAAGACGTGATTGACTATATAGAAAACCCAGAAAAGACCGTGCCGAATCGGGAAATGCAGGACTTCTTTGACGTGTTCTCCTATGTGAAGAACCCTCAAAAAACAAATGAGGGCGAGTATGTTTCCGCAATCAACTGTCTGAAAGAAACAGCATTACAGCAGATGATTTTGACGAAGGAACAGTACCAAAAGACAGGTGGGTATATCGCATGGCACGGCTACCAGAGCTTCAAGCCAGACGAGGTAACGCCCGAACAATGCCACGAAATCGGATTGAAATTGGCAAGGGAAATGTGGGGTGATAAATACCAGATAATCGTTGCCACCCACCTTGACAAAGGACATCTGCACAATCATTTCTGCTTTAACTCCGTTTCCTATTTGGACGGGAGCAAATATAATTACTCAAAATCGGAGCAGAAACGGTTAAGGGAAGTGTCCGACCGATTGTGTTTTGAGTACGGATTGTCAGTCATAGAGCATCCGAAGAAAGCCCCGTCAAGACCGCTTTATCTGGATGAAAAGGATGGAAAGCCAACAAGATACAATGTTTATCGGGAGGATTTAAAGGAGGCAATCAACGGGAGCAGGGATTTACAGCACATGATGAAATACCTTGCCGACAAGGGATATGAAATTGATTTTTCGGGCAGCCATTGGAAAATGAAGCTGCCGCAGTATAAACACTTCACAAGGTTAGACACCCTTGACGAACGGCTGAGGCCCGATTTCATACGGTCATGTTTAGGCGGGGCTTCCCGATATGGAAATTACAAAGCAAGGATTTCCTACTCTCCCCATATGCCAGAGCAGTATAAAAACGCATGGAAACCGCATCAGAAAACCACAGGGATTTTAGCGTTATATTACTACTGGTGCTATCAGTTAGGGATATTCCCCAAAGGCACGGACTACAAGCCGACAAGCCCGCTGATGAAAGAAGAATTGCGGAAACTGGACGAGATTACCGCACAGGTACGGTATATGTCAAAGCATAACATCTCAACCCTCTCCGACTTACACGCCGACAGGGAGAAAAACCAGACCGAAATGAATAAACTGATTGACTACCGACAGCATTTGCGGAACAAGGTACGCCGTGCCACACCAGCCGAAAAAGAAAAAATTCGGGAAGAAAAACAGGGCGTGACGGAGCAGATAACAGAGTTTAGGAAACGTCTGAAATATGCAGACGAGATTGAAAAACGCTCTGCCCACATTGATGACTGCTTAAACCAAATCCACGACACGATTGAAAATCAGCGGTTAAATCGGCAGAAACAGCCAATTAAAACAGACCGCAGGAGGGAGGAATCATTGCGATGAGCAGGCTGTCCGAGAAAGAAATACAGGAGATTATGGAGGAATACAAGGACGCGCCTATGGTAAATCCCGATAAGATATATCCCCCTCTGCCGCCTGTCCAGAACGTCACGCCCCTTGTCCGCATCCCAGAGCCGATGAGCTTTACCGAGAAAATCGGCGGCAAGGAATACACCGTCAACGCCCATTTCCGAAAAGACGGGCGGGATTTGCTTGCAACGCTTACAGATATTTTTCGGCGCAGCGCACAGGGATATGGATTTTATGATGAGAATTGGGGTGATGACAACGGGGAATAACAGGCAGCGGAAGAATTATCGCTTTAAAGCGTTGAAGTTTAAGGGCAGATGTGGTACACTGTACCTACACTTCACAATACCGTGT
>CAJUDE010000030.1 GCA_910585295.1 uncultured Lachnospiraceae bacterium | reverse complement strand
GTCACAATGTTTGTAAGCATTGTGTTCATTACTTCTTTCGCTTTGGTCTGCATATTCAAGCCCCATGTGGCTACTTTATTTACGGCATCTACTATGCAGTTCCAGACTTTCTGCGGCGTTTCTTTCACAATGGTTACAATGTTTGTAAGCATTGTGTTCATTACCTCTTTCGCCTTTTCCTGCATATTCAAGCCCCATGTGGCTACTCTGGTAACGGCATCTACTATACCGTTCCAGATTTTCTGCGGCAGCTCCTTTACAACGTCTATAACCTTTGTTACAAACTCTGTAATGACAGTGCCGCCCTTTTCTTTCATGCTTGCGCCCCACTCGGCTATTTTTTCCACGCCCGCCGCTATCGCCTGCGGTATCTGTGTTGGCAGTTCCTTTAGCTTGTTTAAAATCGTCGTCACAAGCTGCCCCGCTGCCGCCACAATTTTAGGCAGCCCCGTTATAAGCCCCTCTGCAATGGCTACAATAATCTGCGGTACTGCCGCTATAAGCAGCGGAATTGCATCTATAATGCCGTCCACAAGCGCTACTATAATGTCGCCTGCGCTCTCCAAAATAAGCGGTATGCCCTCTACCAGTGCATTTATTATGCTGGTTATAATCTGCGGCAGTTTCTCTATGATGACTGGCAGCGCCGCTATAATCCCGTCTGCAAGCCCCGTGACAAGCTGCAAGGCTGCATCTATCAGCATAGGCACGTTGTTTATCAGCGTATCCACTATGGTAAGCACTGCATCTACTACGCTTGGTATCAGCTCTGGCAGCGCCTCGCCCAGCCCTTTTGCCAGCCCCGCAATAATCTGTACTGCGCCCTCTGCCAGCGACGGTATCAGCTCCACAATGCCGTTAATCAGAGTGGTTATTATCTCCGTTGCGCTCTCTGCCAGTGTCGGTATCGCCTCTACAATGCCGTCCACAAGCCCCGTAATCATTCCTACGCCCGCCTGCACGATTGCTGGCGCACTCTCTACAATGCCGTCTACAAGCCCGTTTACAAGCTCTACGGCAAAGCTGGTAATCTGCGGCAGCATTTCTGCCAGCCCGTTTACCATATTGCTTAGTGCGTCGCCAAAGCTCTGCGCCAGTTTCCCCATATCGCCGCCCGCCTCTGCCGCACCCTGCGCCAGCTCGTTTGCAAACTGGCTGAAAATCGGTAGCGCCTGCTCGCCTATCGGCATGATAAAGCTGGTCTGTAGTATCCTGCCTGCGCCCTGCATAGCCTCTGAAAATGTGTCATATTTTACGGCGTTAATCTTCCCCATAGCGTCCGTGGTCTTGCTTATCTGCCCCTCAACGTCCATAAGCGACGTGCAGGCATCAGCGCCCATATCTTCCCACATAGTACCCATTAAGCCCACGCCCGCCGTATACTGTAGGCTCTTGTCGTCGCAGTTCTTAAGCGCCTCGCTTACTTGGCTCATAGCCTCTTTTGCACTGTCGCCGCCTTTTTGGAATTTCCCTACCACTTCGTCTGCGTTAAGCCCCAGACTTGTAAGGTATTCGTTTGCCGTCCCGTCATTCATGCGGATACTAAACTCCTTAAAAGCGTCGCCCATCTTGTCTATGCTCCAAACGCCAGTAGCAGCGCCATTAGCGATAGAGTTAAACATATCCTCTGCGCTTAGCCCTGCCTGCGAATACTGGTTACTGTATTCGTTGATAACGTCCAGCAAATCCCCGTTCTTGTTAAGCCCGTTCTGTGCGCCCTGCGCAATAAGGTTATATGCCTCGTCAGAGGATACGCCGAATTTTTCCATAAGCTGCGTTGCGGCTCTGGTGCTTTCCGCTACGTCAAAGTCAAACGTATCCCGCAGCGCTAATGCGTTGGTCGTCATTTTTTCCAGCTCGTCTGCCCCTAAGTCGCCTGCCTGCTGCCGTACCTCTGCCATAGCTGCCGCTATGTCCTCAAAGCCTTCGCCAAAATTAGCGTTATAGATGTTCTCCATAACCTGCTTGTACTGCCCTGCGTCCTCTGTAGCCGTCCCCGTGGCTGCGCAGAAATCATTTAAAGCGCCCTTTGCCTCGTCCGCTTGGCTTACGGCATAGCCCAGCCCCGCCACTACCGCCGTACCGATTGCAGCCGCAGCCGCCCCCACTGCCGCTATGCCTTTCGCCATAATGCCGCCCAGATTTCCCATAGCAGACGCTAGCCCGCTATGCCCCTGCTCGGTTTCTGCAAGCTGGTTTTCTACGTCATATAAGGCGGCTCTTTCATTGTGCAGCTGTGTTTCAAGCTCTTTAGCCTCGCTGCTGGTTTCCCCGTACTGCCTTACCATGCTTTCATAGGCTCTTTCTGTTTCCGCTACCTTTTTTGCCTGCTCGTCATACGTCCTTTTAAGAACTTCCTGCTTTTCAGCCACGGCTTTTGCGCTGTTCTCATTCGTCTTGTATTTTGCATTTACTTCCTGCAATTCTGCGCCCAAAAGGGATAAATTTTTATCTATCCCCTGGCAAGCCGCCTCATACTGGCGCTGTGCCTGCACGCCCTCTGATAATTCATTTTCTACAGCTTGTAAAGCTGCCTCTGCGTCCAGCAGCGTAGCCCGTTGGTTATTAAGCTCTGTTTCTAGCTTTCTTGCCTCTTCGCTGTATTCCCCGTTTTCTTCCTTGCATTTTCTTAGTGCCTCTTCGGTTTCATTCAGCTTTATTCCCTGCTCATTAAAGATTTTTGCTAAAATTTCCTGCTTTTTCCCTAATGCCTCTACGCTGGTTTCATTTCCTTTGTACTCCGCTGCCACCACCTTTAATTCAGACGATAGCTGTGTTATATTTTCATTTATCTGTTTGCAATGTTCTTCATATTGCTTTTGGGCTAATGCTGCTGCGCTGGTTGCTTTTTCTGCCTCCTGCTGCTGTCTTGCATTTTCTTTTAAAGCATTATTTGTATTTTCTAAAGCTGCTCTTTGGTAATTTAACTCTTTCTGTGCTTTTTGGATTGCATCAGCATTTTGATTTTCAGCGTTTTGGTATTCTTGTAATACTTTTTTAGCCGCCTCAACTTTCTTAGCCTGCTCGTCATATGTCTTTTGTAAAATCTCCTGCTTAGCCTTTAGCGCCTCAATGCTGTCTGCATTATCCTTGTATTCAGCCGTTACAAGTTTCATTTCCGAATTGAGTAGCGCAAGGTTTTTGTTTATATCTTTGCAGGCTTCTTTATATTCTTTTTCACCGCTTATACCTACTCTGGTTGTCATATTTACATTTCTGTCAGCCATTTGTTACAATCCCCCTAACGCTATGTCAATGTCGTCCAGTCCCTCTGCCGCCTGCGGTACTGCTGCCCGCTCCTGCCTAAAAATGTGCGGGTTATATTCCTTGTGGTATCCGAATAGGGTTACAATCTGGTACGGCGTTTTTCTCCACGCCTCACGCTCCCTATACCCCAGCAGCACCATAGCGATATACAAAAGCCGTGCAGTGTCTAACTTTCCTGCACGGCTTTCATTTCCCCCGCCTCTTCGTCGTCCTCTGTTTCGGTATCTCTGCTGCCCTCTCCGTCGCCTGCTGTGCCTGCTGCAAACGACGCAAAAATAGCCCGCTGTACCTCTGCCAGATTTCCCATATGTATCAGCCTGCCTATCTGCTGCTCTGTGAAAAGCTGGGCGTTCTCGTCCTCTTCTAAAAGCCCCTCATTGATAAGCATTGTAAGCAGCCATTTTGTATCCTTTACCCAGTCTGGGTTACTCTGGTTAAAAGCCTCGCCCAGCTTGTCATAGCCGCCGAATTTCGTTTGAATTTCGTCCAGTGCGTTAAGGGTAAAAAGAAGTCTGTACTCTTTCCCTTTCAGCGTTACTGTATAGCCGCCGTCTTTAATTGCGCTCATATCAACAAATTAAGGCGCAGCCATGCGCTGCGCCTTTTCTCCTTTCCCTTTTATTCTGTTTTATACTGTGGGTATCGTTTCTGCTGGTTCTGGCACTTCCGTAAACCATGTTTTAGCTGCGTCGCTGTTCTCTGTGCCTACAAAGTCGGCTTTCCAGCGTCCGTCTTTTTTCCTTGCGGTAAAATCCGCCTCAATGTCTGGCGTGTTAAACTTGATGCTTTCGCCCTTTGTTTCGTACTTTTCAGACGGTACTTTAAACTTAGCCTTAAGCAGCCAGACGTAGCGGAAACGCCCGCCCGTTTTCTTTGCCCTAAAACCGATAGCCACATACGGCGGCTCGTCGTCTTTTCCAGCCCATACTACGTTATTCTGGTCTACTTCCTGCCCCAGTACCTCTGCCAGCACTTCTGGCGTAAGGTCTTTTACGCCCAGCTTAAGCGTGCCGCTGGCAAACTCGGATACGCTTTCACTCAACGTATCATCTGCGTATAAGCTGCCGTCTGCCGTCTTTACGGATAAGTCAGCCGTCATAGCCTCTGCCATTTTCTTAGGCGTTCCGTAGGTTTCTGCGCCGTCTGCCTCTGTGCATACTGCATAAAATAAATCTCTTAATCCCAGTGTCATTGTCTTGTCACTCCTTTAATATTTCGATTGTGATAGGCACTAACCAGTACCCCGTTTCTGTTTCGTAGTTCTCTGTATCAACGCTGTTAATATAAACGTCTGCCTCCCGCAACACTTCCAGAGTTTTGTTAAGCTGTGCCTCATAGTCGCCTTTATGGAAAAGCGTTACCCTATACATTTCCTTGCTTTCGCTCTCTGTGTCGTCTGCATTTACGGCAGCGCCGCCATTTATCCGCAGGAAAGTATAATAGGCTTTCGGCTTGCATCTGCCAGTATATACGCCCCGCTGTGCTGGCAGCCCTGCGCTCTCTAAAATCTCTTTTATGCTGCTCATTTTCCCTGCTCACGCTCCCATACTTCCAGCTCTGCGTCTATTACTTTTTCATGTGCCTTTTCGTTTGCAACGGTCATATATGGTCGTGCCTGCTGGCTGCTCGTCCCGTATTCTGCTACAAATCCGATAGTAGCATTGCGCACGTTGCTTTTGTCGCCTTTTCTGTCGTTTCCATGTTTTGCCCTGCCCTGCGGGTAAACGTCTACATATTTCTCGGTATCGTTTCCCTTTACGGCAGTTGCTTTGATTGATTTCACAAAGCCGCCCGTTTCATTTAATCCCATAGCCAGCGCCTCTGCCCTTTGTGCCTCTACCAGTACGTCTGCACCCGCCTTAAGCATTTTAGGGACTGCTGTAACTGCTGCCTCTTCCATTCTCAAAAACGCTTTTTCTACCTCTTCCAGCCCTACCGTAGTAAACTCTGCCATTTTATTTGCCCCCTTTCTGTTGATTTTAAATCGACATTGTTCTATAATTTTCTTTAAAACGATAGAAAGGTTGTGTTTTATATGAAAAAGAAAACTATAGTCTTTTCCTGCCTTGCCGTCCTATTCCTTTTATCCGCTTTTAGTGGATTTGCGGGCGGTCTTGTTTCTGGCGGCGTTGGCTGCCTTGTTATCTGCGGCGTTTTTGCATTTCTGGCTTTCCGTTCCGCTAAACCAGTAGTAGAAACAAGTAGCGAAACGCCACAAGCTCCAAACCGTTTTACCCCCCCTGCGAACAAAAGTTCTGTTCCTCGTCCCTTGCAGGATAATACGGTAAATCCCAATACAGTAGAAACGCCCGCCGCAGTACCAGTACCCAATATCCCTGCGCCACATATTGCAGAAACAGCCCCCACTATTTCGCCCGTTTCCACAAGTGAAGATAAAACGGCGGCTATCCAATCTGCTACTGTTTCAGATGCGCCAGACTTATCAAAACAATTTGAATATCTGGAAATAAAAGTAGCTGGTGTTACATTCAAAAACGAAAAGGGACCCACACGGCAAACTATTTTACGCAAAATACATTTTAACGACAAACCTTTTGACGAATACGTTGAGCTTGGTCTGCGTGAGTATGAATTTGACGGAAAGCCCGCTTTCGGCGTTTATGCTAACAATATGCAAATAGGCAATATCCCTGCCGATTATGTGCAGTTTATAATTGATAATGATGCACGCTATGAGGGAATATGCGGTATTAATGTATATGGCGGTGGTCGTAACGAAAACGGTTATGCTATTTCTTATGGTTGCAAAATCACATTGAAATACCGAAAATTAAATAATGAATAATTTTAACGGCGGGAAAACCGCCGTTTTTATTCCCCGCTGTCCTTATGCCGCAAATCAGTTAGCGTAAGCTCTATGGTATCGTCGTCTATGTCGTAGGTCTTAAGCACGAAAAAGCGCCGCCCGTCCATTTCTACGGTGTCCTCGCCCTCATAGTCTGCCTTATGTACCTCGCATTTTGCCTCTACCACTTTGCCCGTCTGCTGGCTCTTAAAATACTCGCTGTAGCCTACTTTTTTCTTGTTACAGAAAACAGTACGGGCGCTCTCCTGCTGCTCATTCTCAAAGCCGCCAGCATTTACCCGCTCGTCTGGCGGCTGCTGGCTGATAAGTGTAAGCTCGTCTGCCCATGCTGCCATATCATGCCCCGCTTTCTGCGCCCTCGGTGTCCGTTTCGGACACTGGCGGCGCTGTGTTGTACTCCTGCGACAAGGCAAGCCGCATTTTCAGCGTGTCGTATGACTGCCTAAACTTCTCCGCTTTGTCGTTGTAGCCAAATTCTGCCTTGCAGTAAAGCGTTACCGCCCTTATAATCAGTGCGTCGCCCTCGTCTATGGCTTTTACCCCGTCATTTGCAAGGTCAGCTTTGCAGGCGGCTATACAGTCCTCTATTTCTGCCGTTATTTTCTCGCTGGTGCTGCTGATACGCAGCGCCGCCCGCATTTTCTCTGTTAATGTTGTGGCATCTGCCGCCATGCGCTGCACCCTCTTTCTGGTTATCCCACAATCTCTGCCACGCCTGCTGCCACCAGCTCTGCCGCACGTTCCCCGCTTACGCTGTAAGCCTCTCCTGCGTCCTTAATCTGGTTAAGCTGCTTGTCTAAAAACCTTGTGACGGCTTTTACCTTTACCATCCCTGCCGCCTTTCCTGCCTCTTCCTGCGGCTTTTTGGCATCTTTGGTATTTTCCTCTGCTGCGCCCTCTTCCGTCGTTTCCTGCCCCGTCTGCGGCTCTCCTGCGGTGTCCTCTGCCTCTTCCACTGTCTGCCCGCCTGCTGCCCGTTCCTCTTCCTGCCGTGCCGCCTCTTCCTCAAAAAGTGCCTTTTCCTCTTCTGTAAGCTCTCCCTCTGGTACGTCCACCTCTACTGCTGCAATTCTGGCTATAATATCCTCTGCCTTTCCAGCAGCGCTTACGCCCATATCCTTTGCCAAAGCCTGCAAGCTCTTATAATCCATGCTTTTCAGCTGCTCTGCGTCTAAATGTCCTTTCATGCCCTTTACCTCATTTCTGGCAGCCAGCGCAGGCACGCCAGCTGCCGTATTTTTATTACACTGCCTTGATTGCCTTTTTGATAAGAATAATGCCGTTTGTGTCTGCCGCCTTGCCGTCCACCACCATTAAGCACTTATTCTTAATCTTGTTGTTGTCGTGGTCAGTCCACTTTGTTACCTGCATTTCCATGTTGGTGTTAATCACATAGTCGGACAGTTTCATAAACACTGCGAACACGTCGCCCACTGTTGCGTCGTCCCAGCTCGGTAAAATCTCGTCCTCTACCGTTTCCACCGTCTTACCCATAAAGCGGTAGCTTTCCTCTCCGTTGATGCCGTAGTTCGTGCGTCCTATCGGCTGCCCGTTCTTATCTTCCATGCCGTCAATGCCAACGTCAAAAGTGGACTGGTTCATAATAAAGCTGCCGTTTCTGTAGGCTTTCTTAATCTTGCCCTTTACCTTGTGCCAGCCTTTCCAGCTTGCGTATTCCTCTTCTGTCAGCTCCACCACTGCCAGCACTCTTGTATCTTTCAGAACGCCCAGCGGCTGCCCCTCGCCCGTGCCGTTGAAAATGGCAATCTCAATAGCCTTAACCATTGCCTCTGTCGCCATAGGGATAAATAAATCCGTGAACATTTTCAGCGTAACCACGTTTGCTAAGATGCTCTGGGAAATCTTGCACTCTAAGCCGTAGTAGTTGAATGTCACGGAATTTTTGGCGCTGGCTTTCTGGTCGTCGCTGGTCTTTTCCTCTGTAATCCAGTGCGCCGTAGGCTTTAAGTCAGCGATAGGGATTGCTACACCGCCCTGCACATTGATTTTGCGCACCTGTGCATAGATACTGCCGTAGCTCTCCAACTTCTGAATGATTTCATTCATAATGGACGTAGGAATAACCGCCCCGCTGTCTGCCGTCGTGGTCGTTTCCGCATCCCTAAACTCTGCGGGGATAGCCGCACCCCTGCATACATAATTCATAAATGCTTTTCTGTATGCTACCGTGTCGTATCTGTCCTCTGGCTCTTTCGCCTGCGGCTGTGTCCCGCCTGCCCCTGCAAAGCTCCTAAGTAACGTGGGCTGCGTGCCGCCGCCCTCTCCCTCGTCGCCTACGGGTTCGCCTGCCGCAATTCTGGCAAGTAAGGCGCTGCGCCTTTCCGCTGCCGCCTGCAATGCCGCCCGCTCTTCCTGCAATGCCTCTACCTCTTTTTCCAGCGCCTCAATTTCTGCCGCCGTCAGTTCTGCTGCCCTTGTAGTAAGCTCCTGCTTAATCTGGGCTAACCTCGCCTCAATCTCTTTCAATCTCATTGTTTCTGCTCTCCTTTTCTTGTTTTGATTTTCCTATAGGCTTGCCATAATCTTTAGTAAGTTTATACGCCTCTGTAGCAACTCCTGCCGCTCCTGCTCATAACTCCTATGCGCAAAAGCACGGGCGCTTATTTCCGTATCGCCGTTTGCTGGTATGCTAACTGCGGATACGTCATAAACCTTTTTGATTTTTAATATTGTTCTGGTGTGCGTGGCTCTTTCGTAGCTTTCCTCTGCCACTGTAAAAGCCCATGACATTTTAGTTATCATGCCCGCCTCTATGTCTTGGTACAGCCCACGGGCTAAGTCTGTCCTGCCTAAATCAGCTGCTATCATAAGCCCCTTTGTGTCTGGCTCTAAGATAAGCGTTTTGTTTGACTGTCTGGCAAATACCCTGCCCTCATGGTCGTACTGCATGATAACGTCGCTCATGTCTGCGCCGTCCAGTGCGTGTGCGTCTATTCTTTCGTAGTATTTTGTGCCGTCCTCAAACTCATAAAGCAGATACGGCACGTTAAACGTAGTGGCGTAGCCCTCTACGTAAAAATCCGTCTGTATCCGCTTTTCGGCAGCCCCAGCGGTCAGCGGTGCTGCCAGCGTCCTATATTCCCGTTCTTTCTTAATCGGCATCTTTTACACCCTCTTTCTGCCCGCTGCCGTCCTGCGGCGGCTCTGTCTGTGTTTCCTGCGTCTGTCCGTCCCCTGCTGGCTCTCCCGCCTGCTGTCCCTTGCCACTCTCCTGCGGCATCTGCTGTATGATTATCTGCGGCTTTTCCTCTCCCTTACCCAGCTGGCTTACTTCCGTGTATTCCTTGCGGATATAATACTTGTCGCCGTCCTCAACGTGTGCCATGTTCCATATATCCATCACGCCGTTACGGTTCAATAATGCACGGTCAAAAAGCTGTGTGCTTACTTGCAGCTTTGTTGCGTTGCTGGCATATTGCAGGCGGTTAGCCGAAAACGTAATAGCGTTACCGCACGCCCTCTCCCTCTCGGTAAAGCTCATGTTTGTCATTACAAGCGATAGCTGTATTGCAAACTGTTCTATCTTTCCCTCATAGTAGGCGTTCCACGTTTCCTCATTGAATTTGTTTTGCAGAATATCCATGTTTGTACCAAAATGCGTACATACATTGTCTTGTATAAGCTGCATCTGCAAAGCGTTTGGCGTGTATGGCTTGCTTTCCACTTGCTTAAGCTCGCTGAATTTATTGTCGTAAATAATCATGCCACTGTCATTCTCTGCGCTTAAGTTTTCCTCTGTAAACCTCTGCCGCTCTTTTTTTATGTCCTCTGGCTTCAGCATATTTGCCACCTTTGCCAGAAAACGTATATTTGCAGAATTTTTGACGGCATTTATAATGCCCTCATTCTGCGTATGTATCAGCTGCATTGTTGGCTGTAGCGTGCTGTTGTCCTCTCCGAAAAGGTCGTCTTTATATTCAAAGTCTGTCAGTATCCCCACCTTTTCAAATTCAATAGCGCCATACTCGCCATTTGCAAAAAGATAGCGTAGATATATGCCGCCGTTTACTTCCCTTACCTCGCACCGTTCCGCTCGCAATGGATACCAGCCGCAAAGCGTCCCGTTCTCGTCCTCGATAGGCACAATAAAAGCGGTGTGTTCCACCGCTACATAGGTCGCCAGCCTTTTTATGAATTTTGTAGTATCCATGAAATAGTTAGGTTTGTACTGTAGCGTCTTTTCCAGCCGCTTTAATGCGCTGCCCTCTATCTCTGGCTTTAGCTTGCTGCAATGCGTTGCAAAGCTGTTTATTGCCGTTCTGGTTAAGTCCATTTCATATACGCCGCCGCTATAGCTGGTAAATGTAGGGCTGTACCCGTTAAGCATCTTGAAATAATTTCCCAGTGCTTTTAATTCTTTTTTGTGAAAAAGATAATCTAAGAATTTGATACCGTCCACTCTCCTTTCTATGCGGCGTTTTTAAGCAGCTCGCCGCACTCTTCCCAGTATTTCTGCCGTACCGTCATAGCGTCTATGACGGATACAAAGCCGTCGATATGCGCCCGCTGCTCTATCTTTATCGGTCTGAATTTCCTTGTTTCCATGTTGTGCTTAAGCGCAACATTCAAGAAATGTGTCTTTAGTAAATTGTTGTCTGCAATCTTAAAATTGCCGTCTTTTATGATGCCCTCAAATTCCCGTATGACTGGCGTTAAGTTCTCCCCTTGATGCACGTCGTCTGTCTGGAATCCGTAGTCTTTCAATTCCTCAATCAAATATTTTGCCATGTATCGGTCATACCCTATTTTGAGTATGTAAATGCCGTATTTCTCCACCAGCCCCGTAAACCATGCGTATACGTCGTGGTAGTCTACGTAGTTGTCGCCGCTTAAGGTTATCAGCCCCTTTTTAACAAAAATGTCATACGGCACGCCGTCCGTAGCCTGCAAGGTTTCCACCCTGCCCCGTGGCATAAAGAATTGAGTGAACGCATAAAGCACGCCGTCCCTTTCAATTACCACGCTGGCTGCGGTCAAGTCCGTTGTCTGGCTTAAGTCTATGCCGCCCACGGCGTAGCAGTCCCTAAAGTCCTCTAAGGTCTTTTCAATGCCTGCGCCGTCCACCGTCGCATATTCCAGCCACGCTATAGAGCTGTTCTGCTTGATATTGCAGTATTTTGTTAAAAACTCTGCCCGCTTGCTTAAGCTGTTTTCTGCTACCGCTATCTCGTCCATGAAAAAGCTCTCTGGTACAGATACACCCATGTTAGGGTTAGCTTTCTTAAGCTCTTCTATATCGTTCCACTTTTCCACGTCGTCTATCATGTATAAGAACGGCAAAAGCCGCCTTTCCTTGCTGTTGCCCTTTAAAAAGCTGGTGCTGCGTTTCATCAGCTCATCATAAATACTGTCGTTTATGTAGCCTGCGGTACTGATAGACAGAATCATAGGCTGGCGGCGTGCGCCTAAAGCAGACTTCATAACCTCATACTGCTTTAGTCCTGCGTCGCCGCTCCATGCCGCCATTTCGTCACATACTACCAGCTGCGGGTTAAAGCCGTCAGACTTCTTGGCGTTAAATGCGATAGGCTTTACAAAGCTGTTTGTTTCCTCGTAGTAAATATCGCTGCGCCGCTTTTTCGCCAGCTCGTTTAGCTCGTCCTCTGCCTGCACCATTTTATAAAATCCGTCATATACAAGCGTCGCTTGGTCTAACTTTGGCGCTAAGCAATAGATTTCCTGCCCGTACTCTGGCTCTAGGTATACCATGTATGCAATAATCGCAGACGCAAACAAAGATTTTCCATTTTTTCTGCCGATTACTATAAAAATCTCACGGAAAATGCGTGTTTTTTCTGCGTCCTGTATGCCAAAAATGATAGAAACTATGGCTTTCTGCCATAGCTCCAACTTGATTAAATCATTGCGCCCCTTGCTGTGGTGGCAAAAGTTCTCTATGAATTTTATAGCCTTGTTTGCCGCCTTTGCATTGAAAAAATACTCCTGCTTTTCCAGCCCGTCCACAATGATTTTATAGATTGCCTTTATCCATTTTCCCGCTACAATTTCGCCGCTTGTAATCTTAGCGTGGTACTCATAGATATAGTTTCTGTACGGCATCTGCGCTTACTCTTCCCGCAGCGCCTCTAGCCTGCTTTTCTTCCGTTTCGCAGCTGGTACTAAATCGGTCAGCTGCTTAATGACTGCTGCATAATTCTTGCTTAGCGCTATGTACGTGTCTGCCTCTGGGCTTTTCTTTGTCCCGTACTGGTTCTCGCCGTTCTTATACTCGCTCGTCCATCCGTCCTGCTCTATGGTTTCCTGCAAGTCGTCCAGCTCCACGCCCATAAATGCAGCCTTTTCTATCAGCGGCGTTACTAAGTTTTTCTTATTCTCGTCTAAGTCCTTGAAAATCTTCTTAAGCCTGCTCTTCTCGGACTTGATACGCTGTTCTTTTGTCTTTTCTGTCTTTGTCGCCATTCCTTTTACCCCGCTTTCCTCTCCTGCGCCCCACCACACCCCCTACACCACGTATGCGCACGCCCGTAGGGTAATTTTAGGGTATCCCCCTCGGTATTTTCCCCCTTTAATTATTTTTCTGAATAGGGGGGACTATGCGCCCGTCTGCGTCAAAACCATACCGCAGCTTTGGCGCTCGCTTATGATGCTCTTTATTATGGCAGTCTTGGCATAGCGCCTCTAGGTTATCCCAGTTAAGCGTTATGTTTGCGTCGTTAATGTTTGCCCGTGTTATGTAGCGCTTGTGGTGTGCCACCTTTGCAGGCTCTCCGCAGCGCTCGCATATATAATCTTGTGACATTAAGTAAGCGGCTCTGGTATTCTCCCATGCCGCCGATAGATAGAAACTCTTAGCCCATGCTTTCATACTGTCCCCGCTCCTTTCCCTTTGTATTCCCAGCGCCCTAAGTTTCATGCGCTGGGTAGAGGCTAAAGAATGAAAACAAAAAAGAGTAGGCTACTGCTGCCGCATCACGGCTAAGCTATCGCCTACTCTTTTCATGTTACCATTATACAGCTTTCAAATTCCCATGTAAACACCACGTTTTTACCACGGTATTACCACGCCTGCTGCCAGCCTGCTATTTTAGCTTATCCTCGTCTATGCCCCATAACAGTACCGACAACTCATTGATTATGCCAGTTACCCAGCGCCTCGGCGTGTTCTTCCCCGTCCCCAGTTTCTCTGCTATTGCCTCATAGTCCCAGCCCTGTATAAAATACAGCTCAAAAGCCTTATACTCTATTTCCCTGCCAGCCATTCTGCGCCTATGCTCTATCTCTTCTACCGCCTTGTCTATGTGTGCTGTCATAATCAGAGTTTTAAATCGGCTGCGCCTCACGCTCTCTAAGTACGTCCTCTGCTGCTCGTCGGTCATTCCCTTAAGCTCTAACTGCTCGCCGTCGCTTATGGCGTTCTCGATATGGAAAGCGGCATCACGGTAGCATTTCATAAGCGTAAAAGTATTGTGGTACTTATCACGCTTGCGCTCTTTTTCTTCCTGCCTCTTGTACTCGGCTACTGCTGCCCGTGCCACTTTCTGTATCAGCTGCTCTACCTCTGGCGTTACTTCAATCGTTGTTTCCTGCATCTTCCTTGCCCTGCCTTTCATTCATTTTTATCAGCCGCCCGTCAATATCCAGCAGCACCATAATTACAATAACCATTAAAAAATTAGTCATGCCTGCTCTCTCCTTTCCTGCACGGTGGAAACGGACAGCGCCTACAGTCCCGCTTTTCGCAAGTCCCCTTGTAGCTCTCTCTGTATCTCTGTTTATCTTCAACACTCCAAAACACTACCCTTGTTTTTATCCCCGCATCTTCCAGACGCTCTTGTATCCCTCTAAGCTCCCGTCTATAAAAATCTTCTCTATGGCTCATACCCCGCCTTGTGTAATCTAATGGCGCTGCCTCTGTATCTAGCAATTCTTTTAAAATCATTGCTGTTGTTTCCCCGTACCGTCTGAAATGTCCCAAAACTATAAAGCTCTTTTGCCATGTAAATAACTTAAATCCTTACCCAGAATACGCTTAAATAATTCCTCGTATTCTGGGTAAGGATTTACATAAATCCAGCCGTTGCCTTTTTCGCTCATTTTAGCACCCCGCTTTCATACGCCGTAATGACTGCTGCCCGTAAGCCGTCTGCTGCATCATTCCTGCGCTGTATCCTATCTGGGCTTGTCTGCCTTATATGCTCTAAGTGGTCGCTCTCTAATATCTCCGCTATCTTTTCTGCTGCCTTTTGGCTATATGTAACGGCTCTAAGCTCATCAGCGCCGCCCAGTGCGTTTATCTCATACACTGCATGAAAGCTGCTGCCGTATTCCCTCACTTGCCAGCTGAATGTACGCCCCTTAATCTCTATCGGCTGCACATTATCGGCAACATTCCTGCATACCGTCCCTGCCGTATCAAAAGCCCCGCCCAGCCCCCGCATAAAAGACGCTAAAGCGTTTGTAAATGCCTCTGCCGCTCTTGTGGCTACAGATGCAAGGTCTATGCGGTTTATATTCTTAATTGCCTTTTTCGCAAGCCTGCGCTGCTTGCGCTTATCCAGTTCTAAAGGTGGGTTTACTCCATGCAGTTTTTTATAATTCTTTTTCCACTGCCTATACTTCATGCTGTTCTACCTCTCTTTCCCGTGCTATACCTTTTACCCAGATAACCGCCCCTTGTGGGTGCTTATACGGTATCGGCTTTTGGTACTGCACACAATTTTCAAGTACCCATGCGTAAGGAACACTGTAAGGCAGGCTTTCCCAGCCCGCCTCTATACAGTGCTTTCCTCTGTTTTTCTCGTACCTCTCTTTTGTAAGCTCTATGCAGTCTACAATATCCACTTGTCCCATAATGTGACTGCTGCCGCTTTGGATTAAATATATTGTGCCTCTCTTTTTTGTCCTGCTGCCCCGTATTTCCCAGCTTTTCAAGCCGCTTAAAATCAGCCTTAACCACTTTTCTTTGATTATCAGCCCGTCCATGCCTACTGCCCGCCTTTCTGGTAGTCCTCAATGCTCATTTGTCCCGCTATCTGCTCTGCCCCCCCGCTGCGTCCTGCGGCTCTGTCTGGCAGCGCAACATGATTTCATGCAGTAAATATAAATCGTCCTCGCTTACCTTGTCTGCCTGCTGCATAATCTCCCTTGCGGTAAATACTACCCACTCCGTATTATTCCAGTCCTTTTGCGGCGTGTCCGTTTCGGACACCTTTAGCACGGCATCTGCGGCGGCTTTCGTTGCGGCGCTTACGCTCTCCTTTACCCACTCCCGCAGTACCTTTGCGTGCTGGGCGGCTAATTCTGCCTCTTTTGCCTTTTCCTCTGCCTCTTCCCGCTTGCGCTCTGCCTTTTCTATCTCTTTGTCACTCTCTTCCTGCTGCTTTTCATAATCCCGCTGCGCCTGCTCTGCGTCCTCTGCGGCTTTGGCTGCTGTTTTCTCTGCCACCTTTGCGGCTATCTCCTTTGCCCTTATGTCCTCGCCCGCTGCCACTTTATCAGCAATAGCTTTCTGCTCTTCTGGCGGCAGCTTTGCAGCCTCATAAGCAGCAGTGATGCCCATATTGCCGCTCTTAAGCTGCTCTTTTACCTCTGGCGTGGCGTTATTGTTTATGCTCTCCATTCTGGCTACGTTTGTGCTGCTTTCATTCAGCATAGCGGCTATCAAATCCCGCATTTTTCCTTGTATCTCTAGCCCGTCCTCTTCCTTTGCCCGCATCAGCGCCGCTTTGGTGCGCTCTACTAACCTTGTTTTCTCATATGCCGTAAGCGGCTGCGTGTATCCGTTGCCAGCCAGCAGCCGCAGCTCATACATAGCCTCGCTCATATCCATATAGCGGTAAAGGACTTTTTTATACTCCTTATGTCCCCGCTCCAAATTCAGAATATTAGCGGCGTTGCGTCTGTGTCCGTCGATTATGAAATACTCGCCCTTTATCCTCGCTAAAACCGTTGGTTGCTCTTGCCCTACGTGTAAAAAGCTGTCTGCCAGTTCCTCTATGTTCTCTAAGCTCTGGTGCGTGTTCTCCTGCGCCGCCTTTACCTCATACGGGCTTAAATAAATCTCTTTGTATCCCTCTGCCGCTGTTGGCGCTCCCGCTGCCTTTGTCTTTGCGTTCAAAATGTCATTTATACCAAACTTTGCCATATTCTTTACCTCGCTTTCATCTTTTCACACAATGTTATGTCTTTTTCTTGTACGTGTATTTTCTCTTCGCTTTCTTCCCCTATATGCCTAGCCCACCAATCATTTTTTAACGCTTGGCAGTACCTTACCCCTGCACCATTTCCACCACGCCCAGCATTATAACGTTTCCCGCATAATATGCACTCAACAAATCTATATCCTGCTATCTGATAATCTTTTCTATAGTTTTCTTTTCCCATTTTCTTTACCTCGCTTTCCCCGTATATGCCGTCACAAATTTCTTGTACCCCTGCGCCGCCCCGCAGCACGGGCTATACTCATAGATAGGCTTTTGCAGGAAAGAATTTTCCGCTACTTTTTTTGAATATCTTACAATCCCCAGAATATTATATATTCCCTGCTCTTCCAGCCACTCCACGCCTGCGCTCTCCCCGTCCGTGTTCTGGTATGACGTAATCAGAACGCCCGCCAGCTTAATTGCTGGGTTATACTCTTTTACGTCCTCTATCTGCTCTGCCACAATGTCCAGCCCCTCTAAAGCGTAATTATCCAGCTTTACGGGTACTATAACCTCGTCCGTTATTGCCAACGCATTTATCACGTTAAGCCCTATGTCTGGCGGGTTATCTATGATGCAGTAATCATAGTGCCATAACTTGCAAGCGCTATACCGCTCCGTCTGGTTTTCGTTTTCCTCTTTGGTTAAATTCCATGTAGCGCCGAAAAGTGACATATTCGCCGTGATAATGTCTATGCCCTCATACTCCGTATGCTGTATTATTTCCTCTGGGTTTAACCATTCCCCGCTAAGCAGCTTTGTTATCGGCGCTACGCTCTCTGCGTCGTATCTTCCGTATGCCTTGCTTAAGTTACCCTGCTTGTCATTATCCAGCAGCAGGACTTTATAGCCCCTGCGGTAAAGCTCATACGCCATATTTGCCGCTGTAAAGGTCTTGGCTACGCCGCCCTTTAAGTTCAAAATGCTTATTGTTTTCATTCTCTGCCTCTCTTTCTGCGCCGCCTCTAGCGCATTGTAATTGTTTCCTGCTCTTGTGTAAGCTCTTCTGGGTGCAGTAAATACCGCTCTATCAGTTCTGCCGCTGGCTGCCAGCCATAGCATACCGCCGTATAATATCCCTGCTGCCGCAGATACTCTAACCAGCGTTTCTGATTGTCCGTTGTGGTATTCTTTCCAGCCTTAAGCTCTATGTACAGCCCGTGGTATCCTGCCCGTACTGCTGGTAGCACAATGTCTGGCACTCCCGCCTTAACGCCCTGCCTCTTAAGCGCCGTGGCTGTCGCCTTGTCCCTTTTGCCGCCGTTTGGTACATGATGCAGATACTCTAACTCTGGCATACGCCCTTGCTGGTATGCCGCCCAGCTAAATAGCGCCTCTTGATGCCCGCTCTCGTCGTCCAGCCTAAAGTTCCTCATGTTCCCGCTCTCTCCTTTCCGTGGTTTTCCTCTCTTTCGTTCTGCGCCAGCACATCTGCCCTGCATATACTGAAATACTCACACCATATGCAGCAGTGCTTACAGTTCTTGCCTTTCTGGAATAACCAGTATATAAGCCTCTGCCTCATTCCCTATGCCCCTCTGTCGTCGTTATCGTTCCAGCGTTCCCGGTTCCTCATATCCTCGCTGGCGTGCTTTATGGCTACCGCCAGTGCGCCTACTGCTGCCAGCCCCGCACTCAAAAGCCCTGCCCCTATGACTGCTGCCGCAATCCCTATAACCTTTACTGCCTGCATCTTATCCCCCCTCTTTCTCCATTTTTACAAGCGTGTATCTGAAATACCCATATCCGTAATACTCTGGGCTATGTACTCCCTTGCTTACGCTGTCCTTGTCTACGTAGTAGCCCTTAATCGGTCTTGCCTCTGCCTTAAACCATTCACGGCTTGAAATTATCCGTATCTCTGGCTCTGGTCTTACTAAATTCCTGCTGCAATTCCAGCGCTTGCCTTGTAGCGCCCCGTCCTCTGCTTTTCTGTGCGTATCCGTGTATTTAATCAAATACGCTGCCAGCTCCGCATAGTTCCCGCTATCGTCCAGAGGGAATACTTTTACTCTGTTATGCCCCTCATACGCCTTATACCAGCACTGCTGCAATATCTTTGTGTCTATCTGATTTATGACTAAATGATGATGCCTTGCGCCTTTCTTGCCTATCTCCATTACGTGTATGTATTTAAACTCTAGCCCAGCCTTTTTATACTCCTTGCGGCACTCCCTTAGAAATATATCTATGTCTTTGCGCATCTGCTCTTTTGTTCTCTCTGGCTCTCCCTTTTTCCGTATGTAGTCCAGCACTAAATGATAGTCACCGTATCCGTAATTTGCATTTATCAGAATACGCAGCTTTCTTTCTGCCTGCCTTGTGTTTATTTTCTCCTGCTGCTCTGTGGTGGGCTTAACCTTATCCCCCCTCTTTATCCCCTGCTTTTTATATCTGCTCGTAAAATAGCGCTCTACCTCTATGGTTTTACCCGCCCTTGTAATCCTCTCAACGTATGGCATATTTTTTACTCCTTTTTGGCTATCCTTGTCCTAAAGCTAATACTTTTATCAAGTGATAAAGCAGGCGCTTTGCCCGCATTTTGCTTGATATTTTCGCCATACAGTGATATACTGGATTTAGGTTGTAAAAGCTGTATAGCTTAGCCCTCTAAGGTATTCCCGTACCGTAGAGGGCTTTTTACTTTATCCACTTGTAAAAAGTTTCTCCGCATACTTGTAAGCCTCTCTGTAGGGCTGCTGGCAACGGTAGCTTGTGCAAGTGTGTAGCCTGCTGCCCCTGCAAAACTCGCAGGCGTGCAGCTTTGCGTACTCTTCCAGCCACGCCCTGCGGTCATGTTCCAATTTGTAGCGCAGCTTGTCTGCGTTCACTACCTCTATGCCTGCTGCATCTGCCTCCGCTATTTCGGCGCTCATTCCCTCGCTTATCCCGTACTTAACGCCCACTATCACAAAGTCGCAGCTTTTCAGCAGCGTTAAGCCTGCTGCCATGCCTGCCGCCCGTTCCTCTGGCTTGTCCTCATTTAAGCACTGCGTCATATATAAATGTGGCGTAATCGGCGCTAATCCCGCCTCTATCGCCTGCTTTGTAAGCGCCTGCGCATAGTCTATGTTTCTATCCAGCTGGGCGCTGTCAGCCGCCCTATACGGGCTGCATATATATACTTTCCTCAATCTATTCCTCTCCTTTCAGTGCCGCCGCAATCGCCTTATACTCCCGCTCTCTTTCCCTTATCTCCATTTCCAATTTGTCAAGCCGCTTAAACAGCTTATTTACCGTGCTGTCTGGCAGCCTTTCCCCTCCACGCACTAAAGCCTTGATTATTTCCAGACTGTCTGTGTCGTTCAGCTCTGCAAGTATCTGTATTTGTTGCGCCTTATGCCGTGCGCTGTGATAGCTGCGGCAGATTTCACTGGCTATCATGTACCGCCCTTTCAAAGCGTTCTATAAATTCCCGCTCTGTCTGCCATGCAAGCGGGTTTTCTACTTCCCGCTCTTCCCAGCACTCGCCCGCTCCCTCGTCCTCGTCAAATATAAAGCGTAAGTATGCGTGCGGGCTTTCCTCGTCCTCGTCTGGTATCAGCGCACTTAAGCTGTAAAATGCTGGTACGCCCTTAAAGCTGTATGTCTGCGGGCTTTCTTCTATCGCCAGCCTCATAATGCCGTAGGCGTTGCTTTCCAGAATAGCGCCCCGCTCTATTACTTGCTGCTTTGTCAGTGTGCAGGCAGCATTACCGCAAAATTCACACATTAGCCGCCCGCTCCTTTCTGTTAATCAGCTGTACCGATATTTCATAAGCCGTGCGCCGCTCCCTGCTGCCGCTGTCGGTATCAATAACCTTTTCATACTGGCGGCTCTGGTATCTCCCCAGCAGCTCTACTGTGTCGCCCTGCTGCCAGCCTGCTACCTCGTCCGCCTGCTCTTGCCAGCAGATGCAGGGAACAAAGCACTTGTTACCCGTCAGCTCATTTTTTACCATTACGGAAATATCCGTAATCCGCTTGCCCCTCGGTGTTGTCCTATAGATAGGCTCATGCGCAATAACTCCCCGTAGCGCTACGTCGTCCTGCATCATAGGATTTTTAACCAGCCCCACAAAGTCCGCCAGAATGAATACCAGCACCTTACCGCTTTCAAAGTCCTTAAGCGTCTGCACTATGCCAGATACAATAACTTTGCTGCCTGCTGTCATAAACTCTTTAAGCGGTCGCCCGTCCCTCTGCTGCCCTACGTCTACTTTTCCGTCCGTAAAGGCTACTATAACCTCGTCCAGCGTTCCCCGTGGGCGTGGCGTTTCAATTTTTGCCAGATAGCCGTTAAAACGCAGCCCGCAAAGCTCCGTAACCTCTTCAATCTCTTTCAGCTCCCCTGCCAGTCCTGCTGCATTGTCCTTGATGCCGCCCGCCGTCAAATCTTCCATAATCGCCGTGTTAATGTCCCGTAAAAAATCTGGCTTATTATCCTGCTCTTTTTTCATGCTTTACTGTTTCCTTTCCGCTGTAATTTTCCAGCATTTCTATTGCCCGCTGGTAGCAGGCTATTTCTGTATCCTCTTTCACTTTGCAGATACAACGCCCTTTTCTTTCGCCCTTATACTCCCAGATTTCAATAAGGTTATTGCCGTATATATCAAAATGGCTATGTTCCCTTAATCCGCAGCTCTTCTGTATCGGTCTGTAAATCTGGTAGAATTTGTGTATAAGCTCCCTGCGTTGCTCGTCGTTCTCTTCCATGCGCCGCCCTCACTTTTCGCAAAAGTATTACTTAATCCTGAATAGGTATTACTTTTTAGACGCCAGCTCGTCACACTTTAGCCGTACATACTCTGCTGCCATGTTCCGCACTTTGTCAGAAAAGCTGCGCCCCGCTACCGCCTCTATGATTTCCATTGTTTCAGTGTCTATTTTTATGCTCTTCTGAATGTTTGCGCCTACGTGCTGATAGTTCCCGTTTTTCCATGTGTACATATTTCTACTCGCTTTCTTTATGAGAAAAAAAGCAGCTGGTATAAGCTCGTAGCCGTCAATATCTTCATTTTCCAGCGGCTTATCATACTCAATGTATCCCCACGCCAGCCGCCCTATCTCTGTCACGTATTGCCGCTCATTGAAATTGTGAATAAGCATAGCTGGGTTATCCTTTGGCTTTGGATACGTTCCCGCTGATACTGGGCGCTGTGTGCTGTAATATTTGTATTTCACTCTCTTACCTCGCTTTCGTGTACCCCGTGCTGCTGGTATCCCTCTAAATACCCCGCACATTCAATATCAATCTGCTTTCCGTCCCTGCCGTCGCTGTTTATCTTGATTTCTCCGTAATACGCATAAATACAGCAGCCGTCATAATCATATACTCTTATGCTGCCCTCTGTAGCTGGCTCTGGTGTTTCAATAACCAGCGGCTCTGCCTGCTGCCTCTGTACTGCTGCCTCTTTATCAGTCTGCGGGTATGTATGCTGCCCTCTCCACCAGATAAATACAAAAAACAGTATCAGCCCTGCTACGCAAGCTGCCACGCCTGCTGCCAAAACCGCCCTGCTGGAATTGAACCAACGCCCCGCTATAGGCTTGTACTGCTATAGTCAGTCACAAGCTCGGTATTCTGCCACTAAATTAAGGACGTGTACTTGCGGCTTGACAATTCAGCCGCACGCTTTCTCTAAAAGAATATTGAATACCTTGTTTTTAAGCTGCTGCATTTCTTCCCTCATGTCTGCAATTTCCTTATCCTTTTCCTTTACCAGCTGCTTAAGTTCCGCTATCTGCTTTTCGTATTTTTCCTTGTCCTGCCCCTGCATCTTTATAACCTCTCTTTCCTCTGCCGCCTGCTGCATCTTCTCTGGCATGATTTCAATGTTTCTGTATGACCGCTCCGGACGCACACGCTCTTTTAACATTACTGGCGCGGCTCCTTTTTCCAGCGCCACGCGCAGGGCTTTAAAGATATGCGCTATTACCTCTACCGTCCATCCGTTCCCTACAGCCTTATAGCGCTTGGTATTGCTTACCCCCTCTGTGTAATTGTCCGGCAATGTCTGTAGCCTCTCACATTCTATAGGTGTCAGTATGTAATACTCGGTATCTGAATACTTTACATTTGTCGCCCCAGAATTGCTTATTGCCTGCGACGTAGTTAAGGCTCTGCTTTTCTGGTCTAACGTCCTCACGTTCGCCCACGCCTTTTTAAAAGCTAAAGTACCCTCTCTTTTTGCAGCCATTCTTTTATAACATTCATACTCCCTTTTCTCTTCCACTGGCTGCACAATATCCTTTAAAGTAAGCCCTCTGTCCTCTGGCTGCTCTATCCCTGGTATGTTCGTCCAGTACAGCCTTTTCCTGTCCTGCGCCGTCAGCAGATTAGAGTTAATGTATATAGGCTCTACCCCCATAATTTCTGTTATTATGTCTTGGTTCTCCTTTGTCATGGTTGCGTTGTTTTCCAGCAGAAACCATTTAGCCTCTGTTTCATACAATGCCCTTACATAGTCAAAGAACAACTTGCTTTCCGCACCGTCCAGCCCTTTCTTATCCCCGCAGCTGCAAAGGTTCTGGCAGGGGCTACCGCCTATAAGCAAATCCACCTTTCCCTTATATTTTGTGAAGTCCTCTTTTGTGACGTCCCCACCTCTTATTATGTCTGGGTAGTTCTTCCTGCTGATTTCAATGGCGTTATGCTCTATCTCATATGCTATGTACTTGTCTATCTCTATGCCTGCCCTCTGCAAAGCCACCATGCCGCAGCTTATACCGTCAAATAGGCTTAATACTGTCAATCCCACTGTGTACCTCTCCTTTCAAATCTATCCCGTTTGAGTAGCTTACTATTACGTTGGTATACTCCAAATCGCTTAATAATCCCTCTGTCGGTACTACCTTTGTGCGTGCCATTGTGTTTACCCCTCTTTCGTTGCCTCTCTGGGCTTATAATGTTGCCTGCGCTATGTCGGCTGTGTATGTGTGCTGGTCTGTGCCGCTGCGGTTAAGTTCCTTGTAAATCGTATCTCTATGCACTCCCAGCGCTCCTGCAATCATTACTATGCTGTCGCCAGCCTTAAGCATCTTTTCTATTGTCCGTCTGTCCTCATAGCGTAATCTTTTATACTTCCTTGCCACTGTCCTTACTCTCCTTTCTTTCAACCTTGAAAAGCCAGTCTGTTTCATTTTCCGTAACCAGCCCATAATATTTATCAGTTCTGGTAAAGCAATACTCTACGCCGTAAAACTGCTTTATTACCATTTTGTAAACTTCCCACTGTGCTTGACACCAATCCGCAACTTTTCTCTCCTTTTTATATTCGTCCGTATAGTATGCGTGTTTCCTGCAAGCGCCTAATGCTATATCCCAGCTTGTTATACAATCCTTTAAGCTGCCGCCTAACTCTGTCCTTAAAAATCTCTCTTTGTTCAACTTCATACTGTTTACCTCTCTTTCGTTGTAAAAAAATAAGCGTGTCAGAGTTTCTACACTCTGCACGCTCTCCTTTTTTCTCTGCAATTTCAATAAAAAAAGAAATTCGGCAGAGGTTTAAAACCTCTTGTCGAATTTCATTCTAAAACTTATCATACGAAATTAAGCTTCCAGATGGGTATTATACCATACCAAGAAATAAATGGGAACTACAACCCATGAAATATATGATAGGGAGGGCGATACATTATACCATACCAAGAAATAAATGGGAACTACAACTTTTGGGGGCTATTACTAAAGCGGGGGTTTATTATACCATACCAAGAAATAAATGGGAACTACAACATTCTGAAAATTTACTTAAATGTGTTGAAAATTATACCATACCAAGAAATAAATGGGAACTACAACATTCTGAAAATTTACTTAAATGTGTTGAAAATTATACCATACCAAGAAATAAATGGGAACTACAACTCACTGGACCTGACCCTGCTCTCTGCCACTATTATACCATACCAAGAAATAAATGGGAACTACAACGTTCTGGCTGTCAATGATATCGCGTGTGTTATTATACCATACCAAGAAATAAATGGGAACTACAACTATCCCATCACCACGCCCACCAATCGTAATATTATACCATACCAAGAAATAAATGGGAACTACAACAAGCAGAATAATTAAAAGAATAATCACAATATTATACCATACCAAGAAATAAATGGGAACTACAACGGCGGGGTGATGGCATCACGAAACTTTAGGATTATACCATACCAAGAAATAAATGGGAACTACAACCTACCTGTGTTCTTGTCGACACTCTGTAATATTATACCATACCAAGAAATAAATGGGAACTACAACATTACACCAGAGCAGATGGAGGATATTTTAATTATACCATACCAAGAAATAAATGGGAACTACAACCCAAACGTGAGCGTTAATGTTTTCGGCTAATTATACCATACCAAGAAATAAATGGGAACTACAACTTCCCAAAAAGATACCGTAAATACACTTGCATTATACCATACCAAGAAATAAATGGGAACTACAACTTATTCCGTCAATCCTGCGTTCTGCCCTCCATTATACCATACCAAGAAATAAATGGGAACTACAACTGTAATTGAACTGTCTTCATTTGAAATTTCAATATAGTTTGACATTCCATAACAAGTAGATTCTTTATGCCAAGAGTAGCAGTTTTTAAATTTTCAATCTAATTGAATTGGAAGAGAATTACAGCGCGCCGCAAGATAACTTCTGTATGTCTGATAGCGTTTTTTCAAATCAGAGCTTTCAAATTTAAAACTTTTATTATTTTTTTATTTTCCTCCCTTTTTAAAACCGTTTCTGGCAGGTATCCGCTTTTGCAGCGTTCCAAGCGATAATTAGACGTCTTTCAAAAGATGAGTGTTCTTTGTGTCTCCTTTTCCAATTTTTTGAACTATTATGGTAAAGTAAAGATATTTTTAACATTTCATTTTTTCTGCGAAATCACTTCCCGATGAATGGAAGGATAAATTTGAGTTGTTTATGGTGTTTCTATATTGGTATCTTGCTGAACAATGCCATCACATGGTTTCTGATGTTTTGCAAGCGGATAAAGCATCCAGTGTCATTTAACTCAAAGCGACGTGATGAAAGCATGCGTGTATTGTCTGCATTTATTCCCGCGAGCAATCAGCCAAGCAGCCATGCTTGTGCGGATATTTGGCAAATGCCGCGAGGGTAAGCGTCCTGTGGGTGCAAATATCCTGCCCCTTGGGGTCAAAAGAACAAGCTAGGCCATGCCCTGTAGCTTGCTGCGGGGTATTTGACTGGGGCAAACTTCGTTGCTTATTTACCAATCGCCACGTTGGATTCAATCAACGGCGCCGCCTCGCTTCGTTCAGCCGCCCTGCAGACTGACAATTCGCCTTGTGCCATTTGGCTGAAAGTAAATGTGTCAATACACTAGTGTGCTGACCGTATTATATTCAGCCAAACCTCCTTGCCTATCCGCCCATCTGCCGCGTTAGATTTTCTATCCGTAGCCACCGCTACGCCGTCGAAAATCTGCCTTGCAGATGAGCGAATATTCTGCGGAGTTTCGCCAGATATAATATGGTCAGCACACTAGACTATTGCGAACCTGGAAAGACTGTGTTAGATTTTATTATGGAGCAAATAAATAGAAAATTTAACCAGGAGAGGATAAAATCAATGGGCAATGCAATTGTTACCCTGAAAAAGGGGCAAGGAAGGACCATAAAATCCGGCGGCATGTGGGTTTATGGCAATGAAATAGAGTCTGTAATGGGCAGCTTTGAGAATGGGGATTTGGTGGAGGTGCATGATTTTGACGGTTACCCGATGGGAACAGGTTTCCTAAACACCAATTCTAAAATCCAAATCCGAATGATGACAAGGAAGAAAGGGCAGCAAGTAGATAAGGAATTTTTGAAAATGCGTGTCAGGGATGCCTGGGAATACCGAAAAAAAACGGTTGACGCAAGTTCTTGCAGGGTGATTTTCGGCGAGGCGGACTGGCTTCCAGGGCTTGTAGTGGATAAATTTGGGGATGTCTTAGTGGTGCAGTCTTTGGCTCTTGGGATTGACCGCTTCAAGGAAGAAATTATTTCAGATTTAAAAGAATGCATGGCAGAAGATGGGATAACCATCCGGGGCGTGTATGAGCGGAGCGATGCGAAAGTCCGCAAGCTGGAAGGGATGGAATTAAAAAAGGGGTTCCTGGGGCCGGAATTTGACACAAAAGTGGAGATTGTGGAAAACGGCGTGCGTTACCTGGTAGATGTAAAAGACGGGCAGAAAACAGGATTTTTCCTGGATCAGAAATATAACCGCAAGGCGATACAGAAATTGTGCAGAAATGCAAGGGTGCTGGATTGTTTCACCCATACGGGGTCTTTTGCCTTGAATGCTGGGCTTGCCGGGGCGGATTCTGTGCTGGGGGTAGACGCTTCCCAGCTTGCCATCAGCCAGGCGAAAGAAAATGCAGCCTTAAACGGGCTGTCTGAAACAGTGCAGTTTTTGTGTGGGGATGTGTTTGAGCTGCTGCCTAAAATGGAACGCCAGGGAGAGAAGTTTGACGTGGTGGTTCTAGACCCGCCGGCATTTACAAAATCCAAGAATTCCATTAAAAATGCAGTAAAAGGATACCGTGAAATTAATTTGCGCGCAATGAAGCTGGTGAAAGATGGAGGGTTTTTGGCTACTTGCTCCTGTTCTCATTTTATGGATGCTGAGCTGTTTGCCAAAACCATACACCAAGCGGCGGGCAATGTCCATAAGCGGCTTCGGCAGGTGGAATTTCGTACGCAGGCGCCAGACCATCCAATCCTTTGGGAAGCAGAAGAATCTTATTATCTGAAATTTTATATTTTTCAGGTGTGCGAGGAGAAATAAAGATGAATCTATTAACAGCAGAACATTTATGGAAAGCTTATACAGCAGAACGTGTTTTACTGAAGGATGCTTCATTCAGCCTGCAGGAGGGGGAGAAAGTAGGCGTGATTGGAGTCAACGGCATGGGGAAATCCACATTGCTAAAAATTATTGCCGGAGTGGAGGAGCCAGACGAAGGCACAGTAATTAGGGGGAGCCATGTGAAAACAGCCTATTTGGAACAAACGCCGCAGTTAGAGGATACCGACAGCATTTTAAAGTCTGCCCTTAAGGGATTGGATGCGCAGGACGGGGTGCTGGAAGGGGAAGCAAGGTCCATGCTGCACCAGCTGGGCTTTACAGATATGGGGCAGCCTGTGAAATATTTGTCCGGCGGGCAAAAAAAGCGGGTGGCGCTGGTGAATGTATTGCTGCAGCCTGTGGAACTCCTGATTCTGGACGAGCCAACCAACCATTTGGACAGTGAGATGTCTGGGTGGCTTGAGGATTATCTGGCAAAGTTTCGGGGAGCGGTTGTGATGGTAACCCATGACCGCTATTTCCTGGATAGGATCGTGGGTCGGATTGTGGAAGTGGAATATGGGGATATCTATAGCTATCCGGGCAATTATGTGGATTATATTGCGTTAAAAATGCAAAGGCAGAGCATGGAGCAGGCGAGCCAGCGGAAACGGAAAAGCATTTTGAAAAAAGAGCTGGCCTGGCTGGCAAGGGGCGCAAGGGCGCGTTCCACGAAGCAGAAAGCCCATATCCAGCGGATTGAGACGTTGCTTGCTATGGATGGGCCGTTGGAGGAAAAACGTGTGGAAATGTCCTCGGCATCTTCTAGGATGGGGAAAAAGACCATAGAGTTGAAAAACATATCCAAGTCTTATGGAGGACAGAAGCTTATCCAGGATTTTTCCTATATTTTCCTAAAAGGGGAACGGATTGGGATTATCGGGCCGAACGGGTGCGGGAAAACCACTTTGTTAAAAATAATACTAGGGCAGGCGCCTTCCGATGGGGGCAGCGTGGAGATGGGGGAAACTATCAAAGTGGGTTATTTTTCCCAGGACAGCTCCCATATGGACGAGGGGATGAAGGCGATTGACTATGTGAGGGAGGCAGGGGAATATGTAGATACTGGCGATGGCAAAATCAGCGCATCCATGCTGATGGAGCGTTTTCTGTTCGATGGCACGATGCAATGGACCCCTGTGGGGAAGCTATCTGGCGGTGAGCGAAGGAGGCTGTATTTGCTGCGGGTGCTGATGGGCGCGCCCAATGTGCTGGTTTTGGACGAGCCGACCAATGATTTGGATATTCAGACCCTGGGCATCCTCGAGGATTACTTAGATTCCTTTGACGGGATTGTCATTACAGTGTCCCATGACCGTTATTTCCTGGAACGCCTGGTCCATAGGATTTTTGCATTTGAAGGGGATGGGCGCCTGCAGCAATACGAAGGCGGCTATCTGGATTACCTGAACGCCAGAAAAGGGCGGCGTCCAGGCCAGGAGAAGCAGGCTGCGAAAGAAAAAGGAAACCTAGAAAAAGAAACGCAAAAGGGCAGGCCCAGGAACCGGGAGAAGAAATTAAAATTTTCTTTTAAGGAGCAGCGGGAATACGATACCATAGAGGAAGAAGTGGCATCCTTAGAAAAGAGGCTGCAAGGCTTGGAAGAAGATATGATGCAGCATGCCACCAATTCGGCACGGCTGTCGGGGCTGGCGGCAGAGAAAGAACAGGTAGAGGCTGAATTAGAAGCGAAAATGGAACGCTGGGTATATTTGAATGAACTGGCAGAAAAGATTGAGGGGCAAGGTCAGTAGTCAAGGGCTGCAGGAGGGAAAATGGATACGAAATTTCAGAAAAAACATGAGTCTGACATGACGAAAAAGGAAAAAAGGGAGTTAGAGCGTGAAAAATTAGCGTCCATGGACAGGAAAGGCAAGGCGGAATATATTTTAGGCTATTATAAGTTCCATATTTTGGGCATTGTGGGGCTAGTTTTGTTTGCCGTTGGGATAGTGAAATGGATTGGCAGTTTCCAGGATGAGACAATGCTATATGCGTCTGTAATTAATGGAAGGGGGCTAGAGGAAGAATTGATGGAACATTTCCAGGCTTACTTAGGGGACATGGACCCACACCATAAATTTATCTTGGACACTTCCGTGGCGTTTTCAAATGAAGATGGCTCTGGCGGGATGGACTATGCGGGACAGATGAAAATGACCACGCTGGTGGGCGCCGCCACCACAGACCTTTTTATCTGCCCCCAAAGCGTTTACCAGCAGTATTCCCAGGAACCAGGCCTGCTAGTTCCGGTAGAGGAGATGGTTGGGGAAGAATTTGTAGCAGCCCATAAAGAAATTTGTGAAAAAGACGCCGTTCGGGTGGAAGGCAGCGAAGTTTTGGAAAAATATGGCTACCAAAATAGTGGGCCGGCATATTTGATTGTATTTGGGTATTCCAGGCGCCAGGAAGTTGCGGCGCATTTTATCAGGTTCTTAGTGGAATAGGAAAGAAGGGGTTTATAGTGGCGAAGAAGGAGAAAGAGATTAAGACGAATGCCATGCGCATGTTGGACAAACACAATATAAGTTACAAGGTGTTGCAATACGAGTGTGAGGAATTTATTGATGGGGTCCATACTGCGCAAGCGACAGGGGCGCCCCCGGAGCAATCCTTTAAGACGCTGGTCCTGCAGGGGAAAAGCAGGCAGTATTATGTGTTTGCCCTGCCTGTGGCAGCGGAGGTTGACTTAAAAGAAGCGGCAAAAGTGGTGGGGGAGAAGTCTTTGGAAATGGTTCCGGTAAAAGAGATTATGGCGGTGACTGGGTATGTCCGGGGCGGGTGCAGCCCTTTGGGGATGAAGAAACAATATCCGGTTTTTTTGGGCAAAGAGGCATTAGAATTCGAGGAACTATATATTAGCGGCGGAAGGATTGGGACTACATTGTGCTTGAAAACAGCGGATTTTTTGGAGGTTTCTAAGGCAAGGGCGGCAGAGTTCACTGCCAAAAAACCATAAGGCATGGCAGGAAAGTGCAAGTAGTAATATATTACTAAGAAAGAATCAAGGAAAACATCTTTTCTTTTATTGAAAAAGGTATTATAATAACAGCGAAGTATTATCGGAGACGGGGGAGCAGAACGCTTCCCCTTATGTTCAATTATGGAAAAGAGGAATTCTATGGCATATCAGATAGTCACAGACGGCTCGTGCGACCTGGGCTTGGAAGAAGCTAGGCAGGCAGGGGTGAAAGTAGTTCCATTTTATGTAACATTTGATGGGCAGGTTTACAAAAAAGAGATGGAAGAAATCAGCGTGAGGACGTTTTATCAGGAAATGGTGGATAACCCCGATAAGTTTCCAAAATCGTCCCTCCCTTCGGTGCAGGATTATGTGGACGCATTCACGCCTTTTGCAAAAGAGGGCAAAGATATTATCTGCCTGTGCATCACTACAAAATTTAGCGGCTCCTATAATTCAGCGCAGACGGCGGCAGATTTATTGAAGGAAGATTTTCCAAATGTCAGGATACAAGTGGTGGACACTACAGTAAATACAGTGCTGCAAGGGCTTTTGGTATTAGAAACAGTGCGTATGCAGCGGGCAGGGCTGCCCTTTGAGGAGGCGGTGGGGAAAATTGAGCAGATAAAGCCTACAGGAAGGATAATCTTTACCGTAGGGAATTATGAATATTTAATCCATGGCGGAAGGATTGGGAAGGTGATGGGAACAGCCGCTTCCACCCTTGGCATTAAGCCGTTGATTATGCTGAAAGAAGGGGAGATTTTCCCCACGGGCATAGTAAGGAACCGCAAAAAAGGGCTGAAACGCTTAATTGACCAGACAAAGGCGCATTTTGAAAAAATTGGGGAATCTCCGGACGATTACCAGATTGTGGTGGGGTATGGGTATAGCCACGAAGAGGCCGTGGAGTTCCGTGACCAGCTGCTTGCCTCGTTAAAGGGCTATTCCAATTATAAAGAAATTGGGATTTTCCAGATTGGGGCTACCATCGGGGTCCATACTGGGCCGCATCCGCTTGGGATTGGGTTATTAAAAAAGTACGATAGATAATATAAATTAAAAAAGGAGAAAGACGACAGATATCTGCCGTAGGTGGAGGAGACATGCAGATTATCATTGTGGGTTGTGGGAATGTAGGGACAACTTTGACAGAACAGTTAAGTAAAGAAGGGCATAATATTACAGTTGTGGACATGGACGCCAAAAAAGCTGAGTCGGTGGCGAACCGGTTTGACGTTATGGGCATTGTGGGGAATGGCGCAAGCTTTACCGTGCAGAACGAGGCTGGGATAGAAGCGGCTGACTTGATGATAGCGGTAACTACTTCGGATGAGCTGAACTTGCTTTGCTGCCTGATTGCCAGGAAGGCGGGGGGCTGCAATACTATTGCAAGGGTGCGTAACCCGATTTATAATAAGGAAATCACTTATATTAAAGAAGAGCTGGGGCTGTCTATGGTGATTAACCCAGAATATGCAGCCGCCAGCGAAATTGCCCGGCTGCTGAAATTCCCATCTGCCATTAAGGTGGACAGCTTCGCAAAGGGAAGGGTGGAGCTTCTAAAATGCAAACTCGGGGAAGGGTCGGTGTTAGACGGCAAGCCTCTGACGTATATTTCCGGGGGGCTGCACTGCGATGTGCTAATTTGCGCAGTAGAGCGCGGGGAGGAAGTGTTTATCCCTTCTGGTAATTTTATATTGCGGGAAAAAGATATTATTTCAATTGTAGCCTCTTCTAAAAAGGCGAATGAGTTTTTCCGTAAAATAGGCATGGCAACCAACCGGATTAAAAACTGCATGATTATTGGCGGCGGGGAGACTACATATTATCTGGCAAAGCAGCTTTTGCCGATGGGCATCGAAATTAAGATTATTGAGCAGGACAAGGGACGGTGCAATGAGCTGAGCGAGCTGCTTCCTCAGGCAATGGTAATTCAAGGGGACGGGACGGAACGCAACCTGCTATACGAAGAGGGGATGCCAAAAGCCCATTCTTTTGTGGCATGGACCAACTTAGATGAAGAAAATATTATGCTGAGCCTTTTTGCAAAAAAGGTGTCAAAGGCAAAGACCATAACAAAAGTGCATCGGATTGCCTATGATGAAATTATTGACAGCATGGACTTAGGGAGCGTGCTGTACCCGAAACATATTACTGCAGAATATATCCTGCAGTATGTGCGCGCGATGCAGAATTCCATTGGCAGCAATATCGAGACCTTATACCAGTTGATTGAGGATAAGGTGGAGGCGTTGGAATTCCGGGTGCAGGAAAGGTCTGCCCTTGTGGGCATCCCGCTAAAGGAGCTGCAGTTAAAAGAAAATTTGTTGATTGCCTGCATTAACCGGAGGGGGAACATTATTACGCCGGGCGGGCAGGATACAATTGAAATGGGCGATACAGTTGTGGTGGTGACTACAAACCAGGGGTTCCACGATTTGAAAGATATTTTGAAATAGGCGGAGGGACCAAGGTTATGAATTATTCGATTATCAGGTATATCCTTTGCCGTGTTTTGGAATTTCAGGCAGTGTTTTTAGCGCTTCCTTGTATCGCGTCACTGGTTTATAGGGAAAAAGAAGGGTGGGCTTATGCAATCGTACTGGCAGGGTGCCTTTTGGCGGGCGTGGTTGGGAAGATGAAAAAGCCGAAAAGCACGGTATTTTATGCAAGGGAGGGTTTTGTGACAGTATCCTTAAGCTGGATTATCCTCAGCCTGACAGGCGCGTTGCCCTTATTTTTGTCAGGGGAATTCCCAAGCTATACAGACGCCTTATTTGAAACGATTTCTGGTTTGACCACTACTGGGGCAAGTATCCTGCCAGATGTGGAGGCGCTTTCTAAATGCAATTTGTTCTGGCGGAGCTTTACCCATTGGATTGGGGGGATGGGCGTGCTGGTGCTGATACTTGCAGTCCTTCCGCTGGCAGGCGGCTATAATATGCATTTGATGCGTGCAGAAAGCCCAGGGCCTACTGTGGGGAAGCTGGTTCCAAGGGTGAAATATACCGCTCGGAATTTGTATAAAATGTATGTGGTTTTGACAGTGGTCCAGATTGTTTTATTATTAGTCAGCGGGATGTCGCCGTTTGAGTCCATGACCTTATCCTTTGGCACGGCGGGTACCGGAGGGTTTGGCGTGCTAAACAGCAGCATTGGGTCGTACCCAATGGTTTCCCAGGCAATTATAACGGTGTTTATGATTATGTTTGGCATTAATTTTAATGTGTATTACCTGGTATGGACGAAAAAGCCTTTGCAGGCGCTGCGGCATGAAGAGATGCGGTATTACTTGGGGATTATCTTGGGCGCAATCCTGCTGATTACCATAAATATCCGGGGCAGCTTCCATTCCTTGCTGGATGCGGTCCACCATGCGGCGTTTCAGGTGGCTTCCATTATCACGACTACAGGGTATTCCACAGCAGATTTTAACCAATGGCCGGAGTTTTCCAAATTTCTGCTTGTGCTTTTGATGTTCGTAGGGGCATGTGCAGGAAGCACAGGCGGAGGGATTAAGGTTTCCCGTATTGTGATTATGCTTAAGTTGGTGAAAAATGAATTGTCTTACTTAATCCATCCGAAACGCGTGCGGCAGATCCATTTTGAGAAGCATGTGGTGAATAAAGAAGTCCTGCGTTCCATTTCTGTGTTTTTTATTGCATATGCGATGGTGTATGGCGCTTCCGTGCTGTTTATATCTTTGGATGAGCTTGACTTCACTACAAATTTTACAGCAGTTGCGGCAACGCTGAATAACATTGGGCCAGGGCTTGGGCAGGTTGGGCCGGCAGAAAATTTTGCAGTGTACTCCCAGCCCGCAAAATATGTGCTGATGTTCGACATGTTAGCGGGGCGTTTGGAACTGTTCCCAATTTTACTGCTGTTCACCCCTTCCACTTGGAAGCGCAGGTAAGGGAAAGGAGAGATTTTTATGCGCCAAATGGAATTTAAGATGGAACGGACAGGTTTGTTAAAGGAGGGGGATGTGCTTCCAGTGACAGAAGGGAAACTTCCCACTTCCTATTACTATACGTTAGGGAAGGCTTATGCCATGTCGGCAAATTATAGTTTCAGCGAACGGCTGAAATCCAGGGAAGGCAAAGTGGTAAAAGTGCATGAGACGCCAAAAGGTTTTTTTGTGGCAGTGGAGTTTGAAGAATAGAAGGTTAGGGCAGAATGGGATCTAGAGTGGCGATTATTGGAATTATTGTGGAGGAAGAAGCTTCTGTGGAGGAATTGAACAAAATCCTCCATGGATATGGGGCTTATATCATAGGGAGGATGGGGCTGCCATACCCCAAAAAGGGAATTAATATTATAAGCATTGCGGTGGACGCGCCCCAAGATGTAATCAGCGCCCTTTCTGGAAAATTGGGGAAACTTGCAGGGGTCAGCAGCAAAACCGCTTATTCTAAAGTATAAGGGGAAAATATTCCTAAGAAATGGTGTGGATTGTGCATGGAATTATGATAATTTAGCTGTTTCATAATTAGCATGCATAAATTGAAATGGAAAGGAGCCGCCATGAGTTTAAACAGTACGCCTTTTGCAGAGCGTGTGCATATTGGCTTTTTTGGAAAGAGGAATGCAGGGAAATCCAGTGTAGTGAATGCAGTGGCAGGCCAGGAACTTGCTGTGGTGTCAGAAGTCAGCGGGACAACCACAGACCCGGTGCAAAAGGCAATGGAGCTGCTGCCCGTAGGCCCTGTGGTGATTATTGATACGCCTGGGATTGATGATGAAGGGGCGCTTGGGGAGCTTCGCGTCAGGAAAACAAGGCAGATTTTGAATAAGACAGATGTGGCGGTCCTGGTGGTGGACCAGGCAGCAGGGTTCACCTCTGTGGAACAGGAGCTGGCAGGCTTATTCCAGGAAAAAGGAATCCCTTACCTGGTGGCAGTGAACAAAGCAGATTTACAAGGGACAAAAGAGGCGCTGGAACAGACAGAAGGCATGTGGATGGAGAACGGCCAGCAATGGATTCAGGTCAGCGCGAAAACGGGGTTCCAGATACAAGAGCTAAAGGAGAGGATTGCAGGCCTTGCAGTTCAGGAAGGGCCATCCAGGAGGATTATTGGGGATTTGCTCCATCCAGGGGATTTTGTGGTTTTGGTTACGCCGATTGACAATGCGGCGCCGAAGGGCAGGCTGATTCTGCCTCAGCAGCAGACCATCCGTGATATCCTTGACTCGGATGCAGTGGCGGTCACAGTAAAAGAAAATGAATTAAAGGGGGTATTGCAGCAGTTAGGGAAAAAGCCTGCAATGGTGGTGACAGACAGCCAGGTTTTTGCCAAAGTCAGCGCAGATACCCCCAAAGATTTGCCCCTTACGTCCTTTTCTATTTTATTTGCCCGCTATAAAGGGAATTTACAGGCGGCGGTGCATGGGGCTGCGGCAATTGAATTGCTGGAGGATGGGGATAAGGTGCTGATTTCCGAAGGATGCACCCACCACCGCCAATGTGATGACATTGGCTCTGTGAAATTGCCGCGCTGGTTAAAGGAATATACAAATAAACAGATTCAGGTTTCCCTTTCTTCCGGGATGGAATTTCCAGAGGATTTGTCAGGGTATAAGCTGGTGGTCCATTGCGGCGGCTGCATGCTGAATGAAAGGGAAATGAAATACCGGGTGAAATGCGCCATGGACCAGGGCGTCCCTATGACGAACTATGGGACTGCTATTGCCTATATGAAGGGGATTTTGCGGCGCAGTGTGGAATTGTTCCCCGAAGCCCTGAGGGAGCTTTAGAATAATAAGTTAGGAGTGGTGGTGCGTCAATGGCAGGACATATACTGGTAGTGGACGATGAAGTAGAAGTGGCGGATTTGCTGGAATTGTACTTGGGGAACGAAGGGTATCAGGTCTACAAATTCAATCAGGGCAAAGAGGCTCTGGAATGTGTGGAAAAGCAGCAAGTGGATTTGGCGCTCCTGGATGTAATGCTGCCAGATATGGATGGCTTCCATATTTGCCGGATGATTCGCAAAAGCCATTATTTCCCTATTATTATGCTGACGGCACGGGTGGAGGATGTAGATAAGATCAATGGGCTGATGCTGGGGGCGGATGATTATATCACAAAGCCTTTTAACCCGCTGGAAGTAGTTGCGAGGGTGAAGACCCAGCTCCGCAGGTACCGCAGTTATAACAGCCAGGGCAATGAGGGGCCAGGGGCGGGGGAAGCCGCCGGGGAATTGGATATCCGGGGGCTTTGGATGAGCCAGAGGACTCATCAAAGCACATTGTTTGGGAAGAAGCTGGACCTTACGCCCCGGGAATTTTCAATTTTATGGTATCTTGGCACCCATCAGGGGCAGGTGGTGTCCTCAGAAGAATTATTTGAGGCGGTTTGGAAAGAAAAATACTTGGATAATAACAATACCGTGATGGCTCATATTGGGCGTATCCGTGAGAAGATGCAGGATTCTTACCGAAACCAGAAATTTATAAAAACAGTGTGGGGGGTTGGCTATACCATTGAAAAGTAAAAAATACATCACGGCGGCAATTTTGCATCGGTTTTTTGTTAAAATGCTCCAGGCCTCCCTTGGGTGCATGGCAGCATTGGTTGCCTGCCTGTTTCTTGGGAAAGAGCTGCTGGGGTCGTATGTCTGGTATGGGGATGAAGGGATTTACCCACTGATTCATTGGATTTCTGAGAACCAGGGGATTTTTGTGTTTTCTATGTTCCTGGCAGGGCTTTTGGGGATAGGGCTGATTTATTGGGTCAGGCTGTTAAATTATTTCCAGGACGTGCTTGAGGCGATGGAAGGGCTGAATGGGGCGCAGGGTATAGTCCAGCTCCGTCCAGGCCTTCAAGAAGTGGAACAGTATATGAATATGCTTAAGCTGCAAAATGAACAGAATAAGCAAAGGGCAAAGGAAGCAGAGCAACGGAAAAATGATTTGGTGGTATATCTTGCCCATGACTTAAAGACTCCCCTGACTTCCGTTATTGGGTACCTTACATTGTTAAAGGACGAGCGGGGGATTTCCCCAGAGCTGCAGGAAAAATACCTGGCAATAACATTGGAAAAGGCAGAGCGGTTAGAAGGGCTGATCAATGAATTTTTTGAAATTACCAGGTTTAACCTGACCCATCTTGAGTTGGAGAAATCCACAGTTTCTTTAAAGATGCTGTTGGAGCAGACTATATTTGAATTCCATCCTGTTTTTGGGGAAAAAGGGCTTACCTGCAGGCTGGAAACTGGCGCAGGGGAGCTTAAGGTATCTTGTGACCCAGAGAAATTACAGCGTGTATTTGATAATTTGCTTCGGAACGCAGTGCTGTATAGTTATGAAGGGGGCGACATTAAAGTTCGGGCAGAAGAAACTGGAAAGATGGCGCGTATCCAGGTGGAAAATAAAGGCGCCACTATCCCAGAAGAGAAATTGGGGCGTATCTTTGAACAATTTTACCGGCTGGACAGCGCAAGGCAGAGCAAAAATGGCGGAGCTGGGCTGGGGCTGGCTATCGCAAAAGAGATTGTCCGGCTGCACCAGGGAAAAATCTGGGCTGAAAGCAGCCAGGAAAAAACCGTGTTTACCGTAGAGCTTCCATTGGAAATATAGAGGGAGTTTATCAAAGTTTCAGTTCTGCACTACGCTGCAGATGGATCCCAATATGCCCAACCTCTAGGATTGCCGTGGTAATGATAAGCCATATAACTTTACCATCACACCCTTTTGACGCCCTGACCCAGATAGAAATTAAGGATTTCTTAAAAATTTTGCGAGGAAAAACGCAAGAACTGATAAACTCTTTTTCCTATAATGGAATCAATAAAAATATTGAGGATAGAGGACGGAAAGGAGTTTATTATGGGAGAGAGGGCATATCAAAGGACAGGGTACCAACAGGAAATACAAGTAATTCCAGGAGAGTATTATAAATCTTATGCAGCAGAAAGCCCGGCAGGGCAGTTTGGGAAGGTGAAGATTGCCAGGAAAGCCCGAACAGGAAACACTTATTCTGCAATGGTGCTGGCGAAACACAGGAAGGAGAAAAAACGCAGGAATATTAGGCGCTTAGCCTGCTGGGCAGGCCTAGCCCTGGTTTTGGCTGTCAGCCTTCCCAAAGCGGGAAATTTACTGAAGGGGGACAAAAATTCAAAGATAGAACAGTTTTTGGAAGGCTTGGAAACATTAGGGGCGGGGAGCGCCTATCCAGATGAATTGCTGGAAATGCTGGATAAAAATGAAGAAACTTATGAATTTGTCTCTGGATACCCGAACCGGTCAGAGTATATTGGAAAAGAGATTGACCTGACGGGGGAGGCACAGGGAGGGGAAGTGCCGCTATTGCTGCAGTGGGATCAGCGTTGGGGTTATGACAGCTATGGGCAGGAAATGATTGGGCTTGCTGGCTGTGGGCCGACCTGCATGGCAATGGCGTACCTGCACCTGACGGGGGACGCCTCCATGAATCCCCGGGCAATGGCGGAATATGCCTGCGAAAATGGCTATTATACAGAGGCAGGGACAAGCTGGGGTTTTTTTACCGCAGGTGCAGCAGGGCTGGGGCTGTCTGGCAGTGAATTGCCACTGGGGGAAACGCAGATAAAGAATGCCCTTGATGAGGGTGCTGTTGTGGTTTGCAGCATGCGGCCAGGGGACTTCACCACAACTGGGCATTTTATTCTTTTGCGGGGATATGGTGAGGGCGGATTTTATGTCAATGACCCTAACAGTAAAGGGAATAGCGGCAAACAATGGAGCTTTGAACGGTTGAGCGGGCAGATAAAAAATTTATGGAGAATTGGACTATGAAATACGATGCAGTTGTTTTTGATTTTGATTATACCCTTGGGGATTCTACTGAGGGGATTGTGGCAAGCGTTAATTATGGGCTGGGGAAGCTGGGGCGTCCCAGTGCAGAGCGGGAGGCGGTGCGTAAAACAATAGGGCTTTCCCTAAAAGAGACTTACCATGCCCTGACGGGGGATACGTCTGAGGAGAGGACGGTTCTGTTTGAAACTTATTTTCGGGAAAAAGCAGATGAAATAATGGTAGGGGACACGAAGCTGTTTCCAGATACAGAAGAGATGCTTCAATATCTAAAAAATAAGGGCGTGCATACAGGGATAGTAACTACGAAATACCACTATCGTATAGTTGCTATTTTGGCTAGCTGCCAGGCAACGGAATTGATTGGCGTTATTGTGGGCGGGGAAGATGTTAAGGCGCCGAAGCCAGACCCTGAAGGGCTGCTGTCCGTGCTGGAAACATGGAACCTGCCTAAGGGGCAATTGCTGTATGTGGGGGACAGTGTAGTGGATGCAAAGACGGCTCAGGCGGCAGGGGTGGATTTTGCAGGGGTCACCACAGGCGCCACATCCAAGGAGGAGTTAAGTAAGTATCCCTGTATAGGGGTGTATGGAAGCCTTGGGGAATTGAAGAGGGCATTGTTCTGTGCTTACGAATGATATGTTAAATGTGCCATATTTTAAATTGCGGCATTAAGGAAATAATGGAGTTCTATCCAGACGAAGAAACAGAGAAGCATTCTTAAAAGAATTTTAAAATACAGGGATCCCACAACATATGGCAAGAATAGCTGCACAGTATGTTGTGGGATCCCTTATGTTGTGGCAGTCCCTTCTGCCTCAAAACCTATCGTTTTATTTTTATTGCGGCTTCCACGAACCCACGGAACAGCGGATGGGGGCGGTTAGGCCGAGACTTTAATTCTGGGTGGGCCTGTGTGGCAATGTACCAGGGATGGTCAGGGATTTCCACCATTTCCACAATCCTTCCGTCTGGGGACAGCCCGCACAGTTTCATGCCATGCTCTGTAAGGACAGAGCGGTAGTCATTGTTCACTTCGTAACGGTGGCGGTGCCTTTCATGGATTGTTTCTGTACCATAAACCTGGTAAGCCCGGGAGGATTTGTCCAGGATACAAGGGTAAGACCCCAGCCGCAGCGTGCCGCCAATGTCTTCCACGCCGCTTTGGTCTGGCATCAGCGCAATGACGGGGTGGGGGGTATTGGGGTTTAGCTCAATGCTGTGGGCGTCCCGCAGGCTGCAGATATGGCGGGCATATTCCACAATGGCAAGCTGCATCCCCAGGCACAGCCCTAGGAATGGGATATTGTGTTCCCTTGCATATTGGCAGGCAAGGATTTTCCCATCAATGCCCCGGTCGCCAAAGCCCCCAGGGACCAAAATCCCCTGCACATCCCCAAGGGTCTTGCCAACATTTTCTTCATTAAGCAATTCAGAGTCCACCCATTTAATGTTTACAGTGGCGCGTTCTGCAATCCCGCCGTGCTTTAAGGCCTCCACTACAGAAATATAAGCGTCATGGAGGGAAATATATTTCCCGACTAAAGCAATCTCTACTTCTTTGTCAGGGTTGCGCAGTGCATCCACCATATCAATCCAATCGGTTAAATCTGGTTTTGGGCAGTCCAGATGCAGGCATTCGCATGCCACCTGAGCCAGGTTTTCTTTTTCCATGGCAAGGGGAGCCTCATAGAGGTACTCCACATCCAGGTTTTGGAGGACATGGCTGTCAGGCACATTGCAGAATAAAGCGATTTTATCTTTAATCCCCTGGTCCAGCGGATGTTCCGAACGGCATACAATAATATCGGGCTGGATGCCCATGCCCTGCAGTTCCTTTACGCTTGCCTGGGTAGGCTTTGTTTTCATTTCCCCTGAAGCCGTAATGTATGGGATTAAAGTCACATGGATTAAAATAGCGTTTTCATGCCCGACTTCATGTTGGAACTGTCGGATGGATTCTAAAAACGGCTGGCTTTCCATATCGCCTACTGTCCCGCCTACCTCAATAATGGCAATATGTGTGTCTTCTGTGGTGAAGTTGCGGTAAAACCGGCTTTTGATCTCATTGGTAATGTGGGGGATAACCTGGACAGTGCCGCCGCCATAATCGCCCCTGCGCTCTTTCTGCAATACGGACCAATAAACTTTTCCAGTGGTGACATTAGAATTCTTGCTTAAATTTTCATCAATAAACCGCTCATAGTGGCCTAGGTCCAGGTCCGTTTCAGCGCCGTCATCAGTGACAAACACTTCCCCATGTTGGATGGGGTTCATGGTTCCAGGGTCAATGTTGATGTAAGGGTCAAATTTCTGCATGGTGACTTTATACCCACGAGCCTTTAACAGCCGACCCAGGGAAGCAGCAGTAATCCCCTTGCCAAGTCCGGAAACAACACCACCAGTGACAAAGACGTATTTTACGGGCATAGGTAGCTCCTCCTTTATATTGATATGGACATTTTTAACATACTAATAACCAATATATTATACAACCTGGAGGGGAAGAAAGCTAGGGCTTTTAGAAAAAAATAAAAATTCCTGTTTATAAAAACTTTAGAAATTGGCTGGAAAAGTTTCAGAAAATTATATTGATTTTCCTATGAAATAAACATATAATAAAGAGGTGTCGCGAAACAGACGGCTGCGGCATGCAGGAGGAAATAGATGGAGAACAAAGGAAACAACAATAATAACGGCGGGAATAATAACAGCGGCAATAATAAAAACGGCATGACAATCATGGTTTTTATTTTAGCCGCGCTTTTGGTTCTGTTTTTGACAAGCCTTTTGAATAGCTGCGCCAAAGATGCCACCAATAAGGAAATCTCATATTCGGAATTTATTAATATGGTGGAGGAGGATAAAGTAGAATCCGTAACATTTACTTCCAGCAGAATTAATATCACTCCAAAGAAAGAGGACAAACTGTACAGGATTACCTATTATACGGCGGAATTGAATGATGAGAAGCTCATTCCGCTGCTGAAAGAGCATAATGTGAAGTTTAGCGGGACAGTGGAAGACGTTTCATCTGTTATTTTATGGAATATGCTTAGCTATATCCTTCCGCTGGTGCTTGTATGGATTTTGCTGTATTTTCTGATTTTCCGCAAAATGGGAGGCGGAGGGATGATGGGGGTTGGGAAGACCACCGCCAAAGTCTATGTGGAGAAAAGCACAGGCGTTACCTTTAAGGACGTGGCTGGGCAGGATGAAGCAAAGGAATCTTTGCAGGAGGTTGTGGACTTCCTCCATAACCCAAGGAAATATACGGATATTGGCGCGAAGCTGCCCAAAGGGGCGCTGCTGGTCGGGCCTCCCGGAACAGGCAAGACATTACTTGCGAAGGCTGTGGCAGGGGAAGCGAAGGTGCCGTTTTTCTCCCTGGCTGGCTCCGATTTCGTGGAAATGTTTGTAGGCGTTGGGGCGTCCCGTGTCCGGGATTTGTTCAAGGAGGCGCAAAAACAGGCGCCATGCATTATCTTTATTGATGAAATTGACGCCATTGGGAAAAGCCGTGATACCAGGTATGGCGGCAACGACGAACGTGAACAGACGTTAAACCAGCTTTTGGCGGAAATGGATGGGTTTGACACCTCCAAAGGGCTTTTAATTTTAGCGGCGACGAACCGTCCGGAAGTGTTGGATAAGGCGCTGCTGCGGCCGGGGCGTTTTGACCGGAGGATTATTGTGGATAAGCCCGACTTAAAAGGGAGGGTGGAAACATTAAAAGTGCATGCAAAGAACGTGCTGATGGATGATTCTGTGGATTTGGACGCCATTGCCCTGGCGACTTCCGGCGCGGTGGGGTCAGACCTTGCCAATATGATTAATGAAGCGGCTATTAATGCGGTGAAGCAGGGGCGCAAGCATGTAAACCAAAGCGATTTATTTGAGTCAGTGGAAGTGGTCATTGCAGGGAAAGAGAAAAAAGACCGTATTATGGGGCCGAAAGAAAAGAAAATGGTTGCATACCATGAAGTTGGGCATGCATTGGTCACTGCCTTGCAAAAGGATGCAGAGCCAGTGCAGAAAATAACGATTGTCCCTAGGACTATGGGGGCGTTGGGGTACACTATGCAGGTGCCGGAAGAAGAGAAATTTTTAATGACCAAGAACGAGCTGGTAGCCCATCTTGTTACCTATATGGGCGGTCGCGCTGCAGAAGAAATTGTCTTTGACTCAGTGACTACTGGGGCTTCTAACGATATTGAGCAGGCAACGAAGATTGCAAGGGCTATGGTGACCCAATACGGCATGTCTGAGAAATTTGGGCTGATGGGGCTTGTGACGGTGGAAAGCCAATATCTGGATGGAAGGGCAAGCCTGAACTGCGGGGAAGAGACGGCAGCGCAGATTGACCAGGAAGTAATGAGGATATTAAAAGAGAGCTATGACGAGGCGGTTCGTCTGCTGCAGGAAAACCGAAGCATTTTAGATAAGATTGCCCAGCATCTGTATGAGAATGAAACCATCACTGGCAAAGAATTTATGAAAATTTTCCGTGAGTTAAAAGGGATCCCTGAGCCAGAGGAAAAAACAGATACACAAAAGGCTGCTGAAAGGTTCCAGGAAGAAGGGGAATTAAGCAAGGAATTGCATAAGCCGGAAACAAACCAGGGCAGGCCATCCCGTCCTGCAGGGCTGGAAGCAGAAATCCAGGAAGGCGAGCTTCTGGTAAACACGCTGAAAGAAGATGAACTACCTTTGGAAGTGAATACGCTAGAAGGTGAGGCGATCCCAAAAGAGTTGGAGAGCTTGCAGGAAGCAGAGGGGCAAATTCCTAAGGTGCAGGAAACAGAAGCGCAGATTGAAATTATTCCTGTAGTGGTAAATGGGGCGGCCACTTCCATGGCGCCAGAAATGCCAGGGGAAGCGCAGCAGCAATCGCATTTTCAACAGTCATCCTCAACTTCCATGGCGCCAGAAATGCCAGGGGAAGCGGAGGGGCAGCCCGGGATAGAAGAAAGGACTGCCAAGGAGGAGCCACAGGCAAGCCATCCAATGGAAGTTAAGGAAGAGCCACAGGCAAGCCATCCAATGGAAGTTAAGGAAGAGCCAATAGAGGAAGGGAAAACTGACCAGAAAGGGCTACAGGCGAGCCAGTCCGAAGAAGCGGAGGGGCAGCCCGGGATAGAAGAAAGGACTGCTAAGGAGGAGCCACAGGAAACCCCGCTAAAAGGAGCCAAGGCAGAGCCGGCCAAGTTTGCTGCAGCAGCAAAAGCAGAGGCACAGCCCGCCAAGGCGTCTGAAATAGAGGAAGCCAAGGAAGGGGCAACCGAGTTTGCAGCAGCAAAAGCAGAGGAGCAGCCCGCCAAGGCGTCTGAAATAGAGGAAGCCAAGGAAGGGGCAACCGAGTTTGCAGCAGCAAAAGCAGAGGCACAGCCCGCCAAGGCGTCTACACCGGAAGAATTGGGATTTTTTCCAAATAAAAAAGGCAGCGCAAAGAAACGCAAAGGAATGCCTGCAGGGCAGGAGCCAGTAAAGGCTCAGCCAGAGCAGAAAAAGCCTGAACCTGTGGAGCTTCAGAAGAAGGCAGAAGAAGATAGTGGGGAAGGCTATCTGGATGAGTTGTTAAAAGGGTTGAAATAATGTTTGATGTTCAGGAAGAATTGAAAAAGCTCCCCCAGAAGCCGGGGGTGTATATCATGCATGACGCGCAGGACGCTATTATCTATGTTGGGAAGGCAGTCAGCTTGCGGAACCGGGTACGGCAATATTTTCGCCCAAGCCATAACGAAGGGTTAAAAAAAGAGCAGATGGTAAGGCAAATTGAACGGTTTGAGTATATTATTACTGATTCTGAGTTAGAAGCCTTAATTTTGGAATGCAATTTAATCAAAGAGCATCGCCCAAAATACAATACCATGCTGAGGGATGATAAGACATATCCGTATATTAGAGTGACGCTGGGAGAGGATTTTCCCAGAGTCCTCTTTTCACGTCAGATGAAAAAAGATAAATCCCGTTATTTTGGGCCATATACCAGCGGGGGAGCGGTGAAGGATACAATAGAGCTGATACAGAAAATATATTGCCTGCGGACTTGCAGCCGTTCCCTTCCCAAAGATATTGGGAAGGAGCGCCCCTGCCTGAATTACCATATCCATCAATGTATGGCGCCCTGCCAGGGAAAGGTCAGCAAAGAAGAATACCGGGAGCAGATTAGCCGGGTGCTGGAATTCCTAAATGGGAATTACCAGCCGGTGACCCGGGAACTGGAAGAAAAGATGCAGGCAGCTTCTGAGGAAATGAATTTTGAAAAAGCGATTGAGTGCAGGGAGTTGCTCAAAGCAGTGAAGCAGATTGCCCAGAAGCAGAAAATTACCAGTTCCGATGGGGAGGACAAAGATATTATAGCTATGGACTCCGATGGGGAGGACGCGGTTGTCCAAGTATTTTTCGTGCGTGACGGCAGGCTGATAGGCAGGGACCATTTCCATGTGAATATTGGAAGCGAAGACACCAGGCAGCAGGTGCTTGCCACATTTTTAAAGCAATTTTATGCAGGAACCCCTTTTATCCCAAGGGAGCTGATGCTTCAAGAAGAGATTGAGGAAGCAAAGGTCATTGCGGAATGGCTGAGCCAGAAACGGGGGCAGAAGGTGTATATCCGCGTGCCGAAAAAGGGGACAAAGGAGAAACTGGTGGAACTGGCAGCGCAGAACGCCGCCATAGTGCTGTCCCAGGATAAAGAGAAAATAAAACGGGAAGAAGGCAGGACTATCGGCGCCCTAAAAGAAGTAGGGAAGCTGCTGGGGTTAGAGGGGCTGAAACGTGTGGAAGCATATGACATTTCAAATATTAGCGGCTTTGAAACAGTAGGCTCTATGGTAGTCTATGAAAAAGGAAAGCCCAAACGGAGCGATTACCGTAAGTTTAAGCTCCGTACCGTTACTGGGCCAGATGATTACGGCTCAATGCATGAAGTGCTGACAAGGCGTTTTTCCCATGGGATGAAAGAACAGGAGGAATTGAAAAAGCGCAAGATAGATAATGGCTATGGGAGTTTTACCCGGTTCCCAGACCTAATTATGATGGATGGCGGGAAAGGGCAGGTCAATATAGCGTTGAAAGTATTAGAGGAACTAAAGCTAAATATTCCAGTCTGCGGTATGGTAAAAGATGATAATCACCGCACGCGCGGGTTATACTATCATAATCAGGAAATTGCAATTGACAGGCATAGCGAAGGGTTTAAGCTAATCACTAGAATCCAAGATGAAGCCCATCGGTTTGCCATAGAATACCACCGTTCCTTAAGGGGCAAGGAGCAAGTGCATTCTGTGTTGGACGATATCCCAGGGATTGGCGCCACAAGGCGCAAGGCGCTGATGAAAGCGTTTTTATCGCTGGACGCCATACGTGGGGCGGATGTGGAGGCGTTGTCAGAGGTTCCCTCTATGAATGGGCAGGCGGCAAAAGCGGTTTATGAATTTTTCCACAGGGCTGATATTGAACAAGAGTAACAACTATGATAATATGCCTATAGGGAAGATAAAAACCGCACATCGGAGAAAGGGAGGCGCAGATGAAAGGTGTAAGTGTTAAGAAAATTATTGAGAAAATGAATTTAAAGGTGCTGAATCCAGAAGTGGATATCAGGAACCGGAAAGTGACCACTGCGGAAGTGAACCGCCCGGCGTTGCAATTGGCTGGCTATTTTGACTATTTTGAACGAAGCCGCATTGAAATTGTCGGCATGGTAGAGCATACTTATATGCAGAAGCTGCAGCATGAGGAAAAACTGGATTTATACCAGAAATTTTTCTCCCATAATGTCCCATGTGTGATTTTTAGCCGTAACCTGGAACCAGATACAGACCTTCTTCGGATTGCAACAGAACACGATACCCCTGTGCTTTCCACAGATTACGGGACTTCTGCATTTATGGCAGAGTTAATCTACTATCTGGGGGAAGCTTTGGCGCCCTGCATTTCTATCCATGGGGTACTGGTGGATGTATATGGGGAAGGGCTGCTGATAATGGGGGAAAGCGGCATTGGAAAAAGCGAGGCTGCCCTGGAGCTGATACGGCGCGGACACCGGCTGGTCAGCGATGATGTGGTGGAGATCCGTAAAATCAACAAACATACGCTGGTAGGGACAGCCCCTGACATCACCAGATATTTTATAGAGCTGAGGGGCGTGGGCATTATTGATGTCAAAACGCTGTTTGGCGTTGAGTGTGTGAAGGAGAAGCAAAACATCGACTTGGTGATTAAATTAGAAGATTGGAAAAAAGAAAATGAGTATGACAGGCTTGGGTTAGAGGAGGAGTATACAGAATTCCTTGGGAATAAAGTGGTATGCCATTCCCTCCCAATCCGCCCGGGGCGGAACCTCGCCGTGATTTGTGAGTCTGCGGCAGTTAACCACAGGCAGAAAAAAATGGGCTATAACGCGGCGAAAGAATTATACCGCCGGGTACAGGAAAACCTGCAGAAGTCAGATGAGGATGAAGTGGAAGAATAACCAGATATGGAATAGGAGGAAAACGACAATGGAAAGAAAGAATGCATGGAACAAATATCCAGAAGGGGAACGTGGGGAAGTGTTTGCTTTTGCGGAGAAATATAAGGAATTTATCTCTAACTGCAAAACCGAGAGGGAGTGCGTCACAGAGCTGATTGCACAGGCCAAAGCCGCTGGGTTTGAGAATTTTAAGGAAGTGATAGCGTCTGGGAAGCCCGTGAAGGCAGGGGATAAATTATACGCGGAAAATATGGGGAAACTGTTGGCGCTGTTTGTAATAGGGGAGCAGCCGCTAGAGCAGGGCATGAATATCTTGGGCGCCCATATTGATTCCCCAAGGCTGGATTTGAAGCAGGTGCCTCTTTATGAGGATACTGAGCTTGCGCTTTTAGACACCCATTATTATGGCGGTGTGAAAAAATACCAGTGGGTAGCGCTTCCATTGGCCCTCCATGGCGTAATTGTGAAAAAGGATGGCGCCAAGGTAGTTGTGAATATTGGGGAGAAAGAAGATGACCCAGTATTTGGCGTTAGCGACCTTTTAGTCCATCTTTCCAGTGAGCAGATGGAAAAGAAGGCTTCCAAAGTTATTGAGGGGGAGAACCTGGATGTGCTGGTAGGCAGCATCCCATTTAAATCCGAAGAAGAGGAAAAGAAAGCCAAAGAGGCTGTGAAAACAAATGTACTGAATATCCTAAAGGAGCAATATAATATAGAAGAGGATGATTTCCTGTCTGCAGAAATTGAAGTGGTTCCGGCTGGGAAGGCAAGGGATTATGGCATCGACCGCAGCATGGTTATGGGCTACGGGCATGATGACAGGGTGTGCGCCTACCCATCTTTCGCGGCAATTCTGGAAGCAGGCATGTGCAGCAAAACGAGCGTATGCCTTATGGTGGACAAAGAAGAGATTGGAAGCGTAGGGGCAACCGGGATGCAATCAAGTTTCTTTTCCTATATGGTTGCAGAGCTGCTCCACAGCATGGGCGGTTATGACCAGATTAAATTCAACCGGGCTATGTCCAATTCCAAAGTGCTTTCTTCTGATGTGAGCGCAGCTTATGACCCGCTGTATTCCTCTGTAATGGAGAAGAAAAATTGCGCTTATTTTGGGAATGGCCTAGTATTCAACAAATATACAGGTTCCAGGGGCAAATCAGGCTCGAATGATGCAAATGCAGAGTATATGGCGGAACTCAGAAGGATATTGGACGACAATGGGGTGGCGTTCCAGACTTCTGAAATGGGCAAAGTAGACCAGGGAGGCGGCGGGACGATTGCCTATATCCTGGCAAATTATAATATGTCTGTCATTGACAGCGGCGTGGCAGTGCTGAATATGCATGCGCCATGGGAAATTATCAGCAAAGTGGACTTATATGAAGCAAAACGTGGCTATACGGCATTTTTGAGAGAGGCGTAACGTGGACGGGATTTTTTACAGGCATTTACAGGAACTATTAGAGGAAGGCCAGTGCTTTGCCCAGGAGCCAATGGGCAGGCACACCACGTTCCGGGCAGGGGGGCCGGCAGATTACTATGTACGCCCGGCACGGCGCCAGATACAGCCAGTGCTGTCCCTCTGCAGGCAATATGGAGTCCCATGGATGGTTATTGGGAATGGGAGCAATATACTGGTAGGTGACAAAGGCGTCCGTGGGCTGGTAATGGAAATCGGGAAAATGGCAGACAAGGTTTCTGTAGATGGCACCCGGGTTACGGCAGAAGCAGGGGCATTGCTGTCCACGGTGGCCCATTTGGCGGCAGGGCATGGGCTTACCGGGATGGAATTTGCGGCAGGGATACCAGGCAGCATTGGCGGCGCGGCAGTTATGAACGCCGGGGCTTACGGAGGCGAGATGAAGCATATCCTGGACAGGGTGGCAGTCCTCACAGAAGAAGGGGAAGAAAAATACTTGGGTTTAGAAGAACTGGATTTAGGGTACCGCCATAGCTGCATCCCAGAAAACCACTATATTGTGCTGCAGGCAGAACTTCAGCTTGCCAAAGGCAATAAAGACGCGATTTACCAGAAGATGGAAGAGCTTAAAGGAAGAAGGGTACAAAAGCAGCCATTGGAATACCCAAGCGCCGGAAGCACATTTAAGCGCCCAGAAGGGTATTTTGCTGGAAAGCTGATCCAGGATGCAGGGCTTTTGGGCTACCAGGTAGGGGGCGCCCAGGTGTCAGAGAAGCATTGTGGCTTTGTTATCAATAAGGAACAGGCGTCCGCCGCAGAAATCCGCCAGTTAATTGCCGATGTGCAAGACCGCGTAGAGGAAAAGTCCGGGGTACGCCTGGAGCCGGAGGTAAAGTTCATAGGGGAATTTTAAGGAGGTCATGCGGTGAAATTTGTAATATTGACAGGGATGTCGGGGGCAGGGAAAAGCACGGCATTGAAAATTATGGAAGATATAGGCTATTTCTGTGTGGATAACCTGCCAATTGTTTTGATTGAGAAGTTTGCGGAGCTTGCTAATGTGCCAGGCGCGGAGCTTCAGAAAGTCGCGGTGGGCGTGGACATCCGAAGCGGGCAGGCATTGAGCGAGCTGCAGAACGTTTTGGACAGGTTTGGGCAGACAGGCATTTCCTTTGATATCCTCTACCTGGATTCGGCGGATGGAGTGTTAGTTAAACGCTACAAAGAGACAAGGCGCACCCACCCCCTTGCAGGAGGGGATCGGGTAGATAAAGGCATACAGAAGGAACGCAAACGCCTGGAATTTTTGAGGAAACAGGCGGATTATATTGTAGATACCAGCAATATGCTGACCAGGGAGTTAAAGGCAGAGCTGGAGAAGATTTTTGTCCAGAACCAGGATTACAAGAACCTTTTTGTCACGATTGTGTCTTTTGGATTTAAATATGGCATCCCCACGGATTCCGACCTGGTATTTGACGTCCGATTCCTGCCCAACCCATATTATGTGGAGGGGCTCCGCGCCAAAACAGGGAATGATAAAGAAATTCAGGACTTTGTGATGCAGCATCAGGAAGCAGGGCAATTCCTGGATAAGCTGGAAGAGATGGTGAAGTTTTTAATCCCCCATTATATCACAGAAGGGAAGACCCAGCTTGTAATCAGCATTGGGTGTACCGGAGGGAAGCACCGTTCCGTTACCCTTGCCAATGGGCTTTATGAAAGGATGCAGAACCAGAAAGAATTCGGTACTAAAATTGACCACAGGGACATCCAAAAGGATGCCATGCGGGGCAAGTAGGCGAAGCAGGGGAGGAAAGCGTTATGTCTTTTTCTGGACAGGTGAAAGAAGAACTATCGCGCCATATCCATAAGAGCAGGCACTGCCAGATTGCGGAGATTGCCGCGGTCTTGGGTTTTGCAGGGAAGTTAGAAGAAGCGGGCGGGGAAAGCGTCCTGCGGGTTTACACGGAGAACCTCCCTCTTGCCCGGAAATATTTTATCCTGATGAAAAAGACATTCCAGGTAACTTGCCGGATTGCTGTAAGGCAGAATATTTACCTCCATAAAAGCAGGACGTTTGTGATCTCTTTGTTTGGGGAGGAAGAGATCCGAAGGGTGCTGCAGGCGGTGAAATGGCGGAATGAGAAAAATGAAGATATCCGCACCAGGGAATTGGTGCATAGGCTGCTGGTGCAGAAGTCTTGCTGTAGGAGGGCGTTTATCCGGGGGGCGTTTTTAAGCGCTGGCTCTATGAGCGACCCAGAGAAATCATACCATTTTGAGATTGTCTGTGCAGGGGAAGAGAAGGCAAGGCAGTTGATGGACCTTATCAATAGTTTTGATATGGACGCCAAAGTTGTCATGCGCAAAAAGAGTTATGTGGTATATTTGAAAGAAGGGGCGCAGATTGTGGATATGCTGAATGTTATGGAAGCCCATATATCCCTTCTGAACTTGGAAAATGTCAGGATTATAAAAGAAATGCGCAATTCCGTCAACCGCCAGGTAAATTGCGAGACGGCGAATATCAATAAAACGGTAAGCGCGGCAGTGAAGCAGTTAGAGGATATCAATTACATTAAAAACACAAGGGGTTTGGACAGCTTGCCGGAGAACCTGAGGGAAGTGGCTCTGGTGCGGCTGCAATACCCCCAGGCGCCGCTAAAGGAACTGGGGACATATTTGGAGCCGGCAGTAGGGAAATCAGGTGTGAACCACAGGCTGCGCCGGCTGGGTGAAATGGCAGAAGAAATGAGGCAAAAAGATGTTTTGTAAGGCGGAGACCGCCTGCGGGAAATAAGGAGGCAGGTGCCATGTTACAAGAAAACATGCAAATAAAGATTAAGAATGGGTCCGATGCGCGGATATTGGCAGAATTTGTGCAGGTGGCAAATTACTATTCGTGCGGCATTTATCTGGAAAAAGATGGAAAAAGGATTAATGCCAAAAGCATGATGGGGATGATGAGTATGGGGCTTATAGAAGGGGAAGAGGTTCTGGTGTTGGCGGATGGGGAACGGGAAGCAGAGGCGATGGAATCTATCCGACAGTTCTTGAAAGATTAAAGGGAGGGCCTTTATGGAGAGGAAGAAGCTTCTATTTGTACTGAACCCTTTTTCTGGAAAAGGGCAGATTAGGAACAAATTGCTGGATATTGTAGACCTATTTGTAAAAAGCGGGTATGAAGTTACCATATACCCAACCCAAAAGCCACAGGACGCCATGGAATTGGTAGAAAAACGGGCGGGGGAATATGACCTGGTGGTGTGCAGCGGCGGCGACGGCACGCTGGATGAGACAGTCACAGGCATGATGAAGCGTGGGGATAAGGTTCCTATTGGCTATATCCCAGCAGGAAGCACGAATGACTTTGCCAATTCCCTGAATATCCCAAAGCCTATGGAACAGGCGGCAAAAATTGCAGTGGAAGGGGAACCCTTTGCCTGCGACATCGGGAGGTTCAATCAGGGTTATTTTGTCTACATTGCGGCATTTGGGCTGTTTACAGACGTCTCTTATGCCACAAGCCAGGAATTGAAAAACCGGATTGGGCATATCGCATATATCCTGGAAGGGGTAAAGCGGCTTCCGGCCGTACAATCGTTCCACCTTAAAGTTATTTGTGAAGAATGCACGATAGAGGATGAATTTATCTATGGCATGGTCACGAATTCCACTTCTGCAGGCGGGTTTAAAAACATTACTGGGAAAAATGTCCAGTTAGACGACGGGGTGTTTGAGGTCACCTTGATTCGGATGCCAAGAAACCCGATAGAGTTAAATGAAATTATTGGGAGCCTTACAAACCTTATAGATAATACGGACTCTATTTATACGTTCAAGGCTAGCAGCCTCTCGATAAAATCCTTGGAGGAAATTCCCTGGACCCTGGATGGGGAATATGGAGGGACCCACAGCGAGGTAGAGATATGGAATGAGAAGCAGGCAGTCCAGATTATGGTAAAAAAGTCAGAATTGTTATGATAAGTCCTTTTCTTTTTGGCAAAAATGAGGTAAAATAAGAACGGTATTTGTCGTAGGGAGTGTAAGGAGGAAATTTATAAGCATGCCCTGGGATAGACCGGATGAAATTAAGGAGCGTTTCCCATCCATAAGGTGGGGAGCAGAAATGGAGGAAGAGAAATGTTAGTATCTGCAAAAGAAATGTTACAGAAAGCAAAAGCAGGGCACTATGCTGTGGGACAGTTCAACATTAACAACCTGGAGTGGACAAAATCTATTTTGCTTACTGCACAGGAATTAAAATCACCGGTGATTTTGGGTGTGTCAGAAGGCGCTGGGAAGTACATGGCAGGTTACAAAACAGTAGTAGGGATGGTAGAGGGGATGCTGGAAGAGCAGAACATTACAGTCCCTGTTGCAATCCATTTGGACCACGGCAGCTATGAAGGGTGTTTGAAATGCGTAGAGGCAGGATTTTCTTCTATTATGTTTGATGGTTCCCATTATCCAATTGATGAAAATGTAGCAAAGACAAAAGAGCTGGTGAAAATTGCCCATGACAAGGGGATGTCCATTGAGGCAGAAGTAGGCTCTATCGGCGGCGAGGAAGACGGCGTGGTTGGCGCTGGGGAATGCGCAGACCCGAACGAATGCAAAGCGATTGCGGATTTGGGCGTAGACATGCTGGCAGCAGGCATCGGCAATATCCATGGGAAATATCCAGAGAATTGGGCAGGCCTTAGCTTTGAGACTTTGGATGCAGTTCAGCAGAAAACAGGCGATATGCCATTAGTACTCCATGGCGGCACTGGCATCCCAGAAGATATGATTAAGAAAGCAATCTCCCTTGGCGTGGCTAAGATCAATGTAAATACAGAGTGCCAGTTATCCTTTGCAGCAGCTACCAGAAAATATATCGAGGCAGGCAAAGATTTGGAAGGCAAAGGCTTTGACCCAAGGAAATTACTGGCTCCTGGCGCAGAAGCAATCAAGGCGACTGTAAAAGAGAAGATGGAATTGTTTGGCTCCGTAGGGAAGGCAGAATAATTGTGAGTTTTGAATAAAAATACTTAGAAAAATGTATAAATTTATCCGAAATAGCAAAAAATAAACTATTTCTAAAGTTTCTATTGCTTTTTTGTGAAAAGTAGAGTATCTTATTACCAGACATAAAACAAACGATAGAACAAGGGCGTTCCAAGAGGCTTGGAATGCCCTTTTTTTCGGAAAGGATGTAGGGAATATGAGCGAATATTACAACGTAGCAGAAATTTTCGGGGAAAACGTATTCAACGACGCCGTGATGCAGGAGCGGCTTCCCAAGAAGGTATATAAAAGGCTAAAAGACGTTGTCAGCGAAGGAAGGGAGCTGGATCTTGAGACGGCGGATGTGGTTGCCCATGAGATGAAAGAATGGGCGATTGAGAAAGGGGCCACCCACTTTACCCATTGGTTCCAGCCGTTAACGGGGGTTACGGCGGAGAAGCATGATTCTTTTATCACAGCGCCTATGCCGAATGGGAAAGTGCTGATGGGTTTTTCTGGGAAAGAATTGATTAAAGGTGAGCCGGATGCATCCTCCTTCCCATCCGGGGGGCTGCGCGCAACCTTTGAGGCGCGGGGCTATACCGCATGGGACTGCACCTCGCCGGCATTTGTAAGGCAGGACGCCGCAGGCGCAACGCTTTGTATCCCTACGGCTTTCTGTTCTTATACCGGAGAAGCGTTAGACCAGAAAACGCCGCTGCTGCGTTCCATGGAGGCAATCAATAACCAGTCTATCCGCTTGCTGCGCCTGTTTGGGAATACTACGTCCAAAAGCATTATCCCTTCCGTAGGGGCGGAACAGGAGTATTTTTTGGTAGACCGTCAAAAATACTTAAAAAGGAAAGACCTAATATTTACAGGGCGTACATTATTTGGCGCAATGCCGCCAAAAGGCCAGGAGATGGAGGACCATTATTTTGGGGCGATTAGGGAACGTATTGCGGCGTATATGAAAGATGTGAACAAAGAATTGTGGAAATTAGGGGTCAGCGCTAAGACACAGCATAATGAAGTGGCTCCAGCACAGCATGAACTTGCCCCAATTTATGCAGAGGCAAATATTGCAGTAGACCACAATCAGCTAGTAATGGAGACATTGAAAAAAGTTGCAGGGCGCCATGGCATGACCTGCCTGCTGCATGAAAAGCCGTTTGCAGGCGTAAATGGCTCTGGAAAGCATAACAATTGGTCCCTTATCACGGATGATGGCATTAACTTATTGGATCCAGGGAAGACCCCCCATGACAATGTGCAGTTCCTTTTAGTGCTGACCTGTGTGTTAAAAGCAGTCCACAAACATGCAGACCTGTTGCGGGAATCTGCTGCAGATGCAGGGAATGACCACAGGCTGGGCGCCAATGAAGCGCCGCCCGCCATTATTTCCGTTTTCCTTGGGGAACAGCTGCAGGACGTGCTGACCCAGTTAATCAGTACCGGGGAGGCCACCAGGAGCTTGAAAGGCGAGGTGTTACAGACAGGCGTTAAGACATTGCCTGATTTTATGAAAGACGCGACAGACAGGAACCGTACTTCCCCATTTGCATTTACGGGAAATAAATTTGAATTCCGTATGGTTGGCTCTAACGATTCCATTGCGGCGCCTAATGTTGTGCTGAATACAATTGTCGCGGAAGCATTTTCCGATGTCTGTGATGTCCTAGAGCAGGCAGACGACTTTGAAAAGGCAGTGCATGACTTAATTAAGGAACAAGCCACAGCCCATCAGGACATTGTGTTTAATGGGAATGGATATTCTCCAGAATGGATGGATGAAGCAGAACGCAGGGGGCTTCCAAATATTACAAATATGGTAGATGCAGTGCCAGCCCTGACGACTGAAAAAGCAATTGCCTTGTTTGAAAAATTCAATGTGTTTACTGAAGCAGAGTTGGTGTCAAGAGGGGAAATCTTATATGAAAGCTATGCAAAGGCAATCAATATTGAAGCGCGCGCTATGGTCGACATGGCAGGGAAGCAGATTATCCCAGCTGTGATTAAATATACCACAGCCCTAGCAAATTCAATTAACTCTGTCAAGACGGCGTGCAGCGCGGACACCAGTGTCCAAGAAGGGCTTTTGCTGGAAGTGTCTGGATTGCTTGCAGAAGCAAAATCTGCATTGGGCAGGCTGTCCGAGGCTGCTGAAAGGGCCTACGCAGTCAAAGAAGGCAGGGAGCAGGCAATATGCTACCGTGATGAAGTAAAGGCCGCTATGGATGCATTGCGTGCGCCAGTGGATAAGCTGGAAATGATCGTAGATAAGGATATGTGGCCGATGCCGTCTTATGGGGATTTGATTTTTGAAGTATAGGGATAGTTTTGGGCGCTGCCTGCCCGCATCTGTAGGATGGCGGGCGGTATCCCCTAAAAAGGGAGGATGCCAGGCAGCTCCCGCAACCTGGCATTTATTATGAAAAAGTTTATTCAAACTAGTAAAGTTATTTACTTGGTATTCTCTTTTGTTATGGTTTTATTATATGTGCAAGAAATGAAGTTTCCGTGTTATGGAAATGAAACTTTTTTGAATCTAAAATGAATAATCTGTGAACAGAAAATGGTACGGAAACGGTACTTTTGTGGGCCACAACGCTGTGGAGGATACAAAAGCGCCGTTTTTTTCTATTAAGAAAGTATTTTCTTATAGAATAAAAATAATATTTGCATTCGTGCGAATGGAAACTACTATGTGGCGGCGCTCAGTACAGGAAGCCATCCAAGCCTTTTATGGATGGCGGGTTGAGGTGTTGGCGCAAGCCTGCCTGCTATGTTTTATTGGCGGCTTTTTGATAAGATGGGAGGAATTATTATGACAGAAGAAACGATTGTAGGCTTAGTAAGCGAGCATACCTTTGGCGTCTGGTTTTTAATTGGCGCTGCATTGGTATTTTGGATGCAGGCAGGGTTTGCTATGGTGGAAGCGGGTTTTACCAGGGCAAAGAACAGCGGGAACATATTGATGAAAAACCTGATGGATTTCTGTATTGGCACGGTTATGTTTATTTTAATTGGGTTTTCCCTGCTGTTAGGGGAAGACGTAATGGGCTTAATTGGGAAACCAGGGTTTGATATTTTTTCAGCTTATCAGGACTTTGATTTTTCTAATTTTGTATTTAACCTGGTATTTTGCGCCACTACGGCAACTATTGTTTCCGGCGCTATGGCGGAGCGGACAAAATTTTTATCTTACTGTATTTATTCTGGAGTTATTTCCGCATTGATTTACCCTATAGAAGCCCATTGGATCTGGGGCGGCGGCTGGCTTGCGCAGATGGGCTTCCATGATTTCGCAGGTTCCTGTGCAATCCATATGGTAGGCGGGATCTCTGCATTGATTGGGGCGAAAATTTTAGGGCCCCGTATTGGAAAATTTTCCACGGATAAAGAGGGGAATGTTACGAGAGTAAATGCATTTCCGGGGCATAACCTTCCGCTAGGGTGTCTGGGCTGCTTTATCCTGTGGTTTGGATGGTATGGGTTTAATGGTGCGGCGGCAGCCAGCATCCCTCAGCTTGGCTCAATTTTTCTGACCACCACCATTGCCCCGGCTGTGGCAACTGTGGCATGTATGGTTTATACCTGGGTGAAGTTCGGCAAGCCAGATGTGTCTATGTGCCTGAACGCATCTTTGGCAGGATTAGTGGGGATTACTGCCCCATGCGATGTGACGGATGCATTTGGGGCTGTGGTAATTGGGTTGGTATCAGGACTTTTAGTAGTGTTTGGCGTATGGCTGTTAGATTATAAACTGCACATTGACGACCCGGTAGGGGCTGTGGCGGTTCATTGCCTGAATGGGATTTGGGGGACTCTTGCAGTAGGCCTATTTGCCACCTCTTCTGCACCTGGAAATGAGATTGACGGCCTGTTCTATGGCGGCGGCTTCCATCAGTTATGGCTTCAGCTTTTGGGGATTTTTTCTGTGGCAGCCTGGACTGTAGTTACCATTACCATTGCTTTCTTTGCTATTAAGGCTACCATAGGGCTTCGGGTGTCAGAGGAAGAAGAAATTGTAGGCCTGGACGCCGTAGAACATGGGATTGCCTCAGCATATTCTGGCTTTAGCATTATGGATATCTCCAATACCATGGCCTTGGAGGTCAATGAGAATACAGACCTGGGCGTTTCAGAATACGAAAACGCTTCCCAGGCACAGAAAGACGCGGCAGTGCAAGTGGCGGCGCCTTTGCGGGAAGTAAGCGGCATGTACAAAGTGTCCATTGTGGCAAAGCTGTCCCGTTATGATAAGCTGAGGAAAGCGATGAATGAGCTTGGCGTGACCGGCATGACTGTGACCCAGGTAATGGGGTGTGGGATCCAACGGGGCGCCGGGGAGAAATACCGAGGCGTGGAAATGGACGCGACATTGCTGCCCAAAGTGAAGCTGGAGGTTATTGGCGGGAATATCCCAGTAGGGAAAGTAATTGAGGCGGCGAAAAAGGCTCTTTACACTGGGCATATTGGAGATGGGAAGATATTTGTATATGATGTAGAGAAAGTTGTAAAGGTCCGTACCGGGGAAGAGGATATGGCGGCTCTGCTGGATGTGGAATAGGAAGCCAAAAAGTGATGGGAAACTTATCAAAAAACTCCTGGCAAATGCCAGGAGTTTAAAAGGGGGCGCCCACTTATTCATCAATACTATAGTTTGGCGCCTCCTTAGTGATATGGATGTCATGGGGATGGCTTTCCTTTAAGGAAGCAGCGGAAATTTTCATAAACTGCCCGGTTTCTTTCAAAACCTCGACGGTAGATGCGCCGCAATAGCCCATGCCGGAACGAAGCCCGCCGATTAATTGGAATACGGTGTCCTCTACCGTCCCTTTGTAGGCAACCCGCCCTTCCACGCCTTCTGGCACCAATTTCTTGGCGTCCTGCTGGAAGTAGCGGTCTTTGGAGCCGTTTTCCATGGCAGCCAGGGAACCCATGCCGCGGTATACCTTGTATTTCCTGCCCTGGTACAGCTCAAAGGATCCTGGGCTTTCATCGCAGCCAGCAAAAATGCTTCCCATCATGCACACATTTGCCCCTGCAGCGATTGCTTTTGTCATGTCGCCAGAATATTTGATGCCGCCGTCCGCGATAATGGGGACGCCATATTCCTTGGCCACATTGTAGCAGTTCATAATGGCAGAAATCTGAGGCACGCCAATCCCTGCCACTACGCGGGTGGTGCAGATGGAGCCTGGGCCGATGCCAACCTTCACCGCGTCTGCGCCGGCTTCAATCAGGGCTTTGGTGGCTTCCCCAGTTGCGATATTCCCTGCTACTACCTGTAGGTCTGGGTAAGCGGATTTGATTTGCTTAACGGCGTCCAGGATGTTCTTGGAATGCCCATGGGCGGAATCCACCACAATAACGTCTACTTTGGCGTTGACAAGGGCTTCCACACGTTCCATCACATTTGCGGTGATGCCTACGCCAGCCCCGCAGAGCAGCCTGCCCTGCCCATCTTTTGCAGATAAAGGGTATTTGATTTGTTTCTCAATGTCTTTGATGGTGATAAGCCCTTTGAGGTTAAAGTCCCCGTCCACAATCGGGAGCTTTTCTTTGCGGGCTTTGGCAAGGATGGTCTTTGCCTCTTCTAACGTGATGCCTTCCCTGGCGGTCACAAGCTCCTCGGAGGTCATGGATTCCTTGATTTTTTTCGTAAAATCCTCTTCAAATTTCAGGTCACGGTTGGTGATAATTCCTACCAGCTTGCCTTTTTCCGTGATAGGCACGCCGGAAATGCGGAATTTTGCCATAAGGTTGTCCGCATCCTGTAATGTATGTTCTGGAGAAAGGGAAAATGGATCGGTGATGACGCCGTTTTCAGAACGTTTCACCTTATCAACTTCTTCAGCTTGCTTTGCAACAGACATGTTTTTATGGATAATGCCAATACCGCCCTGGCGCGCCATGGCAATTGCCATCCTGTGTTCTGTTACAGTGTCCATGCTGGCGCTCATCATGGGGATGTTCAGCTTAATTGTTTTGGTTAAGTTGGTGGATAAATCCACCATGTTTGGTGTAACTTCTGAATATGCAGGAACTAATAATACGTCGTCAAATGTGATTCCTTCGCCGATAATTGTACCCATTTTTTTCCTCGCTTTCTTTGATTTTGTAGATTGTTTGTTGATTGTTATTCCCTCGATTTTAACAAAAAAGAAGGGAACTGTCAACGCCTGAATTTGGTTTAGGTTTCTGCATTTTGCAATTCATAGAACAAAAGGTTTCCATTACTTTATGATGGAAACACTTTGCACATAAAAGCGCTATGGAATGCTAGCTTTCCAGACGCTTTTTGTACAAGATGTCTATGCCGCCAAAAGCAGCAAGGCCTTTTGGCGCTATAATACCAGCTATTATAAAAATGGGGAAACTCAAACTGGATTTGGCTATTGCCGCGGCGGTTAAATATCGCAACATTTTGCTTGCCCAAGCTTTTATCCTGTGATAGGATAAACCTGCAATAAACGGAATGCAAAAAGGAGGGCGTTATGGAGTTTCGGCCATGTATTGACATTCACAATGGAAAAGTGAAACAGATTGTTGGGGGAAGCCTAAAAGACAAAGGGAGCCAGGCGGAGGAGAATTTTGTGTCAGGGCAGGACGGCGCATTTTTTGCAAAATTGTATCAAAGCTATGGGATTCGGGGAGGGCATATTATCTTGTTAAACCCTGTGGGAAGCCCATGGTACGAAGCTACAAAAGCCCAGGCCATGGGGGCGCTTATGGCTTATCCCGGCGGGATGCAGGTGGGCGGCGGCGTCCATGCAGGCAATGCAAAAGAATTCTTGGATGCAGGGGCGAGCCATGTCATTGTCACTTCCTATGTGTTCCGGGATGGGATGGTGGATTACGGGAACTTAGAGAAGCTGTGCAAGGTTACTGGAAAGGGGCGTTTGGTGTTGGATTTAAGCTGCCGCAAGCGGGGGGAGGATTATTATATTGTGACTGACCGCTGGCAGAAATTTACAAAGGAGAAAGTTTCAGAAGAATTGTTAGAGCGTCTGTCAGGCTATGCAGGGGAATTTTTAGTCCATGCGGTGGATGTGGAAGGGAAGTCCCAAGGCATCGAGGAAGGGCTGGTAGAAATGCTGGGAGCCTGGGGAAAGCTGCCAGTCACCTATGCCGGGGGCGTGGGAAGCTTTTTGGATTTAGGGCGTCTAAAGGAGCTGGGGCAAAACCGCCTGAATGTGACAGTTGGAAGCGCATTGGATTTGTTTGGGGGCAGCATGCCGTTTGAAGAGGTGCTGGGGTATTGCTCCGCATCCCTTCTATAAATATAGCGGGCAATTGCCTGAGAAAAGGAGTGGGAACATATGAGCAGCTATACAAAACAGGACATTATGCGTATGGTAGAGGAAGAGGATGTGGAATTTATCCGCCTTCAGTTTACGGATATGTTTGGGACATTAAAAAATGTGGCGATAACCAAAAGCCAGTTAGGGAAGGCGCTGGATAACCAATGCATGTTTGACGGGTCTTCCATTGAGGGGTTTGTGCGCATTGAAGAGTCTGATATGTATTTGCACCCAGATTTGGACACATTTGTAACTTTCCCATGGAGGCCCCAGCAGGGGAAAGTGGCAAGGGTGATTTGCGATATTTACCGGCCAGACGGGACCCCCTTTGAGGGGGATCCCAGGTATATTTTAAAAAAGTCCCTTGCAAAGGCGGCGGAAATGGGGTACCAGTTTGACGTGGGGCCGGAATGTGAATTCTTCCTGTTCCACACAGATGAGGATGGCTGCCCAACAACGCTGACCCATGAGCGGGCTGGGTATTTTGATTTAGGGCCGGTGGACTTAGGGGAGAACGCAAGGCGGGACATGGTGCTGACCTTGGAAGACATGGGGTTTGAAATCGAGGCGTCCCACCATGAAGTCGCCCCGGCTCAGCATGAGATTGATTTCCGCTATGGGGAAGGGCTGGCAACGGCAGACAATATTATGACCTTTAAGCTTGCAGTTAAGACAATTGCAAAACGGTTCGGGCTGTTTGCCAGCTTTATGCCCAAGCCCAAGCATGGGGTCAATGGTTCTGGGATGCATATCAATATGTCGGTGTCAAAAGATGGGAAAAATATTTTTTGCGATGAATCCGATGAGTTGGGTTTAAGCCAGGAAGCCTATTATTTTATCGGCGGGCTTATGGAGCATATGAAAGGGATTGCCGCCATCACTAACCCGCTGGTAAATTCTTACAAACGGTTGGTGCCAGGGTATGAAGCCCCGATTTATATCGCCTGGTCCGCTACAAACAGAAGCCCGCTGATTCGGATCCCGGCGGCAAGGGGGGAAGCCACCAGGATTGAGCTGCGCTGCCCGGACCCAGCGGCCAACCCTTACCTTGCCCTTGCAGTATGCCTTGCGGCAGGCCTAGATGGGATTGGGCAAAAGATAAAGCCTCCCGCCCAGGTGAAGGCAAATATCTTCCATATGGGAAAAGAAGAGAAGGAAGCGCTCCATATTGAGCCACTTCCCTCTAACCTCCAGGAGGCAGTGGAGGAGATGAAAAAAGACAGTTTAGTGAAACGGGTGCTTGGGGAACATATAGTGGAAAGGTATGCCGAGGCAAAGAAAGCAGAGTGGGAAGCCTATCAGGAGCAGGTGACAGACTGGGAAATCAACCAGTACCTGTACAAGGTTTAATTCCGCGGAGGAAGTGTTTTGGTTAATATTATTGTGGCATTTCCGAAAATAGAAAATGGCAAAAAAATAAAAAATATCTTAGTAAAACATGGGTTTTGCGTCAGCGCGGTCTGCACCACTGGCAGCCAGGCGCTCCAACATGCAGATTTGTTGGAGGAAGGCATTGTGGTCTGTGCAGGCAGGCTAACGGACATGGTGTATGGGCAGCTTCGGGAATACCTCCCGGCTGGCTTTGAGATGCTTGTGGTATCTTCCCCAGGTTTTTGGGAAGAAAAGGGGACGGAGGGGGTGTTATGCCTGCCAATGCCCTTAAAAGTCCATGAGTTGGCAGGCGCCATGGGGCAGCTGGCGGAATCTGTAACAGGCAGAAAGAAAAAAAGGAAAAAAGCCAGGCGGGAGGAACGGGGCAGAGAAGAGGGGCAAATCCTAAAAGCTGCAAAGGAAGCCCTGATGGCGAAAAGGCAGATATCAGAAGAAGAGGCGCACCGCTATATCCAAAAAAACAGTATGGACAGCGGCAGGGGGCTGGTGGAGACAGCCCAAATGGTATTGCGCATGATGCAGGAGGGATAAATTTGAAATTTACAAAAATGCATGGGATTGGGAATGATTATGTTTATGTGAACTGCCTAGAGGAGCAGGTGGCAAATCCAGAAGGGACAGCGAAATTTGTCAGCGACAGGCACTTTGGGGTAGGGTCGGATGGGCTGATTTTAATTAAACCTTCCGAGAAAGCCGATTTCGAGATGGCCATGTACAATGCAGACGGTTCCCGCGGGGAAATGTGCGGGAATGGGATCCGCTGTGTGGCAAAGTATGTATATGATTACGGGCTGACGGATAAGACAGCCATTTCTGTGGAGACGCTGGCAGGCGTGAAGCGCCTGGAGTTGACTGTGGAAAATGGCAAAGTGTCTATGGTAAAAGTCAATATGGGCGCCCCAGAGCTTTCCCCACAGAAGGTTCCCGTGCAGGCAAACGGGGAGCAGGCGGTAAACGTCCCCCTGGAAGTGGATGGGAAAACGTACCAGATGACATGCGTTTCCATGGGGAACCCCCATTGCGTGGTGTTTTTGGAAGAAGACGTAAGGGGGCTGGACCTTGAAAAAATAGGGCCGTCCTTTGAATGCCATCCCAGGTTCCCCAAACGGGTGAATACAGAATTTGTAAATGTCCTGGATAAAGGAACGCTGCGTATGCGGGTGTGGGAACGGGGCAGTGGGGAAACCCTTGCCTGTGGGACCGGGGCATGCGCCACAATGGTGGCGGCGGCGTTAAATGGCAAGGTAGGAAAAGAAGCCATTGTCCAGTTATTAGGCGGTGATTTGCATATTAGCTGGGCTGGCGGGGACGGGCCAGTTTATATGGAAGGGCCAGCAACCACTGTGTTTGACGGGGAAGCCCTGCTGCCGCCAGAGTTACTATAAAAGTCAAATACCCCGCAGCAAGCTGGGGCCGGCCTAGCTTGTTCTTCCCGCCCTAAGGGGCGGGGTATTTGCACCCACAGGGCACTTACCCTCGCGGCATTCGCCAAATATCCGCATGGGCGCGGTTGCTTGGCTCATTGCTCGCGGGAATAAATTGTGAATGGAGAGAGGCGAAGGATATGTTTAAAATTAATGAGAATTACCAAAAACTGCCAGGCAGTTATTTATTTAGCACAATTGCCAAGAAAGTAGCGGCCTTTTCTGAGGCAAACCCCGGAAAAGAGATTATCCGCCTTGGGATTGGGGATGTGACCCAGCCCTTGGCCCCTGCGATTATTGAAGCCATGCATAAAGCAGTGGAAGAAATGGGGAATGCGGACACGTTCCGTGGATATGCCCCGGATTTGGGGTATGGTTTCCTGCGGGAGGCAATTGTGGAGCATGACTATAAACCTAGGGGATGCAATATTTCGGCAGACGAGGTGTTTGTTTCCGACGGCGCAAAAAGCGATTCTGCCAATATCCAGGAGATTTTCAGCGCAGGGAACAGGATTGCAGTCTGCGACCCTGTTTATCCAGTTTATGTGGACTCCAATGTGATGGCAGGCAGGGCGGGCGTGTACCATGGGGAATCTGGCACCTGGAGCAATGTGGTTTATATGCCATGCACGATGGAAAACGGCTTTGTGCCAGAATTTCCCAAAGAGGTGCCAGATATGATTTATCTGTGCCTGCCCAACAACCCTACTGGGACAACCATAACCAAAAGCCAGCTTCAGGAGTGGGTAGATTATGCCAACCGCGTGGGGGCTGTGATTATTTATGACGGGGCATACGAAGCATATATTTCAGAAGAAGATGTCGCGCATTCTATTTATGAGTGCGAAGGGGCGAAGGAATGTGCCATTGAATTGAAGAGTTATTCTAAAAATGCAGGGTTTACCGGGGTGCGCTTGGGCTATACTATAGTGCCAAAAGAGTTGAAATGCGGGGAGGTTTCCCTGAACCAGATGTGGGCAAGGCGCCATGGGACCAAATTCAACGGCGCCCCATATATTGTGCAGCGTGCAGGGGAAGCCACTTACAGCCCAGAAGGGAAAGCACAGTTGGAAGGGCAGGTGGCTTATTATATGAAAAACGCCTCTGCCATTAAAAATGGGCTGCAAAGCGCTGGCTACACCGTATTTGGCGGGGTCAATGCCCCATATATCTGGTTAAAAACCCCAGATAACATGACGTCTTGGGAATTTTTTGATTTTCTGTTGGAACGTGCCAATGTGGTAGGCACGCCTGGCTCGGGGTTTGGGCCAAGCGGGGAAGGGTATTTTAGGCTTACCGCATTTGGAAGCTATGAAAATACCCTTACAGCATTAGGGAGGATTAAGGGGCTTTAAAGGCCTGGTAGAGCTATGGCTTATAGCAAAATATAGGACGGCGCAATAGAAGCGGTATTTGCCTTCTATTGCGCCATCCCTGTTTGCAGTCACTTTTGGCGCCCTAATTCTGTATGTAACTTAGAGCAGCGGGATTCCATGTTCCCTGGTTTTCTGCACTACCTCTTCTTTCCAGAGGGAGGATTGGACTTCGCCAATATGGGCTTTGCGGAGGAAGAACATACAGATACGGGACTGCCCGATCCCTCCCCCTATGGTATAGGGAAGCTCTTCCTGGATAATGGATTGCTGGAATGGGAGCTTCGCCCGTTCGGGGCAGCCAGCTTTTTCTAGCTGTCCCAAAAGGGATGTTTTGTCCACGCGGATTCCCATAGAGGAAAGCTCCAGCGCAATGCCAAGCACTGGGTAGTATACCACAATATCTGCGTTCAGCGCCCAGTCGTCGTAGTCTGGCGCCCGCCCGTCATGGGGTTCCCCAGAGGCCAGCTTGTCGCCAATCTGCATAATGCATACAGCGCCCTTTTCCTTTACAATCAGAAGTTCCCGCTCTTTTGGGGAGCAGCCTGGGTATTTGTCTTCTAATTCCTGGGTGGTGATAAAGAAAATATCCTGAGGGAGGATTTCTTCTATGTAGTCATAGCGGATTGCCATGTATTTTTCTGTTTTCCGAAGCACTTTGTATACATTCTGAACCGTTTCCTTCAGATAGCTTATATTCCGGTCTTCTTTGGCGATGACTTTTTCCCAGTCCCATTGGTCCACGAAAATGGAGTGGATATTATCTGTGGTTTCATCCCGCCGGATGGCGTTCATATCAGTATATAGCCCTTCTCCCATAGAAAACCCATATTTATCTAAGGCATAGCGTTTCCATTTGGCAAGGGAATGCACAATTTCCGCTTCCTTTTCCCCTTGTTCTTTGATGCCAAAGGTTACCGGCCGTTCCACGCCGTTTAAGTTGTCGTTCAGGCCAGAGGCAGGGTCTACAAACAATGGGGCGGACACACGCTGCAGGTTGAGCCGCTCAGAAAGCAGGTTTTGGAAAAAATCCTTGACTGTCTTAATGGCAACCTGGGTGTCATGCAAATCAAGCTGTGGTTTGTAGCCGTCTGGTATTCGTAAATGTTCCATAAATGTCTCCTTTCAATTATGCTAATTATAGGTATTTGCGAAATGCAGTAATTTTGATAATTTGGCCGTTTCGCAATCACCTAATGTTAATTAGAATGGTTCAATGATAGCAGATTACGGAATGGCTGTAAAGCCTCTTCCATTTTTACATGGTGCAAGATATAATATGGATAGGAATAATGAAAGGAGGCGTATATGCAGGGGTTTCATTTTGCAGAAATCATGGAACAACTGGTATGGATGGCGCGTATTTTACTGGCGGGCTTTTGCGGCGGCATTATCGGCTATGAACGGGAGAGCAGGAAGAAAATAGCAGGGCTTCGCACCCATGTCATTGTAGCCGTTTCCTCCGCATTGATGGTCATTTTGTCAAAATATGGCTTTCAGGATGTGGCAGGGGAATTTGTCCGGGTGGACCCTTCTAGAATGGCTTCTGGGGCAGTGGCGGCCATAGGCTTTTTGGGGTCGGGGGTGATTTTTTCGCGCAATAAAAGCATAAGCGGGATCACTACTTCAGCGGGCATTTGGGCGACCCTCGGGGTAGGGATGGCGGTAGGCGCCGGAATGTATGTGGTTGGCATATGCACCACAGGGGTTGTGGTTATGGTGGAGGTTTTTCTGGGCAGGCAGGGGAAACTGTCCCATATTATCAAAGATATCTATGAGGTTGAAGTGGAATACCGTTCGGGGCAGGGGACGGGAAAGCAGGTTGGGGTGGAAATAAAAAAAGAGTTAGAAGAAACTTACCAGTGCAAGATATTAAAGTCCCGTGTGCGGAAAAAGGGGGATTGTATCCGGCTGCAATTGCTGGTGCGGACGGCAAAGGGGAAAGAATTATTCCATTTGGCGGAATATGTGGAGAAATATCCTGAAGTTTTAAAAATTATTATCTGACAGGGGAAGGCTTAGGTTTGGAAGCCATGGGTTGCTGTTTATGCGCCAGCCGCAACCCTGCCTTTTTAGCGGGTGCGTTGGCTGGCATAATATTTTAAAGTTGTTGAATGGAATGGTTTGTCCCTTTGCGAATCTTAGCGCCTTAAATGGAACGTGCCAATTAAGGATTTCAGCAGCCCGGCCTGCGAGCTAAGCTGTTGGCTGGTTGCGGCGCTTTCCTGAGCGGTTGCAGAATTGGTCTGAACCACATTGGAAATCTGGATTACACGCTCTTTGATTTGTGTGACAGACTCAGCCTGGGTGCGCGCGGCGTCTGCAATCCAGTTTGTAGTGTCCACCACTTCGCTGGTCCCTGCCACCACCTCCGCCAATTGGGAGGCAGTCTCATTAGCAATTTTTGTCCCATGCCCCACAGCCGTGATGGAATGTTCGATGAGTTTGTTGGTGTATTGGGAGGCTTCTGCGCTTTTCGCGGCAAGTTCCCGCACCTCTTTTGCCACTACGGCGAACCCTTTCCCAAATTCTCCAGCCCGTGAGGCTTCCACAGCAGAATTCAGCGCGAGGATATTAGTCTGCTGCGCAATGTTTTCGATGGTTTTGATAATCTTGCTAATTTCATTGGAGCTATCAGTGATTTCTTCCATTGCGTGGATCATTTCCTGCATTTTCTGGTTGCTTTCGGTAAGCTGCCCGCTGACAGAGATTACTTTTTGGCTTGCATTTTGCGCATTTTCAGCGGTTTGCGCAATCTGTTCCGCAATAAGCTCAATATTGCCTTCCAATTCTTCGACTGCGCTGGACTGCTGTACGGCTCCGTTGCTCAAAGCCTGGGCCCCGATAGACATCTGTTTAGAACCGTTGGAGACATAATCAGAGCTTTCTACAATTTGGGACATGGTTTTGTTTAGCCTTTCTAGGATATCGTCCAAAGAAATCTTAATGGAGGTGAAGTCACCCACATAATCCTGGTTGGTCCCAGCGGTCAGGTTGCCGTTGGAGATAGATTCCAGAATGGTAGAAATCTCCCCAATATATCCGCGTAAGCGGAGGATTGTATTTTCAAAAATATTTGCAAGCAGGCCAATCTCATCGTTAGAACGGATATTTACCGTCAGGTGTTCGCCCTGCCCAAGCCCAAGGTTCCCCTCTTCCATTGTCTGTGCCAGCCGGGTAAGCTTAGAAAGGGGGCGTGATACGGTGCGGTTTACGAAAAATGACATTATTAATATACTGAAAAGGATTAATGCACCGCCGGCTATGCAAACCATAAAAATGGTACTCCTAATTTGCTTATGGACGTCCGCCATTGAAATCCCGGCAAAAATCAGGCCGGTTACCTGCCCGTCCCCATTCGTGATTGGCACATAGGAGCAAAGGTGGTTGACGCCCATAATCTCCGCTTTCCCAACATAAGCTTTGCCTTGCGTAAGGATAATATCTGCCAGTTCTTTTGATAACTTTGTGCCTACCAGGCGCTCCCCATCTTTCTGGACAGTGGTGTAGGTCCGCACATCCCCTTCAAAGATGGTGAACTCGCAGTCCATCCGTTCTTTTAATTCATCTAATAGGGAAGTCTTATCTTGGGATTCATAAATTTCTAATTCGTAGGCCAGGACATTGGTCCCGCTAACGCAACGTGTTTCCATCATATCCATAATAAGGCTGTAAAATGTGAAAATACATAGCGTGACCACTGTAAGGATGCTGACTGCCAGCAAAAGGATTACTAGGCTATTTACTTTTCGGCCGAGTGTGTGTGTTCTTTTGTTTTTTTGTCTCATATTTACTCACTCCATTACTAAAAAATAAATTATGTATTTGGCAAGGGTAGAATGCCCTACAATATTTATATTAAATAGGAAAATGGCAAAATGCAAGCCTAATTTTTACAAAACTGGGGAAAGCAGGGATAAAAATTTTGATTATGGAAAAAAAATCTGGTCATTTTTTCCGGTAAGGGTTATAATAGAATGACTGTAATTTGGAAAGGAACGTGTATAGGATGAAAATTGAACAATATTGCGTAGGGCAGGTGGCGACGAATTGCTACTTTGCCATCAATGGCGAGACAAAGGAAATGCTGGTAATAGATCCAGGGGATTCTGCCAAGATGCTTGCAGATAAAATTAACCAGGAAGGGTTAAAGCCCCAGGCAATCCTTTTGACCCATGGGCATTTTGACCATGTAATGGCGGCGGAAGAGCTTGCGGGGATATTTGGGGTCAAAATCTATGCCCATGAAAAGGAACAAGACACATTAGAAAACCCTGGGAAAAATGTTTCCCTTATGGTTGGGGGCAGGGACGCATACCATGCCGATGTGTATGTGAAAGATGGGGAAGTGCTGGAACTGGCAGGCATGAAGGTAAAAGTCCTGCATACCCCCGGGCATACGGCAGGGGGCTGCTGCTACTATCTCGAAGAAGAGGGCGCGCTGTTTAGCGGGGATACTTTGTTCTGCCAGTCTGTGGGCAGGACAGACTTCCCGGGAGGGAGCATGTCTGAGATTGTCCGCTCCATCAAAGAGAAGTTAATGGCGCTTCCCGATGAGGTGCGCGTCTACCCTGGGCATATGGACCTTACCACAATTGGCAAAGAGCGTGCCTATAACCCATTCTTATAGGAAGAGAAAGCATATGATAACAGTTTGCCTAAATAAAGCAGAGTTTGAATATGATATCCATTCCCTGGTAAAGGCGTTTTATCCAGAAAAGGATGTCAAAGTATTTGCAGACAGGGAGAAAATTGAAAAGCTGGAACAGGAACGTATGCCGTGGCTCCATATGGAGGTTGCATTTTGCGGGGAAGGCAGGATGGAACTTATTTTGTGCCTCCCTGCAGAAGAGCTGGCGGGAGGGGAATCCAGTTTTCGGCTGGCGGCCAAACGGATAGTGGAAACAGATTTTTCAGACCGGAAAGCCACAAAGAACAAATTGAAGCAGGCGCTGTACCAAATGCTGTCGGGATATACCGGCCGCACCTTGCCCTGGGGCGCGCTGACGGGCATCCGCCCTGTGAAAATCCCTATGTCCATGCTAGAGCAGGGAATTGGGGAGGATAAGGTCAGGGACTATATGGCAGGGACTTATTTTGCGACAAGGCAAAAAATAAACCTGAGCATAGAGATTGCAAAACGGGAGATGGAAGTGCTTCAAGGGATTGATTACAAACAAGGCTACAGTTTGTATGTGGGCATCCCCTTTTGCCCCAGCATTTGCTCGTACTGCTCCTTTTCCTCTTCCCCCATTGGGATGTGGGAGGGGAAAACAGACAGCTATTTGGACGCGCTGGATAAGGAACTTACCTATACGGCTTCCTCCTTTTCCCATAAAAAGTTAAATACAATTTACATTGGAGGTGGGACCCCAACTACGTTGTCCCCTTCCCAATTGGACAGGCTGTTATCGTGGATTGCGCGGAGGTTTTCTTTTGCTGATTTGCTGGAATATACCGTAGAGGCAGGGAGGCCGGACAGCATTACCAGAGAAAAACTAAACGTGCTGCGGGAACATGGGATATCCCGTATTTCTATCAATCCCCAGACGATGAAGCAGGAAACGCTGGACTTGATTGGCCGCCGCCATACAGTTGGGCAGGCCATCGAGAGCTTTTGGCTTGCAAGGGAACTGGGGTTTGATAATATTAATATGGATTTAATCCTGGGGCTGCCCGGGGAAACCTTAGAGGATGTGAGGGGGACCATGGAGCAGGTGAAGCGATTGTCCCCGGACAACCTGACGGTCCATTCCCTTGCCATCAAGCGTGCGGCAAGGCTTAAGATGTTTGCAGAAGATTACGAAGGCATGGAGATACAAAATAGTTGGGATATGGTGGATTTGACGGCGGCATATGCAAGGGAACTGGGGCTGTCCCCCTATTATCTGTACCGCCAGAAGAATATGGCGGGGAATTTTGAGAATGTAGGCTATGCCCGGCCAGGGAAGGCGGGGCTGTACAATATCCTGATGATGGAGGAGAAACAAGACATTGTGGCGTTGGGCGCTGGCTCCATCAGCAAGCGGGTATACCCCAGCGGGCAGATTGAGCGGGTGGAGAACGTGAAGGACGTGGCGCTTTATATCGGAAAAATAGAAGAAATGATTGACAGGAAACGGAAGCTATTTATATAAGGAGGGAACAGGATGGCATTGGCGAAAAAGCCAGTTAATGGCATGAAGGATATTTTACCGGAGGAAATGCAGGTTCGGGATTATGTGATGGGCGTTATTAAAGAGACATACCGAAGCTTTGGGTTTACCCCGATAGAGACGCCCTGCATGGAAAATATTGGGAACCTAAGCAATAAGCAGGGCGGGGAAAATGAAAAATTGATTTTTAAAGTGCTGAAAAGAGGGGAGAAGCTGAACCTAGAAGCCGCCCAAACAGAAGAAGATGTGGTGGATTTTGGGATGCGTTATGATTTGACGGTTCCTCTGGCTAGGTTTTATTCCAACAATTCCAACCGCCTGCCCGCGCCGTTTAAAGCGCTGCAGATGGGGAATGTGTGGCGTGCAGACCGCCCGCAGCGGGGCAGGTACCGCCAGTTTATGCAATGCGACATAGATATCCTGGGGGAACCCAGTAACCTTGCAGAGATTGAATTGATCCTTGCAACCACCACCACGCTTGGCAGGATAGGCTTTAAGAATTTCCAAATCCGCATCAATGAAAGGCGTATTTTGAAGGCAATGGCAGCTTACAGCGGTTTTCCAGAGGAATCCTATGACACGGTGTTTATTATTCTGGATAAGATGGATAAGATTGGCTTAGAAGGCGTGGCAGAGGAGCTAGAAAAGAGCGGGTTTGGCAAAGGGGAAATTGAAAAATACCTTGGCCTGTTCCGAACAATGGAAGATAAAAAGGACGTGGCAGAAGGGGTGTCGTGGCTGGCAGGGCAATTGGGGGATTTTTTAGAGGAAGAAGTTGCCGCCAATCTGAGGGAAATTGCAGCATGTGTGGAAAATACCAAGGAAGCGGAATTTGACCTGGTGTTCGACCCTACGTTAGTGCGCGGCATGTCTTATTATACAGGGACAATTTTTGAAATTGCCATGCCAGAATTTGGCGGAAGCTGCGGCGGCGGCGGGCGTTATGATAAGATGGTCGGCAAATTTACAGGGAACGACGTGCCGGCATGTGGGTTTTCCATTGGTTTTGAACGGATTATTTTGCTGTTATTGGAAAGCGGGTTCCAGGTGCCAGGGCAGTCGGAGAAGGTTGCGTATTTAATCGAGAAAAATTATCCAGGGGATAAATTAGCCCAGGTAACGGCACAGGCGCAGCAGGAACGCAAAGCAGGCAAGCAGGTGCTGGTGGCGCGCATGAATAAAAATAAAAAGTTCCAGAAAGAAAAACTGGCGGCAGAAGGCTATACAGAGATAAAAGAATTTTTTAACAGGGATTAGGAGGAAAAACCATGGCAGAATCAATGAAAGGCTTGCATAGGAGCCACAGATGCACAGAAGTTTCCAATCGCAATATCGGGCAGCAGGTGACCGTAATGGGCTGGGTCCAGAAGCGTAGGAATTTGGGGAGCTTGATTTTTATAGATTTGAGGGACCGCTCCGGCTTGCTCCAAATTGTGTTTGACGAGCCAAAGGTAGGGAGTAAAGGGTTTGCCAAAGCAGGGTCTTTGCGAAGTGAGTTTGTTGTGGCGGTGACAGGGATTGTGGAGAAGCGCGCCGCTGCAGTAAATGAGGGCTTAAAAACAGGTGATATAGAGGTAATCGCGTCTGACATCCGCATCCTGTCTGAATCTGAGACGCCGCCGTTCCCAATAGAGGAAGGCTCACAGACAAAAGAGGACCTGCGGCTGCGTTACCGTTACCTGGATTTGCGAAGGCCAGATATCCAGCGGAATATGATGATGAAGAGCAAGGTGTCCATGCTGCTGCGTAATTTTATGGAGCAGGAAGGGTTTTTGGAAATCGAGACGCCAATATTGACAAAATCCACCCCGGAAGGGGCAAGGGATTACCTGGTGCCAAGCCGGGTGCATCCGGGTGCTTTCTATGCGCTGCCCCAATCCCCCCAATTGTTTAAGCAGCTTTTAATGTGTTCTGGGTACGACAGGTACTTCCAGATTGCAAGGTGCTTCCGTGATGAAGACCTGCGGGCGGACCGGCAGCCGGAATTTACCCAGGCAGATATGGAAATGTCTTTTGTGGATATTGACGATGTGATAGAAGTCAATGAGCGTTTGCTGCAGTATGTATTTCAGGAAGCCATTGGCGTTAAGGTTCCGCTTCCCATCCCAAGGATGGCATGGCAGGAGGCTATGGACCGTTATGGCTCCGATAAGCCGGACACCCGGTTTGGCATGGAGCTGGTGGATGTGTCAGAAGCTGTAAAAGGCTGCGGGTTCGGCGTGTTTACCGGGGCGCTGGAAAATGGCGGCACTGTCCGGGGGCTGAATGCTAAGGGGCAGGGAGGCATGCCGCGCAAAAAGATTGACAAGCTGGTGGAATTTGCCAAAGGCTGCGGCGCCAAAGGCTTGGCTTACCTGGCAGTCAATGGGGATGGGACTTACAAGTCCTCGTTTGCAAAATTTATGGAAGAGGGCACATTAGAAGCCCTGGTGGCGAAAATGGAAGGGGAACCGGGGGATTTGCTGCTCTTTGCAGCGGACAAAAATAAAATTGTCTGGAATGTGCTGGGGGCAATCCGTCTGGAACTTGGGGAAGAGCTGGGGCTGATTGACAAAAACCAGTACAATTTCCTTTGGGTGACCGAATTCCCGTTATTGGAGTGGTCGGAGGAGGAAAACAGGTTTATGGCGGCCCACCATCCTTTTACAATGCCTATGGAGGAAGACTGGCACCTGATTGACTCTGACCCAGGGGCAGTGCGTGCCAAAGCGTACGACATTGTATTGAACGGGACAGAATTAGGCGGCGGCTCCGTCCGTATCCATCAAGACCATATCCAGGAAAAGATGTTAGAGGTGCTGGGCTTTACCAAAGAACGTGCTTACGAGCAGTTTGGGTTTTTGCTGAATGCATTTAAATATGGTGTCCCGCCGCATGCAGGGCTTGCCTATGGGCTGGACCGTATGATTATGCTGATGGCGCAGTGCGATTCTTTGCGGGATGTGATTGCTTTTCCCAAGGTAAAGGACGCTTCCTGCCTGATGACAGACGCGCCTGGGCCTGTGGAAAATAAGCAGCTAGAAGAGCTGGAACTGACAGTCAGAAATGCGGGGCAAAAAGAGGGGGAAAAGGACTGACCCTTGAGCCACTGGCAGGGGATTAGGGGTATATGGACTTTGCATGGAAAACGTGATAGAATGTGGAAAGGCGTATCGGCAATGGGCTGATACAGAAGGAGGGAACATGAAAAAAGGTATTATATTTGACTTGGATGGAACTCTCTGGGATTCATCCAAGGAAGTGGCAAATGCCTGGCAAGCCGCATTGGAAGAACATTTTGACATTGAGAAAGATATCACGGCAGGGATGATCCAGGGCGTTATGGGAAAGAGCCTGTATGAGGTTGCAGATATCCTTTTCTCTGAATTTGATAAGAAAAAACGCTGGGAGCTGTTAAATTATTGTTTTGAAAGGGAAAATGAGTATATCCGCAGCCATGGCGGGATTTTAATGGATGGCGTGGAGGAACTGTTAGTGCAGTTGAAGCTGAGCGGTTACCACCTAAGCATTGTCAGCAACTGCCAGGAAGGCTATATTGAGGCTTTCTTAGAGTACCATAAGCTGGGGGATTATTTTGATGATTTTGAATGCTTTGGGAAAACTGGCAGGGAAAAGGGGCATAACATCCATTTAGTGGCAGAACGCAACCACCTGGACCAGGCAGTCTATATAGGCGATGTCCAAGGGGACTATTATGCGGCGCAGGAAGCGGGGATCCCTTTTATCCATGCAAAGAATGGCTATGGGTCGATTCAGCAGGAGGTTCCGTATATTACTGGCCTGTCCCAGCTACCGAAAGTGGTGGAGGATGTATTTGCAGAGGAACACCATGAGTGGAACTGCAAAATGAAGAAAATCACAAGCTTTACCATAGACCATATCAAACTGCAGCCTGGCGTTTATGTTTCCAGGAAAGACTATGCAGGCAGCGAGGCAATTACAACATTTGACTTGCGCATGACGTCGCCAAACGATGAGCCGGTAATGAATACGGCGGAGATGCATACCATAGAGCATCTTGCGGCAACTTACCTGCGCAATGAGCCGGAATTTGGCGGCAAAGTGATTTATTTTGGCCCTATGGGGTGCCGCACAGGGTTTTACCTTCTGTTGGCTGGGGATTATGCCTCCAGCGATATTGTAAAGCTGATCACGGAGCTGTTTGAATTTATCCGTGATTTTAGAGGGGAAGTGCCGGGGGCAAGCCCAAAAGACTGCGGCAATTACCTGGACATGAACCTTCCAATGGCGAACTATCTGGCAAACCGTTATCTGGAAGGCACGCTGTATGGAATAGATGAGAAGCATTTAATATATCCAGAATAATTAAGTTCAGGGTATGCACCAAAGGAGAATAGAATGAAAAAAGTAGGGATTATTGGCGCCATGGAGTTAGAGGTGGAAGTGCTGAAAGAGCGTATGGAAATCCGCAATAGGTTGGAGAAGGCCTCAATGGAATTCCTAGAAGGCACGCTAAGCGGCACAGAAGTAGTCGTTGTCAGGAGCGGGATTGGAAAAGTAAATGCAGCCCTTTGCGCGCAGATATTATGCGACTGCTTTGAAGTGACCCATATTATCAATACGGGCGTGGCAGGCTCTTTGAAAAATGAGATTAATATCGGGGACATCGTAGTGTCCACAGACGCGCTCCACCACGATATGGATGTACAGGTATTTGGCTATCCGCTGGGGGAAGTCCCGCAGATGGGATGCCTTGCTTTCCAGGCAGACGCCAAGCTGGCGCAGCTTGCAGTGTCTTGCTGTAAGGAAGTGAACCCTGACATTGCCGTGTACCAGGGCAGGGTAGTGAGCGGGGATCAGTTTATCAGCGATAAAGGGATAAAGGGCAAACTGATCCAGAATTTCCAGGGATATTGCGTGGAGATGGAAGGGGCGGCGATTGCCCATGCCGCATATTTAAACCATGTGCCGTTTGTCATTATCCGTGCAATTTCTGATAAGGCGGACGACAGCGCGCAGATGGCATACCCGGCCTTTGAGAAAGCGGCGGCAGCCCGTTCGGAGGCTTTGGTAGAGTATATGCTGCCAAAAATATTATAATTTTGTTTGGGAGGGATACAGGGAAAGGCTCTGTGTCCCTTTTTAAAGAATTTCTTAATATCGTCAGAAATCCATTGTCTCCCTAGAATTCCTGTGCTATAATCCAGTGAGATCATTTGAGGCAGAAGGTTTTAAGTAAAAGGGTGGTTCAATGAAAGAGACATTAAAGGAATTTTTGTATCGTTATCGGCATGGCTGGATTTTGTCATATTTTTTGATTTACCTGGCGTGGTTTGCATATTTGGAGCGGACAGTGACGCGGCGTTTCCATGTGATCCATATGCCGATTGATGATTACATACCGTTTATTGAAGTATTTATCGTGCCATATTTATTGTGGTTTGGGTATATTGCGCTTGCGGTAATATTTTTCTTTTTCCATAATGTGCAGGATTATTACAAGCTTTGTATTTTCCTGTTTGTGGGCATGACAATATTTTTGGTAGTTTCCACGGTATACCCCCATGGGCATTACCTGCGCCCAAGGGTGTTTGAACGGGATAATATCTTTGTCACGCTGGTGAAGGGGCTGTATATGGTAGATACCCCTACAAACCTGTTCCCCAGCATCCATGTATATAATTCTATCGGGGTGCATCTGTCAATTATGCACAGCAGCCAGTTAAAAGACAAGAAGTGGGTTCGGCGGGGTTCTTTTATCCTTATGGTTTCCATAATCGCCTCCACAATGTTTTTGAAGCAGCATTCTGTATTTGACGTAATTACTGGATGCATTGCGGCGACTGTAATGTACACGCTGGTCTATGGCGGGGAATTGCTGGCAGGCAAGAAGCGTGTGTACAAACGGCCATATCGGGGAGTGCAAGAGGGGCAAAGCTGACAGGTTTTTCGTAACCGCAAAGTAGAAAGGATTTCGTAAGGGAGGCATTCCGTAAGGAATCTGCCTCCCTTTTATTCCCGCGGGCAAAGAGCCATGCAGCCGCGCTTGTGCGGATAATTAGCTCTTTGCCCGCGGGGCATTTGTTGTTTTATAGGAAAGTTAGTAAAGATGGGGAACCAGCAAATTGTTATGTCTTTGCTGGAAACATATCTAAAAATATGCATCAAAAAATCGGGGTAACAGGATTCGAACCTGCGACCTCACGGCCCCCAGCCGTGCGCTCTAGCCAAGCTGAGCCATACCCCGAATACCCAGCTATTATACCATAATAAAATATAAAAATCAACTGTAAAATATTGAATGCTTGAAACTATTTGACTTTATGGAAAATCCAACTATAATGATATTTAGCGAATGAAAAATCCCGTATTTTTTGGGTACATGCAACATAAGTTAAAATGACAAAGAAACTATAGATAAGAGAGGCAAGATTATGGACACATCGAAGAAAACAGTTAAGAAGAGGAAAGGGCTGGTGGCTGCCGGATTTATACTTTTAGTGCTTTTAACTATATATTTCGGGATATCCGTGTATTTTGACAGCCATTTTTTGTTTGGCACCACCATTAATGGGATTCCAGTTTCCGGTAAAAATGTGAAGTCTGTGGAGAAGCTGATTACAGAAGAAATTGACCAATACCACATTACAATAGAACCCCGGGAAGGGGAAGGGGAGCGGATAGAAGGCACAGCCATTAATTTGAAGCCGGTATTTGACGGCACATTGGAAATAGAGCTGAAGAAACAAAACCAGTTTGCATGGCCTTTCGCATTGTTCCAGGATTCGGAGATAGAAGTGGAGACAATGGTAGACTATGATGAGAAGAAGCTGAAGGAAAGTGCAAAGAAACTAGAGCTTATGGATAAGTCCCAGATGCAGAAAGCAGAAGACGCCATTATCTCTAAATATTCTGAAAAGGACGGCTATACGGTTATCCCAGAAGAGGAAGGGACAGTGGTAGAGGAAAAGAAATTTTTTGAAGCGCTGGATAATTCTATTCTGGGGCTGAAGGACAGCTTTTCCATGGTGGAAGAGGATTGCTATGTGAAGCCAAAATATACCCAGGATTCTGAGGAAATACAAAAATTAGCAGAGACAATGAATAAATATGTCCAGGCTTCTATTACGTATGAGTTTGGGGACCAGAAAGAGGTACTGGATGGGAAGACAATCAGCCAATGGGTTTCTGTTGATGAGAAAAAGCATAAGGCAAAGCTTTCACAGGATAAAATTCAGGAATACATTGCAGGGCTTGCCGATACATATAACACAGCAGGAAGGAACAAATCTTTCAAAACTTCTTACGGGACAAATGTTACTGTAAGCGGCGGCGACTATGGGTGGAAGATAGACCAGGAAACGGAAGTTGAGGCATTGAAGGGGCATATCAAAAAAGGGGAATCTGTGACCAAAGAGCCAGAATATTCCCAAAGGGCAAACAGCAGGTCAGGCGGCGATTATGGGAATACCTATGTGGAGGTGAACCTGACGGCCCAGCATTTGTACTACTATAAGGATGGCGCCCTGGTCGTGGAGACAGATTTTGTATCAGGCAACGATGCAAAGGGATGGAGCACGCCGCCTGGCGCTTACGGACTGTATTATAAACAGCGGGATAAGACGCTTCGGGGTGAGGGCTATGCAACCCCAGTATCGTTTTGGATGCCTTTTAATGGCGGGGTAGGCTTCCATGACGCGAACTGGCGCAGGGATTTTGGCGGCAATTATTATAAACGGAACGGTTCCCACGGCTGTGTGAATATGCCTTATAGCGCAGCGCAGACGTTGTTTGACAATATTGAAGCTGGCTGCGCCATCCTGGTATACCATCTGCCTGGCTCGGAAAGCGCCAAGGCAAAAGACCAGGATGTTGCGGCGTCCGTAGTGCAGTTGATTGGGTCTTTGGGGGATGTCACGTTAGAGAGCAAAGGGGCTGTCCAGAATGCAAGGAACCAGTATAATGGGCTGAGCGGCTCCGCAAAGGGCTATGTCAGCAATTATAGCCAGTTAGAAGCGGCAGAAGCAAGAATTGGACAACTTGAGGCGGAAGCTGCGGCAGACCAGCAGGCTCAGGCAGAAGCCCAGCCTGTGATAGACGCCATTAACCAACTGGCAGGGATGGAAATTACATTAGAAGCAAAAGGGACAATAGAGGGGATCCGTAAACAGTATGGGCAGCTTTCAGAGGCCGCCCGCGCAAAAGTCACGAATTACAATATTCTGGTTGACGCGGAGAAAAAAATAGCAGATTTGGAGAAGGAAGCACAGGTGGAAGAGGAAGGTTAATTTAGCAGTTGCATGTGGGGTGATGTTATGGGACGGGCAAAAGAAAATGAGAAGAAATTGACGATTTCAGACGTTGCGGAAGCATTGGGGGTGTCTAAGACAACGGTTTCTAGGGCGATTTCTGGGAAAGGGAGGATTGGGGCTGAGACAAAGGAGCGGGTGCTGGCTTTTATACAAGAGCATAATTATAAGCCGAATGTCCTGGCAAAAGGGCTTGCGAAGTTAAAAACTTACAATATTGGCATTATGCTGCCAGAGGATTACACTGTGGTGGACCTGCCATTTTTCCAAACCTGCCTGATTGGCGTGCAGGAAGCTGCAGTCAGCATGGATTATGACGTGCTGCTGACTATGGGGAAAGAAAATGACTGCACACAATTGGCGCGTATGGTGGAGAACCACAAAGTGGACGGCTTGATATTGATGCGTACCTTGGCAAAGGATGCCCATATAGAATATCTAAAATCCAAGGACATCCCTTTTGTGACAGTTGGGAGCACTTATTACCAGGGAGTGGTCCAGGTGGACAATGACCATCAGGGCGCTTGCCGGGAATTAATTTCTATTTTATTGTTAAAAGGGATGAAAAGAATTGGGCTTATTGGCGGGATAGAATCCCATGTGGTTACCCAGAGCCGCCTCCAAGGGTATCTGGACGCGCATAAACTTGCAGGGATCCCAATTGATAAAAATATTATCCATGTGAATATAGAAAAAGAGGTCCTAATTGAGCATGGGGTAGAAAAGCTTCTGGAACATGGGGTAGACTGCATTGCGTGTTTAGACGACGCCGTCTGCATCCATGTTTTAAATAAATTGCGCAAAGAGCAGGTTGACGTGCCAGGGCAGATGCGGGTGGCGTCGTTCTATGACAGCTCTGTATTGGACAATAACCTGCCTTCTGTGACCTCCCTTTATTTTGACGCACGGGAATTGGGCAACGTGGCATGCAGGACATTGCTGGATGCAGTGGAGGGGAACCAGGTGAAGGCCAGGACGTTGCTGGGATATGAGGTGGTTTTAAAAGAATCCACAAAATGAGGGCGGGGCATTTTTTTTGTTATGCATAACAAAAAAATAACCTGGATTTACTAAAAAAATAAGTAAAAATAACAGAAAATCATCTATAAATTTACCAATTATTTTTAGTAAAACAAAACAAAAACAGGAAAATGTTGGATTTATAAGGATGGTAACGTTTTCAGAAGAAATAATACACAGAAAATATATAAGAAATATAGGGAAAACTGAATGGATAACCGGTTGCGCAAAGAGAAAATATGGTCAAATTGACGAAAAAATATTGGGCAGAATATACAAAAATCACAAGAAAAAACTAGAAAGTGTTGACATTGACAACAAAGGGATACTCTGGTAAACTATAAAACATAGAACAACCGATTGCGCAAATATTGTGCAGCGTTGCTCTAAAAATATTAATGTTTTTCAAATGGGAGGGAAACAGATATGAAGAAAAAACTTTTAGGCGTATTACTTTGCGTAGCAATGTCTGCAAGTATGTTAGCCGGCTGCGGCGGCGGGAATAACAAGGCAGACAACAAACAGGAAGCAGGCGATGACGCCAATGCAGGCGACGACGCGAACGCAGGCGATGACGCTAATGCAGGCGACGATGCTAATGCAGGCGACGACGCTAATGCAGGTGATGACGCTAACGCAGGCGGAGATGAGAACACATTGAATGTATGGTGTTGGGATCCAAAGTTTAACATCTATGCTATGGAAGAAGCTGGTAAGATGTATCAGAAAGACCATCCAGATTTCAACCTGAACGTAGTTGAGACCCCTTGGGATGATATCCAGAAGAAATTGACTACAGCAGCAACAGGCGGCGCCCTTGACACCCTGCCAGACATTATGCTGGTTCAGGATAATGCATTCCAGAAGAATGTAATTTCTTTCCCGGAAGCATTTACAGATTTAACAAGCAGCGGAGTTGATTTCAGCCAGTTTGGTGAAGCTAAGACAGCATACTCTGTAGTTGATGGCAAGAATTATGGCGTTCCGTTTGACAACGGCGCAGTGGTAGCTTGCTATAGGACAGACTTCTTGGAAGAAGCTGGGTTTAAAGTAGAAGACTTTACAGACATTACATGGGATGATTATCTTGAAAAAGGTAAGGTTGTCCTGGAAAAGACAGGTAAGCCATTACTTTCCTGCCAGTCTACAGAATCTGACGTTATCATGATGATGCTTCAGTCTTGCGGCGCTTCCCTCTTTGATGAAGAAGGCAAGCCAAACATGGTAGGCAATGAATCCTTGAAGAAAGTTATGGAGACATATCAGCAGTTAGTTGAAACTGGCGTTTGCAAGCTGGTAAATAGCTGGGATGAATATGTACAGACCCTTACAACAGAAACTGTTGCAGGCACAGTCAATGGGTGCTGGATTATGGCTTCCATCCAGTCTGCAGATGACCAGAGCGGAAAATGGGCATTGACTAATATGCCGAAACTGGTAGGCGTTGAAGGCGCTACAAACTACTCTAACAACGGTGGTTCCTCTTGGGCGGTAACCAGCAACTGCAAGAACACAGAGCTTGCTTTTGATTTCCTGAAAACTACATTTGCAGGAAGCATTGAATTATATGAAAATATCCTTCCAAGCTCTGGCGCTTTAGCTACATATTTGCCGGCAGGCGATTCTGACGTATATGGCGAGCCTTCTGAATTCTACGGCGGGGATGCTGTATTTAAGAAAATTACTGAATATGCAGGGCAGATCCCAAGCAACAACACTGGCGTATATTACTATGAAGCGCGTGACGCTATTGCAACCGCTATCCAGAACGTAGTGGGCGGTTCTGACATTGACACAGAGCTTGAAATTGCACAAAGCACAGTAGAAGGTTTAATGGAGCAGTAAAACTATAAGCGCTACTCAATAACTTGGGCAGTGGAAGCGCAGCCGTCGCTACAATTATGTAGGGCGGCTGTATGAAAAAACAGTTCGGGGGCAGCAAACGCTGTCCCCGGCTGAAACTAAAGGGGGTAAATATGTGAGTCAGGCAAGTGAACCCAAGAAGAAAAAAATGTCGTTAAGCAAACGGCAAAATCTGACCGGCTGGGCCTTCTTAACGCCGGCAACGCTTATGATTGCAGTTATGAGCTTCTGGCCCATGATCCAGGCCTTTATCTTGTCTTTCCAGAAAGGGAAGGGAAATAATTTAAGGTTTGCTGGAATTGACAATTATGTCAGGATGTTTGGGGACAAAGTTTTTATGACGTCCCTTTGGAATACATTTTTCTATTTGATTATTCAAGTGCCGATTATGTTGATTTTAGCGTTAATCCTGGCACAGATGTTGAATAATAAAAGCCTCAGGTGCAAAGGTTTGTTCCGCACCGCAATTTTCCTGCCATGTGCTACGTCACTGGTTTCTTATGCAATTATCTTCCGATCCCTGTTTGGTGTGGATGGATTTATCAATTCAATTTTGATTAAATTTGGGATTTTAAACACAGGTTATAATTTCTTAGGAAATGCCGGCAGTGCAAAAGCTGTTATTATTATAGCATTGATATGGAGATGGACCGGATATAATATGGTATTTTACCTTTCCGGATTACAGAATATAGAGTATTCCGTATATGAAGCGGCCAAAATTGACGGGGCGAACCCTTTACAGACCTTCTTCAAGATTACGGTTCCGCTGTTGAAGCCTACAATCCTTCTGACAGCAATTATGTCAACAAATGGTACATTGCAGTTGTTCGATGAATCTTTGAACTTGACCAAGGGCGGGCCTTCCAATGCTACCATTACCATGTCGCATTACATATACAATGTATCCTTTAAATATGTGCCGAACTTTGGATATGCGGCGGCAATGTCCTTCCTGATCTTTATTCTGGTGGCAATTTTGGCATTTATTCAGATGAAAGTAGGTGATAAGCGTGACTAAAACAAAAAGAGCCAATGCGTTAATGTATGTTGTTTTGATCATTGTATCACTGATATCAGTATTCCCGCTTTATTGGATGCTGATAGCAGCTACCAATAAGAGCGTGGATGTAACTAGAGGGAAGCTGCTGCCGGGCACGGCGTTTATGGATAACTGGAAAGCGTTATTTGCCAATTCGCCCGTGCAGGAGGCAATGATAAATTCTTTTAAATATGCAATATTGCTTACAATCTGTGCTTTGGTGATTTGTTCCCTGGCAGGTTATGGGTTTGAGATTTACTATGATAAAGGGAAAGACGCTGTATTTTCAATTTTGCTTATGGCAATGATGGTTCCTTTTGTTGCAACGATGATTCCTTTGTTCCGTATGTTTTCGGACGCAAAACTTTTGGATACCACATTGGGCTTTATCCTGCCAACGATTTCTACGCCTATGATTATCATGATGTTCCGGCAAAGCGCCAGGAGCTTCCCGCATGATATTATTGAGGCGGCTAGGATTGACGGGTTAAATGAATTTCAGATTTTCTTCCGGATGTTTATCCCTACCATGCGTTCCACTTACGCAGCAGCTATGACCATTACATTTATGAATGCATGGAACAATTATTTATGGCCAAAGGTAATTATGCTGCAGGATACCAGTATTACCATGCCAATGTTGGTGGCGAACTTGACAGAGGGCTATGTGACAGATTACGGTGTATTGATGTTAGCCGTTTTGCTGTGCAGCCTGCCAACCATTATTGTGTTTTTCGTATTGCAGAAGAGCTTTGCAGAAGGTATTACAGGTGCGGTGAAGTAATTTAATATTTGAATACAGGTAGTTTGTGTATATTGGGGCTGTCGCATTAGACGTTATACATACAAGATGTGGTTTCGTAGTGAGGTTTCGTACTGCAGGTCTTGTAGATGTTTCTCTGAATGCTGCAGCCCCATCTAACAGTAAATAATGAAATAATATTGGAGGTAGCGTATGCAGCAGTTTGGTTACGAAAAAGTGAAAGACCCTTTATTTTTTAAGGAAAATACGTTGGAAGCCCATTCTGACCATGTTAGTTATGGGTCTTTGGAAGAGTTAGAAGAGGGAGTCAGCAGGTTCCGTTATTCCCTGGACGGCCCCTGGAAATTTTCCTATGCCAAGAATTATGGCTCTGTGGTCCCGGGGTTTGAGCGGATGGAATATGATTGCAAATCCTGGGCGGATATCAGGGTTCCAGCACATATTCAGATGGAGGGGTATGACAGCCCTCAGTATGCCAACGTGCAGTATCCCTGGGATGGGAGGGAACAGATTGAGCCAGGGGAAATCCCGTCTTATTTTAACCCAGTTGCCAGCTACGTTAAATATTTTTCGGTTCCAGAATCTATGGAAGGGAAGCCTGTTTATATTTCATTCCAGGGTGTGGAAAGCGGCATGGCATTGTGGCTGAATGGGTCCTACGTAGGATATAGTGAAGACAGCTTCACCCCCTCTGAATTTGAGCTGACCCCATACTTGGCAGAAGGGGAGAATAAGCTGGCGGTGCAGGTGTTTAAATGGACAGCGGGAAGCTGGTGCGAAGACCAGGATTTCTTCCGGTTTTCTGGCATTTACCGGAGCGTATATTTGTATACTGTGCCAGAAGCGCATATCCAGGATATCAAAGTTAAGACTTTGTTAGACGGCCAGTACCAGGATGCAGACCTGGAAGTCTCCTTAAAAGGCGTAGGCAAAGGGAAGGTTTCCCTGACATTAAAGGGCAGTGAAGGCGTTACAGCACAGGCAGAAATAGAGTTGGGAACAGATGTTATGGTGAAAATTCCGGTGAAAAGGCCAGCCCTTTGGAGCGCGGAAGAGCCGAATTTATATGAACTGCTGTTAGAAGTGAAGAATGAAAAGGGAGAAACCGTGGAAGTGGTTTCCCAGATGGTAGGGTTCCGCCGGTTTGAGATGATTGGCAATATTATGCACATCAATGGAAAGCGGATTGTATTCAAAGGCGTGAACCGCCATGAATTCAGTTCTAAAACAGGGCGCGCAGTTTCCGATGAAGAAATCCTGTTGGATATTATGACCATGAAACGGAATAATATCAACGCGATAAGGACCTGCCACTACCCGGATGATTCTAGAATCTATGGGCTTTGCGACAAATATGGTTTGTATATGATTGCAGAGAGCAATCTAGAGAGCCATGGCTCCTGGGACCCAATTATTAAGGGGAGGGCAGGCTTAGACGCGGCTGTGCCAGGAGACCGCTTAGAATGGCAGCCGATGATGCTGGACCGTATCAATTCTTGTTACCAGAGGGACAAAAACCATCCGGCAATCGTAATCTGGTCATGCGGGAATGAAGCTTTTGGCGGGCCAGTCCTTTATGAAATGTCCCAATTGTTCCGGAAACTGGATGATACCAGGCTGGTGCATTATGAAGGGGTTTTCAATGACCGCAGATATAACGGCACCAGCGATATGGAAAGCCAGATGTACCCTTCCGTAGAGGATATTAAGGGCTTCCTTGCAAAGGACAAGAGCAAGCCTTTTATCTGCTGCGAGTATACCCATGCTATGGGCAATTCCTGCGGGGCAATGCATAAGTATACCGATTTGACAGATACCGAGCCATTGTATCAGGGCGGCTTTATCTGGGATTATATTGACCAGTCTATTGAAAAAAAAGACCGATATGGAAAGAAATTCCAGGCGTATGGCGGAGACTTTGGGGAACGTCCCTGCGATTATAATTTCAGTGGGAATGGGATTGTCTATGGCGGCGAACGGGACGAGTCCCCCAAAATGCAGGAAGTGAAATTCAATTACCAGAACATTACTGCCGAGGTTTCCAAAGATAGCGTGGCAGTAAAGAATAAAAACCTTTTCTTGGACACAAGCCATTTTGACTGTGTAGTGCTTCTGGAGAAAGAAGGGAAATTGCTCAAGCAGGCCAGCCTTATAACAAATGTGGCTCCGCTTAGTGAAGGGACATATAGCCTTCCTGTAACGGTGCCAGAGAAGCCAGGCGAGTATGTGGTGACAGTTTCCTTCCGGCTGAAAGAAGCCGAGGACTGGGCGCCGGTAGGGCATGAAGTTGCTTTTGGGCAGGCTGTATTTCAGGTAGAAGGTCAGTCCAAAGAAGTTACAGACGAAATCACTGTTGTGAAAGGCAAGCTGAATATTGGCGTGCGGGGGCAGAACTTTGAATGTTTGTTCAGCACCTTAAACAGCGGGCTTGTCTCCTACCGTTATGGCGGCAGGGAATTGATAGAGAAAATCCCAATGCCCAATTTCTGGCGAGCGCCGATTGACAATGACTGTGGGAATAATATGATGGGCCGATATGCCCAGTGGAAAATTGCAAGCTTATACTTAAGGCCGGATGAAGCTTATACCGAATGCCCTGAGTTAGAAGAAAAAGAGCATAGCGCAGTGGTCACATACCATTATACCATGGCGACCACGCCGGCAAGCAAATGCCGCCTTTCCTATGAAGTATTTGGGGATGGGACAATAACCACCACCTTGTCCTATGACCCAGTAAAAGAACTTGGGGATATGCCGGAATTTGGCGTGATATTCAAGTTCAATGCAGATTATGAAAATGTGGAATGGTACGGAAATGGGCCGGCGGAGACTTATGCAGACCGGAAGCACGGGGCAAAATTAGGCGTTTACCGCAATAAAGTGCAGGACAACCTGGCAAAATACTTAGTGCCTCAGGAGTGCGGGAACAAAACGGAAGTGCGCTGGGCGAAAATTACGGACCAATATGGAAAAGGAATCCTGTTTACTGGGGATAAGATGAATTTTTCCGCACTGCCTTATACGCCCCATGAGATGGAATGCGCAATGCACCCTTATGAGCTTCCAGAAGTGCATTATACAGTGGTTCGGGTATCCTCCCAGCAGATGGGCGTTGGCGGCGATGACAGTTGGGCGGCGAAAGTCCATCCAGAATATTTGATTGATGTAAGCAAACCAATGGAATTTACATTTAGCTTTAAAGGGCTGATATAAAGGAGGAAGAAAAATGGATAAATTTGTCGTAAACATTATCCACCGCCCGGAAATGGTGCCGGAATATGCAGAAAAAGTGACTGGGCATGGGAAAGCGGAGGATATTGGGAGGAAGGCGCTGCTGACGGAATCTTTGGATATCTTTAAGGCGCAGCAAAGGCTTGCCCATGAAAACGGTTTAAAGACAACGATACAGATGACATACGCCAGCTTGTTTAACGAAGAAGCAGTTGCCCTTGCCAAAGCAGACCATGAAGCATATGGGGATGAAATTGCCCTTTCTCTGCTGGGGCTGCCCTGTAAAGAATTTCGTGAGAAATATAAGACCAAAGATTTCTGTATCTGGATGTTTTCCATGGAAGATAAAAAATCCATAGTTGACGATATTTTTGCAAAATTCCACGAAACCTTCGGGTTCTACCCAGAATCCACAGGCTCCTATTACCTGGATGCGGATTTAACGAATTATATTAAGGAGAAATACCCGTCTGTAAAATGCGCGGTGGCAACCTGCTGGGAAGAAGGGCCGAAAGCATACCATACCTGTAACAACTCCTGGTATACGTTGTTTGACGGCGGCCCCTGGGCGCCTTGGATCCCCTCTAAGCAGAATACCCATGCCCCGGCGGCAAATGAGGCGGAGGACAGCGGGATTGTGGCAATCCCCCATCTGTCCAGGGATTTGATTGCCTGCTATGACGGGAATGGGTCTAACTTCGGGACCCACCCCCAGAATGTGCTTCGCGGCATGATTTATGACAGCAAGACTTGGGAATACCCCTATATGTATAACCTGATTGACCAGTACCGCTCCCTGGAAAAATACAACAATGGCTATGCTTACAATATGATGTTCGTAGGGCCTGCCTGGATGAATAAGATGGGGCGTTGGGAAGCGCCTTATGAGCTGTTGGAGAAATCTTATTCTGATGGCTGCGCATATTATGGCAAGCTGAAAAAAGAAGGCAAGCTGATTGACATGACTATGGCGGAGTTTGCAGATTATTACCGGGAGAAAAAAAGCTATACAGAACCAGAATGCGCGCTGTGGCGCGATATCCTGTATGGGTCTGACAAGCAATTGTTCTGGTACTGCGACCCGTTTATGCGCGCCTGCGTCAATATGGACCAGGGCGGGGCGATTGTGGATTTACGTCCTTATGCGGCGAAATTGGAATGGCCGGTAGGGATTGGGACGAAACATGTGCAGGACGCTTCCTACCCATTCCTAATTCAGGAAAAATACCGGGCAGGCTATTTCACCCATTACGCTGGGGAAGGGACAGTAAGGAGCGCGAAGCTGTCTTACAATGGGGAAGAAGTGGACCTTTGCCTGTGCCGTACCAAAGCCCACTTTTCACAGGAAGGCAATACCAGGACCTTAACGCTGGATCCTGTGGATATTGAATTCTATGATTTGGCAGTAAAGCTTCAGACAAAGATTTATTTTGAAGAGGCAAGCTCCAATATTAAGATTGAACGCACGGTCTTAGGAATGAGCAACCCAGAAGCGAAAGTGGAGCTGAATGAGTATATGGTGGCATGTTATGGGACTACGGAATATCCAGAAGACATGACAGGAATCACCTTGAAATGTGAGGGGAGCGAAGAAAAATCTATTGCTTATGAATATAAATGCAGGGAGGAGCAGCTTGCCGGGGCGGACGCGGTGAGCGCAGTGGTCCCAGCCATAGGGACAAAGGTATCCCTGACCGCATCCCACAAAGATGCGGTGGGATACGTTAGGGAAGGGTATGCGTTCTCCCCAATGTTCACATTAGGCTACACAAAAACAATATCAGATAAGGAGGTATTTGCGACATGGCTCAATCTGGAAAAGGCAAATTAAATTATAGATGCCCCTCCTGTTTTATGAGGGATTTGGACATTGATATGTTCTATGATAAAGATAAGGATGAATATTATTGCATCCGCTGCCAGTATACCGGGAACGAAAAAGACGTGCTGGAGAAAAATGAGATGGTGCGCTTCCGTTACCGCGCCATGTCAGAGCGTATCACAAAATTTGATTTTGATTAACTTCCCTGCCTGGTCGGGGGCAGGGTTTCATAACATAAAAGGGAATGTGCTATGGGAAATGATTTGAAAACAAAGTTTATCAAAGGAGTGGATATTTCTACCTTGCCGGAATTAGAGCGGCTAGGGGCGAAATTCTATGATATAGACGGGGATGAAAGGAATCCTTTGGCAATCCTCCAGGAGCATGGCGCCAATGCCGTCCGCCTCCGTCTCTGGAACCATCCATATTCTAAAGATGGGGAGCCTTACGGGGCTGGGACAAATGACTTAGAAACCACGTTGGAGCTGGCGAAGCGGGTAAAAGAACGCGGGATGGATGTGCTGCTGAACCTGCATTACAGTGATTTTTGGGCGGATCCAGGGAAGCAGATTAAGCCCAAGGCATGGTATGATTTTACTGGGAAACGTTTGGAATCTGCGGTATATGACCATACAGTGGCAGTGCTGCGGGAATTTCAGCGGGAAGGCATAGCGCCAGATATGGTGCAGGTGGGCAATGAGCTGTCCAATGGGCTTTTGTGGCCTGACGGGAAGGTGCCGGATTATGAGAATATTGCCATGCTGGTCAATGCCGGGATACATGGGGTGAAGGATATTGAGCCAGATGTCCCCATTATGATCCATCTGGACAATGGCGGAAATAACGCCCTGTACCGGGAGTGGTTTGACAGTTATTTTGCAAATGATGGGGAAGACTTTGATGTCATCGGCTTATCTTACTACCCATTCTGGCATGGGTCCCTGGCAGATTTGGAGCATAATATGCATGACATTGCTTCCCGTTACCACAAAGACCTTGTGGTGGCGGAAGTGTCCATGGGCTATACTATGGAGGATTATGCCTCTTATGAAAAATTAGAGCCTTCCCAGCGAAAAGGCATGGCGACAAAGCCTGAGCTGGTGGCAAAAATTGATTACCCAATGACAAAGCAGGGGCAGGCGGATTTTATGGAAGACTTTATGCGCCGTGTGGCAAATGTGCCAGGCGGCCATGGGAAAGGGTTCTTTTATTGGGAGCCGGCATGGATCCCGGTGCCGGGGAGCGGATGGGCGACGGAAGCTTCCCTGAAATATATGAAAGACCCAGGGCCTTGCGGGAATGAGTGGGCCAACCAGGCGTTGTTTGATTATGAAGGCAGGCCGCTGCCTGCGCTGGAAACCATTAAAAAATTTAAAAAGTAACAGAAAATGCTGGCGCCGCTGCAAATTGAGTCTATGGAATTTGCAGCGGCGCCCTTTTTTTTTGCAGATATTAATGATAAAATAGGGGGCGGTTGTGGATGTTGCCAGAAGTCAAATATCCCGCAGAAAGCTGGGGCTGGCCTAGCTTGTTCTTCCCACCCCAAGGGGCGGGGTATTTGACCCTCGCGGCATTCGCCAAATATCCGCGCGGGCGCGGCTGCTTGGCTCATTGCTCGCGGGAATAAATGAAGGAGGGTTCTATGATTTCAAAACAGATGCAGCAGGAAGTGGCAGGCAGCTCTGCCATACGCGCCATGTTCCTGGAAGGGAAAGAGCTGGCAGGGCGGATAGGGGCGGAGAATGTGTATGACTTTAGCCTAGGGAACCCTATGACGCCAGTTCCAGAGTGTTATAACCAGGCAATTATAGAAGCAGTGCGGACAGAAAGCTCCATGGAGCTTCATGGATATATGGACAATGCAGGTTATGAAAAGACACGGCAGGCAGTGGCCGATAACTTAAACCAGCGGTTTGGGACGGAATTTGAGGCGAAGCATATTGTAATGACAGTTGGCGCTGCAGGCGCTTTGAACGTGGTGTTTAAGACGATTTTAGACCCAGGGGACGAGGTGCTGGCGCTGGCGCCTTATTTTGGGGAATACCGTGGGTATGTGGCGAACCACCAGGGGGTTTTACGGGAAGTAAAGCCAGATATCCCTTCTTTTCAGCCGGATTTGGCGGATTTGGAATCAAAAATCACAGAGAAAACCAAAGCGCTTATCCTCAATAACCCAGTAAACCCTACAGGGGTGGTTTATTCGGAAAAGACCATCCAGGGCATTGCCGCTATATTGGAGGAAAAGCAACAGGAGTACAACCATGAGATTTACCTGGTGTCGGATGAGCCGTACCGGGAACTTGTGTATGATGGGGAAGAGGCGCCCTTTTTGACAAAATATTATGACAACGCATTCATCACCTATTCTTTCAGCAAATCCCTTTCCATCCCTGGGGAACGGATAGGTTATATTGCAGCCTGCCCCTGGATGGCAGAATGCGCCCAGGCAGTCCAGGGGCTATCCGTGGCCAACCGGATTTTGGGCTTTGTGAACGCCCCATCCCTGATGCAGAAGGCATTGGTAAAAGCGATAGATGCCAGGACGGACGTGGATTATTATGACAGGAACCGCCAATTAATTTATGGGAAACTGACCGAATTAGGGTTCACGTGCGTTAAGCCCCAGGGCGCGTTTTACCTGTTTATCCAGTCCCCGGACAAGGATGAGAAAAAGTTTGTGGAGGCGGCAAAAAAACACAATATCCTGTTGGTGGGGGGGAGTTCCTTTTCCTGCCCTGGTTATGTAAGGCTTGCTTATTGTGTTTCTTATGAAATGATTGAGCGTTCCCTGCCGGCGTTTGAAAAGCTGGCAGAAGAATATCGGAGGGATTTGAGATGATGCCATGGGAAAAAAATATAAGGAAGGTAGTTCCCTATACGCCTGGTGAGCAGCCAAAATGTACAAAGTTAATTAAATTAAACACCAATGAAAACCCTTACCCGCCTTCCCCTAAGGTGGCAGAAGCGCTAAAGGGATTGGATATGGGCAGCCTGCGGAGGTACCCTGACCCTGCGGCAAGTGTATTGGTTCAGGAATTGGCAGGATATTATGGCGTATCGGAGCGGCAAGTGTTTGTGGGGGTTGGCTCAGATGATGTGCTGGCAATGAGTTTTTTGGCGTTTTTTAACAGTGGGAAGCCTATTTTGTTCCCAGATATCACGTATTCTTTTTATAATGTATGGGCAGAGCTGTTCCGTATCCCTTACGAATGCCCGCCCCTGGATGGGGATTTCCAGATTTGCACTGAGGATTACTTAAAAGATTGCGGCGGCATTGTCATCCCGAACCCTAACGCCCCCACAGGGGTGGAAAAGAGCCTTGGGGAGCTGGAAGAGATTATTGCGGGGAATCCAGAGGTAATTGTAATAATTGATGAAGCATATATTGACTTTGGAGGGGAATCTGCGTTATCATTACTCCCGAAGTATGAGAACCTGCTGGTGGTCCAGACTTTTTCCAAATCTAGGAGCCTTGCGGGCATGAGGATTGGGTATGCCATTGGGAATGAAAAGCTGATTGGGTATTTGAATGATGTGAAATATTCCTTTAATTCCTATACCATGGATGCCACGGCTTTGGCGGCAGGTGTGGAAGCAGTCAGGGACGATACATATTTCAAGGAAACCTTGCAGAAAATAATCAATACAAGGGAACGTACCAAAAAAGAGCTGCGGAGGCTGGGGTTTTCTTTTCCAGATTCCAAAAGCAATTTCATTTTTGCAACCCATTCCAGATGCCCGGCGGAAAAGTTATTTCACGCGTTAAAACAGGCAGGTATCTATGTACGCTATTTTTCAAAGCCAAGAATCAGCGACTATCTGCGGATTTCCATTGGGACTAATCAGGAGATGGATGAATTGATACGTTTTCTGGAACACTATTTAGGAGAGGGCTTATGATTAAAATGATTTTAAAGGGCGTTGTAATCGGGGTGGCGAATATTATACCCGGCGTCAGCGGCGGCACCATGGCGGTATCTATGGGAATATACGATAAGATGATCCATGCGGCCACCCATCTTTTGTCAGAATTTAAGAAAAGCATGAAAATCCTGATCCCCATTGTGGTTGGGGCGGTAATCGGCATCGTTGCGCTGGCGCGGATGATAGAGATTATGTTTGAGAAAATCCCATTCCAGACAAATCTGCTCTTTATCGGGCTGATTGTGGGAGGGCTTCCAGCCATTGCCCGGAAAGTAAAAGGAAAAAGCATAAGGCTTGGGCATTTGCTGTCCTTCCTTATATTTTTTGTGGTTGTGGCAGGGCTGGCAATCCTGGGCGAACAGGAAGGGGCGGCGGCAGATTTAAGCTTTAGCCTGCTGAATGTGGTGAAATTATTTGGCGTTGGCATTGTGGCGTCGGCAACTATGGTAATACCTGGGGTCAGCGGCTCCATGATGTTGATGCTGATGGGGTATTATAACCCTGTTTTATCGGAAATTAATGGGTTTATTGACAATTTGCTGGATTTCAATGTGCCGGGGATTTTGGATGGGTGCCTGGTGTTAGTGCCTTTTGGGCTCGGCGTGGTATTTGGTATTTTTGCCATTGCCAAAATAATTGAAATTGTATTTGAAAAATTCCCAGAACATGCTTACTGGGCAATTATCGGGCTAATTGTGGCTTCCCCTGTCGCTATTTTGGTGATGAACGGTTTTGGGGCAATTAATTTGGTGACTGTCTTAACAGGGGTGGCAGCCTTGGCGGCAGGTGTGGTGATTGCGCTGAAATTAGGGGAAGAGTGAAGCGGATGGCGGAATATGCAGGATTGTTTTATCTGGCGGCGGTGAACTTGGCAGGGCTTTCCTTGATGGGGCTGGACAAATGGAAGGCAAAGCACAAAAGATGGCGGATATCAGAAAAAGCTTTGTTTGGGGTAGCGGCTGTTGGCGGGAGCCTTGGGGCTTGGGCAGGGATGTATGCATTCCGCCATAAGACCAGGAATTGGCGCTTTACGGTGGGGATCCCATTGATCTTTGCCATTCAGGTTGCCGCAGCCTGGCTATTGACATTTGCAAAATAACATAATATCATGGAACAGTTGGAGCATACATATCATATAGAGAAAGGAAATGAACCTATGTACTCATTTGATGAAGTGAAAAAAGCAGACCCAGAAGTAGCTCAGGCCATTACGGATGAAATGGAGAGGCAGAACAGCCATATCGAGCTGATTGCTTCTGAAAACTGGGTCAGCAAGGCAGTTATGGCAGCTATGGGAAGCCCGATGACTAATAAATATGCAGAAGGGTATCCAGGAAAAAGGTATTATGGCGGGTGCGAATGCGTGGATGTGGTGGAAAACCTTGCCCGAGAACGCGCAAAAAAACTTTTTGGCTGCGAATACGCCAATGTGCAGCCACATTCCGGCGCCCAGGCAAATATGGCCGTGCAGTTCGCTATGTTGGACCCTGGGGATACGGTGATGGGGATGAACCTGGACCATGGCGGACACCTTACCCATGGAAGCCCTGTGAATTTTTCTGGCACATACTTCCATATCGTGCCATATGGAGTCAATGACGAAGGGTTTATTGATTATGATAAAGTAAGGGAAATTGCGCTGGAATGTAAGCCGAAATTAATCATTGCTGGCGCAAGCGCATATGCAAGGACTATTGATTTTAAGCGGTTCCGTGAAATAGCAGATGAGGCTGGCGCATATTTAATGGTGGATATGGCCCATATTGCAGGGCTGGTGGCGGCAGGGCTTCATCCAAGCCCCATCCCATATGCCCATGTGGTGACCACGACCACCCATAAGACGCTGCGCGGGCCCCGTGGCGGCATGATTTTGGCAAGCCAGGAAATGGCGGATAAATTTAATTTTAACAAAGCAATTTTCCCAGGCACCCAGGGCGGGCCGCTGATGCATGTAATTGCAGCAAAAGCAGTTTGCTTCCAAGAGGCATTGGAGGATAGCTTCCAGAAGTACCAGCAGAATATTGTGAAAAATGCCCAGGCTTTGGCAAAAGGGCTAATGGACAGAGGGGTCAAGCTGGTTTCCGGCGGGACGGACAACCATCTGATGCTGGTAGATTTAACACCTTATGGGCTGACTGGCAAGGAGATGGAGAAATTACTGGACTCTGTGAACATTACCAGCAATAAGAATACTATCCCAAATGACCCTAAATCCCCATTTGTGACTAGTGGAATCCGGTTGGGTACCCCTGCAGTCACATCCAGAGGGTTTAACGAAGAAGATATGGACCAAGTGGCAGAATGCATTGCCAGAATGGTGAAAGAAGGCGAAGCAGCTTCCGAAGAAGTGCGTGCCATGGTAAAAGGTTTGACCGATAAATATCCCCTTGGCTAAGGAGGGGTAAAAGGGCCCTGCATCGCAGGGCCCTTTTTGTCTTATAGGAAATTCCTTCGGATTTACCAAAAAATAAAAAACAATTATCGTACCGCGGCGAGCAGCCATGGCTGTCTTTTATCTATGCCTGCGCAGCCGGAAACTATGTACAGATACTTTCAATTCTTCTGATTGGCTTTGCAGTTCTTTTGCAGAAGCCGCGGATTTCTCAGCAGTGCTTGCATTGGTCTGGACAACGCCTGCAATCTGTTCCATCCCTGCCTTTAATTGGTGCAACGCCTGGGATTGCTGCATTGCGGACCCAGCAATATGCTCTATTAAATCTGTGGCCTGTTTTGCGCCTACTACCACGTCGGCAAGGGCGCTGGTCGTTTCAGAAGTCAGGGAAGTCCCCTGGCGGATCATTCGGATAGAGTTCTCTATCAGTTCCGTGATATCTTTTGCGGAGGCGGAACTCTTATTAGCAAGGCTTTGCACTTCTTCCGCTACCACGGCAAACCCTTTTCCGGCCTCTCCGGCGCGGGCTGCTTCCACCGCGGCATTTAATGCCAGGATATTAGTCTGGAAGGAGATATCCTCAATGGTCTTAATAATGCCGCCAATTTCCTGGGAAGCGTTAGAGATATCCTCCATAGCGGCAGTCAGGTCGCCCATTTTCTCATTGCTGGCAAGCAAAAGGGTTGCTGCCTCCGTGGAGCATTTCTGGGCGGTGCCTGCATCGGAAGAGGTAAGGTCCACTTGGGTGGAAAGCTCTTGTATGCTGGCAGAAAGTTCCTGGACAGCAGAGGCCTGGGCTACAGCCCCGCTAGATAAAATCTGTGCGTCCGAAGCCATTTTCCTGGATTCTTCTGACACATGCTCTGCAGTCAGGTTAATGCGGGAGAGGGCAGTGTTCAGGGAGTCCACAATCTGGCGCATGGCGTCTTGGATGGGCAAAAATTCGCCTCGGTAGTCATCGCCAATGGTAAGGTCCATATTTCCCTGCGCCATCTCAGACAGTTTGGAATCAATATCATGGATGTATTTTTTCAATTCCCGTTTTGTTTCATGGATGGATTCTACCAGCATCCCAATTTCGGAAGTGCTGGATTTCAGAGGGAATTCAGCAGAGAGGTTCCCTTTGGAGATTTCCCCCATTTGGTCCCGCACCGCAATGACAGGGCGCAGCACACGGTGTTTTGTGATAAACATAATTAAGAGCTGAATAATTGCCACTACAATCAAAGCGGCAAACATCGTTGCCTGGATAAATTTGGACTGGCGGCCTAATGTTTCTAATTGTGCTTGCGTCCTGGTATCCAGTGCGTCCAGGAATTGTTCCTTCAATGAATTGATCTGGGCAATCGAGGTATCGTATTCTGTGCCGTACACATAATCAATAGCTTCCTGCATCTTTCCCGCCTGTACATTTTTCATTGCCTCTTCTTCTAAAGGAACTAAATTGTTGGAAAGGCTGGACATGTCGTCAATCATTTTTTGCTCTTCCTGCGTGATGCCGATTTCCTGCATGGCGGCAACCCCTTTGTCACGGTTTTGCAGTGTGTTGACCTCATTCCAATAATTGTCGTAATGCTCCTGCAGCCCAGTGGAAGCGAAGGCCCGCACTTCGTTCGTAAGGTATGCAGACCCGTTCATAAACCGGTTGGCATTGTAGGTTAGCGCAAACCGGTTCTCACTGGCATTGTCAAGCGCGCTGCTGACTTTACTATAGGACAGCAAAGACAGCGCAAGGAAAATAAGCGCAAGGATAGAAATGCCATTTAAAATAAAAGATAGCATAGATTGGCTGATGGTTTTTTTCATTATTAATATTCCTCCTGATGGACTGATTGGCTTTCACCTGAAAAAGAGTATTGGAATATCTCCTAAAAAGTGAAAAGGTTCTATTCACAGTTTACAGAATTTGATTTCAGATTTCAAGACATAAATGAAAATTACTAACAGTTGGAAGGGCTTTTACAGGGCTGCAAAAGGCATGGCATTTAAGAAAATATTAATAAAATTTATTAGGCATTGTCACAGATTTATGATAAGATGTAAACTAACAGAGAAAATAAATTATTTTATACATATATTTTTAGGAGGAGAAACATGGACAAAAAGAAAGTGGGAATTATTGCTGCCGTAGCCGTGGCGGTTTTGGCGGCAGCCGGAGGAGGAGCCTGGTATTTCCTGAAAGGGAACGCTGGGGTTGGGAACAGTGCAGATAAAGTATATGTGGAAAAAGTATCATCCCTGAATGCAGCTAATTCCGGGGTCCAGAACCGTTACACTGGCATAGTGGAGCCGCAAGAGACTTGGGAAGTGAAGAAAGAGCCGGAACGGGAAGTGAAAGAAGTTTTTGTAAAAGAGGGGGATATGGTGGAAGAAGGCGACCCCTTATTTGAATACGATATGGATGAAGTGGCTGGGGAGATCCAGCAGGCGCAGTTGGAGCTGGAGGGGATGCAGAATGAGATTTCTAACCTGAAGAACCAGATTACCCAATTGACAAAGGAGAGAAACGCTGCGGCTGCCGATGACAGATACGAATACACTGCGGATATCCAGGAGAAAGAAAATGAGATTAAGCAGACAGAATATAATATTGAGAGTAAAAAGGCTGAGATACAGAAGAAGCAGGATTCCGTGGACAAAGCAGTTGTGAACAGCAAAATTGCAGGGGTAGTAAAATCCATTAATGAATCAGAGACAGATCCGTCAGGGGAAACCGTGGCTTATATGACGGTGCTTGCAGTAGGGGATTACCGGGTGAAAGGGTCTGTGACAGAGACAAATGTACAGTTCCTTTCGGAAGAACAGCCGGTCATCCTCCGTTCCAGGATTGATGAGGAGCAGACCTGGTCTGGGACAATCAGTAAAGTTGACACGGAAAATAAGGATGAAGGCAGCGGCAATAATGAGATGTACATGGATTCCGGCAGCGGTGTAGAAAAAGCGACAAAATACCCTTTTTATGTTACTTTGGATTCTACAGAGGGGCTTATGATGGGGCAGCACCTTTTTATTGAGCTGGATGAAGGGCAGACAGAAAAAAAAGAAGGGATCTGGCTGTTTGAGGGCTATATTGTGATGGAAGGGCAGGACAGTGCAGAAGGGGCAGATTTGGAAGGCCTGGAAGGCTTAGGCGAAGAAGGGACAGAAGGTTCGGATGAAGAAGGGACAGAAGGTTTGGATGAAGAAGGGACAGAAGGTTTGGATGAAGAAGGGACAGAAGGTTCGGATGGAGAAGGGACAGAAGGTTTGGATGGAGAAGGCCTGGACGAAGAATTCTTAGAAGGGGCAGAAGGCTTAGGTGAAGGGGAAGGGCCTGGGGAAGATAATTCCAATGTGGATGCCTATGTATGGGCTGACAATGGGAAGAATCGCTTAGAGAAGCGGAAAGTGGAATTGGGGGAATATGATGCAGAGTTAGGCGCTTATGAAATTTTATCAGGGATTACAGAAGAAGATTCCATTGCATTTCCAATGGAAGGGCTGTATGAAGGGGTGGCTACGGTCACAGACGCTTCAGAAGTTGACTATTCATCCCCATTGTATAATCCAGAAGGGGAAGAAGGCGGGGAGAATTCAGAAGACGAAAGCGGAGCAATGCCGGATGGCGGCGATATAGAAACGCTGCCGGAAGGGGATGGCTTTTCCGAAGATGGCGAAATGCTTGACGATGGCTGGTCTGATAGCGATTTCGATGGCAGTGGAGAGGAAAGCGGTTCTGATTCCGAAGGGGATAGTGGGGATGAAGAACCGCAGGTGGAAGAATAGGAACCGGAGGGATAGCAGGAATGATATTGGATTTGCAGAATATATACAAAGATTACCAGCAGGATAAGCTGGTAGTGCCTGTATTAAAAGATGTGTCCCTTCAAGTGGAAGAAGGGGAATATGTGGCGATTATGGGGCCTTCTGGTTCAGGGAAGACAACGCTAATGAATATTATTGGATGTTTGGACCGCCCAACTTCCGGGGCTTACCAGCTTGCAGGGGAAGATGTGCTGAAATGTAAGGATAAGGAAATGTCTGACCTGAGGCTGCGCTGCATAGGATTTGTCTTTCAAAGCTTCCAGCTCCTTTCTAGGCAGTCAGCCCTTGAGAATGTGGCGCTGCCCTTAAGCTATGCCGGGGTTAAGAAAAAAGAGCGGAAAGAGCGGGCAGTCCAGGCATTGGAGCGCGTAGGGCTGGGGGACCGCGTTACTTTTAAGCCTACCCAGTTGTCCGGCGGGCAGAAACAGCGTGTGGCAATTGCAAGGGCTATGGTGAACAATCCCAAAATATTATTGGCGGATGAGCCTACTGGCGCCCTGGATTCTAAATCAGGGGAGCAGATTATGGAATTATTCAAGAAATTAAATGAGGAAGGGGTGACGATTGTAATGATCACCCATGACAGGAATATAGCTTCCCAGGCAAAACGGATTGTACATATTATTGACGGCATGATTACAGAAGAAAGCGGCAAGGAGGGGAAGAATGAATAAGAAAGTAATTGCCATTACATTGATATCCCTTGGCGTTGCAGGCGGTGCAGTTTTTGGCGGGATAAAGGCATATCAGAATTACCAGGACAACAGCCGCAAAGCAGAAGTGCAGCTTGTGTCAGACCTGACGGATTACTATTATGGGGATGAGATGACAAGTTATGCCATAGTGACAAATGATATGTCCCAGGAAGTGTACGCCTTGGAAGATAAGACGATTTCAGAGGTGTTTGTGGAAGAGGGGCAGGCTGTTTCTGCAGGCGACCCTTTGATTTCCTATGATATGACATTGACAAACTTAGAATTAGAAATGAAAGAGCTGGATGTGGCTACCGTAACAAACAGGCTGGAGGCGGCGAAGAAGCAGTTGGAGAAATTGAAAAAAACCAGGCCTGTGACCCCAATCCCCCAGCGGCCGTATGTCCCGGCGCCCACGCCGGAACCAACGCCAGAGCCAACGCCGCTGCCAACGCCTGTGCCAACGCCAATGCCGATTCCTGAGAAAACGGACGGGGCTTATAATTTTATTACATTAGGCGCAAGGCCAGACGAAGGGGAAGGGACAGAAGAAGAGCCATACCGATATTTATGTATGCCAGATTGTTATGTGTTAGGCGAGTTTATCAACAGCTTGTCAGACGACCAGAATAACCCTGTTTATGTAAGCCTGGAAATACATAAGGGGAACAAAATGTCTGGGAAAATCGTCAGGACATGGGAAATCAGCGGAAGGAGCGGCTTCCCAAAGTTGGCGGATGATTCTAAATGGTCAGTCAGGACGAAGTCACAGTTAATAGAGCCGGAGCCAGAGGAGCTGGAGGAACCAGAAGAGCCGGAAGAGCCGGAAGAACCGGATTGGACAGATGATTCAGATTGGTTTGACGAACCAGAAGAGCCAGAGATGCCAGATGGGTATACTGCCGCGGAGCTTGCTTCTATGATACGGGACAAAGAGACGGAAATCCGGGATTTGGATTTAAGTAAACGTAAAAGTGAGCTTGAGTTGGAGCAAATGAAGAAAATTTCCGGGGACGGCGTAGTGAAAGCGTCGTTCGATGGGGTAGTCAAAGGTGTTGGTGATAAGGAGAACCCTTCCATGGGGGAGCCATTCCTGACGGTAAGCGGATCAGAAGGGCTATATGTCAGCGGTTCTTTAAGTGAGCTGCAGCTTGGGGAAATCGGGGTAGGGCAGGTCGTATATGGAAGTTCCTGGGAGAGCGGAACGAACTTTGAAGCTAAGATTACAGAAATTTCCAGTTACCCACAGAAAAATGCCAATACATGGGGCGGAGAAGGCAACCCAAATGTGTCCTATTACCCGTATACGGCTTATATTGAGAATACAGAAGGGCTAAGTAATGGGGAAGATGTGGAGCTTACCATGACAAAAAACCAAGAAGAGGGCGGGATTTTCCTTAGCAAAGCATATATCAGGGAAGAAGATGGCAAACGGTATGTGCTAAAGGCAGGGGAAGACAACCGCCTGGTAAAACAATATATACAAACTGGGAAGTCTATCTGGGGTGGCCAGTCTTTAGAAATAGTGTCAGGGCTGACCATGGAGGATAAGATTGCATTCCCCTATGGCAAGACAGGAAAGGAAGGCGTAAGGGTAGAAGGAGATTCTGAATAGTCAGGATAGACTGAAAACGGAGGAGAGAAACAGATGTTAGAAAATATCAGATTGTCCTTTCAGGGACTTTGGTCGCACAAGATGCGTTCCTTTCTTACCATGCTGGGAATCATTATTGGTATTTCAGCAATTATAGCCATTGTTTCCACCATTAAGGGGACGAATGAACAGATTAAAGAAAATTTGATTGGTTCTGGGGACAGCACAGTAAACGTCCGGCTATATCAGGGTGACAATACCTATGAGATTGATTATTATGGGGTGCCGGACGGGGTGCCAGTGATTTCAGAGGAAGTTAGGAAGCAGGTGCTGGATATCCCACATGTGGAGAATGCTGCCTTGTATGTCTCTAGGGCTACCTATAATGCAGTATATTATCAAAATACGCCAATGTCTGGCGGGAATGTCTGCGGCATAGACCAAAACTATCTGGACACCTGCCATTATATTATCAAGCAGGGGCGGGGCTTCACAGAATCAGATTATAAAAAGTTCCGTAAAGTGGCGGTTTTGGATGAAAATTCTGCTGAGACGCTGTTCCAGGGAATAGACCCTATTGGGAAAACCTTAGAAATACAGCAGGAGGCGTTTACTGTTGTTGGGGTGATTACAAAATCAAGTAAATTTGAGCCGGTAATCAATTCTATGGAAGACTATTATACTTATGCTGAGTCCAGCAGCGGGGCAGTCTATGTCCCAGATACTACATGGCCGATTTTGTATGGCTATGATGAACCGCAGTGCCTGATAGTGCGGGTGGACAGCGTGGACAATATGACGACAGCAGGGAAAGAAGCTGCAAATCTGTTAAATTCCGGGTTCAGCGTTTCCGATGAAACATTAAAATATAAGGCGGACGATTTGTTGAAACAGGCGGAGGATATCCAGAATTTCAGCAAATCCACCAACAACATGTTAATTTGGATTGCAGGAATTTCCTTGCTGGTAGGCGGCATTGGAGTTATGAACATTATGCTGGTGTCTGTGACGGAGCGTACCCAGGAAATTGGATTAAAAAAGGCCATCGGGGCAAGGAAGAACAAAATCTTAGGGCAGTTTTTGACGGAAGCGGCAGTGCTTACCAGCCTGGGAGGATTAATTGGCGTGATTGTGGGGATTATCCTGGCAGAAGTTATTTCCAGGGTGACAAGCACCCCAGTTGCAATCAGCGTCCCAGCCTCTATTATGGCAGTGGTATTTTCCATGGCAATTGGCATTATATTTGGGTTGCTGCCTTCTTATAAAGCAGCCAATTTGAACCCAATCGACGCACTTAGGCATGAATAAATGATTCCCGCGGGCAATGAGCCAAGCAGCCGCGCTTGCGCGGATATTTGGCGAATGCCGCGAGGGGCGCTGTGTGCCAGCGGCACACGTTCAGCGCCGACCGAAACGGAGTGCAGACCAAATACCCCGCCCCTTGGAGCCAAAAGAATAAGCTAGGCCATGCCCCGCAGCTTGCTGCGGGGTATTTGGCTTTTGAAAAGGCAAAACAAGCCACCCGGTTTTGGGTGGCTTGTTTTAATGCATGTTGGAAGGAAAAAAGTGCATCTTCCAGAAATTTTGTTGCATCATGGGAAAAAAGAAGGTATAGTAGGGCAAACAGGAGGAAGATATGAAAGTAAGCATGGAACAGGTGGAGCCTGGAAAAGAGGAAGTGCTGATACGCTACTGTGAATCCACGCCAGAATTGTGCAGGCTCCTTAGGTTCTTACAGGAGGGTTCTTTGGTGCTGTATGGGAAGAATGAACAAGGCGGGCGCCAGCTCCTTCCAGGGCAGATTTATTATTTTGAGAGGGTAGACGATAAAATTTTTGCTTACACAAAGGAGCAGGAATATCAAGTAGCGGTTACCTTAAAAGAAGTGGAGGAGCGGCTGAAAAGGCATGGATTTTTCCGGTGCAATAAATCTTTTGTGGTGAACATTGACCATATAGCCTCTGTGCAGAGCCAATTGGGCAACCGGATTGATGCAAAGTTAGATAATCAGGAGCATATTATTATTTCTAGAAGGTATGTAAAGGAATTTCGGGAATTGCTGAAAGGAGGGATCCATGGGGAAGGTTCGCAAATATATTAAGATAGAAGTGGAAGTGGAAATTTTTGCCTGCGCCCATATCACGGCCATGATATTCTTCTATGGGCTGTTAGAATGGCTGATGTACGGTGGTTCGGTCCCCTTCCCAATCCTTGTAGGGCAAATGGCGTTGGGGTATGTGATTTCCTGGCTGCAGAAAGGGCTGTTTTTCCAGGAGAAACATTATTCGGACCTGTCATACAAAATACGTGAAATTTTGTGGTGCCTGCTTCCCGGATGCCTGGTTGTGGCGGCGGGGAATTTTGGGAAATGGTTCCCCAATCAGGCATGGCGGATGGCGCTGTGGTTTTATGGGATAATGTTCTGCTATTTTATCCTTTTGTGGGTGTTTTTGAAGAAATTTTATCGGGAGGAAACAGATGAAATAAACCAATTGTTAAGCCAGCGCAGGAGCTAAATACCCTGCAGCAGGGCGGCGGGGCGTTTGCCCCTTGCAACAGCCGCCAAATATCTGCGCCAGCGCGGGAGTTTCGCTTGCTGCCCGCGGGAATAAAACCCAAAATATAGGCTGCTGCCTAAAAAAACAAGAAAGAAGGGAATGCTATGGATACAAAGCCTGTGATAGAGATACAACATGCTACGAAAGATTATGGGAATGGAAAAGGCGTCTTTGACCTTTCTTTTTCTGTCCCCAAAGGGGAAGTGTTTGGGTATTTAGGGCCAAATGGGGCAGGGAAAACTACAACGATACGCCAGCTTATGGGATTTATCCGCCCAGATCAGGGCATTTGCCGAATAATGGGCAAAGACTGCTTCCAAAAGGCGCAGGAAATCCAGAAAAAGGCTGGCTACCTTGCGGGGGAATTGGCTTTCCCAGAAGATATGACAGGGCGGGGCTTCTTAAAATTTATGGCGGACTTAAAAGGGATGGAGGACCATAGCTATATGGAAGAGTTAATGGAGCGGTTTGAATTGGACCCCAAAGGGAAAATGGGCAAAATGTCCAAGGGCATGAAACAGAAGGTAGGAATTGTAAACGCCTTTATGCACCATCCTGAGGTTGTGGTCTTGGACGAGCCTACCAGCGGTTTGGACCCCTTGATGCAGAATACTTTTGTGGAACTGATTTTGGAGCAGAAACAAAAAGGGACAACTATCCTGATGTCCTCCCATATCTTTGAGGAAGTGGAGAAAACATGCGACCGGACAGCCATTATACGTTCCGGGCGGATTGTGGCGGTTGAAGATATGAAAGGCCTTGCCAGAAAGCGTAAAAAAATTTATCGTGTGACATTACAAGGGAGGGAAGCTGTGGAGGGCCTGCTGCGGGAACCAGGCGTCCAGGCATGGAGGCAGAAAGGAATGGCGGAGGGCGTCCTTCCCAACCAGGCAGAACTTACGGTAACGGGGAATTTGCCGGATGTGCTTCAAAAATTTGCGGCTTATGGGATACAGGATTTGGAAGTCAGGCCTCAAAGCCTGGAAGAATTATTTCTACAGTATTACGAGGATGGCAGGCAGGAGAAAGGACGGTGGGGGAAATGATTTCAATGCCATTATTCAAGCGGGACATCCAGGTATGCATCATGCCGTTTTTGGCAGTTTTTGCCCTGTTATGCATGTATACAATAGTGATTGTCTATATGTATAACCCTGAGCTGTCCGATATGTTAAGCGGTTACCAGGAGGCGCTGCCGGAACTGATGGCGGCAGTGGGGATGACAGGGGCGGCCTCAGATTTGTTGGAGTGGATGCAGATTTATTTGTATGGGTTTATTATGCTCTTGTTCCCATTAATATTTACCTTAGTGATGGTGCAGAAGCTCCTTCTGGGGCAAATTGAGTCGGGTACTCTTGCAAACCTTCTAGCTACGCCAAATTCTAGGAAAAAAGTTATCTGTACCCAGATGGTTTCCCTGATCCTTGGGGTGGCGCTGCTTATTCTATTGGTGACGGCGGTCGGGGTTGTAAGCTGCGAGGCTTTGTTTCCAGGGGAGTTGGATGTGGGGAAATACCTGGCATTGAATTTCAGCACTTTCCTATTACAGGCGTCTGTGGCTGGGATTGCCTTCCTTGCGGCATGTTTTGCCAGCGGCGGCAGGTTTTATTATTTGGTTGGGGCGGGGCTTCCGGTGCTGTTTTTTTTCATTCAGATGGCTTCTAATATGGGAGAGAAACTGGAAGGCCTGCGGTATGCCACGATTTATTCGCTGCTTCCAGTGGAAGGGATCCTGAAAGAAAATATCCTATTCCCAGTGCAGAACCTGGCGTTGCTTGGGATTGCGGCAGCGCTATTTGGGCTGGGGGCATGGCAGTTTTGCAGAAGGGATTTGCCTTTATAGCTGCTTTTCCCTTATATTAGAAAAAATATTGAGAAACATTTGCAAAAACATATATTTTATGATATTATTAACAAAAAAACAGGTAAAAATGATAGATTTTTCTGTCAAAAAATGATTGGAATAATCGTATTTGCATGAAGGAAAATGATAGATTTGGATTCTGAAGGCAACAAGCCAAAAATGATGGTTTTTATAATAATGGGTTGAGATTGGGAAAGGAGGGGTTGTATGAAACATGCAAAGAGGGTGATAGGTATGATGGGTTTTATAGGCGTATCAATAAGTGGGATATTAATTTTTAACCATACCACGATAGCGCAAAATAAAAGAATAAAATCCATAGGTTACCATACCATATCACAAAACGGCCATGGTATGGTAAAAGAATTGAAGTTACGGGATGGGTATCCGGTGAATGAAAATGGTGAGACGTATGGCGCCATTAGAAAAGACTCTTTTCTAGAACCTGACTTACAGTTGACTAGTTCTGGCGGTTATGTGAAAAAAAGTGATTTAGATGATAACGTGCAGACTTTGGAAGAAGCTTTACTGCAGAATGGACGAGCGAAAAAAGGGAGGAAAATCCCTTTATATAAAAGTGATGGAAAGACTGTGGTGGGAGAGTTTTATCTTGGGGGAGGAGAGTGAAGCCTGGAATATGTTTGGATAATGTTTGGTTCTAATAGGCAGATGATATACAAAGAAAGGGGTATAATTTATGAGGAAAAGCTTAAAGATATCAATAATCACTGTATTGTTAGTATGTTTGTTTGGCAGATGGAATATAACATCAGTAAATGCTTCTTTTGTAGATGGAAGCAAGTTATCTGCAACAGTAATGGGACAAAAATATAATTATTATTCAACAGTTTATCTTCATGCTGATTATGTGTACGCTTCAGCTACTGTTGAAACTGATAATAAAAGTAATAAGCCTATAGGTTATATGGGGATGCGTGCAAGGTTATATACTTCGTCGGGAACATTGCGTACTTCATCAGATTGGAGTTATAATGCTAGTGCCTGCTATTCTGCCTCTCAGTTTACAAATAACGTGAAGGATAAAGGAACTTACTATTCAAAAGGTCAGGTAAAAATGTATAATGGAAATGGTTATAATACATATACTTGTAACAGTTCACCTAATATACAGCTTCGTTCTTTAAGAATGGCACATTTTCCTGTCAATAGGAATGGTTTGACATATGGTTCTGACTATTATTCGACTGGTGCCTTCAATTCACCAGATTTAATCTTGGCAGAAGGAAGAAATGGGATAATAGGTTATGTGAAGTATGCTGATTTAAATGAATGTGAAGATATTAATTCTTTAGAAGAAGCAGTTAGATACCAGGAAAATCTCAAAATTGAAAGAGAGATTCCTGTTTATGATAAAAATGGAGAAGAAATAGTGGATTATTTTGTTGTTGACAATGAGGGTTATGCGGATTTTTAGGGTGAAGGGGAGGATATAAATTGCTTATCGTATGGAATTTGGAGTATCCTGCTTGAATTTAGGTTAAGGTTTGGCTGGAACAGCAGTGCTTGGGGGCTGCCGTTCCAGCATTTCCTTTCCCTGCGGATAATGAAAGACAAAGTTTCATTTCCCAAGGTTCGCGACATACCATTTTTCATTTGGTTCTGACAAATACACAACAATAGAGTCCTCCGTTTCCACAATGCTCCCTTCTTGCGGCCAGACAGCCATTTCTTTTGTCAGGGATAGGCCTTCTTCTGTCTGTTGGTAGGAGGGCATATGCAGCTTGTAACCTTCTAGCTGCATAAAATCAACAATCCTGGAAATATTCCCGCCGTCCCATTCAAAAAGAGAAGCGCCCATTGTGCCAGATTTAAAAGCGGCGGTATTGTCCCTTTTCCTATTCCCCACAAATACAATTACTTTGTTGTGGTAATCAAAGCCAAGCCTCTGAATGTCGTACATGATTTGGCCAGCCAATGTCCTGTCATATTGGTATACAAGGTAACTGCTAAAATAAATCTGGTTCATATTGGCTGCATTTGCAACCAGGATGCATGAGAATATGGCGCATGCCGCCTTTTGCAGCCAATTCCTGGTAAGCAGCTTAGAAATTATAAGGATTTCAACCATTCCAGAAAGGGATAATGCGATAAGCATCCTTCCATGTGTCTTATAAGTCCCCATGGCAATATAAATGGAGAACGGCGCAAGCACAAGCCCAAGGGAGAACAGTGTGATGCCAGCCTTCCATAATAAGCCATTTTCTTTGAAAAACAGCGTTATGCAGGCAATGATAAAGAGAATCATCAAGATACGCAATGGCACAGCCCCATAGACATATACGTCGTCAATGGTAATCCCCAGCGATACACGCGCTACATTGGCGAATGCCAAAAACAGCGCGGTTAAAACGCCGCCTTCATTTGTCCAGCCGATATAATTGTTGGTCAGGTAAGATGCCGTCCCAATTATTTTCCCAATTGCAAAATTCAATATGTAATAAACTGCTATAGCTGCTATGCTGTAGCATATCCCAGCCAGAAGTTCCTGTCGGATAGTGTCTTTTTCCAGAAAACGGGAGAAGCACCATGCGGCAACCGCCGTGACATAGACACTGATTAAAGCCTGATAAACTCCACAGGAAAAAATTAAAAAAACTAGGATCAGGGCGCGGTTGGCATATTTATTCCTTAGCCAGGGTTTTATGGTGCCAACAAATGCTGCCGCTGTCAGAGCCATTGCAAATGCCTCTGGTATAATCTGCATTGTGAATGCAAATGCTTCCCCAACGCATAACGGGACAGAATTATAATAACAGAGCATAATCAGCTTGACCCACCAGCGCCCTTTTTGTTCAAAGTCAAAAAAGATGTATGCAAACAAAATTCCTGAAACATTCCAGAAAATAATGCCTAACATATCTGAAAAAAATGGGACAAAACGCCCATATGTTGTAAACAATAGGTTATAAATGTAGATGCTAAAGCGCCCCTGGAGCAGCCATAGTGGGGAGCCGGAGTCCTTCAGAAGCCAGGTCTCTTCATCAATTGACACCATATAGTGTGTCAGCATAAACCAAAAACAGAAACAGGAAAAAAGAAATGTCAGAAAAAATATTTTTTTATGTGTGTTAATAAACGTTTTCATAATGTTCCATCCTTATCATATGTTTTAAGATAGGCTTGGCGCTGCCCATAGCTTTTTATGATTATAACATATTGTCAGATTTTGGCAATGGCTATGTTATTTTGAGTTTCCCCATTTTGCAATTCATAGAGCCAAAAGGCTTCCATCACTTTGTGATGGAAGCGCTTTGCACATAAAAGCGCCATGGAAAGCTAGCTTTCCAGACACTTTTTGTGCAAGATGCCTATGCTGCCAAGGGCAGCAAGGCCTTTTAGCGAATAATATAGGCTATTATAAAAAATGGGGAAACTCAAACTATGTTATCCAGGAGTATGGCGTATTTTCCCAAAACACTTGCACAGAAAGCATATTCAGCGTATAATGTCGACAGATAAAAAAACAGGCGATTGGAGATCCTTTTATCAGGAGGAAATTATGATTGATTTAAAATTCTTACGGGAGAACCCCGAAATAGTAAAACAGAACATCCGAAACAAATTCCAGGACAGCAAGCTTCCGTTGGTGGATGAAGTGATAGGGCTGGATGCAAAGGCAAGGAAAACCCAACAGGAGGCAGACGCCCTTAGGGCTGAACGCAAAAAGCTTTCTAAGCAGATTGGCGCATTGATGGGGCAGGGGAAAAAGGAAGAGGCAGAAGCAGTGAAAGCCCAAGTAAATGCAGGGGCAGAACGCCTTGCAGAATTGGAGAAAATGGAAGGGGAGCTGCAGGCGCAGGTAACGAAGATTATGATGGCAATCCCCAATATCATCGACCCTTCTGTGCCGATTGGGAAAGATGACAGTGAAAATGTGGAAGTGAAACGGTATGGGGAACCGGTAACGCCGGACTTCGAGGTTCCCTACCATACGGAGATTATGGAACGTTTCCAGGGGCTTGACTTGGACAGCGCCAGGAAAGTGGCTGGCAATGGATTTTATTATTTGATGGGGGATATTGCAAGGCTCCATTCCGCAGTGATATCTTACGCCAGGGACTTTATGATTAATCGCGGCTTTACTTATTGCGTGCCGCCGTTTATGATCCGCAGCAATGTAGTGACAGGCGTTATGAGCTTTGCAGAGATGGACGCCATGATGTATAAAATTGAAGGGGAAGACCTATACTTAATTGGCACCAGCGAGCATTCTATGATTGGGAAATTTATTGACACGATTTTACATGAGGAACAGCTCCCACAGACATTGACAAGCTATTCCCCGTGTTTCCGCAAGGAAAAAGGCGCTCATGGGATTGAGGAGCGCGGCGTGTACCGTATCCACCAATTTGAGAAACAGGAAATGATAGTAGTCTGCAAGCCGGAAGAATCCCCGATGTGGTTTGATAAATTGTGGCAGAACACCGTGGATTTATTCCGTACCCTGGACGTGCCAGTGCGTACCCTGGAATGCTGTTCTGGCGACCTGGCTGACCTGAAAGTTAAGTCCGTGGACGTAGAGGCATGGTCCCCAAGGCAGCAGAAATATTTTGAGGTGGGGAGCTGCTCTAACTTAGGGGATGCCCAGGCGCGGCGGCTGAAAATCCGCGTAACTGGGAAGGAAGGCAAATATTTTGCCCATACCTTGAATAATACTGTGGTGGCGCCGCCCCGTATGCTGATTGCATTTTTGGAAAATAATTTGTGCGAGGATGGAAGCGTGAAAATTCCAGAGGCGCTTCGGCCTTATATGGGCGGGCAGGAAAAAATTACCCCGCCGGAAAAATCAAATACCCCGTAGCAAGTAGGGGCTGGCCTAGCTTGTCCTTTTGGCAAAAGGGGCGGGGTATTTGGCCCTCGCGGTATTTGCCAAATATCTGCGTGGGCGCGGCTGCTTAGCTCATTGCTCGCGGGAATAAAAGAATTTAGAAGGTCCTGTATGCGCTGCATATGGGATTTTCTTATCTTATAGGAAATACCGTGTTACTGTGAAGTGTTAAAGTGTATAAATTTCCTATCAGATAAAAAAATTATGCGCAGCTCGCGGAGAGGGAATTTATTGCTACGCAATCCGCTCGCGCACGGAGAATGCGCTGTGCGCATTCTTTCTTACTTGGAGGGATAAGGATGAAAAAGAGATATCTTGCGGCAGGCATTGGGGCGCTGATGCTCCTGCTGGCCCTGGGGCTTGCAGTTTGGGCCGCCCCGTTGGCCCGCACAGCATTTTTGATGCATGGTGTATCTATGGAAGATGGGCTGCAGTATAAGGTTTCGGTAAAGCTAGAGAAGGGAAACCTGCCAGAAGGGCAGCAACAACTGGCGGGCATGCTTTCTGCCTTGATAGGGGAAGGGGCAGGGCAGTCCTGGACTATGGCAGGAAGGGCGCGCGGCGGACGCCTGTATGGCGAATTGTATTGTGAAGGGATTTCAGGGCCTGTGACAGAACTATATTTCTGCGAAGGGAAAGGGGCGGTCAATGTGGAAATGCTTTATTCTGCAGTACAGAGGGAAGTGGTAAAGAAGTACCCTCTGGCGCAGCATATATTCCAGGATTGGGAGTATGGCACGTTCCTTTCCGGCGAGCAATTAGAAGAAGTGTTTCAAATTGACTTAGAAGAAATGTTTCAGGCAAAAGGGATGGCGAGTGGGCACGGCATCTCAGCGTGGGAAGCTTTTTGGACGCTGGCTGGCATGGAACGGTCAAAAGGGAAGCGGGGCGGAGTCCAATTTGGGACATCCCTTGGCGAGTATCAGGCCTCGTTGGAATTTGCCAAAGAGGGGCGGGCGCCTGTGGTATACCTCCAGGCTTTTGATAAGTCCAGTAAGCAAAAAATTGCCGAATGCACAGGGGAATTTGCCTTCCAGCAGGTGGAAGAGGTTGGTTTTCCAGATTCCTTTTTGGAGGAAGAAGATATTAAACGTTTGGCAAAGCTTTGGTCAGCAGCCCAGGGGCTGGGAGGGCTATTTTAAGGAAATCGCCCAAAAACGTTGGGCAATGGCAAGCCCTTCCTGCGATGCCGCCCCAGGGTTTTAAAGCAATCGCCCAAAAGCATTGGCCAATGGCAAGCCCCTCCTGCGATGCAGTTGGCTCCTAGGGTTTGCCAGGCCAACGCTTTGTAATGGTTATGGCATTATGCAATAAAGGTCAGCACATGCTGCCCTTCTTTGGCGGCTTCTTGGTAAAATTCTTTTAGGAATACAAAATATTCCCATACATAAGTGAAAAATTCTTCGGCATCCTCGCCTTCCATCACAGGATAGATTTCATTTTTAATCAGGCTTTCCATATTAAATTTTTCGTGGAAAGCTTCTTTGCCCCATTCGTTTAAAGCATTGGCAATTTGAGCCACAGTGCCTTTTTCCACCAGCATGGCAGGCCCATAGCCCAGGTCATCGTCATTGACGGGGGCGCTGCCGAAAATAAGATGGCTTAAGATATTGCCGTCATCGCATTCATCTGGATTCCCGGTAACAATAAAATGGATTGCATGCCAGGCTTTGTCAATATCTAAAAGCTGTTCTTCCAGTTCCTCTTTAAAAACCACATCCGCGGTGGAGCCATCCTGTATTTTTTGGATTGTTTCATCGTCTGCCCGAAAAAAATAACCAATCATTCCCATTAATATCACGGTCCTTTCTATTTATGCCGCCTAAGTTAAGGATAGCACTGATTCCATACAGAAGCAAGGGATTTATTGACAATGCTGTAAAATATTTGCAGCTCTTGTAGTATATTGTTAGATATTACCAATAATAACCATAAAAATTTCAATGTTAAGTGAAAAATATTCTATGTTTTCTTGGGACAGTATGAGATATACTGTCAATATCAACAAAGGGCGCGAAACGCGCAAGGAGGAAAGGAGATATTCATTATGAAAAAGAAATTTGTCTCAATTACTTTAGCATTGGTGCTTGGCCTTTCACTTACTGCATGTGGCAACAGCGGGGGCGGCGACAAAGCAGGCAATAACGCTAACACAGAGGACACAGACAATAAGGGCGATGCAGAAGAGCCTGCAGACGACGGAGGGTCTGACGCAGCAGGGTCTGACGCAGCAGGGTCTGACGCATCGTCTGCTGCAAATAAAGATAAGCCTCTGGTATGGTTTAACCGCCAGCCTTCCAACAGCTCTACCGGGGAATTGGATTCCGCAGCTTTGAATTTCAATAAAGATACATATTATGTTGGGTTCGATGCAAACCAGGGCGCAGAGCTTCAAGGTACCATGGTAAAAGAATATATCGAAGCCAATATTGATAAGATTGACCGCAACGGCGATGGGACCATCGGCTATGTGCTGGCAATCGGCGATATCGGGCATAACGATTCCATTGCGCGTACAAGGGGCGTCCGCAAGGCTCTTGGGACTGGCGTGGAGAAAGATGGCAACATCAACAGCGACCCGGCAGGGACCAATACAGACGGGACGGCAAGCGTTGTGCAGGATGGGACAATCGAAGTTGGCGGCAAGAAATATGTAGTCCGCGAACTGGCTTCTCAGGAAATGAAGAATTCAGCAGGGGCTACCTGGGATGCAGCTACGGCAGGGAACGCAATCGGCACATGGTCTTCCTCTTTTGGCGATTCCATTGATATCGTAGTTTCTAACAATGATGGTATGGGCATGTCCATGTTCAATGCATGGTCAAAAGAAAATACAGTGCCGACATTTGGGTATGACGCAAACAGCGATGCAGTGGCGGCAATTGCAGAAGGCTACGGCGGGACAATCAGCCAGCATGCAGACGTACAGGCATATTTGACCTTAAGGGTGCTTCGTAACGCATTAGATGGGGTTGACATTGACACAGGGATTGGCACAGCAGATGAAGCAGGCAACGTCCTGACAGACGACGTATATGTATACAGGGAAGAAGAACGTTCCTACTATGCATTGAACGTAGCGGTTACTGCTGACAATTATCAGGATTTCACAGATTCCACAAAGATCTATGAGCCGGTATCCAAACAGCTTGATGAAGGCTCCCATGCAACAAAGAAAGTATGGCTGAATATCTACAATGCTTCAGATAACTTCTTAAGCTCCACTTACCAGCCATTGCTTCAGAATTATGACGATATTTTAAACCTTGAAGTTGAGTATATCGGTGGTGATGGGCAGACAGAGTCCAATATCACAAACCGTCTTGGAAATCCAAGCCAGTATGATGCATTTGCAATCAATATGGTTAAGACAGATAATGCAGCTTCCTATACATCTTTGCTTAGTCAGTAATGATTTGTAGCTGTTCAGAGCCGGGCTGCCAGGAAGGACCTCTTTCTGGCAGCCCTTTTAATTTTAGCTATTAACTATCAACAACGTATACAGGAGTAACAAAAATGGCAGATAAGAAAGATAATACCGTCTTATCGATACGTGGCATGAGCAAGTCCTTTGGGCGGAACCGTGTACTGGACCATATCAATCTGGACGTGAAGCGCGGGACGGTTATGGGGCTTATGGGTGAAAATGGCGCAGGCAAGTCCACAATGATGAAGTGCCTGTTTGGGACATACCAGAAGGATGAAGGGAATATTTTCCTTGACGGCAAGGAAGTGAGCTTTTCAGGGCCGAAGGACGCATTGGAAAATGGGATTGCAATGGTGCATCAGGAGTTGAACCAGTGCTTGGAACGGAATGTGATAGATAACCTTTTCCTTGGGCGTTATCCAGTAAATTCCATGGGGATTATTGATGAGGGCAGGATGAAAAAAGAAGCTTCCGAGCTGTTCCGGAAACTGGGGATGACGGTAAACCTTTCACAGCCCATGCGAAATATGTCAGTGTCGCAGAGACAAATGTGTGAGATTGCTAAGGCGATTTCTTATAATTCAAAAGTAATTGTGCTTGATGAGCCTACCTCCTCCCTGACGGTGCAGGAAGTGGATAAGCTTTTTGAGATGATGCGGATGCTAAAAGAACAGGGGATTGCCCTGATTTATATTTCCCATAAGATGGATGAAATATTTGAAATTTGTGATGAAATATCTGTGCTTCGTGACGGTAACCTTGTTATGACAAAGAGCGCGAAAGAAACAGATATGAATGAATTGATTGCGGCGATGGTTGGGCGTTCCCTTGAAAATAGGTTCCCGCCTGTTGACAATAAGCCAAAGGACGTAATTTTATCAATCCAAAATTTATCCACAAAGTTTGAACCGTATTTGCAGGATGTCTCCTTTGATGTGAAGGAAGGGGAAATATTTGGCCTGTACGGGCTGGTGGGGGCTGGGCGTACGGAGCTTCTGGAAACAATTTTTGGAATCCGTACCAGAGCGGCAGGGCGTGTTTATTTTAACGGCCGGCTAATGAATTTCAACAATGCATTAGAGGCGATGGAACACGGGTTTGCATTGATTACGGAGGAACGTAAGGCTAACGGGCTGTTCCTCAAAGGCAACCTTACGTTTAACACTACGATTGCAAACCTGCCCCAATACAAATCCGGGATCGCCCTTTCTGACCAGAAGATGTCAAAGGCGACAGCCAATGAGATTAAGATTATGCATACAAAATGCATGGGGCCGGAAGATATGATTGCGAACCTTTCCGGTGGGAACCAGCAGAAGGTTATTTTTGGGAAATGGCTGGAACGCAGCCCCCAGATCTTTATGATGGATGAACCTACCAGGGGAATTGACGTAGGCGCAAAATATGAAATATATGAACTGATTATAAATATGGCGAAGCTGGGGAAGACCATTATTGTTGTTTCTTCTGAGATGCCTGAAATTTTGGGAATAACCAACCGTATTGGCGTAATGTCAAACGGGCATCTTTCCGGGATTGTCAATACCAAAGAGACAGACCAGGAAGAACTTTTAAGGCTTAGCGCCAAATACCTATAGGGAGGCAGAGGAATATGGGTAATAAAATTCTTACGGCTGAACAGGAAATGAAGCTGCGTAAGCCGATTGACGAACGTGTCGGGGCAATTCAGAAAGAAATTGACAGCCTCAGGGCAGAAGGCACAAATAAGGTCCTTTCTATCCAGAATGAGATTGACAGCGTAAAAAGGGACCGCAATTACACAAAGGCAGAGAAAGACACTGCAATTGCTAAATACCAGACGGAGCTGGAGAAGGCAAAGGCAGTTGAGGCAAAAAACAAAGCTGAGGTAGAAAAATTAATAGCAGAAGCCGAAGCTTATTTAAAAGAAAATTTTGATAAAGCTTACTTCCAGCCAGTGAAAGAAAGCTGCGGGCAGGAGGTTGCCCAGGCAAAGGAAAACTACCGCAGGGAAGTTGACAACCTGGAGAAGCAGCATAAGGAAGCATTGGCAAAGCTTTCAGACCATACGGAAATCAAGGATGAAAAGTATGTGCATAAAAACCGCCTGTTTGCGGCGAAAATGGAGTTGGAAAAAGAACTCCAGCAAATCAAAGACAGGAAACATGCGGCATTTACCCATAAATACCATTTGATTGACATGCTTCGTATGTCCAAATTTACCTTTATGGAAACCAGGGCGCAGAAATGGGAGAATTACAAATACACATTTAACCGCAGGTCATTCCTTTTGCAGAATGGTTTGTACATAGTAATTGTTATGATTTTTGTTATGCTGTGTATTATTACGCCAATTGTGAAGAATACGCCGCTCCTCACTTATAACAATGTGTTGAATATCCTTCAGCAGGCTTCCCCGCGTATGTTCCTCGCCCTTGGCGTTGCAGGGCTGATCTTGCTTACTGGTACAGACCTTTCCATTGGGCGTATGGTCGGCATGGGCATGACAACAGCGACCATTATTATGCATCAGGGCATCAATACGGGCGGAGTGTTTGGGCATATTTTTGACTTCACAGGGCTTCCAATCCCGGTGCGTGTAATTATGGCTCTGGTTGTATGTATTTTGCTTTGCACATGCTTTACTTCGCTGGCGGGGTTCTTTACCGCGAAATTCAAAATGCACCCGTTTATTTCAACCATGGCGAATATGCTGATGATTTTTGGTATTGTGACTTATGCTACAAAAGGCGTGTCGTTTGGGGCGATTGAGCCAGTGATCCCAAATATGATTATCCCAAAAGTAAATGGTTTCCCAACTATTATTTTATGGGCAGTGGCAGCAATTGCGATTATTTGGTTTATCTGGAATAAGACAACATTTGGCAAAAACCTCTATGCGGTAGGCGGGAACCCAGAGGCGGCTTCTGTTTCTGGTATTTCTGTATTCCGTGTGACAATGGGGGCGTTTATCCTTGCAGGTATCCTTTATGGGTTTGGGTCATGGCTGGAATGTGCCAGGATGGTTGGCTCCGGCTCTGCAGCTTATGGGCAAGGCTGGGATATGGATGCGATTGCAGCCTGCGTAGTAGGCGGCGTTTCCTTTACCGGAGGTATTGGTAAGATTTCAGGCGTAGTGGTCGGCGTATTGATTTTTACAGCGCTTACGTATTCATTGACAATCCTTGGGATTGACACGAACCTACAGTTCGTATTTGAAGGCATTATCATTATTTCAGCAGTAACGCTTGACTGCCTGAAATATGTGCAGAAAAAATAATTTTTATAGTGAAAAGGGCCGGCGGCATGCCGGCTCTTTTTCTCCAGGATTTACATTTATAGGCGCCTTTGCTATAATTAGGGAAATTAAAATAGGCGTTATATGGGGGTATGGATATGGATACTTATACGGTTCTATTGGTGGATGATGAAGAGGAAGTCATACAGGTGATTATGCGTAAAATTAATTGGGGGGAGCTTGGGTTTTCTGTTATTGGATTTGCGGATAACGGCGTGAAAGCCCTTGAACTAGTGGAGGAATTTCAGCCGGATGTGGTGATGACGGATATCAAAATGCCGTATATGGACGGCATGGAGCTGTCGAACCGGGTGAAAGCCCAATTCCCAGCAACAAAGATTTTGCTGTTCACAGGGTTTGACGAGTTTGAATATGCAAAAGAAGCCATCCACTTAGAAGTTGAGGAATATATTTTAAAGCCAATGAATTCTGCCGAGCTGACAAATGTATTTGCCCAGTTGAAGGTGAAACTGGATCAGGAAATCAGTGAAAAACGTAATGTGGAGATTTTGCAAAAATATTATATAGAATCTCTGCCGCTTTTGCGGGCTGATTTCTACTCTGGGTTAGTGGAAGGGAGGGTCCATGAGGGTGAGGTATCCAAATACCTGTCAGATTGCAGGATATCCTTCACAGGTCAATTTTTTTGCTGCCTTGTGATCCATACTAGCCAGAAAGAAGGGGATATGGACCCACTGCTTTTGTCGGCATCTGTCAGAGAACAGGCGAAAGAGCGTTTTGGAGGGAAATGGCAGGCGAAAAGTTTTGCTTACCTTGGAAACACCGTTTTCATTGCGCAGTTGGAAAATGAAAATGAGGTATGGGAGCTTACGGATGAATGCGACAGGTTCTGCAGGTATGTCCGGCATGTATTGGGGGCTGTTGTCACAATAGGGATTGGGCAGGTATGCGGGAATATCCTGGAATTGCCCCAATCTTACAGCACCGCCCGGGAGGCCGTTTCTTACCGTGCGCTATATGGGGCTTCCAGGGCGATTAATATGAAAGAAATTGCCCCACAGAAAGTTGACAAATCAGTCCCATCCAGTGAGGCGGAATTGTCGGATTTATTTCGGATGGTACGCGTAGGCTCGGAAGAGGAAATTGCGCAAGCCGTGGGCAGGTATTTAAGCCATATATCGTTCCCAGATAAATCTTTACAGCGGCACCATATGGACGTGATGGAGCTTTTGAGTATGTTATTCCGGTTTTCTGTGAATAATGATATTGCCATAGAAGGGGATATGGAAGATATGGGGAACTTGTATGGCAGCCTGTTAGATATGGAACCGGACGCCTTGCAAAAATGGCTGCTTAATGTAAGCCTTTCTTTCCGTGAACAGTTGATCCATGTGCGGAGCAGGACAACCGAAACCCTTGTATCCAAGGCGATGGAATACGTCTGGAATAACTATGCGGATGCAAAGTTGTCTTTGGACAATGTATGCGAGGCGTTAGGGGTGTCAAATTCTTATTTTTCCACGGTATTTAAGAAAGAGGCAGGGAATTCATTTATTGGGTATTTGACCGATTACCGTTTGGACCGGGCAGCCCGATTGCTGATTGAGACAAATGAGAAAAGTTATATGATTGCAAATCAGGTAGGGTACTCTGACCCAAATTATTTTAGTTATGTATTTAAAAAGAGGTTCGGGGTGGCGCCATCAAAATATAGAACGGAGTATGCGGATAGTGAGGAATAAGCTTTTTCGGTATTTGAAAAAACCAGAATTGAGTGGGATACAGTCTACAATTATGGTAGTGTTTTCCGTAGTCTCCCTTTCAATGCTTTTGATCCTTGGGGTTGTTATGTATATTAGGTTCTCTGCATCAGCCCGGCAGGAGATTATTTCGAGTACGCAAAAGCTTATGGAGCAGGCAGGGGAATACTTGGAAGATTACCTTGTCAGCATGCGCAGGGTATCAGATTCCATTTATTACAATGTCATTAAGCAAAACGACTTTGCCGACCAAAATAAAGATGTCCAGCAAGGGATGAACCTTTTGTATGAGGCGAACCGGGACAATTTGCGCAGCATAGCCGTCTATAATGAATATGGGAGCCTGATGGCGGCGGAGCCAGTGGTGTCCCAGAAAGAAGACCCTGATATTACCAAGCAAGGCTGGTATGAACATGCTATGGAGGAAGTGGAAAATATGCATTTTTCCACGCCGCATATTCAAAATTTGTTTGATGACGCCTCGTTTCGGTATTATTGGGTGATTTCCCTGAGCCGGGTGGTGGAATATACAGACAAAGGGACCCCGCAGTCGGGGGTGCTGCTTGTGGATATGGATTATTCTGGTATTGCCAGGATGATGAAGAAGATTAATACGTCGGGCAATGGGCAGTATTTTTATCTATGCGACAGCAATGGGCAGATTATTTACCATACGCGCCAGATTCAAATCAACAACGGCATTGCCAGCGAAAACAGCGGGCAGGCCGCTAGGTATAAGGATGGTGTCTATGACGAATATTTTGAGGGGGAACACCGGAAAGTAATTGTCAATACCATTAGCTATACAGGCTGGAAGCTGGTTGGGGTGATCCCTTATCCGGTGTTTACCTATGGCATGTTCAATATCCGGTATTTTTTTGGTATTTTTATGTTATTGATGGCAATGATGTTAGTCTATGTAAACCGTATGGTATCTGTCAGTATTTCCAGGCCGATCCTGAAACTGAATGCTTCAGTGATGGAGTATGAGGCGGGGGAAACGCCAGAAATTTACATTGGCGGCTCTCAGGAAATCCGGCATCTTGGCTATTCCATACAGACCTCTTACGAACAGATTGACAAGCTTATGAAAGAGATTGTAAGGGAGCAGAATGAACGGAGGAAAAGTGAGTTGGATGCGCTCCAGAGCCAGATTAACCCGCATTTTTTGTACAATGCCCTGGATTCTATTATCTGGATGGTGGAGGATGGGCGCAATGACGACGCTGCCTTTATGATCTCGGAACTGGCAAAACTGTTTCGTATCAGCCTGTCCAAAGGGCGTACCATAATCACGGTAAAGGACGAGCTTCGCCATGCCAACAGTTATATGAATATACAGAAAATACGCTATAAAAATGCATTTTCTGTTTTCTTTGACATAGACCCAGCTATAGAGGCCTGCTGCACTGTAAAATTAATTCTCCAGCCCATCCTGGAAAATGCAATCAATTACGGCATGTCTGGAATGGAAGGGTGCGGGGAGGTCAGAGTGGTTGGAAGGCAGGAAAATGGGGAAATCCTTTTGTCTGTCTTAGATAATGGGATGGGGATGGCAGAGGAAGAGGTCAGCCTGATTTTGGCTGACAGCAACCGCAAGCCAAGCCATGGGTCTGGGGTTGGCATTATCAATGTCTGCAAACGCATCCAGATACTTTTTGGGAAAGAGTATGGGCTTACCATAAAAAGCGAGCCAGATGAGGGGACGGAAGTTTCCATCCGTATCCCGGCAATCCCATATACAGAAGAAAACAGGAAGATTTTAGAAAAAGGGCATATGTTTGGCAAAGAAGTATAGAGGAGGCTTATGAGGGACAATAAGAAAGTATTTATTTTGATAGAATCTATCCTGGCAATGATGCTGGCGCTCCTAGTTGTGCGTATGTTTTGGGAAAAAAATGGGGAAGGCCGCTACCGGGTATCTGTGGTGGTTCAGGATTCCGACAGCAGCCAATGGTCTGCATTCCAATATGGGCTGAGGATGGCGGCGGAGGATTTAGATATAGAGCTTACAATTGTAAGCACAGGAGTTACGCTGACTCAGGAAGAAGAAAAGGAACTGATAGAAGCTGAAATTGACAACGGTGCCAAAGCCATTATTGTGCAGCCTGTTCCAGGGGCAGAAGAAATGCTAAAAAAGATGGAAAAGAAAGTTCCAGTTATGCTTGCGGAATCTGCGGCATCGCAGGAAGGGGGGGCGTCTTCCCTTCCGGTCACAAGGCCAGATAATTATAAGCTGGGAGCCGCCCTGGCAGAGGGGCTGCTGGAAGATTTTGGCGGGAATCTGGAAGGGAAAGTGGTTGGGGTCCTGTCTGGGGACACTGGTTCAGAGGCTTCTGCCAGCAGGAGCCGGGGACTTCGGGAAGCATTGGAAAGGGCGGGGGCAAAAATCCGATGGCCGGTTTTTGGTTCTTTTACAGAAAATGGGGAAAATTCTTTGCGGGCATTGGATGGGGTGGATGTAGTGGCTGCGCTTGATAACGGCAGTTTGGTTGCGGCAGGAAAATATTCGGCTGCAAATGACCTGCATGGCGCATTGGTGTATGGGATTGGGAATTCCACAGAGGCAGCTTATTATTTAGATACAGACGCAATCCGTTGTTTGGTAGTCCCAGACGGGTTCCAGATGGGTTACCAAAGCCTAACAGAGCTTGCCAAGAGCCTTGACGGGTATTTTTACCAGGCGAAAAGCCAGGTTGTCCCATTTACATCCTTACGCAGGGAGACATTATTTTTAAAGGAAAATCAGGATATTCTTTTTACAATGAGCCAATAGGCAAAGGAAAATCAGAGGTATGGTATGAGGATCGGAAAATATTTGGCGGCAGGGATTGCTTTTTGCATAGTTGTCCCGCTATTGTCTGCATGCGGCAGGCAGCAGGTGGATGTTCCAGAGAAAATCCAGGTAGGGGTGGCGGCTTATAACCAAAGCGATACATTTATTGGGGAATTAGTGTCCTGTTTAAAGCAGCAGCTTGAGGGCGTTGGGGAAAGCGGCTATGAGGTGACTATGATGGTTAGGGATGCGGCTGGCTCCCAACGTACCCAGGACGACCAGGTAAAAGAGCTGATTGACTTAGGCTGCAATGTGCTTTGCGTGAACTTGGTGGATCGGGCAGACCCATCTGAAATTATAGACCTTGCCCGCAGCAGCAATGTGCCAATTATATTTTTTAATAGGGAGCCTGTGGCAGAAGACATGATGCAGTGGGACAGGCTGTATTATGTGGGGGCGGATGCAAGGCAGTCGGGCGAAATGCAGGGGGAGCTGGTTGTGGATGCAATCCAGGCGGATGAGGCAATGGATCGGAACAGGGATGGGAAAATCCAATATGTGGTATTGGAGGGGGAACTGGGGCATCAAGATGCGGTGATCCGCACTGAGAGTGCAGTGGAGGCCCTAAAAGGGCATGGGGTGGAGCTGGAAAAATTAGGCTTTGGCACGGCAAATTGGGATCGGGCCCAGGCGCAGAACCGGATGCAGCAGCTAATCAGCCAATACCCTAACCAGATTGAATTGGTGATTGCCAATAATGATGCGATGGCGCTGGGGGCAATAGACGCTTATGGGAAACTGAATTATACGGAATCTGCATTGCCCGTTTTTTTTGGCATAGACGGCACAGGGGCTGGGCTGGAAGCAGTCATAGACGGGCAATTGTCCGGCACGGTTTATAATGATAAAGAAGGGCAGGCTGCTGCAATGGCAGGGCTTGCAGTCGCCGCTGTCACAGGGACGGGGATGGATAAAATAGAATTTGAGAATGAAAAATATATTTTCCTGCCTTACCATAAAGTCACGCAAGGCAATGTAAGGGATTTTCTGTATTGGGGCAAATGATGGAAAATCCCATAAGGGAAATAAACTTGCCAAGACAGTAGGTGGTTATGTGAAAATTCAAAAGGGAGGCACCTTCCATGCACGATATTTTATACATGGCAATCTGCCATTTTCTATTGTAAAAACCCCCTATTTGTGTTAATTTATTGACGAACGGTATTCTGGATGGAAACTGTATCACTTGAACCATATTTTAGGCAGGAAGCCTTTCCATTTTTCGTATTTTGCGGCAGGGAGTTTGGGATTTCCCTGGGAATGGAGGCAGATATGCAGATAGGGATTATAGGGGCTGGAAAAGTGGGGACCACGCTTGGAAAATATACAGCGGGCCATGGCGCGCATGTCGCAGGCTTTTACAGCAGGACAGAAAGCAGCGGGAGGGAGTCCGCAGAATTTACAGGCACAAACTATTTTAAAACGTTAGATTCACTATTGGAAGTAAGCGATACCCTTTTTATTACCACGACGGATGGGGAAATTCCGAAGGTATGGGATTGCATTGCAGGAAAAAATGTGAAAGGAAAAGTTATCTGCCACTTTAGTGGTTCCTTATCAAGTGATATATTTTCAAACTGGGAAAGGACAGGCGCATACGTCTGCTCTATCCATCCAATCTATGCGTTCAGCGACAAATTCACAGCTTATCAAAATTTAACAAGCGCAGCCTTTGCGGTAGAAGGCAGCCGGACAGCATTGGCAAGGATGCAGGAACTTTTTGTCCTGCTGCCCAACCAAGTGGTGGAGATTTCCACCAGGGAGAAAGTGAAATACCACGCCGCCACAAGCATTGCCAGCAATCAGGTGGTGGGGCTTTTATCCATGGCAGTAGAACTAATGAAAGAAGCAGGGATTTCGGAGATATCCGCCTATGGGCTATTGAAGCCGTTGGTGGAGAATAATGTGAGGTCTGTTTTTGAAAAAGAGATGCAGCCAGAAGGGCCAAGCGGTACCAGGCAGGAGGCGGGATACCGTGGATGCGCGCAGGCGCTGACCGGGCCAATAGAGCGAAATGACATTCAGACTGTCCAAACACATCTAAAACATTTGGGCAGGCCAGAATGGGAAGCGTCTTACCGGGCAGTGGGGGCTGTAGTGACGGAGCTTGCCCAGAAGAAACATCCTGGCCGCAGCTATGGAACTATGAAACAATTATTAGAAAGCAAGTGAGGAAGGGACCATGAAAAACACAGTTGTAACAATACGGGAGGCCAAGGAACGTGGGGAAAAGGTCACTATGCTGACGGCATATGACTACTCCATGGCAAAATTAATTGACGAAGCAGGCATCAATATGATTCTGGTAGGGGATTCCTTAGGGATGGTCATGCTGGGTTATGAAGACACTTTGTCTGTAACAATGGAAGATATGGTACACCATACCAGGGCAGTGGCGCGGGGCGCCAAAAATGCATTGGTTGTGGCGGACATGCCGTTTATGTCTTATCAGGCCTCTGTCTATGATGCGGTATGCAACGCGGGCAGGCTTATGAAGGAAGGCAGGGCCCAGGCAGTGAAATTAGAGGGAGGCAGGGAATTTGCAGAGCATATCCGGGCAATCACCAATGCTTCCATCCCAGTAGTTGCGCACCTTGGGCTGACGCCCCAGTCTTTAAATACGTTTGGGGGATTTAAGGTGCAGGGCAAATCAGAAGCGGCGGCAAGGAAGCTTTTAGAGGACGCAAAGATGGTTGAAGAGGCTGGGGCGGTGGCCGTGGTATTAGAGTGCGTGCCTGCAAAATTAGCAGAACTAGTGACAGAGAAGCTCCATATCCCAACGATTGGTATTGGCGCCGGGGCTGGCTGCGACGGGCAGGTATTGGTATATCAGGATATGCTGTCTATGTTTGGCGATTTTAAGCCTAAATTTGTCAAGCGGTTCGGTGAAGTGGGCGCATTGATGAAAGAGGCGTTCCAGAAATATAGCGAGGAAGTAAAGTCGGGCGCCTTCCCTGCACAAGAACATACCTTTAAAATAGATGATGATGTAATAGAAAAATTGTATTAAGGTTGCCGGCCTGCCGCCTGTTTGGAGACTGGCGGGCGGCGGGCCTGGCAGAATGGAGGAAGCCATGCAGATTGTAAAAAATATCGAAGAATTGCGTTCTATCATTAAATGGTGGCGGGGAGAGGGGCATTCCATTGGGCTGGTGCCTACAATGGGATATCTTCATGATGGCCACAAAAGCCTGATTGAAAAAGCAGTCAGTGAAAATGACAGGGTAGTGGTCAGTGATTTTGTCAACCCTACCCAGTTTGGGGTAAACGAAGATTTATCCAGCTACCCAAGGGATATTGACAGAGATGCGGCCATTTGTGAAGCGGTAGGGGCGGATGTGGTTTTCCATCCAGATCCAGAAGAAATGTATTTCCCAAATCACTGTACGTTTGTGGATATGGACCGACTGACAAAAGGGCTTTGCGGCAAGACAAGGCCAACCCATTTCCGCGGGGTATGCACAGTGGTGTCGAAGCTTTTTAATATTGTAACGCCAGACCGGGCGTATTTTGGGCAGAAGGACGCCCAACAGCTTGCGGTAATCCGACGGATGGTGCGGGATATGAATTTCGGCATAACAATTGTAGGCTGCCCGATTGTCCGGGAAGCGGACGGGCTTGCCATGAGTTCCCGTAACACTTATCTGAACCCCAAAGAACGGGAGGCGGCGCTGGTTCTCCATAAATCCCTGGTTTTAGGGGAAGGGATGGTCCATGCAGGGCAGAAAGACGCAAAGAAAGTGAAAAATGCCATCAGGGAAAATATAGAGAAGGAGCCGTTGGCGCAGGTAGATTATGTAGAGATTGTGGATGTGGAGAACCTAGAGCCGATTGATACAATAGAAGGTCCATTTTTGGCAGCGGTTGCCGTCTATATTGGGAAAACAAGGTTGATTGACAACCTAAAAGGAGAATAACCATGTATTTGAAAATGTTAAAAGGAAAAATTCACCGGGCAGTTGTAAAACAGGCAGAGCTGAACTATGTGGGCAGCATCACCGTAGACCCTGAACTTCTGGCGGCGGCAGGGATTTTGGAGTACGAAAATGTGCAGATTGTGGACATTGAGAATGGGAACCGTTTTGAGACTTATACTATTATGGGGGAACCAGGCAGCGGCATGGTATGCCTGAATGGCGCAGCGGCCCGGCAGGTGCAGGTTGGCGACCATATTATTATTATGGCATATGCCCAGATGGAACCAGAAGAGGCAAAAGAGTTTCAGCCGCAGGTGGTGTTTGTCGATGAGGGAAACCAAATCTCCAAAATCACCACGTATGAAAAACATGGGCAAATATCCTGCCCATAGGCAAGGCAGGCATTGCCTGCAGGTAGGAGGGAGCGGAATATGTTAAAAGGAAAAACCGTATTGCTTGGGGTCACAGGCGGGATTGCCGCCTATAAAATGCCAAATGTGGCAAGAATGCTGAAAAAACTCCATTGCAACGTCCATGTGCTGATGACAGAAAACGCCACAAATTTTATCACTGCCACAACATTTGAGACCCTGACAGGGAATAAATGCCTAATTGACACCTTTGACCGGAATTTTGAATTTTCCGTGGAACATGTGGCGTTGGCAAAACAGGCGGATTTGGTCTTGGTTGCGCCAGCCACGGCAAATGCCATTGGCAAAATTGCAAACGGCATTGCAGACGACATGCTGACCACCACAGTGATGGCATGTACCTGTAAAATATTAATCGCCCCTGCGATGAACCACAATATGTACCGTAACCCGATTGTCCAGGATAACTTGAAAAAATTAGGGCAGTTTGGCTATGGGATTATCCCGCCGGATACAGGGATGCTGGCAAATGGCGATATTGGGGACGGGAAACTTCCCTCAGAAGAAGCGCTAATGGAATATATGTTAAAAGAGCTGGCCGCCCCAAAAGATTTGGCTGGGAAGAATGTGCTGGTCACTGCCGGGGCTACCCAGGAAGCCATTGACCCAGTGCGCTACATCACCAACCATTCCACCGGGAAAATGGGGTATGCTTTGGCGAAAGCCGCCATGCGGCGGGGCGCAAATGTCACGTTAGTGACAGGTGGGACATCCTTAGAGCCGCCTATGTTTGTGGAAGTGGTCCAGGTAGTTTCTGCAGAAGAGATGTATAGGGAAGTGGTTTGCCGGGCGCCTCAGATGGATGTGGTCATCAAAGCGGCTGCAGTGGCAGATTACCGTCCTTTAGAAGCGGCAAAAGATAAAATAAAGAAATCAGAAGGCGCAGGCTCCATCCAGTTAGAGCGGACCAAAGATATTCTGGCAGAATTGGGCAGAATGAAATTGGAAGGCTCCATCCACAGCTTTTTGTGTGGGTTTTCCATGGAAACCAGGGATTTGGAAGAAAATTCCCGGGCAAAACTGGAGAAAAAGCATTTAGATATGGTTGCCGCCAATAACTTGAAGGTGGAAGGGGCAGGGTTTGGCACAGATACAAATGTGCTGACGTTGATTACCAGGGATGAGACCATCCAGTTAGAACGGATGGGCAAAGAGGAAGCAGCCAATGAGATTTTAAATGAAATCATAAAAAGAATTTAGGCGGATTTCAGCACAAAGTGTGTTGGGGATAATTAGCGAAAAAGTTTACAAAATATACATTTTTTGTTAATCGTGTCTGTAAATTTATTGGTTATACTATAGATAACGATAAAAGTATTGAAAAAATACGGCAAAGGCGGAAAATGTATGGGCAAACAGAACAAAAATAGCTTGATTTTAAGATATATTGCACTATTTTGCATAACAGCGGCTGCATGGGTCCTTCTGAAAGCAGGGGGCGGGTTCCATGCGGCCCTTTCTTTTTTGAAAAATATGGAAATAGAAGAAGTTTATAACAGCTCTAAAAATATAGAGGCAGGGCAAGGGCATAGCAGTTCCACCAGCATCAACTTCCGGTATGGGAAACAGTTTCAGGATACCTTGAGCCACTACCGCTATTTTAGCAGCCTGTACCAAGAAGGGCGTTCCACAGCGGTTCCGGGGCTGGAATCTACGGAAATCTTAGGGGAAAGCTGTAACCAGATGGTGCCGCAGGGGATTTGCATTGCAGGGGACTATATGTTGGTGACTGCCTATGACAATGGCGGTTCTTACGGCAAGGGGGGACATAAGCCGAACCATTCTGTGATTTATGTATTGTCCAACCAAAATGCCAGGGAAAGGAAATTTTTGACTACGATTGTGCTTCCAGATGTGAACCATGTGGGCGGCATAGCCTTTGATGGGGAAAATATTTGGATTGCCAAAAGCACAGACAGGGAATGCAGCGTTATTTCTTATGAAGCGGTGCAGGAAGCAGTGGGTTCTGGGAAGAGCAGTTATCAGCTTGAGGAATATGGGCAAAACGTGTTCTGCGGCGCTGTGGCTTCTTTTGTGACATGGTATGGAAATAGGTTGTGGGTAGGCACATACTCAAACCGGGTCAGCAATATGGGAAGCCTCAGAAGTTACCTAGTGAAAAAAGAGGGCAGCGGGCAGCAGAAGAAATTTACGTTAGAGAAGCAGGAGGAAATTGTAATACCAGGGTATGCAAATGGGGTTGCATTTTGGGAGCAGGATGGGAAAACATGCATGGCAGTGGCCACATCAAAGGGCCGGTACTTTGATTCTCAAATCTATTTGTACCAGGTATATCAGGATAGTTATACAGGCAGGAATATTTATTATTGTTATAATTCCTGCAAATTCCCGCCAATGGCAGAAGAATTAGTTTGTGATGGGGAGAATATGTATTTTTTATTTGAATCTTCTGCTACCTGCTATAGCACCCAGGCTTACCAGAAATGCAGCTACCCAGTGGACAGGGTTTGCGCAGTGCCAACCAGAAAGCTGTTTTGGCAGAACCAAAGAGAGGTTTTAAGGGGGTCAGATGGGACAGTGCAAAAGCCATATGCTACGGTTAATCTGGAACTAGCTTACCAGGAACGGAAATATTGGCGGCAGTAGCTTTGCCATAAGCCATGGTGCATAAGATGAAACGGAAAGGCGGGATATAATTAGACGGCGCTCGGCTGGGTTGGGACGCCTGCCCAACGGAAGGATGCAGGTAGAAGGAAGTGCTTTTTAGGCGCGCTCTAAGAAAGGGAGGGAATGCAGATGAAAAAATATGCGGTGGTTACAGGGGCAAGTTCTGGGATTGGGCTGGAATTTGCGCGGATCTTAGCAAAGGAAGGGTATGGGCTGGTGCTTTGCGCCCGGCGGAAAGAGCGGCTGGAAGGGCTGAAAAAGCAGTTACAGGCGGAATGTGAGGTTGTTGCGGTTGACCTAAGTAAAGAAGAAGATTGTTTCCGTTTATTCCAGGCGGTAAAGGGAAAGCCGGTAGAAGTGTGGATAAATAATGCAGGCTTTGGGAATTTTGGCGCGTTTCGGGGAAGCAGCCTGAAAAAAGAGCTGGAAATGGTAGATGTGAATGTGAAAGCGCTCCATATCCTGACCAAGCTGGCATTAAGGAAAATGGAAAAACAAAAGGGCGGGTATATCCTGAATGTGGCTTCTTGTGCAGGGCTGATGCCGGCAGGGCCTTATATGTCCACATACTATGCCTCCAAAGCCTATGCCACAAGCCTGACAAGAGGTATAGCGGAGGAACTTTGCCAGGGAAAAAGCCCCGTCTATATTGGATGCCTATGCCCAGGGCCAGTCAATACAGAATTTAACCAGGTGGCAAATGTGCAGTTTGCCCTACATGGGATTGGAGCCGCATATTGCGCCCGCTATGCTTATGCACAAATGAAGCGCAGGAAGGTTGTTATCGTCCCGAAGCTCTCTCTTAGGGGCGCCATGGTATTGGGGCGGTTTCTGCCCCAAAGTTTGTATATCCGCATCGCGGCGTATCAGCAAAAAAAGAAAAAATATGGTGGCGCAAAAAGCGTGGCTGTTCCTGGAAGCCGTGGCAAGGATGCCTGACCAATCCTTTTTGTTATTTAAACGTATCCGTGAAAGGGCTTTCCATAAAAACGCACTTGGTAAAACTTATTACTCCGGCGGTTAAATATCGACGTTTTTGCTTGCTTAAATTTCCATCTGCCGCGTTGCCATCAATCGTTGTGGCGCTCGCTACAACGCATTCTTCCGCCTTGCAGATGAAAATTTATTCTTCGTAAAATTCGTCGACATTTAACCGCCGGAGTAATATATATCAAAAAGGGCTTCCACACAAAAGCATGCATCGCTGGTGTAGAGGCCCTTTGAATTATATTGGTCTAAGTTTAGCCGCTGGAATCATAATATGTATGCTAGAAAATTTAAACAGGAAGCCCTAGTTTTTGGAATAATACATTCATAGAAGCGTATTCTAGGATTAAAATCATGCTTCCATGAATTTGTGTCCCAGATATGCAGAAACTCTCGTCAATATACAGCACTTTTTTTCCTACGGAGCCAAGGTTGTGAGAGGGGATGCTTAAAATATTGCCCACTTTGTCAATATGGTCTTCCGGCGGCGTAATATTGATAAAGATATTCGCCATTTTTGCAATGGAGTTTACATAAGCGGCGGTAGTGATATTGCCCATTTCCCGTACGACAGATAGGTCCATTTCGGTAATGTCATCCAGAGAGGAAATTTTTTTTTCATAGAAAGTATTAATTAATTTAGCCGCAAATTCTTTTTGGATTACCTGCAGCATCATTCCTTCTATATCGCCGTTTAAAGTAACAGTCAGCCCCAGGGCATAATTATCTGGGCCGCCTAAAAACTGGGAAACGTCATCAAAATCAATAAGGTGTATGCTTGGGATTTCTATATCTACAAAGGTGTTCAGTAAAGTTGCCAGCGCGGTTGCGGCATTGCCGGAACCAACATTTCCAATTTCAGTCAATACATCTAATTGCATGTCGTCTAAATTGCTGATATCTGCTATGGCCATACGAATCTCTCCTTACAATAAAATTTTTTCCATTATATCATAAATCTATAGCAAAGTGAATTTTTATGTAGAAAAAAATGAGGAAATACAGGAAGGCGGAAATTAGCCTGCAATGCTTGAAACGCACATTAGTGTGCTGACCGTATTATATTCAGCCAAACCTCCTTGCCTATCCGCCCATCTGCCGCGTTAGATTTTCTATCCGTAGCCACCGCTACGCCGTCGAAAATCTGCCTTGCAGATGAGCGAATATTCTGTGGAGTTTCGTCAGATATAATATGGCCAGCACACTAGAACTGTTGTTTTAGGATAAGGTTTCGTGTATAATAAAAGGGAGGAAGTGGAGCAGAAAGGAGGCCGCCATGGGCAAAGATACACGTCTTGTAAATATTTATATAAAAATACATAACAAGCATACGTTGACAGTGGAAGACCTAAAGTACCTTTCAAAATATGACCCAGAATGTTTTGAAAAAACATGTAAAAATATTGTATATAAGATGCCAGAAACAAAAGAAATCCTGCAGCCAGTGCAAAAAGTGAGCCAGGAAGTTCCTGAGTTACCGCCTGTCTTTGAAAAAACCCCGCCGGATAAACAACAAATTCAGGCAGTGTTGGCAAATTTGAGGCAGATGGAGCTGAAAGAGTTTCCAATAGAAAATATAAATACAGAAGAGGTGAAAGAATTATTGGGCAGCCTTTATATGGAAATGCTGTTCCCGCATAATGATATCGAAAAATTTTTCAATATGTCAGGTTACAGGGAAGATTCTACATTTAATAAAAAGGCATGATACGGTTGCCATTGGATTCAAACGGCACGGCAAAGTGGGAAAAAGACAGCCAGATACAGGTAGCGTATGAAGACCCGTATCTGGCTGTTTTATCTTATAGGATAAAAACAATTATCGCACTGCGGCGGAAATGGAATAAGCTGCAGGCGCGTTTGTGGGGGCATTTGGCTGGCCGTTCCTCTGTGGAAATTTATTTTTTGACAGTGATTGTCTTTTTTAACGTTTTTTTGCCGTTGATTTTCGCAGAGATGGTAGCCTTCCCAGCTTTCTTAGCCTTAATTTTGCCGTTGGAATTGACGGTCAGCACGGAAGGCTTGGAGGATTTCCAGGTAATGCCTTTTAAAATCTTTGCGTCTGTGCTGTTTGTCCCGCCCATAATTCCTGGGTATGCGGTTTTGCAGTACACAGTCATAGTTTTAGACTGTTTCACTTTTATGGAGGAAGGGCCGCTTAGGGACATCTGCGTTACCTTTGATTTGCCAACTTCTATGGTCTGCACATAGGTGCCTTTTACCTTAGATTGCTTTTGCGAGCCTATGTTGCTGCTGCTGAATTCACCGGCAATGCCATGCCAGCCCCCAGACAAGCGGACAAAGGAGCCAAGGCCGATGTATTTGTATTTGGGGTTGATTAAGCTGGTGTAATGCCCAGTGACAGCAAAAACGTTTTTATTTACCCAGTCGTTTTTTTCTTCATACCATTGTTCGATGCCAGCCATTAACCCAGAGTAATTCCATGCCAAGTTTTCTGCCCAACTTTGCTGATTGTTGCGGCGGATGCTGAAACAGCTCAGCCCGTTCGGGCGGGTATGGCTTTCATTTACGGTGCATTCTGCCGCCCTAAGCTGTGCAATCCATTCCAGATTAGAAGACCATTTCATTGGCACATAATCGGCTTTTGTTAATTTCTTGCCATTGTTTGGGTTGGGATAGCCATTTTCGCAGGCTTCTTTGCGGATAGCATTAATCCTGTTTAAAATTTTAGATTTGCCTACCTGTTCAAACGTCCCAGAAACCCCTATTAGGATGTTGCCGTTGCCAGCTTTGGAATTATCGGAGGGGCGGGTAGTTGCCGCCTGGGCGATGCTGGGCGTCTGGAAGAACGATAGTGTGATAAGTAATAAAATTGCAATAAGTTTTGTTGGATGCCACTTTTTTTCTGCGTAAGCAGAAGAGGCGGCAATTGTTTGTTTTGCCATATTGTCTCCTTTCTTGGCTTTTGCCATAGAGCTGTTGTTTTGCGGGTAGGGAATAAAAACGGTACAATCCCCTCATGCCTGCCATAGAGCTATTGCTTTGTGGGTAGGGGATAAAAACGGTACAATCCCTTTCTGCATTATTACAATTTTATCACAATGTCTTCCTAAAATTCAAGGAAAAATACAGAAAAGTTGCCATATGGCTGGAAATAAATAGAGCAGAGTATAGTTCCTGCCTATACTCTGCCGTATGATTCCTGCGGGCTATTGGGTTTCCTAACCTTTTACGCCGCCGGACGCAAGTCCGCTGACCAGGTTCTTCTCGATGATTGCAAACAGGATGACTACTGGCGCGATTGCAAACAAAGAAGCTGCAAACAGGTATTGCCATTCAATCATGTTGTAACCGTTAAATATATTGATGCCTACCGTCAGAGGCTTGTTCAAATCGTCTGAGATCAGCGTCAATGCAACGGTGTATTCGTTCCATGCATTGATAAACACGAAAATTAAAGTGGTGACGATGCCAGGCGCAGCTACCGGGAGCAATATTTTTATCATAGCTTCAAATCGGTTGCAGCCATCAATTTTGGCAGCCTGTTCCATCTCTGAAGAGATTCCCATAAAAGTGCCGCGCAGCAGCCAGATTGTAAATGCCTGGTTAAACGCCGCATTGATAAAGATCAGCCCAAGGATGCTGTTTGTCAGGTTTAAGGTCATCATAACCTTATAAATACCAATCAAAAGCACAACAGGCGCAAACATTTGGGAAACAATGACGAAACCAAGGAAAATGATATCGCCTTTAAATTTCATGCGGGACAACGCATATGCTGCAGGGATGCCGCAAATCAATGCAATAATTGTGGAGCCGCCTGCAATTAATACGGAGTTCAGCATGTATTTTGCCATTGGGGCGCGATCCCAAATATCTGCAAAGTTAGACCAAAGCGTATTTCTCGGCAGGATAGTCCCTTGGGCGGAGAATATTTCAGAGCGGTCTTTTAATGCAGTGCATAACATGGCGAAGTATGGGTAAAGAATCAGCACGCATACAAGGAACACAACCAGATAAAGGAGAATCCTCAATGCCAGTTTTTTGCCATTCATAGGCTTTTTCACATTTTCATTCATTTCAGTCATCTCCTTTCCTTAATGTTGCAACCATGTAAGCAGTTGCACAGACTAACAGAATCAGGAAGCCAATCACGGATACGGCCGCAGCTTCTCCCTGCTTGCCGTTATAGAAAGCAAGTTTGTACAGGTATGTGACAAGCGTGTCGGTGCGGTTGCCGGGATCGCCCTTGGTCATATTCCAGATAATTGGGAATGAGTTAAATACATAAATAATATTTAACACGGTGCTGACCGTTAAGGAAGAGCTTACCAGCGGGATTGTGATTTTAAATAATTTCTGCCAGTAATTTGCCCCGTCCACGGTTGCGGCTTCATAATAGCTGCCGTCAATGGATTGCAGGCCGGATAAAACCGTAAATGTGACAAATGGAATGGTTACAAAGATACCGCAGGCGATTTCCCATGCGAACCAGGCGCCGGCAGAGGGCGTCCAGTTGACCGCATGGTCGATAATCCCAAGTTTCATCAGCAGTGTATTTAATGTGCCATAGTCGGTGTCAATAATGAATTTCCAGATACTGGCCTGCACAACGAGCGTAGTCGCCCAAGGGAACACTACGATTGCCCGGGCAACTTTCCTGCCTTTAAATGCATTGTTTAATAAAAGGGCAAGGATAAACCCAAGAAAAGTGGAAAGCCCAACGACTGCCACTGTCCATACCAGCGTATTTTTCAAGACCATGGAAAAAGTAGGGGTCGACAGGATTTTAGTAAAATTGTCCAGTCCAGAGAATCCTTTAATCAACCCTGCCCTGCTGACTTTGCTTAATGCCATCCGAAATACAAATACGATTGGGACTAGGATAAAGATAAGCATAAGCAAGATGCTGGGCAAAATCCAAAGATATGGTTCTATTTTACGAATAAAGTTTTTCACAGGTAACACCTCATTTTCTAATGAAAAGAAAAGGGCCGGACTTTTCACAGCCCGGCCTGATATCTTGCCTAAATCAGGGCTTACGTGCTTACATCATAAGATGCAGGTAACGCAAGGATAGGACTTTATGGAGCGATTTCTGCCTGTAAGCTGTCAAGCAGTTCCTTAACATTTCCGTCTAACAGTGCGTTCTGCTCTGCATTGATAACGCCTTGTTTCACATCAGCCCATTCAGTCTTTGCAGTTGGATAGAATTTACAGCTTCCAACAATGTCAATCCACTCAGCCATGGTTTCATCTTTTGCCGCAAGGGCTTCGCCGCCAGTCTTGGTTGCGGGCAGGAAACCTTCCATTTCAACCCATGCAGAGTAACGTTCGTCTTCAAAGAAATAATCGAAGAATGTCTTGATTGCTTCCATTTCTGTGTCGGAGTAATCGTTGTCGAAGCACATGAAACGGTCCATAACGCCAGCAGATACGGAAGTCCCATTGTTGTTCGGGATTGGGGCCATGCCATAATTTACTTCATTGCCGCCATCTTTTACATAAGTTGGGAGGCTGTTGGGGGCGATCATCATTGCCACTTTGCCAGTGCCAAACATATCCTGCAGGTCATAACGTGTCTCATTGGCAGGGTCTGTATTGGTGTATCCGTCTTTGATTAAGCCGATAGCGTATTCAATTGCAGCTACGTTTTCAGGGCTGTTCAAGGTCCAGTTGCCGTCTGCGTCCACGAAATCGCCGCCATTGTTCCAGATATAATAAGCAAATGCTGCCTGGCCTTCGTCTGTTGTCATGTCAATGCCCCATGGATAAACATCTGGGTATTTTTCTTTGATCTTCTTACATGTCTCAGTCAGCTCTTCCCATGTGGTGGGGACTGTTGCGCCAGCGCCCTCTAAAATATCTTTGTTATAATACATTGCACGTGCGGAAGCAAGGTCTGGGATTGCCCAGATAGTGCCGTCAACATTTGACTGCTCCAGGAATGCTTCATACATTTTATTGTAAGTCTCTTCGGAAACATAGTCCTTTGCTGGCAGAAGCAAATCGTCAGCCTGATAGTCTGCAAATACGTCGATGTTCAGGATGTCAGGCGCCTGGTTATTGGCAACGCGTGTATTTACAGTAGTGGAAATGTCATTCCATGAAATAACTTCCACATTCAGGTCGATCCCTTCATTGTCTTTTTCAAAATCAGTTTCAAAGGTTTTCCACCAGTCTGCAGTGTTCTGCCCGTACTGAGCGGCAATTACGCTGATTTCTGTTTTGCTGGCGCTGTCTTCTTTTTTCTCTTTGTCCTCGGTGTTGTTGCCCTCTTGTGTTGTGTCGTCTTTGTTATCCTTTGTGTTTGTGTTTGTGGGAGTATTGCCGCAAGCAGCTAGGGATAATGCTGCAGCGATACTTAAGGATAACGCGAGAACTTTTGTCAGGTTTTTCTTTTTCATAGTAACCTCCTCCTTAATGAAAAATGTTGTACATGCCAAAATGCAAATATTTTTTCTGTTGCCCATTGCTGCGAATGAATTTTGACAGATTATTGAAAATGTGCAAAACCACAAATTAATTTTAAAAAACTGTCATATATACATTACAAATAGCACAAAGAAATAATAAAATATATAATGACATATGTACAAAATGCTATATTTTTGGTGACTTAATATTAACATGTCGTCGGCAATGTGTCAATATGCAAAAAAATGAGTTTCCACGTTTTTTATAATAGCATATATTATTGCGCCAAAAGGGGGCTGTCGCACTAACGTAAATTACAATACATAAATTTGTTCAAAAGGTTTACATTGCAAAATGGGGAACCTCAAATTTTCTTTAAAACCTTGAAATATAATTTGCGTTGTGGTAAAATTCTTACAATTTAGGCAAAAATAAGAGAATAGGTATGGATACAGGAAAAGAATGCAATGGCGCAATTGACTCTTTTTTTTTGCCAAAAATCAGACGGAAAGGGCGGTAAATATATGAAAGCATTTCTAATACTGGAGGACGGGACTGTGTTTGAAGGCACAAGCATTGGTTCAGCCAGGGAAGTGATCAGTGAAATTGTCTTTAACACCTCAATGACAGGCTACCTTGAAGTTTTGACAGACCCGTCTTATGCCGGGCAGGCGGTGGCGATGACATATCCCCTAATTGGAAATTACGGCGTCACCCCAGATATGGAGTCGGACAGGCCTTGGGTGGAAGGTTATATCGTCAGGGAATTGTCCAGGGTTTCCAGCAACTTCCGCTGCCAGGGGACGGTTCAGGACTTTCTGGCTGACCATGGCATTCCGGGGATTGCAGGGGTGGATACCAGGGCATTGACAAAAATCCTCCGGGAAAAAGGGACTATGAATGGGATGATTACAACGGATGGGGGCTATCGGCTTGAAGAGGTTATCCCAAGGCTAAAGGCATACCAGGCAGGGGATGTGGTGGGCCGGGCCACCTGCAAATCGGCCTCTACATTAAAAGGGAAAGGGAAGAGGGTAGCCCTGTTAGATTTGGGCGCAAAGAAAAATATTGCAAAATCCCTGCAGGCAAGAGGGTGTGGCGTCACCATTTACCCTGCCCATACCACAGCGGAAGAAATTTTAAATACCCATCCTGACGGGATTATGTTGAGCAATGGGCCAGGAGACCCCAAAGAGTGCCAGGGGATAATTCAGGAGATTCGGAAATTGTACGAGTCCGGCGCCCCAATATTTGCCATCTGCCTGGGGCATCAGCTTATGGCTTTGGCAAACGGGGCGGACACTTATAAAATGAAATACGGGCATCGCGGCGGCAACCATCCGGTGAAAGATTTGGAGACAGGGCGGGTATATATTTCCTCCCAGAACCATGGGTATGTGGTTGATGTAAAGCATTTGCCCCCATCGGTGGCAGTCCCCTCTTTTTGCAATGTAAATGATGGGACGAACGAAGGGCTACGGTATACAAATAAGCCTGTGTTTACCGTTCAATTCCACCCGGAGGCATGTCCAGGGCCTCTAGACAGCGGCTACTTATTCGACAAATTTATCCAGATGATGGGAGGGAGCAGCAATGCCAAAGAATCCAGAAATTAAGAAAGTGCTAGTGATTGGTTCCGGCCCTATTGTGATTGGGCAGGCGGCGGAATTTGATTATGCAGGGACCCAGGCGTGCCGTTCCTTAAAAGAAGAAGGGGTGCAGGTGGTCCTGGCCAACTCCAATCCCGCCACCATTATGACAGATAAGGAAATTGCAGGCCAGGTGTATATTGAGCCTCTGACTGTAAGTGTGCTAGAACAGATTATCTTAAAAGAAAAACCAGACAGCTTGCTTCCCACCCTGGGAGGGCAGGCAGGGCTGAACCTGGGCATGGAGCTGGCGGAATCCGGTTTTTTGGCCCAGCATGGCGTAAAGCTGATAGGGACCACTGCGGAGACGATTTTTAAAGCGGAGGACCGGCAGGCCTTTAAAGATACCATGGAAAAAATTGGGGAGCCATGCGCCCCTTCCCTTGTGGTGGATAATGTGGAGGATGGGATTGCATTTACCAATACCATCGGTTACCCGGTGGTGCTGCGCCCGGCATATACCTTAGGCGGAAGCGGCGGCGGCATCGCCCACAATGAAACAGAGCTGATAGAAATCCTTACCAATGGGCTTCGGCTGAGCCGGGTAGGGGAAGTGCTGGTGGAGCGGTGCATTGCGGGCTGGAAAGAAATTGAATATGAAGTGATGCGGGACGCGGCGGGGAATTGCATCACTGTCTGCAATATGGAAAATATTGACCCCGTTGGGGTGCATACCGGGGACAGCATTGTGGTTGCCCCATCCCAGACTTTGGGGGATAAAGAGTACCAGATGCTGCGCGCTTCTGCATTGAATATTATTTCGGAGCTGAATATTACTGGGGGCTGCAACGTCCAGTATGCATTGCACCCCACTAGCTTTGAATACTGCGTGATTGAAGTGAACCCCCGTGTGAGCCGTTCTTCTGCATTGGCAAGCAAAGCGACGGGCTATCCAATTGCGAAGGTGGCGGCGAAAATCGCATTAGGGTATACATTGGATGAAATTAAAAATGCAATTACTGGAAAAACTTATGCCAGCTTTGAGCCAATGCTGGATTACTGCGTGGTGAAACTGCCAAGGCTTCCGTTTGATAAATTTATCACTGCAAAACGGAGCCTGACCACCCAAATGAAAGCCACTGGGGAGGTTATGGGCATCTGCACTAATTTTGAAGGGGCATTAATGAAGGCGGTCCGTTCCCTGGAACAGCATGTGGACAGCATGATGGGATATGATTTTACCAGGCTTTCCAAAGAAGAGTTAAAAGAACGCCTGGCAAAGGTGGACGACAGGCGGGTCTGGGTGATTGCCGAAGCGCTGCGCAAAGGGATTTCTTATGAGGAAATCCATGAGGTTACCAAGATAGACTGCTGGTTTATTGATAAGATTGCCATCTTAGTGGAGATGGAAGGGCGGCTGAAGAAAGAACCGCTGACATTAGGGCTTTTGAAAGAGGCAAAGCGGCTGGAATTCCCAGACCATGTAATTGCATCGCTGGCAGGGCGGCAGGAACAGGAAATCCGGGACATGCGTTACCAGAATGGGATTACGGCAGCCTTTAAAATGGTGGATACCTGCGCAGCGGAATTTGCCGCTGAAACGCCATATTACTATTCTTGCTTTGGCAGTGAGAATGAGGCGGTAGGGGAAAGCAGCCGAAAGAAAGTCCTGGTGTTAGGTTCTGGGCCAATCCGCATCGGGCAGGGCATTGAATTTGATTATTGCTCCGTCCACTGCACCTGGGCTTTTGCAAAAGAAGGCTATGAAACCATTATTATTAACAATAACCCAGAAACGGTGTCCACGGATTTTGATATTGCGGATAAATTATATTTTGAGCCGTTGACCCCGGAGGATGTGGAAAATATTGTCCGCCTGGAAAAACCCGACGGGGCGGTGGTGCAGTTTGGCGGGCAGACAGCCATTAAGCTGACGCAGAGCCTGATGAAAATGGGGGTCCCAATCTTTGGCACAAAAGCGGAGGACGTGGACGCGGCGGAAGACCGGGAATTGTTTGATAAAATTCTAGAACAGACACAAATCCCGAGGGCGGCAGGCGGCACAGTGTTTACTGCAAAGGAGGCAAAAGAGGTGGCAAACCGGTTAGGCTACCCGGTGCTGGTACGCCCTTCCTATGTGCTGGGCGGGCAGGGCATGCAGATTGCATATACCGATGATGAGATTGAGGAATTTATGGAAATCATTAACCGGATTGCCCAAGACCATCCCATTTTGGTAGATAAATATTTACAGGGGAAAGAGATTGAAGTGGATGCGGTATGCGATGGCACGGATATTTTAATCCCTGGCATTATGGAGCATATTGAGCGGACTGGCGTCCATTCTGGCGACAGCATTTCCGTTTACCCTGCCCCCACAATCGGCGACGGGGTAAAAGAAAAAATTGTGGAATACACGGGGCGGCTGGCAAGGGCGCTCCATGTGGTTGGCTTAATCAATATCCAATTTATTGCAATGGAGGAAGAGGTGTATGTGATTGAGGTAAACCCCCGCTCCTCTAGGACAGTTCCCTATATCAGCAAAGTGACAGGGATTCCTATTGTGGACCTTGCCACACGGGCCATTCTTGGGCAGACATTAAAAGGCATGGGATGCCCAACCGGGCTTGCGCCGGAAGCGGAGTATGTGGCGGTTAAGATGCCAGTATTTTCTTTTGAGAAGTTAAGGGGCGCGGAAATTAGCCTTGGCCCGGAAATGAAATCTACCGGCGAATGCCTTGGGATTGCCCGAACCTTTGATGAAGCCCTTTATAAGGCGTTTTTAGGGGCGGGGGTGCAGCTTCCCAAATACAAGCAGATGATTATGACGGTGAGGGATGCGGATAAACCGGAATCTGTAGCCGTAGCAAAGCGGTTTGAAGCCCTGGGCTATAAGATTTACGCCACCAGAAGCACGGCAAAATATTTGAACAAATACGGGGTGGAGGCGCGGCGCATCAATAAAATTTCCCAAGAGTCCCCCAATGTGATGGACTTAATTTTGGGACATAAAATAGACCTTGTGATTGATACGCCGACGCAGGGGCGGGATAAAAGCCGGGATGGGTTTTTAATCCGCCGCAATGCCATTGAGACGGGCGTATACTGCATTACGGCAATGGACACGGCAAATGCCCTGGCGGAAAGCCTGGAGCATGCCAATGCAAAGGAAAGGCTGGATTTGATAGACATCGCAAAAGTGAAGAATATTTAATGGTCTGCATTGCAGCCCGCCTATGCGCGGCAAAGCGCCCAAGGCCTCATGGTTGAGCAGGCTTGGGCGCTTTGTTCTTTAACCCTTCCCTGCTCAACACGCTATTGTGGTATTTCTTAGAATAAGTCACGTCCTCCCCAAACCATTCTGGCGGGATGAATTCCTTCGCTTCTTCCTCTGTGCCAAACTCTACTTCCGCAAGCACCAACGGGGACAGCTCCCCTTCAAAAATGTCCAGTTCAACCGTATATTGCTGGAAAGGGATTAAGTGGCGCTTTTTGGAAATCAAAATCCCATCAGCCTTGGGGCGAAGGTGGAGGTAAGCTTCCTTGGTCAGGGGCAGGTTGTGTTCTTCCCGGACCATCATCCCTTTAGACTTATAGGTGAGGAAATATTCCTCGTCCTGCCTGCGGATGCGCACCACTGGCTCCGTGCAAAGGTATCCCTGCTCAATTTGGTGGAATGGGAAAGATTCTAGGTGTTCTGGCAGCGACTGTACCAAAAATTTGCGTTCAATTTCCATAACGGCCTCCTTATATTTTAGATTCTTCCTTAATCATATAAGAGGCAAAGGGAAAAGTAAAGCCTTTGTTGTATGCGAAAAAAAACATTTCTTGCTTTCTGTTTGTGATAATATTTATAATATATGATTGGAGTGTGAAAAACAGGGAAATGCCTTGTGTTCCAGGGTTATGAAAGGAAGGAGTGGTTTGTAATGCTAGCAAATTTAAAGGTACGTACAAAACTGGTTCTATTGACGGCGGTTGCCGCCGTCTCCATGTGTGTGATGGGCATAATGAATATGGCCGGCATGGAAAAGTCTTATAAGCATTCTGTTTCTAGTATGAAGGAAGTGCTGTATGAGGATTATGATGGGCAAATCAAAGGGCAGGTGGAAAATGTAATCTCGTTGTTGGATGAGATTTATGCAGAGTTTCAGGATGGGGTATATACCGAAGAAGAGGCGAAGAAACATGCAGCAGGCCTTGTTAGGCAGCTTCGTTATGGGGAAAGCGGCTATTTTTGGATTGATACCTATGACGGGGATAATGTGGTCTTGCTGGGACAGGAGACAGAAGGCACAAACCGCCTGGATACAGAGGACAGCCAGGGGTATCAAATGATAAAGGATATTATCAAAAACGGCCAGAAGGAAGGCGGCGGCTTTACAGAATACTATTATACCAAGGAAGAAGGCACAGAAACTTATCCCAAGCGGGCATACAGCAAAGCCTTTGAACCTTGGCAATGGGTAGTGGGGACTGGAAATTATGTGGACGAGCTAGAGGGGCTGGCCGTAGATAATAATAAAGATGTCAAGGATATTTTCCAGACTACCAAACAGGTGTCCGCTGCGGCTATTGCCATATCCATTTTGCTGCTCATTGTGATTGCGCTGCGGATTGTGACAGATATTGCGAAGTCTTTAGGGGCTGCCGCAAAACAAATGGACTGCATGGCAAAGGGGGATTATACCAAAGATTTTATGCAAAAATTCCTGGGCAGGCGGGATGATTTTGGCAACCTTGCCAGGTGCATAGAGGATATGAAGTCTTCCATGGTAAAATTAATTAGCCATGTGCAGGAAGAGTCAGAGACGATTAGCTTTGCCGCTGGGTCAGTGAATGAATGCGTGGCAAAGTTAAACGATGATATTGCAAGCGTGTCTGCCGCAACCCAGCAATTGTCCGCAGGCATGCAGGAGACGGCAGCCACCACAACAATGGCGGACGAATCTGCCGGTGAGGTCCATGATGCGGTGCAGCATATTGCCCGCCGTTCCAAGGATGGCGCCGAGGGCGCGGCAGAGATTAAGGGCAGGGCAAAACAGACCAACATCAGGATTAAAAGCGCCCAGGAAAAGGCGGCGCTGCTGAAAAAGGAAATCCAGCAGGATTTAGAAACTGCATTGGAAAATGCAAAGGTAATAGACCAGATTTATGAGCTGTCAGGGGTGATTATGAATGTAGTTTCCCAGACAAACCTGCTGTCGTTAAATGCTTCCATTGAAGCGGCAAGGGCCGGTGAGGCAGGAAGGGGCTTTGCGGTGGTTGCCGGGGAGATTGGGGCGCTTGCAGAACAGTCCAGGCAGACCGTCATCAAGATACAGGAAGTGACCCAGGAAGTGACCGATGCGGTCGGGAACCTTTCCTCCAATGCCAGGAAATTGCTGGACTTTGTAGTGCAGGATGTGACTACGGATTATGCAGGCTTCCTTACGATTGGGGAACAGTATGATAAAGACGGGGCTTCTGTAGATAACTTAATGAGTGAGTTCAGCTCAATTGCCCAGGAATTGTTTGACAATATGGAAGGGATTAAGAGTTCCATGAGCGATATTTCCAAGGCTGCAGAAGAAGGGGCAGAAGGGACTACAGAAATTGCCCAGCGGGCGTCTGTGATTGCGTGTGAGTCCGCGGAGGTCCTTGAACAAGTGGCTAAAACGAAGCAGAGTGCGGAAATACTGCGGGAGGAAATTGGGAGATTCCATGTAAACAAAGGTTGATAGAAAAGAAAACCCCCTGTTTTGGGAGATTCCAAAGCAAGGGGTTTTCCGGAGAATAGATGTTATCTGCCGGGCAGCCAGTTACTGCTGGCCGCCAGACATTTGCTGTTCCTGTTTCATAATCATTTTTTTGACCATTTCCCCGCCGATAGAACCAGCCTGGGCGGAAGTAAGGTCACCATTGTACCCTTCTTTCAAAGGCACGCCAATTTCAGATGCGACCTCCTGTTTGAAACGGTTCATTGCCTCTTTTGCCTGAGGTACCGCCATTTTACTTGTGTTAGAACCAGAATTGCTGTTAGACATTTCGATTCACCTCCAAATATTTTTTCTTTTTGTTTTTTGGTAAGGGCATCATTCCGAGATGGCTCATTTTCTGGAATGACGCCCGCCTCGAAACGTTGTCGCTTACCATGGTGTTATTATTTGCAAAGGGAGAGAAAATATTATGGAAAATATTATGTTTTTTGGTTAAATCTAGTAGAAAAATTTGAGTTTCCCCATTTTGCAATTCATAGAGCCAAAAGGTTTCCATCACTTTGTGATGGAAGCACTTTGCACATAAAAGCGCTATGGAAAGCTAGCTTTCCAGACACTTTTTGTGCAAGATGCCTATACTGTCAAAGGCAGCAAGGCCTTTTGGCGCAATAATATAGGCTATTATAAAAATGGGGAAACTCAAAAGCAGAAAAAGCCTTGACAAATTCTGGCAGGGTATGGGTATAGTATCTTATAAACAATAAGCAGAAAGGAAGGGATAGAGTCATGGGAAAACCACGGATTGCAGTGCCTATGGGGGATGCAGCAGGGATTGGGCCGGAAATTGTGGCAAAGGCAATTGCCTCCCCAAAGGTATTTGAGGCAGCAGAATGTATTGTAATCGGGGAAAAAAGCATAATGGAACGTGCGGTAAAGGTTACAGGGGAAAGCCTTTGGACCCATCTGGTCCAGGAGCCGGAAGAAGGGGAATTTAAAAAAGGTGTGCTGAACCTGATTGACATGAAAAACCTGAACCAAAAGCAGGCTGCGTTTGGGCAAGTGAATGGCGCGTGCGGGAAGGCAGCATACGAATATATTGAAAAAAGCATCCTTCTGGCATGCGCGGGGAAAGTGGATGCAGTGGCGACAACGCCTATTAATAAGGAATCCCTGCGGGCAGGGGGAGTCCCGTTTATTGGCCATACCGAGATTTTTGGCGCGCTGACCCATACCAAAGACCCATTGACCATGTTTGAAACCAATGGGATGCGGGTGTTTTTTTTGACAAGGCATGTGTCTCTGCGGGACATGTTAGGCCTAATTACCAAAGACAGGATTAAAGATTATGTAAAACGCTGCTGGAAGGCGTTAAAAAAGCTTGGCATAACTGAAGGGACCATGGCAATTGCAGGCTTAAACCCCCACTGTGGGGAACATGGGCTGTTTGGCTGGGAGGAGGTCCATGAAATTATTCCTGCAGTAGAGGAACTGCAGACGGAAGGGTACCCTGTGGCAGGGCCAATCGGCGCGGACTCTGTGTTCCATCAGGCCGCCATAGGGAAGTACAACAGTGTGTTGTCCCTCTACCATGACCAGGGGCATATTGCGGCGAAAACCCTTGATTTTGAAAAAACAATTTCGGTTACCAATGGAATGCCAATCTTGCGCACTTCGGTAGACCATGGCACTGCATTTGATATTGCAGGGAAAGGGATTGCAGGAGAGGCGAGCATGGTGGAAGCGGTTCTCCTTGCTGCAAAATACGCTCCGGCGTTTGCCTGATTTTTTATCTTACTAGGAAATACCGTGTTACTGTGAAGTGTTAAAGTGTATAAATTTCCTATAAGATAAAAATTATGCGCAGCTCGCGGAGAGGGAATTTATTGCTATGCAATCCGCTCGCGCGCGGAGAATGCGCTGTGCGCATTCTTTTTTATTCTATAGGAAAGACCTTGCCATGTGAAAGCGTAAAATGGAGCGTCATGGGACCGTTGCATTGGATTTTTTCATTTGCAGGAATTCGCCTGGGGTCATATGGTATTTTTTCTTAAATGCCCGGTGGAAATAGGAAAGGTTGTGGAAGCCTACAGACAGGGAAACTTCCAGGATGGAGGCATTTTCGTCCTCTAGAAGCTCCACAGCCTTTTCCAGCCGGAGGTTTATTAAATATTCCATGCAGGTCATGTTCATATGTTTTTTAAAAAAACGCATAAAATGGTATTCGCTGAAATAGCACAGCCCTGCAAGGCCAGAAACTGTGATGGCGTCCATATAATGCAGCTCTAAGTAATCCAGGACAGTTTTCAGCTTTTCAGAATGGGCTGCATTGGCGCCGTCAAAGGCAGGCGCGGTTTCCTTGAATTGCAATAGCAGGAAAATCATCTGTAACAGCAAGGCTTTCAGCGCTAATTCATAGCCGGGGTTTTCCCCTTGGTAAAGGTTGCTGATTTGCCCAAAAATTTTCCGGAGGGAGAGGTAGGAGGGGTGGCCAGGCTTTATTACGCTAGGCAGGACCATTTCATGGTGCGCCAATGGCTGTAGGTATTTCGTGGAGCAGATATCGGTGGAATTGCCGCCCAAATAATTCATATGGAATACATATGTTTCTGAGAGAAGGCTTAAGCCTTCTGGGGCGGAGGCAGAGTGCAGGGCCAGGGGCGGGATGAAAATCAAGTCTTCTGGCCCGATTCCATATTCAGTCAGCTCTATATGGTACGTCCCCGTGCCGCTAAGGATTAAAGTAAATTCCGCCTCTTCATGCCAATGGGTGGTCAGCACTGGGTATTCCGGGGAAAAGGATGTGATGTATTTTTGTATTGGGAAAAAAGATGCCCCATGCTTGGCGTCTTCTTTCTGCTCTGAAATCAGAGAATGCAATTTTTTCATAATGCCCCTCCTGTCTTCCCTGTTTGGCAGCTTCCTATAAAGAGCAGGATTATGTCATAACAGGCAAATATATTGCAAGAAAATCTATTGGGATATGATTATAATAGCAGTATCTTACAAAGAAAGATAGTGTTTTTGAAAAATAACGGTAGAACCAGGAGAAAGGGAGGAAGAAAAAATGAAGAAATGGTGGCATGGCAAAGTGGCGTATCAGATTTACCCAAAAAGCTTTTACGATACCAATGGGGATGGGATTGGGGACTTACAGGGGATTATAGCAAAATTGGATTATTTAAAGGAATTGGGCATTAACCTTATCTGGATTTCACCTATTTATAAATCTCCGTTTGTGGACCAGGGCTATGATATTTCAGACTATTATGGGATTGCGCCTGAATTTGGCACCATGGAGGATTTTGATGAGCTTTTGGCAGAAGCGAAGAAGCGCGGGATACAGATTGTGATGGATTTGGTGGTAAACCATTGTTCCGACCAGCATGAATGGTTCCAGAAAGCCCTTGCAGACCCAGAAGGGGAGTATGCGGATTACTTTTATTTTCGGGAGGGGAAGGATGGGAACCCCCCAAGCAATTACCGTTCTTATTTTGGGGGAAGCTGCTGGGAGCCAGTGCCAGGGACAAATAAGTATTATTTCCACGCCTTTGCTAAAGAGCAGCCAGATTTAAATTGGGAAAACCCAAAATTGAAACAAGAGATATATAACATGATTAACTGGTGGCTGGAAAGAGGGGTGGCAGGCTTTCGGATTGACGCCATTATCAATATTAAAAAGGATGTCTCTTTCCCTAATTTAGAGCCGGATGGGCCGGATGGCCTGGCAGGGTACCATCGGGCGGTAGAGCAGACCCATGGGGTGGGCAGTTTGTTGGAGGATTTGAAAAACAACACGTTTGCCAAGCACGACGCTTTTACTGTTGGGGAAGTGTTCAATATGCATGAGGAGGAGCTGCCAGAATTTATCGGTGAAGATGGGCATTTTTCCACAATATTTGATTTTAGCGCCCACTGCCTCAGTGAAGGGGAGCATGGCTGGTACGATGCGCCAGGCATTACGTTTGAGGAATGGCGGGACGCCATTGTAAATTCCCAGCTTGAGGTGCAGGAAATAGGGTTTAAGGCAAATATTATTGAGAACCATGATGAGCCGAGGGGCGTATCCAGGTTCCTTCCAGAATATGCAAGGAACGCTGCCGGGACGAAAATGCTGGGGACGGTCAGCGTGCTTTTGCGGGGCGTCCCGTTTTTGTACCAAGGGCAGGAAATTGGGATGCAGAACTGTGAGTGGGGCGGCAGCGAAGAATGGGATGATATCAGCACCAAGGACCAATACCAGACCGCAAGGAATGCAGGGGTTCCCGAAGAAGAGGCGTTTAAAGCCTGCGCAGAGATGAGCAGGGACAACGCCAGGACCCCTATGCAATGGAGCGGCGGGGAGAATGCTGGGTTTACCAAAGGGACTCCTTGGATGAAGGTAAATCCCAATTATTCTGAAATCAATGTGGAGTCCCAGCAGGGGGATGCAGATTCCGTGCTTCATTATTACCAGGAATTAATTGCGCTGCGTAAGTCAGAGGAATACAAGGAAGTGTTTACGTATGGCTGGTTTGCGCCTGTATATGGGGACCAAGAAAAAATCATGGCATTTTACCGGTACTTGGATGGGGAGGCAAAAAAGCCAGAAAAAAGGGTGCTGGTCGCAGCGAATTTTGGGGAAGGGCCTATGGAGCTTCCGCTGGAATATAAAGTGAAGGAAACCCTTCTTTCTAATTTGCCCCAAAACCATGTTGGGGAACGGCTTGTGCTGGAAGGGTGCGGCGTTATGGTGCTGGAGTGTATGGAGTGAGCAAATGAGGGGCTGTGGGGATTATCAGGATGGGCTTCTTAATCTGGATGGTTTGTGATACAATATCCCTGTAGAAAATGTGAAAGGGATGGTGGTATCATGAAAAAAACAGGTGTATTTTTGGCAGAGGGCTTTGAAGAAATCGAGGGGCTTACCGTGGTGGATATCCTGCGTAGGGCTGGCATTGCGGTTGTCACTATTTCCATTATGGGCAAAAAGGAAGTCTATGGCTCCCACAACATTGGCGTCCTGGCAGACACCTTATTTGAGGAAGTGGATTTTGAGGAATATGAGGGGGTTGTGCTGCCTGGGGGTATGCCAGGCACCACGAACCTGGGGAGCCATCCAGGCGTGGCTGATGTGGTGAAATCTTTTGCAGAAAATGGGAAACTGGTGGCGGCTATCTGCGCGGCGCCCAGCGTCCTAGGACAAGCTGGCGTCCTGGCGGGGAAAAAGGCTGCATGTTATCCAGGGTTTGAAAATAAGCTGGATGGGGCGCAGGCAGTGTATGAAGAAGTGGCAGAAGACGGGAATATCATTACCAGCCGGGGCATGGGGACCGCCATACCTTTCGGGCTGAGGCTTGCGGCGTACCTCACCACAGAAGAAAAAGCAAAAGAGCTGGCAGAAGCGATTATATACCAGCAAGGTTAGGGCAAAAGATAGGCGCCTGCACTATGATTTCCGGCATGAAAAAGCTTCCGCTCCAATATAATGTACGAAAAGGAAGTTGCTCTTTATAAGAGTGGAAAGGAAGTTATAGTGCTTAGGAACATAAAAATAACATCGTGCCTTGTAGTGTTGGCATTGTTTGCCGGTTCATTTTTCCTGGGGCGGTTTGCAGCCCAGGTAGCGCCAACAGTCAGTTCCGCCATCCAAGGGGATGCAGAAGAAAACTGGGGGCTGAGTTTTCAGGAGGAAGGGAAGCTTCCAGTTGCCAATGCCACAATCCAGGAAATGGAGAAGCACAATGCCTATTATGCCGAAGATACGCAGGAAAAAGTCCTGTACCTTACGTTTGACTGTGGGTTTGAAAATGGGAATACCCCGGCAATCCTGGACGCATTAAAAAAACACAAGGTGAAGGCGGCATTTTTTGTTGTGGGCAATTACTTGGAAACCAGCCCGGATTTGGTGAAGCGTATGGTGGAGGAGGGGCATATTGTGGGAAACCACAGCTACCACCATCCAGATATGTCCCAGATGGGTAAAGAAGAATTTACCAAGGAGCTGGGGGAGCTGGAAACGCTTTATGGGCAAGTGGCCGGGACGCCTATGGCAAAATATTACCGCCCGCCTCAGGGAAAATACAGCAAATCCAGCCTGCAGCTTGCCAAGGACCTGGGGTATAAAACCGTTTTTTGGAGCCTTGCCTATGTGGACTGGAACCAGGACAGCCAGCCAACCCATGAGGAAGCTTTTGACAAATTGCTAAAACGCGTGCATCCAGGGGCTGTAGTGCTGTTACATAACACTTCAAAGACAAATGGGGAAATTCTGGATGAGCTGCTGACAAAATGGGAAGGGATGGGCTATACCTTTAAATCCCTGGATGAGCTGCCGGGATAATGCCAGGCTGGGAAAGGGGGCGTCCCTTTTCCAGCAAATGCAGGTTGTAAAATAATCTTTTCCAAATTGGCAGGTTTGCGCTATAGTAACATAATTTAAGCAATTGATGTAAAATATAGGGGCAAGTGGGAACTGATGCAGCATTTATGCAGTGGGGTGCAGGCGGGGCATTCTCGTTTCTGTATGACGGAGGGGGCAATGGGAAGAAGCCAAGGCTCTGTTTGCGCTGACCCAAAAAGAAAACGATAATATGGACAAGTTTTTGCAGAAATATATTGAGCCAGCCTAGTCAGGGGAAATAAAGCGGGCCTTGTGCCCTGGAGAGAAATCTGATAAGTGGTCCAGTGGGGATAGATGGGAATATCCAATGGAGAAGCTTCTGCGGGTCGCAAAGGTTTTCCAGTTTTTTGGAGGGACGAATGGGGTTCAGCGTATGGCAATCGCAGAATGTATCCTGGGAGAAAAAGAGGTTCAGCGTATGGCAATTGGGGAATGTATCCTGGGAGAAAAAGAGGGAGAGGGGATTCCTGTAAAAATTGCCGTGCCTCAGTCATAACAAGCCTGGAATCCTCATACATTATAAAAAAACAGTGTATGAGGGTATTTCTTTGAAAGGGTACATAGAAGAACGGGCAATTAATATTGCTAATTATATAATTGAGGAAAATGCTACGGTGAGGCAGACGGCGAAAAAGTTTGGGATTAGCAAAAGCACGGTGCATAAGGATGTGACAGAACGCCTTACGCAAATCAACCCAGCCCTTGCAGCCCAGGCAAGGAAGGTTCTTGATGTAAATAAATCAGAAAGGCATATTCGGGGCGGCCTGGCGACCAGGGAAAAATATTTGCATCAGAAGGGCGTTGTCTGAACAAGCACTGGAAAGAAAAGGATAGATTCTATTATTTGCGGCTGCTACCAAGTCTGTCCTTTTCTTTTGGATATATTGCACAGGGATTTCGGTTCCTATCTGGGAATAAAATAAGTCAAGAAAACTGATTAAAATTATCACTATACAATTGTGGAATTCTGTGTTAAGATAAAATTCGTGAAAAGCGAGGAAAGGGAATAGTAGCTGTAACGGAACTTACAGAGAGCCATTGGTGGTGGGAAATGGCAGGGATGGCACAGTGAACTGCCCCTGGAGCTTCCAGCTGAACAATAGTGTGCAAAATTAGTTGGCATTCCTGCCATAGCAGGTGCAGGGGTTTTGCAGCCAGGATGTAAGCCGGGACGGGTTCTCCCGTTATAGGGATAGGCATGGATGTGCCGAATAAGTGCATGTGGATACATGAAGCAGAGTGGTACCGCGCAGGATTATGATATCTTTCGTCTCTATTGTCCAAATAAGGATAGTAGATATGGAAGATTATTTTATTTTGTAAAGAAAGGGGATAATTCCCAGGACGAGGCGCGTAATGTTTTATATTGGAGGAATAGGAATGAAAAATTATGAAAAATACGAAAGACAATATTTTATGCCCCCAGAAGTCACATACGACTGGGTAAAAAAGGAGTATATCACAGAGCCGCCAATTTGGTGCAGCGTGGATTTGCGGGACGGGAACCAGGCATTGATTGAGCCTATGAGTTTAGAGGAAAAGCTGGAGTTTTTCCAATTGCTGGTGGAAGTTGGGTTTAAAGAAATTGAAGTTGGGTTCCCAGCGGCGTCTGAGACAGAATATAATTTTATGCGTGCATTGATTGACAGGGATATGATACCAGAGGATGTGACCGTGCAGGTGCTGACCCAGGCAAGGGAGCATATTATCCGGAAAACCTTTGAGGCAGTAAAGGGGGCGCCCCATGCAGTGGTGCATCTTTACAATTCCACTTCGCTGGCGCAGCGGGAGCAGGTATTTAAAAAGAGCAAAGAGGAAATCCAAGAGATTGCCGTCAGCGGGGCGCAGCTTCTGAAAAAGCTGGCAGAGGAAACGGAGGGGAACTTTACATTTGAGTATAGCCCGGAGAGTTTTTCAGGCACAGAAGTGGATTATGCGTTGGAAGTGTGCAATGCAGTGCTTGACATTTGGCGGCCTACGCCAGAAAAAAAGGCGATTATCAACCTCCCAACTACAGTGGAAAATGCCATGCCCCATGTTTTTGCAGGGCAGGTGGAGTATATGAGCAAGCATATGAAATACCGGGAAAATGTGGTGCTTTCCCTGCATCCGCACAACGACAGGGGCGTGGGTATTTGTGATGCAGAATTTGGGATTTTGGCAGGCGCAGACCGGATTGAAGGCACTCTTTTTGGGAATGGGGAGCGCACGGGGAACGTGGATATTGTAACGCTTGCCATGAATATGTTTTCCCATGGGGTTGACCCGAAATTGGATTTTAGCGATATGTCCAGGATTGCAGAGGTTTATGAGAGGTGTACCAGGATGCAGGTCTCACCCAGGCAGCCATATGCCGGGGAATTGGTGTTCACTGCGTTTTCCGGTTCCCATCAGGACGCCATTGCAAAAGGCATGGCATGCCGTGAAAGCCACCCAGAGGGCGCTTGGGCAGTGCCTTATTTGCCGATTGACCCAAAGGACGTAGGGCGTACGTATGATTCTGATGTGATCCGTATTAATAGCCAGTCTGGCAAAGGCGGCGTAGGTTATATTTTGAAACAGAATTATGGAATTACCATCCCGGAGAAAATGAAGGAGGAAGTGGGCTATACCGTGAAAGGCGTTTCAGACCACCGTCATATGGAATTGTCCCCGAGCCTGGTCTATGAGATTTTTGAGGAACATTATGTGAACCATATGCCATATTTCCAAATTCCAGAATGCCATTTTAAGCAGAAAAATGGGATGCTGGCGGAAGTATGCATTGCCCATGGCGGCCAGAAACGGAATGTCGCTGGCAATGGGAATGGGCGCCTGGATGCGGTAAGCAATGCGTTAAAACAATATTTTAATGTTAGTTATGAACTTTCTGTGTATGAAGAGCATTCCCTTTCAAAAGGGTCGTCAGCCAAGGCCGTGTCCTATGTGGGCATTTCCTGCAATAACCAACTGTATTGGGGGGTGGGAATTGATGAAGATATTATTAAGTCATCCATTGAGGCTCTTTGCGTGGCGGTAAATAAGCTGGGGAAGGTCCAACAGGCAGGGCAGTGCCGGGATGAACGGCTGAATGAGATTATGAATTATATTCAGGAGCATTATCTGACTGTAACTTTGGATGAGCTTACAGAAAAAATGCATTTGTCCAAGCCGTACCTGTCGAAATATATCCGTGAAAAATCCGGGAAAACTTTTGGGGATATTGTGAAAAATGTCCGTATGAAAAGGGCGCGTACTTTGCTGAAAAATACCAGCATGACTGTGGAGAACATTGCGGAAAGCGTAGGGTACCAGAACGTGGAGCATTTTAACCGTTTGTTCAAAAGAAGATATGGGATGACCCCAGTGCAGTTCCGTAACAGCAGGCAGGAGGAAAAATAGAAAATATCACAATTTGCGTATTTTCACTTGTCAACATCAAAATCCTTCGTTATAATTTAGGGAACACACAGAAAAAATAAGATACAGGAGGGAAGGGCTTTGGATAGAGAGACAGTGATAGTCCTTGATTTTGGAGGGCAGTATAACCAGCTCATTGCAAGGCGTGTACGTGAGTGCAATGTGTATTGTGAGGTAAAGCCATACACATTGGGCCTGGAAGAAATTAAGGGGCTGAACCCCAAAGGAATTATTTTTACTGGCGGGCCAAACAGTGTTTACAAAGAGGATTCGCCTAGCTGCCCCAAAGAGGTGTTGGAGTTGGGCGTTCCCGTTTTGGGGATTTGCTATGGGTCTCAGTTAATGGCGCATTTGCTTGGGGGGACGGTAAAAACTGCCCCAGTCAGTGAATATGGGCATACAGAGGTGGAAGTGGACACAGATGACATTTTATTTGAAGGTGTATCGCCCAAAAGCATTTGTTGGATGAGCCATACAGACTATATTGCAGAGGCGCCAGAAGGGTTCCATGCCACTGCCCATACATCTGAATGCCCAATTGCTGCAATGTCTTTTCCGGAGAAAAAGCTGTATGCCACCCAATTCCATCCAGAGGTTATGCATACAAGGGAAGGCATGAAGATGCTGAAAAATTTTGTTTACCAAGTATGCGGGTGCGCTGGGGACTGGAATATGGATTCTTTTGTGGAAACTGCCATCCATAATCTGCGTGAGAAGATTGGAAGCGGGAAAGTCCTTTGCGCATTGTCTGGCGGGGTGGATTCTTCTGTTGCAGCAGTTTTGCTCTCTAAAGCAGTAGGGAAACAGTTGACATGCGTATTCGTAGACCATGGGCTTCTCCGTAAAAATGAAGGGGATGAAGTGGAAGCGGTATTTGGCCCAGACGGGGCTTATGAATTAAATTTTATCCGTGTGAATGCGCAACAGAGATATTATGAAAAGCTAAAAGGAGTCACTGAGCCAGAAGAGAAACGCAAAATCATTGGGGCGGAATTTATCCGTGTGTTTGAGGAAGAAGCAAAGAAGATAGGCGCGGTGGATTTTCTGGTGCAAGGGACGATCTACCCGGACGTTATAGAATCGGGGCTTGGGAAATCTGCAGTGATTAAGTCCCACCATAATGTGGGCGGTTTGCCTGATGTGGTGGATTTTAAGGAAATTATTGAGCCTTTGCGCATGTTGTTTAAAGATGAAGTCAGAAAGGCTGGATTAGAACTTGGGATTCCAGAACATTTGGTGTTTCGCCAGCCATTCCCAGGTCCAGGGCTTGGAATACGTATTATTGGGGAAGTGACAGAAGAAAAGGTGAAGATTGTCCAGGAGGCAGATTATATTTACCGGGAAGAGATTGCAAAGGCCGGGCTTGACAAAGGGCTTGGGCAGTATTTTGCAGCACTGACAAATATGCGTTCTGTAGGCGTGATGGGGGATTTCCGGACATATGATTATGCCGTGGCGCTTCGTGCTGTGAATACATCTGATTTTATGACTGCTGAAGCGGCTCAGATTCCTTGGGAGGTATTGAATAAGGTAACGAACCGGATTGTGAACGAAGTGAAGGGTGTGAACCGGGTACTGTATGATTGTACTGGGAAACCACCAGGGACGATTGAGTTCGAGTAGTAAACAGAGAGCCAGGAAGCCGCATAAACACTGGGTTTCCTGGCTTTTTCTATGTGGTGTGGCACTATTTTGGTACTAAAAAGAAGAAAGAATAAAAAAGAATAAAAAAGAATAATGAAAAAGAAATGGATGTATATAGCCGTTTGTTCTTTGATTAGAGCAGCCGGCTTTTTTTAGTTTTGGTACATAGTCGCCCATTGGAGTGGCTGATAAATTAAAAGGAGAGGACATGCAATGAAAGAAAGCAGAGATGAAGTAATGGGAAACGACGTGAAAAGTATGCTCAATGCCATATCAGGAACATATACAATTTTACTGATTGATAAGCTGTTCCCTATGCGAAAGAAAACTTCAGATATGGAGGATATTTATTCTGCTCTGGCAGCATTGGCGGAAATGGGCAGGGTGATGGAGGCAATGCAGATGATAAGGGGGCTGTTTAGGATTGCCGGGGAGGAATACCCTTGCTTGATTGCATCTTTAGAAGAACAGGAGAATATGCAGGAGTTTTTTGTAATGGAATTCCTGGAAGATTTTTTTGAAATAATTGAGGAATACAGATTAGGAGAAAAGTGTGAGATTTAGGAATATATTCCCGTCAGAATGGCGGGGATGATACATAGCCATTCCCATTAAAGGAGTGGCTATTAAATTTTCCGAAGGAAGGAGGGAACCGAAATGGCGAAATGCAAGGTAATCGCCATCGCAAACCAGAAAGGAGGCACTGGAAAGACCACAACCACGGTCAATCTGGGCATTGGTTTAGCGAATAAGGGAAAGAAGGTGCTGCTTGTGGATGCAGACCCGCAAGGGGATTTGACAACCTCTTTAGGATGGACAGACCAGGATAGTTTGCCTGTCACACTATCAACACAGATGGAACGGGCAATCCGTGACGAGCCAATCGATTTGCAGGAAGGAATTTTACACCATGAAGAGGGGGTAGACCTAATCCCAGCGAATATTGAGTTGTCCGGCATGGAAATGACGCTGGTAAATGCCATGAGCAGGGAGTTTACCATGAAATCCTATCTCGGCGGGCTGAAAAAGGGATATGACTATATTTTGATTGATTGTATGCCAAGCCTGGGGATGCTGACCATCAATGCGCTTGCGGCAGCGGACAGCGTAATTGTCCCCGTACAAGCCCATTACCTGCCCTTAAAGGGAATGACACAACTTGTAAAGACCATTGGCAAGGTACAGCGGCAGATTAACCCTGGCTTAAAGGTAGATGGGGTATTGCTGACACTGGCAGATATGAGGACAAACCTTGCCCGTGCTACAGCTGACAGCCTGAAACAGAATTATGGGAGGGTAATCAATGTCTACCAGACTATCATTCCAGTAGCAGTTAAGGCGGCGGAAACCAGCGCGGCTGGGCAGAGTATTTACAGTTATGACAGACACGGTGCAGCAGCAAAGGCATATGAGGCGTTTACGAGGGAGGTGATACGGGATGGCGAAAAACAGCGGCATAAGACTGAATCTTCCCTCAGCCGATGACCTGTTCAGCACACAGGAGCAACGGGACGGGGAAAGCAGGGAATCCATTCAGGACATTCCTATTGGGGAAATCACTGACTTTCCAAATCATCCATTTCAGGTGAAGATGGATGAAAGCATGATGGATATGGCAGAGAGCGTAAAGCAGTATGGAGTGTTAGTGCCAGCTCTGGTGAGGGAAAAAGCAGGGGGCGGCTATGAGATGATAGCCGGACACAGGCGTAAAATGGCAAGCGAGCTGGCAGGGAAAAAAGAAATGCCATGCATCATCCGAAATGTGACAGAGGATGAAGCAGTGCTGATAATGGTCGACTCAAACCTGCAAAGAGAGGAAATCCTGCCATCAGAAAAAGCCTTTGCCTATAAGATGAAACTGGAAGCAATGAAAAGGCAGGGAAAGAGAACAGATTTAACTTCGGTCCCAGTGGGACCGAGGTTACGTTCAAATCAGGAATTAGCACAAAAATCAGAAGATAGTGTTACCCAAATTAAGAGATATATCCGCCTAACAGAACTCATTCCCCCTATTCTGGATTTGGTGGACAACGGCAAAGTTGCCATGCGTCCGGCAGTGGAATTATCCTACCTGCCCAAAGACCAGCAGGAAACATTGTATGACGTCATGCAGTCGGAGGACTGCACGCCAAGCCATGCGCAGGCAATTAAATTAAGGAAGTTTTCAGAAAGTGGGAAGTTGGGGGAGGACGTGATATTGTCCATCTTGTCAGAAGAAAAACCGAACCAAGTCGAGCAGTTTAAAATCCCAAAGAAACGTATTGACAAGTATTTTTCGCCAGGGACGTCCATGAAACAGATGGAAGATACGATTGTCAAGGCATTGGAACTGTACCGAAAAAGGGAACGGGACAAAGGCAGGGAACGGTAGGCAGAGCCGCCAGGGGGACAGTATGCCCAAATACAGGTATTTTATGCCGTGGTTCCCCCTCCCCACACCCTACCCCTTCCAGTTACCAGCCGATTACCAGCCGAAAAAACAATATAGAGCCAATGGCTCCGTATGGCTATCCATTCCCTGTATGACACCGTGGGAAGGATAGCCCCCAATACCCTGCAAAATGCAGGGATTTTTTATTTATAAATCTATGGTTAGAAATGGAGGATATGAAAGTGAAGAAGAAAATCAAAGAGAGATTGAAGAGAGGGTTTGCCCTGTTGATGGCAGCGGCGGCAGTTGTTTCCATGCATCCATCCCTGCCTATGAAAGCAGCTTCGGAACAGGCAACCATAACCTTTGAGAACTGCCTGGACGGGGCGGGCAATGCCATCCGCTACCAGCAGTCTGTGAGCCATAACGGGCATAACTGCGGGGACGCAGGGGAAGTGAGGACAAGGATTTATGCGGACGGGGAGCCTGCCTTCTGCATCCAGCCTGGGGTTTCCCTGCATTCTGGGAACACCTTGCAAGTGAACGCATCGGACACATGGAACGCTTTAAGCGGTAGCCAGAAAAACGCAGTGAACCTTGCATTGCTCTATGGTTCCCAGGGGAGCATGGCAGCGCTTCCAGGCTCAGAGGATGAGAAGGTGGTCGCAACGCAGATACTTATCTGGGAAATCGTGACTGGGTGCAGGGGTGCAGACGCCCCCTATGCGCTTGTGGATGGCAAGTTTTATGAGGCATTCTGTGCAGGAGGGGCAAATGCAGGCGTGTCCGCAGCCTACCAGCAGATTATAGCAGGCATGGCAGGGCATGGGACAATCCCAAGCTTTGCTTCTGAAGGAGAGGATGGTGAATCGAAGCAGATGGAATGGGATGGTTCCCAGTATATACTGAAGCTGACAGACAGCAACGGGGTATTGTCCCAGTTTGCCTTCACATCCCAAGACAGTAATGTAAAAGTAAGCGTTTCTGGGAATACGTTGACCCTGACATCAAAAGACGCCATCAAAGACAGCGTATTACTGTCAGCAGTAAAGACAAGCCCTGCCGTAAGCAGTGAGGCAAGGCTGGTGGCATATGGCGACCCTTCTTTGCAGGATATTGTAATCGGTGTGGAAAATGCCGCTGACGTGTCCGCTTACCTAAAGGTGGAAGCCGCTTATGGTGAATTGAAACTCATTAAGACTTCCGAGGATGGGATTGTGGAAGGTTTAAAATTCCAGATTACAGGCAAAGGGATAGATAAGACCGTAAAGACAGGCAAAGGCGGGGTCATCAAGGTAGAGAACTTAAGCCCTGGCACTTACACGGTGACAGAGCTGACCGAAGGGCGCTATGAAACCCAGAAGGCAAAGAAAGTCACCGTCAAAGGCGGGGAAACCGCTAAGGTGGAGTTTGCAAACACTTTAAAGCGCGGCAGTTTGAAAGTCATCAAGAGTTCTGAGGATCACTTTGTGGAAGGGATGAAATTCCATCTGTATGGGAAGTCCCTTTCCGGTGCGGACGTGGATGAATATGCGGTGACAAACAAGAATGGAACTGCCATATTTAAAGATATTTTAATTTCTGGCAGCAAGCCATACACCCTTGAAGAAGTGGACACCGCAGCCCGCTATGTAGTGCCAGAGAAGCAGCAAACCGCAATCCAATGGAAGGAAGTCACAAATGCCACTGTGGCCAATGTTTTGAAGAAATTCCGCGTTAAAGTGACAAAGATAGACAAAGAAACCGGAAAGCCCCAAGGGGATGCAACGCTTGCAGGAGCCGTTTACGGCATCTATGATGGGGACACGCTGGTGGACACCTATACCACAGACGGCCAGGGGCAGTTTACCACAAATTATTATCCCTGCGGGGAGCATTGGAGCATCCGTGAGATTTCGCCATCGGAAGGCTATCTGCTGGATGAAACCATATACCCAGTAGGCGTAGCGCCAGGGGAATTTACTGTTGAGCGAAACTCTTTGCAGACCGAGGTAAAGGAACAATCCATCAAAGGAAAGATTTCCATTCTCAAACACACGGACGATGGCAGCACACAGGTGGAAACACCGGAAGAAGGCGCCCAGTTCCAAGTATATTTAAAGAGTTCTGGCAGCTTTGAAGCGGCAGGAGAAAGCGAGCGGGACACCCTTGTATGCGATGCATACGGTTATGCAAAGACCAAAGACCTGCCCTATGGGACTTACACTATACACCAGACCAAGGGGTGGGAGAGCAGCGAAAAGATTGCAGATTTTGACGTGTATGTAAACAGCGACGGGAAAGTGTACCACTATCTGATGAACAATGCGCCCTTCCAGTCATATATCAAAGTGGTAAAAAAGGATGCGGAAACAGGCAAGACGATCCCCTTGTCAGGTGCAGGCTACCAGATTTATGACGGGGAAGGGGAACTTGTGACAATGAAATGCACCTATCCAGAGCCAGCCGACATGGACACGTTTTATACAGCGTCCAATGGCTCCCTGGTTACGCCCCAATCCCTCCCTTGTGGAGATTATACCCTGGTAGAAGTGCAGGCGCCGTATGGCTATGTGCTGGACAGCACGCCAATCCCATTTACCATATCCGAGGATAACGCCACAGAGGAAAGCGGCGTCACAGTGATTGGATTGGAACAGCAAAACGTGCCACAGAAAGGGAGGCTGTTGGTGGCAAAGAATGCGGAAGAGTTTGAAAGTGTGCAGATATCTAAGGATGGCGTGCCGGACAAAGACGGGAACCTGGCAGAAGGAGAGGCGATTTATACCCCAGTGTATGGCACGGCGCCAAAAGAAGGGGCAGTGTATGAAATTATTGCAGCGGAGGACATTACAACGCCAGATGGAACCGTAAGAGCAGCGGCAGGAGAGGTTGTGGACACAATCACTACAAATGAGGAAGGGAATGCAGAAACAAAAGAACTGTATTTAGGGAAGTACCAGGTGGCGGAGAAAACAGCGCCTAATGGCTGCGTGCTGGACACAGAAGCAAAAGAAGTGGAGCTTACCTATGCAGGGCAGGAAGTTTTTGTAACAGAAATGGAAACCGTTTTTTACAACGAACGCCAGAAAGCAGCGGTCAGCCTGGCAAAAGCATTGGAACAGGATGAGACGTTTGGGGTTGGCAGCAATGGGGAAATCCAGAACGTTGCCTTTGGCCTGTATGCAGCGGAAGAACTGACGGCTGCGGACGGCGCTTCCATCCCTGCGGACGGGCTGCTTGAGATTGTATTCTGCAACACAGACGGACTTGCAGCATTTCAGAGCGACCTTCCGTTTGGGAAATATTATGTGAAAGAGGTATGCACAGACGGGCATTATCTGTTGTCCGATGAAAAATACCCTTTGGAGTTTGCTTACCAGGGGCAAGAACTGGCTGTGGTAAACATCACCGCAAATGAAGGCGGTGCAATTGAAAATGAACTGTTCCGCGGACGAATTGAGGGCGTGAAGGTTGATACTGAAGATGCAGGGCTGGAAGGGGCAAAAATTGGCCTGTTCCCAGCAGATGCACAGGAATTTACAGAAGGAAACGCCGTGCTGGTAACAATGTCAGATAAAAAAGGCGCTTTCTTCTTTGAAAATGTAGTCTGTGGGAATTATATCGTACACGAGCTGGAAGCGCCCGAAGGGTATCTGTTAGATGGGCAGACCCACCACGTCTGTGTGACAAAACAGGGGGCAATGGTGAAAATTAAAATCACAGACAAACAGGTAACAGGCAGTGTGCGCCTGAAAAAAGTGGATGCGGAATACCCGAAGAACAAACTGAGCGGGGCTGTGTTTGAGCTGTACCAGGACACCGATGGAAACGGGAAGTTTAACCCCAAAAAAGATAAGCGGATTGGTAAACTGAAAGAAACTGACAAAGGCATTTACCAGAAGGACGGGCTTGTGTACGGCGGCTATTTTGTAAAAGAGAAAACAGCGCCAAAAGGCTTCAGGCTGGATCAAAAGGCATACTATTTTGAAATCAGGGAGGACGGCAAAACCGTGGAAGTGGAGAACAAGGCTGGCATAGGTTTTGTGAACAAGCCAAACACTTCAAAGCTGGAATTGACCAAGAAAGACATTTCGGACGGGAAGCTTCTGCCAGATGCAAAGTTCCGTATCAAAGACCAGGATGGGAATGTGGTGGCGACAGGCGTGACCGATGAAAAAGGGATTGCCGTATTCACCCTGCGTTATGGGAAATACACTTACCAGGAATATGAAGCCCCCAAGGGCTACCGGATTGACACCAGGGAATTTCCATTTGAGATAAAAGAGGACGGTAAAATTATCAAAGCCACAATGACAAATGAAAAGGAGCCAGAGAAAAAAATCACCACGCCAAAGACAGGCGACGACAGCAGGACAGGGCTGTGGATGGTGTTGTCTATATTGGCAGGTGCGGGCATGGCAGGATTTGGCATTTTAGCAGCCAGGAAAATGAGGAAGAAGGAGGATTGAACGATATGGACGGAAGGAAATGGCTCTGGATTGCGCTGATTGCATTTGTGACAGGCGCGGCGGCATGGCTGAGGAACCATAAAAGGAACAAATAGGCTATCCACAAGACAGCCTTGTGCTGGGGGCGGCAACTGCCGCCCTTGTTACATAGCGAGAGGAGGTGAAAAAGCGGGAGACTACAAGCGCTGTGCTTAAATAGATGGCAGGCATGAACGGGCAGGAAAGGAAAAGATTATGAGCGATAAAACAGAAAAGCGGATGGCGGGACATTATGAAGTGGTGCAGGGAATCCGCATCGGTAACAGGGAAGTGGTATTGGGCGTGGATGAAAAGGCAGAACTGCCTTATTTCTGTGCTTTTTGTGAAGTGAACGGTATTTTTGAATCTTACCAGGAAGGCGTAGCAGGCGATGACTATGTGGAGATGGCAGAACTTTTTGCAGACAGGGTGAAAGAGCAGTGTGGGAAGGCGCGCGAGGAACAGGAGGCTGTGACTGTGCCAAGGGTTAAAATTACAACAGATATGTGTAAGCCTATGTCCCAATGCGGGGACATTGCAGGAAAAGTGATGGCAGTCAAGCTAGAAGTGTTAAGGCCAGAATACCGTTCTGCGGAAAACCAGTTAATCTATGTCAGGAGAGGGAATGGCACCAGGGAACATGGGACAGGAAGCGCCTGCTACTGCACCGCCCTTTATTCTGGAAAGAACCAGCGGTGGGAGCGGCATGATTTTGCAGGCGAGGTCAAAAGGGAATGCCTGCCCCAGTGGGCAAAAGAACGGGCGGCAGAGATTGTCAAGGAGCAGAAAGGGGAAAACAATAAGGATAAGGAAAAAAGATGGGAGGCACGGTAAATGGATGGAAACAGAAGCAATGCAGGGTATCTCATTACAGCTTCCATCCCCGTTGGGAATGTGGAGTTTGTGCTGGGTGTGGACAAGAAAGAAGAACAATATGTCACCTGGGAGTGCAGGAACAAAACGGAGTATTCCTTTGGGCATTATACAGACAGCCTTTTCAAAGCTACAAAAGATTTATGCCAGCGGGCAATGGCAGAAGTGCAATATCTGGAACAGCATAAGCCGTGGGAAATTCGGCGGGATGTGGATTTCTTTGTAGCTATGGTGGAGTACCAAGGGAACCATGCAGCCATCCAGTTCCCAACAAGGGAACTTCCCGACCTATTGAGGAGCATTGGCATTACACTTCCGCCAGAGCGTGTCTACCTGGGCAGTAGGGAGATGAAAGTGCAGCTTCAGCGGGGAGGGGATAAGTTTGCTGATGCGCTGGTGAGTTTGTTTCAAGAAGGCAATTCGCTGCGCATGGTCAATGAAGTGGCGAAAGAAGTATTATGTTCTGACTGGCGGGTGAAAGGCTGGCTGGAAGAAAGGGTGGGCAAGGACACTTACCACGACATTGAGGATGTGCTGCGCGATGCGGTCATGTATAAAAAATATTTAAAAGACGTGGAAGAAAGAGGAAGAAAAAGAGGACGGGAACGGTAAAAGACAGGAGGGCTTATAATGGCAGTCAATCAGAAAACAGTCCGGCTCTTGAACAAAGTGTTTGAGGCAGGATTTTTCACAGAAAAAGAGATTGCGGCAATGACGGTGGATGACATTTTAGCCATGCAGGGCATTACGGTGGGAGAAATCAGCATGATTAACGAGCTGCAAAAAGCAGTACGGGCAAACAAGGTCATCACATTTCTTAGCGGAGGGGAGGCTTAGACCCAAAACCGCCATATGTTACAGAAAGGCAGGGGAAACGATGGCAAACGGTAACAGAAAGAAAAAAGGAGAAAGGCAGGGCAGTGTATTGGCGAAGAAAAAATATGACATGGTTACAGAGCTTTATATGGAAGCAGCCAAGGAAGTGTCTGCTAAACCGGAAAACTGGATGGCATTTTTAAGGTCCGCCTGCCGCAACTACCGCCTTCCTTTTGATGAACAGCTCTTAATCCATGTGCAGCGGCCAAACGCAGCCGCAGTATTGCAGATGGAGGACTGGAACAAGAAATTTGGGCGCTGGGTAAAACGGGATGCAAAAGGGATTGCAGTTATCGACCAAAAACCAAATGCCATGCGGTTGAAATATTATTTTGATATTTCCGATACCCAGGAAGGGAAACATAAGCGGCTGGTGCGCCCAGTGCCTTTGTGGGAGGTAAACGCCGGCCAGAGGGAGGCAGTGCGTGAAACCCTAGCGGATGCCTTTGGGGTGAAAGCAAAGGGTGCGAAGTTTGCAGAAACAATCCTGGAAGCAGCGGGGAATGCTGCGGAAGATAACTTTCCTGATTATCTGGATGACATCCTCACAAGCAGGGAAGGCAGCTTCCTGGAAGGGCTGGATGCAGACAGAATAGAGGCGGAAACGAAAGAACTGATGAAAAACAGCATTGCTTATATGCTCCTGGTGCGCTGCGGCGTTGACCCAGACGCGTATCTAAGCGCAGATGATTTTAGGAATATCGGAAATTTCAATACCCTAGCGTTGGTAAATCTGTTTGGGGCAGCAACAAGCGGCGTGTCAGAAATTGCGCTTAGGGAGGTTGCGGACACGGTGGGAAGGCTTTCACAGGAAGAAAAAAAGAAGAGCCGCACCTTTGCCGGAATGGAAGCAGACAGATATAATAAAAAAGAACAGACAGAAACCAATACAGAAGGGAGTCTTGAATATGAGAGAGATAGCATACAGCAGGCAAGGAGAATATCTCCTGCCCGACATCACCGTGCCAGACGAACCGGAACCACACCTTGGGAAGTACGCATCCCTGCGCCGGAATTACCTGAAGGAGCATCATTACGGGATATTTATCACCCTGCTGACCAAAGGAAAACTGAACCAGCACCTGAAAGAGACACAGGAAGAAGCACAGAATCGGATGGAACAGCTCATCGCACAGATGGCACAAGCGCAGGGTGTGACGGAGGAACTGAAAGCGAAAGACCAGATGGCATGGGTAGGCAGGATGGGGAACATCCGTCAGGCGGCAGAGGAACTAATTATGGCGGAACTGATTTACAACTGACATCCCAAGAATTGGAGACGGAGGCGAACAATGATTGGCAGACGCAAAGGACGCCAATGGTGCAGCTGATGTCCAAAGAATTGGAGCCAGAGGCGGGCAATGACAGACAGGCGGAACCAGAGCCACAATTGAAGTGGCATGACAGGAGCAGCGAGGACAGGAGTCTTCCTTTTTTCGGGGAGGATAAGGACATCAAATCGCTGCTCCTATCCACGCCCCATTTAAAAGCAGAGAAAAAAGAGATACAGGCATTCCTGGAATCCCATGAGGATAAGGAAGAACGCACAGCGTATATCAAAAGCATTTTCAACCATGAATATACGGAGCTTACCTTAGAAGATGGTAGGCGCGTAGGCTATAAAGCTTACCAGAATGTACTCCATATGTGGGAAGGCAGTTACCTGTCCCGCACGTCGCAGGCTTATTATGACTGGGGCATTCTGGCAGGCTATTTTGACGGGATGCGCCTGCTGGGGGAACTAAGAGACAAATGCAGCCCTCTTTTGACTGTGGAAGGGCAGTTCTCAATTATGGAAGAGTTGGCAGAGGAAAAACCCTCTGCCTTTTCTTTTTCCCAGGAAATCATAGACACAGTAATCCAGTCTGGGAGCAATATACAGCATGGAAAATACAGTGTCTATTCTTATTTTATCAAAAACCATACCAGGAAACAAAAAGCAGAGTTTCTCAAAAAAAGCTATGGCTTTTCTGGTAAGTTTCCGGTTATCCTTGGCACAGATATTGACATGATGGCCAGTGGGAAAGGGCTGAAGCTTATATGCGGGGAAACAGAACTTACCTTAAGCTGGGAGAAGGTGGCAAAGCGCATAGAGGAGCTGATGGAAGCCGGAAGGTATCTGACAAAAAGGGAGATGGAATATTTTCCAGAATATGAAAAAAATTTTCTTGCGGCTGAAATTTTTCATTTTTATGACAAGCAGCCTGAGGAAGTCATGCGCCCTTATCCCTATGGGGCAGACTATCAAACGGCAGTTGCGGCAATCCAGCCACAGCTTGAAGAGGCGGGGCAAGTAAAAGAAATATTAGCGGGCATGGAGGAAGTGATTGGGAATACTAAAAAGCCAGATCCAAGTTACAACTATATGCGGCATATTTACCAAGACATTTCCGATTACCAGAATGATGCATTCCCCTTGCTTACGTTTGCAAGCAATGAAATCCAGGAAGGGCAAAAAGCAGCGGGGAACAGCCAACAAGACAGGGATGCACTGGCTTTGCCTGGGCAGCCTGCATTGCTGGGAAGAGAAGAAACCCTTGTAGGAAAACTCAATGAATTTTATCAAGCGTATGCCCCTTATGAGTACCAAATCAATGTAGAAGAGGGGCAGACGCAGGAAGAAGTATTGGCAGAGCTGGAAGGGCAGCTTTTCCACCCACAGTCGGTAAGGGAAATTTATAGCTATTTATCTGATATTTTTGAGGAAATGGAGACTGGGGATGAGCTATATCCAGGGTTGAAAGAGTTAATTGAGCGTATCGGGAACCTGCCATCCATGCATCCGCCTTATAACCTTCAAGTGGACACGGCTGTTTTCATCGGCGCGAAAGAATATCGTATCGAATTTTTGTCGGATGAAACGGCGGTGCTGCGGGATATAGAGTATCCTTTATTCACAGAAGAAATGTCGCGCGGGGAGCTTGAGAGAAAGGTCAGGGAAAACCCCGCCAATGACCACCTGCAAGAGAAACAGCCTTTGCAGGAAAAAACGGCCAGAAATGAGATTGCAGGCCACCAGGCGCTTCCAGAGCCGCAAGAAAAAAAGAAATCCCACAAAGGGAGGCTTGCCATCGCAGAAAAGAATTATTGGTCAGTGATGGAACTTGCCCCAGAGGTTATGTCGGGGGAACAGGAATCAAAAAGATTTACGGCAGGGAAATCTTTCATGCCGCTTACCATTGAACGCATTGGAGAAAGACGCATTGCTGTTTCCCACTATTATAGTCATAATGGGGATGTTATTGCAGACCCAGACATGGAGTTTGAATATGACCATGAAACCAAGACGCTGAATGCCAGGACGTATCAGCAGGATAATTTACACATTTTTCAAAGCGTAATGTCAAACGGTGCCCACAATATAAAGCTTGAGGAGGAATTAAATCAGTTTGCAGGGCAGTGGTTTGATAATATCCGGCAGCAGGGGTATGAGTCAGTCCAGGAAATTGAAGCCAAAGAAGAGGCTTTGGTGAAAGACAATACACTGAACCAGAAAGAAAAGGGGGCAGGGCAAGACCAAGAAGAACAATCGAAAAGCAAAGTGCAGGGACAGGGAGAGGAACCAAAAAGAGAAGGAGAACTGGAAGAATACCAGAAAAAAGAAATAGGGCAAGACCCAGAGAATACCAAACAACAGGACAATTCTGAGGAAAATGCTCTATCGGAAAGCGGCTTTATCCCAACGTGGGAGCAAAAAAAGCCTGCGGGCAGGAGCGAGAGTTTTGATCTGCACCCTGAAATCCCCAAAGAACAGCGCAGTCAGTACCGTATTCTGGATGATGCATTAGGCTACGGCACGCAAAAAGAGAAGTTTCACAGCAACCTTGCAGCCATACAGCTCTTAAAAAAATGTGAGGAAGAGGGCAGGTATGCAACGCCTGACGAGCAGGAAACCCTTGCAAAGTATGTAGGCTGGGGCGGACTTTCGGATGCCTTTGACGAAACCAAACCTTCATGGGGATATGAATACCTGGAATTAAAAACAGTGCTGACGGAAGCGGAATATTCCGCTGCAAGAGAATCCACACTAACCACATTTTATACGCCGCCCGTAGTTATCCGAGCCATTTACCAGGCATTGGAAAACATGGGCTTAAAAACAGGGAATATCTTAGAGCCGAGCTGCGGGGTGGGGAATTTTATCGGCATGAAGCCAGAGAGCCTTTCAGGATGCAGCGTGTACGGCGTGGAGCTTGATCCCATATCAGGGCGCATTGCAAAACAGCTCTACCAGAAGTCTGCCATTGCAGTGCAGGGATATGAAGAGGCCAAACTGCCAGATAACTTTTTTGACGTGGCAGTAGGGAATGTCCCGTTTGGGCAGTTCAAAATTTCCGATAAACGGTATGACAAACACCATTTCCTGGTGCATGATTTCTTCTTTGCCAAAACACTGGATAAAGTCAGGCCAGGAGGCGTGATTGCCTTCATTACCTCATCGGGGACAATGGATAAGAAAAACCCATCTGTGCGCAGATATATCGCACAGCGGGCAGAACTTTTAGGTGCAATACGACTTCCAAATAATACGTTCCTTAAGAATGCAGGGACACAGGTAACAGCGGACATTTTGTTTTTACAGAAGCGTGACCGCATGGTGGAAGCGGAACCGGATTGGATATACCTGAACACGGATGAAAATGGCATCACCCAAAACCACTATTTTATAGAACATCCAGAGATGGCACTTGGGGAAATGGCATTGGAACACACCCAGTATGGCATGGATAGCGTCTGCCGTCCGCATCCAGGGAAGGAATTGAAGGATTTGTTGGAAGAGGCTATTGTTCATATCCATGCTGAAATTTCGGAATATGAAACAGGCGAACTGGTGGAGGAAACAGCCAACGCCATCCCAGCAGACCCAAATGTGGCAAATTACTCTTTTACTGTCTCGGACGGGAACATTTATTATAGGGAAAACAGCCGCATGAAGCTTGTGGAGCTGTCCAAAACAGGGGCAAACCGTGTCAAGGGCATGGTGGAAATCCGTGACTGTGTGCGGGAATTGATTGCATTCCAGAGGGATGGCTATCCTGATGCAGACATTCAAAAGGGGCAGAGGGAATTAAACCGCCTGTATGATGTGTTCCGCAGCAAATACGGGCTTTTGAATGCAAGGGCAAATCATTTGGTGTTTGCAGATGACAGCAGCTATCCTCTTTTGTGTTCCCTTGAGGTGCTTGCAGAGGACGGGACGCTGGAACGAAAAGCCGATATGTTTACCAAACGCACGATTAAAGCCCATGAAGCGGTCACAAAAGTGGAAACAGCCAGTGAAGCATTATCCCTGTCATTATCAGAGAAAGCCTGTGTGGATATGGAGTATATGTGCCAGCTCACAGGAAAGGGAGCCGAAGAAGTTGAGCAGGAACTAAAAGGGGTAATCTTTCGCCTGCCAGATATCAAAGATGTCGAGCCACAGTTTGTTTCAGAAGATGAATACCTTTCCGGCAATGTACGAAAGAAACTGAAGGAGGCGAAACTTGCAGCACAGTCAGACCCAGTATATGAAACCAATGTGCAGGCATTGGAGCGGGTACAGCCCAAAGACCTTTCCGCAGCGGAAATCAGCGTCCGGCTGGGGGCGACCTGGATACCCACGGAAGATGTGGGAAATTTTATGTTTGAATTGCTGGAAACCCCAGGGTATTTAAGGGAGCATTTTAAAATCTATTATTCAAAATCCACTGGGGAATGGCGGGTGGAGGGAAAGAGCGGCGACAAAGGAAATGTTAAGGCAAATAACACTTACGGGACGCACCGCGCCAATGCCTATAAAATTTTGGAAGATACCTTGAATTTGCGGGATACCCGTATTTACGATTATGAAGTGGACGATGCAGGCAAGAAGAAAGCTGTCCTTAATAAAAAAGAAACCGCCATTGCGCAGGGAAAACAGGATTTAATCAAACAGGCATTCCAGGATTGGATCTGGCAGGAGCCGGAACGCAGGCAGCGCCTGGCTTCCTATTACAATGAACATTTCAATGCGATTAGGCCAAGGGAATATGATGGGAGCCACTTGCATTTTTATGGCATGAACCCTGAAATCCAATTGAGGCAGCACCAGAAGAACGGCATTGCCCGCATCCTTTATGGAGGAAATACGCTGCTTGCCCATGTGATGGGAGCTGGCAAAACTTACACGATGGTGGCGGCTGCGATGGAAAGCAGGCGGCTGGGGCTGTGCAGCAAGTCAATGGTCGTGGTGCCGAACCATATCATTGAGCAGTTTGCAGCAGAATGGTTACAGCTATATCCGGCTGTAAATATCCTTGTGGCGACGAAAAGGGACTTTGAAACAAAAAACCGTAAGAAGTTCTGTGCAAGGATAGCCACCAGCGATATTGATGCGGTTATCATCGGGCATTCCCAGTTTGAGCGTATTCCATTGAGCGTGGAACGCCAGCAATGGATGCTGCATAAGCAGCTTGAGGAAGTAATGGACGGCATCCTGGAAGCAAAGTGTCACGGGGGGAGCCGCTTCACGGTAAAGCAGCTTGAGAAAAGTAAGAAGTCACTGGAGGGCAGGCTGAAAAAATTAAATGACCAGAGCCGTAAGGATGATGTAGTGTGTTTTGAAGAATTGGGCATTGACCGCCTGTTTGTGGACGAGGCGGATAGTTACAAAAACCTTTTTTTATACACGAAAATGAGGAATGTGGCAGGGATTGCACAGACAGAGGCGCAGAAATCTTCAGACATGTTTTTAAAATGCAGATACCTGGATGAACTGACTGGAGGGAAAGGTGTCATATTTGCTACCGGAACTCCCATCAGCAATTCCATCACAGAACTTTACACCATGCAGCGTTATTTACAGTATGGCGCCCTGGAGGAGAGCCATCTGCAGCACTTTGACGCATGGGCATCCACGTTTGGGGAAACGGTTTCTGCGATAGAGCTTGCCCCAGAAGGCAGCGGTTACCGGATGAAAACGAGGTTTGCAAAGTTTTATAACCTGCCAGAGCTTATGGTGATGTTTCGGGAAGTGGCAGACATCCAGACTGCAGATATGTTAAATCTGCCTGTGCCAGAAGCGGAATACCGTGTTATCCATGTAAAACCTAGCGAAATGCAAAAAGAAATGGTGGAAGAATTGGGGAACCGTGCGGAGCGTGTCAGAAACGGCATGGTAGACCCAGCATCGGATAACATGCTGCTTATCACCAATGACGGGCGTAAGCTGGCTTTAGACCAAAGGTTAGCCAATGAGATGCTGCCAGACGAGCCAGGGAGCAAAATAAATGTCTGTGTGGAGGAGGTTTATAAGTTTTGGGAAGAGGGAAGGGAGAAAAAATTAACACAACTGTTGTTCTGTGATTTGTCGACGCCAAAAAATGACGGCACATTCAGCGTTTATAACGATATTCGGGATAAGCTGGTTGCGAAAGGAATCCCCCCAGAAGAGATTGCGTTTATCCATCATGCAGACACCGATACAAAGAAAAAAGAATTGTTTTCCAAAGTAAGGAGGGGCGCTGTCCGTGTCTTAATGGGCAGTACTTTTAAAATGGGGGCAGGGATGAACGTGCAGGATTTGATTGTTGCATCCCATGATTTGGACGTGCCCTGGCGCCCACGAGATTTACAGCAGAGGCTTGGCCGGACGGTTCGGCAAGGCAATACAAATAAGAAGGTTGCTATTATCCGGTATGTCACAGAAGGAACATTTGATGCATTTTTGTACCAGGTGATTGAAAATAAACAGAAGTTCATCAGCCAGATTATGACAAGCAAAAGCCCTGTCCGCAGTATGGAAGATATTGATGAGGCCGCCCTTTCTTACGCAGAAATTAAAGCCCTGGCGACTGGAAATGTGCATATAAAAGAGAAGATGGAGCTGGACATCCAGGTGTCAAAACTGCAATTGTTAAAACAAAGCTTCCTGAGCCAGAAGTATGAAATGGAAAATAAAGTGGCCAGATATTTTCCAAAGGAAATAAAAGAACAGAAACAACGTATCACAGGATATGAGGCAGACATGGCGCAGGTACAAGCCCATACGCCGTCAGAGCGCAGCATATTTCCACCTATGCAGATAAATGGCAGGACATATCAGGAGAAAAAGGAAGCGGGACAGGCACTTTTAGATGCCTGCAAAGCGATGAAATCGCCAGAGGGCGTGCCGCTTGGGGCATACCGTGGGTTTCAAATGGAGCTTTCCTATGAAAGTTTTAGTAGGGAATTTGTGGTTGCTTTGAAGGGAAAACGGACATATCATGTCACCCTTGGCAAAGACCTTTATGGAAACATTACAAGAATAGACCATGAGATAGAGAAAATTCCAGACAGCCTGGAACAGTGCAGGGAACGTTTAAAGACGCTGTATGTTCAGCTAGAAACAGCAAAAGAGGAAGCAAAGAAAGAGTTTCCCAGAGAGCAGGAACTGTCTGAAAAAGTGGCAAGGCTTGGAGAACTGAATGCACTTCTGGATTTGGATAAAAAAGATAAGATATTGTTAGATGAAGTCGTAGAGGGAAAGGAGGCTGAGCCAAAACGGAAAAAGACAGAACGTGAGAGATAATTTATGCGGCATCAGGTAATGGATGCCGTCTTACATAGCGGGAAGGAAGTGTGTAAAATATCAAATCGCACGCTGGATGGCCTGTGTCCTTTCTGGTATGCTCCGTGTAAATGGAAAGCGGAAAGGGGGAATGTTCTATTCATTAAAAAAACAAGGGTTGTAAAGGGAAAGTTTCATAAGAGTAATATACTATATCTGTGCAATAAGAAATGCGAGGATAAAAAGGAATGTGACAGAAATCAATCTGTTTTATAACAAAATAGTTTTACGAAAGGATGGAGATTTTTTTGGATAACCGGAGAGCAGACAGAGGCACGGACATAAAAAATATCGACCTATACAACCTGCCAAAATGGTTTAGTGATTTGCTGGAAGAAGTGGATTTATTATGCGAGGAAGCATTGGCAGGCTCCGTTTCCTATCAGAAGTTAAAGGAAGAACGTTGTTGTTTATTGAATCAATATGATTTCTTATTGATTCTGGCAGACAAGGATAGAATAGCGGAACCTTTGGAATTGACACAGGAAGAAACAGATGCACTTTCCAGGTTTTTTGCGTTGGAGTATGATAAAGCAAGGACAGAGAATATTCAAATGTATCTTTTAGGGGGAAGCCATGTGCTGAAATTGTTGCGGACATTGGAGGGAATTTAATGGTTACATAGCCAGTTTGTTTTCAGGGATGAAGATGAATTGGCTTTTTTATGATATGAATTTTATAGTAGAAAGTGTAATAATAGTTGATTTGATGGAAAATAGATTTATAAGAGTGGAAAAATGTGGAAATATATGGTATGCTGACATACAAGTTTGGATTTATCTAAAGGGAGTATTTAGGATGTTAAGATTTCAGAAGATATAAATTTTGTTATTGAATCTTGTGGAAGAAAGGATGGGGATTTTTACGAAGAAATCTTTTAAATATATTGGATTAGTAATATTTATAATTATTCTTACCCCAGCTATTCCAGTTTTTATTGATAAATTTGTTTTTGGAAATGCAATACCAAGTAATATTTCCAATGAGGCTTGGGCAGGATTTTTGGGCAGTTATTTAGGTGGAATTGCTACTTTAGTAACTGTATTTATTACGATACTATATAACGATAGAAAGCTGGAAAGTCAAAAACAAGAAGAAAAAAAGGCTGCGTTGCAGCAAAGAAAGCTATTTATCAAACCATGTTTAGATACACGGTATATATTTTTTGACCCAAAGGCAGAAACTGAGGAGAATGATAGGATAGTTGAGATTGAGGGAGATTCAGTTAAACGGGTTCACAATCATTTTACGGAAGTAGAAAAACATTTAATTGGGGTAAGACAATCAGATATTCAATTTTTATATTTACAATATATCATAAGAAATCTTGGATTGGGCAGTGCAATAGATGTAAACATTGTTATTAACGGTTTTCCAACGATAATGACAATTGCAAAAGATGAAAAGGTGAGTTTTTATCTTATGATAGATGTGCAAAAATTGAAAGAAATAACAATCAATATTGAAATTGATTATTGGGATACTGACCATAGAGCACATTATTTCCAAAAGGATTGTTTTGTAATCAATACAGATAGAAGCCATCAAACCTTTAAGCAAAGCGAACATACTTACCCAAAAGAAGAAAATGTTGTTGAATAAAAGATAATGAAAATAAAATTATTAGAATGAATGGGAATTGAGGGGATTAAATGAAAGTATATAAAATATCAGTATATATAACAATGGGTTTAACGATACTGTCAGCGTTAGCTACGCTAATCACGCATTATCGTATTAATTCCAGTGAAGGAGATTTTTGGAGCAATGTTGCATTAGCGATATTCGGAAGTGCGTTTCTTACGCTTATAACATCATTGATAGGATATTTTGTGGAAAGAAGAAGAATTTTACAGGATTTTTCTAGCCGGACAAAAATCATTTTGAAGCAACTAAATAAATATCAAGTGGATTGGCCTGTTGAAAAGAAAATAGATTTTTTCCTGTCTTATGCAGAGAATGATATGATAGCATGGGATTCAGAGCTAAGAAATATGGATTTTCTTTTTGATAAGAAAAGAAATAAATTTCACTATGTTTATTATAAAATTTATAAGCCGATAATGGATGTTAATCGAAGTGTCAATGAGCATGTACTGAACTTTCAATTACATAAGGATAAAAGCGGTAAAAATGATGAGATGATGAGAATATTTATAGAAGAAATTGAATGTTTATTTATAAATAAAGTTGACTGTCAAATACCAAAAGATATAGATAAGGATGGAGAACCCATTGATTTTATGATGGCATCATCGTGTGGAAATGAAGTGGTTGAAAAAGTATTTGCAGAATTAAATGGAAAATATTATGAATTGATGTATGGAAAAAGAAAAATTAAGAAAATGGAAAAGAAAGAAAAACAATAATTTTACCAATGAATTTTGTAATAAGGAAATTTATAAAATTAAATAACATGATTTTACATAGCCAGATGATTTTCTAAAAGCAGAATCATCTGGCTGTTTTTATGCCCAGATATTCAAGAAACTATATCAGAATATCCATACAAGGGCAGGGAAGGAAGTGAGAAAGATGCCATATATCGCACCGGAAGTCATTCAGGAAGTAAAGCGGATGGATTTATTAACCTATCTGAAAAGTTATGAGCCATACGAGCTTGTGCGCTTTTCCGGTAATGTCTACACCATCAAGACCCATGATAGTTTAAAGATTTCCAACGGGAAATGGATGTGGTGGAGCCGTGGGATTGGCGGGCGGTCAGACCTGGACTATTTGATAAAAGTTAAGGGCTATGCTTTTTTGGATGCGGTACAGACGATTGCAGGGCAGGCGGCCATAGAGCCGCCTGTTTCCCCACCAGCCGAGAAGTCAATAGAAAAAAGTTGTTATTGCCAAAGCCTAACCATTGCTATAAAAAGGTGGTTTCCTATCTAAAAGGGCGCGGAATTGATAACGATATTATTCAGTTCTGCATCTAGTCTGGGCAGATATATGAAAGTGAATCTTATCATGGAGACAATGACATGCTTGCATGATGATTTCTCCATTTGTGCTGACGGAAGGGAACGTCGGTTTATGAGCAAAGTTAGCTGCAAAGCAGCGAGAAAGCACTGAAAGCGCCTTTGCGAATGGCGTGGGAGTGAACAGTAACATTTTTAGAATTAAAAATAGTAAGAAAAGTAAGGCTTATTGTAATTTGCCAAAAGACTGTGTATAATAAAAGAAAAAACCAGAGTTTTCCGGCAAAAAGGTGACAGAAAGCAGGTAAGAATAACATGAAAAGCATGGAAACAGAACAGATGGAAAACAGGCAGACAAATTGGGAAAAATTAAGCATATCCAATGATTTCTTGTTTGGGAAGGTCATGCAGAACCCGGAGCTATGCAAAGAATTACTGCAGAGAATTTTGCCAGACTTGGAAATAGACCATATTGAATATCCAGAGCTGCAAAAAAGCATCAAACCAGATATAGATGCGCATAGTATCAGGCTGGACGTATATGTGAAAGATGAAAAAGAAGTTGTTTATGACATAGAAATGCAGGTGAGCGATACGAAGGAACTGCCAAAGAGGAGCAGGTATTATCAAGGCATGATGGATTTGCAGCTCATTGATAAGGGGCAGTATTATGATGAATTAAACCAAAGCTATGTTATCTTTATCTGCCCATTTGATGTATTTGGAAAAGGAAGGCATATTTATACGTTTGAAAATATTTGTAAAGAAGAAAACCGTATTTCGATGGGAGATGGAACGGTAAAGATATTTTTAAATGCAAAAGGGACACTGGATGACGTCAGTAAAGATTTGAAGGCATTTCTGGATTATGTGGCAGGAAAGAAAACGAAAGACCTTTATGTAGAGAAACTGGAAGAAGCAGTGAAAGAAGCAAAGAAAAACAGGGAATGGAGGCATGAATATATGACGTTGTTAATGCGTGACAGGGAAAATGTGAAAAAGGGTGAGGAAATGTTAGCGAGGCTAATAGTGCTGTTAAATGAGGATAATCGGATATCAGATATTGTCAGGGCATCACAGGATGAAGAATACCGTCAGAAACTTTATCTGGAATATCATATTATCTAAGAGAGAAAGTGGCAGGCAGAAGATGATAAAAATTGTTTTTTTGCGCTCCCAGAACCAGTGAATTTCTATTAATTTACAAAGTGAAAGAAATTGTAAACTTGATTTTTAGTAATATGACAGGTTGGAAAAAGAGAATATATCAAAAGTGTTTTTGTAGTATTGATAGACAATCGCTTAAATTATAAAACTGAATAACATGATTTTACATAGCCAGATGGTTTTCTAATAGCAGAATCATCTGGCTGTTTTTATGCCCAGATATTCAAGAAACCATATCAGAATATCCATACAAGGGCAGGGAAGGAAGTGAGAAAGATGCCATATATCGCACCAGAAGTTATACAAGAGGCAAAGCAGATGGACTTATTGACCTACCTGAAAAACTATGAACCATATGAACTTGTGCGTTTTTCCGGCAATGTCTACACCACAAAAACCCATGACAGCTTAAAGATTTCCAACGGGAAATGGATGTGGTGGAGCCGTGGGATTGGCGGGCGGTCAGCCCTGGACTATCTGATAAAAGTTAAGGGATATGCTTTTTTGGATGCAGTACAGATGATTGCAGGGCAGGCGGCCATAGAGCCGCCTGTTTCCCCACCAGCCGAAAAGTCAATAGAAAAAAAGTTGTTACTGCCAAAGCCCAACCGTTGTCATACAAAGGTGGTTTCCTATCTAAAGGGACGTGGAATTGATGCAGATATTATTCAATTCTGCATTCAGTCTGGGCAGATATACGAAAGTGAATCTTACCATAATGCAGTGTTTATAGGGCGGGACAGGGAGGGGAACCCACGTTATGCGGCGCTGCGTGGGATAGGGACAGATTTCATTGGCGATGCAAACGGCAGTGACAAAAACTATTCGTTTTCCATCCCAGCAGTAGGGGATAGCGGCATTGTCCATCTGTTTGAGTCGGCCATTGACTTATTATCTTATGCTACGTTACAGAAGATGGAAGGGCAGGACTGGCGGGAAGAACACCTGTTATCCCTTGCAGGAGTATATCAGCCAGCAAGGGAGTTGGGACGGAGTAAAGTGCCAGCAGCGCTTACCCAGTTCTTAAAAGATTACCCAGATATTCAAAAAATTGGGCTGCATCTGGACAACGACCAGGCGGGCAGGCTTGCAGCGAAAGCAATACAAACAGTGCTTCCAGGAATGTACCAAACCTTAGACCAGCCGCCCCCACAGGGTAAGGACTATAACGACTGCCTATGTATCAAGCGTGGAATCGGGGTAACAAGACGGAGAAAACAGAACAAAGGAAGGAGCTATGAGAGATGAAAACTTATCACATTACGATAACAGAAACCTTAGAAATGACTGTCCCAATTCAGGCGGAAAACCTTGCAAAAGCAGAGAAAATTGCAGAAAAAAATTGGCAGGACAGCCAGTATATTTTGGATGCAGAGCATTTTGCAGGAGTCAGTTTCAAGGCGGAGGAACCTGGAAAAAAGAGGGAAAATGAACGGTAAGAAAGAGAAAAATACCAGGGAAGCAGCTAAATAATAGAAGGAAAATTATTGAGAAGTTGGGAATTATCATAACAGCTAATGGCGAGGAAGCATCTGTTTTTGGCGGGTAATGAGGCTGATTAGAAAGACAGTAAGCAGATAGCAGCGTGATACACAATACCAGCAAGCAACGCCTTTGGATTGCCACCGCCCTTTTTGGGCAGCGGCAATTCTTCGGCAGCTTGTCAGGGAATCCCCCTGAAACCCCTTGGAAGAAATGGAGGATGATAAAAATGGAAGGATGTATGTTTGTGGTTGGGATGTTGGCAGGAGGTTTTGTTGGAGTGACAGCCATGTGTTTGTTTCAAATTAGTGGTATGGAAAGCAGGAAGGAAGAAAAAGATGCATTTAGAAATCAAAAAAGAAAATAAAAGGCGCAGGAAAAAACGTCTGATGCACTATGCGACGGCAGTAAAGGAAAAGAAGCAGGGAGGGGGAAGCAGGAAATGTTAGAGGAAAAGATATTTGCCGAAGGAGTGGCGCGGGAAATCAAAAGCTGCCTTGCGCCAGAGTTTTCCGATGTGGAATGCACCGTCGTGGAACAGCGGAAAAACAATAACGTTGTTTTGACAGGCGTCTGTTTCCACAGGCAGGGGCAGCGGGCAGACCCGATTGTCTATGTAGAGCCATTTTATGATGAGGTAAAGAATGGCAGGCCAAAAGAGAAGCCATGAAAGAGATGGCAAAGTTGGCAGAAAAAGGGATGGAGATAAAAGAAATCCCAAAGGCTGACAAGGTGCTTGTGTATGGAAAGGCGAAAGAATATCTTTGTGTGCGGATTGTGAATACAAAGGCGAACCGGAAGAGGCTTACCCAGATGCCCCACCAGGAACTGGAAGACCTGTCGCTCACGCTTGCGCTCTGCTTCCCGCTGGATGGCAGAAGGGAGGATGGCAGCATGGAAGTGACGGATGAACTCATGGGCATATGGGGGATGGAGGAAGAAACGCTGTTCCAGCAGGCATGGGGGAACATGGAGAGGCGGCAGCCGCCAGTGCTGCAGGACATGGGGGCAATGTTTGGCATGGCAGATCCCAGGAACCTGCTTGCAGGGGGAGCGGATTTCCCACACAAACCAGAAGGGCAAATGTTTGTATTGACAAACCAGGGGATGCGTTATGGGGCTTCTGCCCTTGCCTGTCCAGGCGTGATGGAAAAAATCAGCAGACTATTCCCAGAAGGATTTTATATCCTGCCTTCTTCCATTCATGAAGTGCTGATAGTGCCAAAAGATGGAGAGCTTGTCCCAAAAGAATTGGGCAACCTGGTACGGGAGGTAAACCAGATTGAGGTAAGCAGTGATGAAGTGCTGTCTGACCGTGTGTATGAATTTGACAGGGAGAAAGGAAAAATCCGTCAGATACCGGAATCCCTGCCGAAAGAAAGGGGGATGGAACGTTGAGGAACAGGGACATTCCCTTTCTGTTCCGCCTGAACAGAGAAGAGGCGGACGCATTCCGGGAACGGGTAAAAAGGAGCGGGCTGAGCCAGGAAGCCTATGTGCGCCAGTCCATCAGCGGGAAAACGCCAAGGGATATGCCTCCGCCTGATTATTATTCCATGATGAAAGAACTCCATAAGATTGGCAATAACCTGAACCAGATAGCGAAGAAAGCGCATGTCTTAAATGTCATTGATGTACAACGATACGACAGGGACATGCGTAAGTTTGAGGAAGCTGTGCGCCTGATTACCGAAGCAGTCATTTTGCCTGAACCTTTTGAAAACCCGCAAAGCCTGGCTTGCAGGGAAGAAGCAGCACAGAGCGGTAAGCCTTTGCGCGGAGTGGACAAGGGCGGGGCGCAAAGGAGGCGGTAACATGGCGACAACCTCTATCTGGAGCATTAAAGGCTGGCTTGGGAAAGTCGTCATCTATGTGGAGAACCCAGACAAGACTATGCACCCAGAGATTGCAAAGCTGCCGGAACTGCCCTGCCAGGAAGAGAGGGAACTGCAGGGCTTGTCCGACGTCATTTCCTATGCGGTCAGGGAAGAAAAAATCAGGCAAAGGCAGAAAGAAGAAAAACAGGAAGATGGCGAGACGGAAACCATATATGATGAGGCAGAGGGAGCCATGCAGCAGTATGTGTCCGGCGTCAACTGCACGCCCACCACCGCCCGCTCCGAGATGATGGCGGTCAAACAAAAGTTTGGCAAAGATGGGGGCATCATGGCCTTCCACGGCTACCAGTCTTTTGCGCCAGGGGAATGTACCCCGTCAATGGCGCATGAGATTGGCGTGAAGCTGGCCAGGGAATTGTGGGGGAGTCGCTTCCAGGTGCTGGTGGCGACACATCTGGATAAAGCCCACCACCTGCACAACCATTTTGTGGTGAACTCTGTTTCTTTTATAGATGGGAAGCGTTACCATTGGACAAAGCAAGATTATCGGGATATGCGTAACGCTTCCGACAGGCTCTGCCTGGAATACCAGTTATCTGTCATAGAAAACCCAAAGCAAGGGCAGGCAAAGCATTACGCCGAATGGAAAGCGCAGAAGGAGGGTAAGCCTACCTACCGGGGCATGGTAAAAGCAGACGTGGATGAAGCCATAGGGAAAGCAAGGACAGAAAAACAGTTTTTCCACTATCTGAAGGAGATGGGATATTCCATCAAGTTTGGCAAGGACGTCACCATATGCCCAAAGGGGAGAGAACGCGGGCTGAAACTGGCACGAAATTTTGGGGAGGATTACACCATTGCCTCTATCCGCAGGCGCATACTTGCAAAGCCTGTGGAAAAGCCGCGCCCGAAATCCCTGCAAAGGCAGCAAAAATCCTATACCATTGAAATAAAGGGGACATTGCATCAGGCAAGGAGAATCGGCGGGCTGCGTGGGCTGTACCTGCACTACTGCTACCAGCTTGGCATCCTGCCCAGGCACAGGACGACTGGGAACCCAAAGCAGGTGCATATGTTGTTTCGGGAGGATTTAAAAAAATTGGATACGGTTTCAAAGGAAACAAGGCTGCTCTGCCGCTATCACATAGATACTGCAGAGCAGCTTTTCTCACGAAGGGAAACCCTGAAAGGGCAGATATTGGAACTTTCTGACACAAGAAAACATCTCCGCTATAAAATCCGCAGCATCAAAGACAGCGGACAACAGTCAGAAGTGAAAGCAGAGATTTCCTGTTTAACACAGCGGATAGGGGAACTGCGAAAGGAGGTGGGACTTTGCGATGGAATCGCCGCACGTTCCGGCGTGGTGAAAGAAAAATTACAAAAAGTGCGGCAAGAGAATATCCAGCAAAAGGAGGGAAGGAGCCATGAACACATCAGGCGAAGCCGCTGACCAGGTGGTGCGCATGTCAATGGAAGTGGGCGAAGCAGCCTTAAAAATTTCCGGCGCAGGGGCAAAACAGCTTGCAGTGCTTTTATACGCCATCTTAAAAGAGCAGAAGAAAACAAAGGGCAGGGCAAGGCTGGAAACCTTAGTGCGTTCCGGCAAGCCGCTCACTGTGTTCTCCGTGAGGGAAAGAGACTTAAAGAAGTTTGTCCAGGAAGCAAAGCGGTATGGAATCCTCTACTGTGCAGTGCGCACCCCAAGAGGAAGCAAAGACGGCATGGCGGACGTCATGGTAAAGGAAGAGGACGCGCCCCGCATCAACCGGATTGTAGAACGGTTTCGGTTTGCTTCCGTGGCCGAGGCAGCACAGGTTAAGACAGAAATTGAGAAAGCAAGGGCAGAAAACGGGAAGCAAAAAGCAGGCAAAGGGCAACAAGGAAAGGAAGCGTCTGAGGAATTACAGCTAGAACCAACAGAGAGGATTGGAAAACAGGAAAAAGAAGCGCATCCAGAAAAAATGGAGGGACAGGCAGAGCCGGAACAGGACAGGCCGGGAAAATCTAAGGAGGATGCGCTGCTGGAAGAATTGTTTGGGGAGGCGCCAGGGCAGGAAGGGAGAACCAAAAACCCCTCTATGGCAAAGACAGAAAAATCCCATCCGTCCGAGCCTACCTCAAGGAAGCGCGGGAGAGCCGCAGGGGGTACTTCTAAGCCGCAAAAAGGTTCCATGACAGATAAGCCATCTGTACGGGAAGCGTTAAAGGAAATCCAGGCAGCGCGGAAGCAGGAAGCGGACACACCCAAACAGGAACCGCCTGCAAAGGAGAAAAAGAGCAGGAAGCCTTTGCAGCACAAACAGCCACAAGGTAAGAAAAAATCAAAAAAAGCAAAGGAGAGGTGAAAAATGGACAAGAATCTTGACGCAATCTTAAACGTATCGGCAGTGCCGCAGGATGACAGGGTGGCGGCATTCATTGCAGAGAGCAAGAATAACCGCAGCCGTTGTTACGAATTGTCGGAACAGACGACGGAAGCCGTGTCAACGGACAGCGGGGCATTCCAGCAGTACCTGGACGTGCAGAGCCGCTTCGACCGTTATACAGCCAATAATGCCTTACTGATTATGGCACAGAACCCAGATGCGCAAAAGTTGGGCGACTATGGGTACTGGAAAGACCAGGGGGCTTATGTGAAGCGCATGGAAAGAAAAAATCCGGTGCTTATCCTGGAGCCAGGGAAGGAATTCGAGCGGGAGGATGGCAGCATCGGCACCTATTACAATGCAAAAAAGCTCTACGACATCTCCCAGACTACCATCAAGGATAAAACACAGCCGCAGGAAGCAGTGGATGAAAAACAGTTAATCCGTGCGTTGGTCAGCAACCCGCCTGTGGATATTGTGGCCGCTGACCCCGACCAGATGCCGGAGGAGAAAGGGGCAATCTTTGAGCCGGAGGACAACTGCATTTATGTGAGGAAGGGCATGGATGCAGCCGCCATCTTCCAGAGCCTGACGCCAGAACTTGCCCTTGCAGGATTTGCAAAAGGAGCCAAAGACTATGACCGGAATGAAGATGCGTTCCACGCTTACTGTGTTTCCTATATGCTCTGCAAAAAATATGGGATGGACACGCAGCAGTATGATTTCAGGCAAGCGCCAGAGTTTTTTGAGGGCATGGAGCCGCAGGAAGTACGCGGGGAACTTTCCAAAGCCCGTGACGCCGCAAACGCCATCCTGTCCCGCATGGCAAAAGTATTAGACCAGGGCAGGAACCAGAATAACCGCCAGCAGCAACAGCAGGCACAGCACAGCAGGGAGGAAGCAAGATGAAGGCGGCAGCATTCCCTTGTTTTTTGGGTAGGAAGCGTCCCGCTGCTTCTTTGGCGAAACCGGAAGTCATGCAGGAGGTAGCGCATTGGGCAAAGACAAGAAAACCTTAGAGCTGGATAAATATGAAAGCGGCGTCATTTTCCATTCCCTGAATGAGAAAAGGAACCAAATGTTAAAAGAAGGCAGGGCGACGGATGCCGTGGATGACATTTTATTAAAAGTAATTGCCTTGATGGAAACACCAGAAAAAGGGAAAAGGAGGCGGAACTGCCATGAAGAACGGTAACCACCAGGCAGATTATGTGCTTGCAGCCTGCGGCATTGTACCAGTTGTTTGGCTTGCGCTGTTAGCCGCCCCGGATTTATCGGGCGGGCTGTTTGCAGTGATCGAACGGTTTCCAAAAGCCATAGAGCATCCATTCCACATCACAATCTGCGCAGACAGCATAAAAATGGTCTTTGTCTCTCTCCTTGCCTATGGCCTGGGGATTGGGATTTACTGCTCCACGCGCAGGAATTACCGCAGGGGCGAGGAACATGGCTCCGCCGTTTGGGGGAATGCCAAGGCAGTCAATAAAAAATACAGTGAGCGGGAATTTGGGGCAAATAAGTTAATGACACAGAATGTGCGCATCTGTTATGACAGCCGCAGGCACCGGAGGAACCTGCTTACACTGGTAATCGGCGGAAGCGGCTCCGGCAAGACCCGCTTCTATGCCAAACCGAATCTCTTGCAGGCCAATACTTCTTTTGTGGTGCTTGACCCCAAAGGGGAGAACCTGCGGGACACTGGCTATCTGCTGGAAGTAAAGGGGTACGAGGTGCGTGTGCTGGACTTAATCAACATGGAAAAAAGCCATTGTTACAACCCGTTTGTCTATTTAAAAGATGACAACGACGTGCAGCGGCTGGTGACGAACCTGTTTAAAGCAACAACGCCAAAAGGGAGCCAGAGCAATGACCCATTCTGGGACACCGCAGCGTCCATGCTTTTGCTGGCGCTGATTTTTTACCTGAAATACGAAGCCCCAAAGGAAGAACAGAATTTCCCAATGGTCATGGAGCTGCTGCGGGCAGGGGAGGTACGGGAGGATAACGACGAGTACCAGTCCCCATTGGATGAGCTGTTTGAACGTCTGGAAATGCGGGAGCCAGAGCATATCGCAGTGAAATATTATAAGGACTACCATTCTGGAAGCGCAAAGACCTTGAAGTCCATCCAGATTACCCTTGCGGCAAGGTTAGAGAAATTCAACCTGCGAAGCCTTGCCGCGCTGACAGCCACAGACGATTTAGACCTGCCCGCACTGGGGGAAAAGAAAGTGGCGCTGTTTGCGCTGATACCAGATAATGACACCAGTTATAATTTCCTGGTGTCTGTGCTGTATACGCAGCTATTCCAGCAGTTATTTTACCTGGCAGACCATAAATATGGCGGGAGGCTGCCCGTCCATGTGCATTTTTTGATGGATGAATTTGCGGTGCGCTCGTAAGCGGAACCCATTCGTTCCGCGCGGGCTTGTTTGTAATCTATCTTTAGCAAGATAGTAGGTTCAATGTGAGGGCTTCATTTGAAGCCTAATTCCTATCATCAACCGACTTATCCGAAAGGG